>CAJJKI010000006.1 GCA_905188025.1 uncultured Eubacteriales bacterium | reverse complement strand
GTGGCGATAGTGAATCTACTATTTTAGCTTTTCAAGAATGGAAAGAATATGAAGATAAAGTTAAAAATAATCTTATTGATGTAAACAACGAATTATAATGATTGGTAATCTTAATATTGCTAATAGTAATAGAAAAGATATTAACATTAAGTTTACTAAAGACCAAGAAATAGCTGTGCATGAACTTATTGAGTTTCTTGCACAGCCTTGGGATGATAAGAAATATATTAATGCTCTTTGTGGTGCTGGAGGTACAGGTAAGACATTTGTTATTAAATATGTTATTAATAATTGTAAATGGTCTGGTGGTGTTATAGGTTGTGCTGCTCCTACACATAAAGCTTGTAGAGTTCTTAGTAATTCTATTGGTGGAAAAGAAGTTAATACAATTCAATCATTGTTTGGTTTTAGACTTGATGTTAATATTGAAAATTTTGACCCTGAAAATCCTGCCTTTAATCCTGTTGGAAAAGATAAACTAGATGGTCTTAAAGTTTTAATTATTGATGAAGCTTCTATGCTTAATGCTAAACTTGTTAAGTATATTAGTAATAAATGTAAGAAGCTTCAAATTAAAGTTATAATGCTTGGTGACTCTAGTCAGCTTCCACCTGTTAATGAGAAAACTAGTCAAGCTTTTCTTATTGCTAGTAATACTTATTATCTTAAAGAAGTTGTACGACAAGGAGATAATAACCCTATTAGTAAACTTCTTAAACTTCTTCGAGAAGATATAGATAATAAGAATGGATGGAGATTTCTTGATTATATATCTAAAAATAGACAAGATTATAATGAAGAAACTAAAGGATTTTATGTTTGTGGTCAAACTGAATTTTCTGATTTAATTGATACTTGTTTTAATGATGAAGAATATACTAAAAATATTGATTTGTATCGTATTATAGCTTATACTAATAGTCGTGTTGCACAATGGAATAACCATGTAAGACATATGATTATTCAAGATGCTGATAAAAGTCTTATTACTCGTAATGATTTAATAATGAGTTATACTACTGTTGTTAATGTTTTTAATGATATTATTATAAACAATAGTGAAGAATATATTGTTAAAGATATTGTTGATACAGTTGATAATGATTATGAGTTTAAAGGATTTCTTATTAAGTTTCAAGCTATTCATGGTGGTGCTATAACTCAACCTTTATTTGTTATTGACCATTATGATAACTATACATTTCAGATGTATTATAAGAAGTTGACTAGTCTTATTGATGATGCTAAAAAAGCTAGTAGTTCTGAACGTGGAAGTAAATGGAAACAGTATTTTGATTTTAAACGTAAATATCTTATCGCTTCTAATATTACGAATAGTAATGGTAAGATTTTATTTAGTAGAGATTTAGATTATGGCTTTGCAATTACTTCTCATAGAGCACAAGGTTCTACTTATAAAAATGTATTTGTAGATATTAATGATATGATTTATGATAAATATGGTCATCCTTATACTAATAGAGATGAAATGCTTCGTAGATTATATGTTGCTTGTTCTCGTGCTAGTAATCAATTAGTATTATCTTATGGCAAGTAAAACTGTTGACGAATATCCTGATTGTGAAAGATGTCCAAATCGTATATTTAATACAGGTAAATATATACAAGGTGGTAGAGGAAGTATTCATGGAGATATTGTTTTCCTATTTCCTAGAGGTGATAGAGTTTATTGTGATGATTATCAATTATTTACTGATATTGGTAATCTTTACGATGAATACTCTGGACGAAATAATACCGAAGATGTTTATATGACTTATAGTATTAAATGTGCTTGTTCTAATAATTATAATACATATCTTACTGCTATTGATAAATGTCGTAATATTCTATGGAAAGAATTAGCTAGAATTAATTACAAATATCTATTTGTATTTGGCGATGCTTATCTTAGTATTAGTAATAATCATATTCCTAGATTTATGGCTACTGGTGGTAAATATGTATTTAGTAATTATTCTCCTCTTATTAAATTTAAAGATAATAATCTTTATCATATATTTAAACAGCGTTTTGCTGATGATATTAATTGGGTTAATGAAAATAGAAATAATTATGGCATAAATTTTATAAATGATTAATTGTATAGCTTATGATGTCGAAGTATTAAGAAACTTCTTCTCTATTACTTTTGTTAGCATTAATAGCTATCTTAAAGTTTTTAAAGATTGTGTTGATAGTAATGGAAAAGCTATTCCTTTAGTTCAAAAGCTATCTGTTGAAGAAATTAAAGCTCGTCTTGAAACTGTTGAAAAATATAAATTTTATATAACAGATAAAGACGATAGTCAATTACTTTCTATGATAGGTTATATTAATAAGACTAGATACTATAAAGATTCTAATGGAAATATTATTCGTACTGACTTGTATGGATTTAATAATTTCAATTATGATAATCTTATGATTGCTGCTTTACTTAGTTTTTATATGCGTACGAATAGTACGAAAGAACTTATTAATAAGTTATATGAAACTAGTAAAACTATTATTTCTAGTCAAGATGATAAAGATAAATTTAGAACTGATTTTTATCTTAATAGTCTTAGAAAATATAAACTACCATTTACAGGTGTTGATGTAATGCGTATATTTGCTCTTAATAAAGCAAGTGTAGTTGTAGATAGTAAAACAGGTGAACGTAAACCTGTTCCTAAAGGTCTAAAGCAAACTTCTATTAATCTTCAATGGTATGAACTTCTAGAATATGAACTTCCTGATATTAATGAAAAAGAAGCTGAATTATATAATGAAATTCCTAGTCTTAAAGGGATGAATATTAATCAGCTTAATAAACTAGTAGATAAATGGGATAGATTTATTCTTGATGAATATATTGAACCTATGATGTATTATAATCTTAATGATGTTTTCATTGTAGCTGAAATAGTTCGTCTTTATCCAGAAGAAATTAAATCTCGTTATGCTATTAGTAAAGCATACGATGTTGATGTTCTTAATTCTAGTCGTAGTAAAACTGCTGATATTCTTTTTGAGAAATTTTATAGTAAATTTAGTGGTCTTGCCCCTGAACAATGGAAAGGTAAGAAAACTGAAAGAACTGCTATGAGTTTTAAAAAAGTTATTTTTCCTTTTATTAAGTTTAAAACTAAAGAACTTCAAGATTTACTTGATAAACTTTATAAAACTACAATTTATAGAGTTAATAAAGATGCCTTTAGTGAGAATGTTAAAATTGGAGATATAACTTATACTCTTGCAACTGGAGGTTTACATAGTCAAGATGTTCCTATGGAGTTATATTCAACTACTCCTTATGGTGATTACTTAACTCCAGCCTCCACAGGGGGTAAACCTTTTACCATTTATCATTTTGATGTTGCTAGTTTTTATCCTAGCATAATAGGTGTTCATAAAGTTGCTCCTGCTCATATTAATACAAATGCTTTTTGTAATTTAATTAGTTGGATGAAACAAAAACGTGTTGATGTGAAACATAGCGAAGAAGAATACATAGATGGAATTGCTAAAGATATTCTTGCTTTAGTTCTAAAGATTGTCATAAATAGTATTTATGGTAAACTTGGATTTGAAAAAGGAGATTTATATGACCGTCTTGCTGTTCTTAAAGTTACTGTTAATGGACAACTTATGCTTCTCATGTTATGCGAAGCTCTTGAACTAGATAATATTCATATTATTAGTGCTAATACTGATGGTATTATGGTAAAAGTTTATGCTAGTCAAGAAGATAAATTTAAAGAAATTACTACTTGGTGGCAAAATATTACTGGAATGCAAGCAGATAGTGATGTTGTTCATAGTCTTATAGCTCGTGATGTTAATAATTATATTACTCAATTTAGGTCTAAAGGTAAACTTAAAATTGAATCTAAAGGTGCTCTTAATCCTATGATGTATTCTTTAGATTTAACTAAAGGTTATTCTATGCCTATTGTTGCTCAAGCTATTGAAAACTATTTTCTTAAGAATAAACCTGTGATGGATACTCTTCAAGAAGCTACTAATATTCTTGACTTTTGTCTTACTCAAAATGTAGGTAGACAATTTCATGTAGAAGAAACTAAGATTGAAAATGGACAAGTTACTCATGTTGTTTGTCAAAGATATGTTAGATTTTATGTTTCTAATAGAGGTTATATTATTGAAAAAGTTCATAATGATAATGGTTCTCGTAGTAGAATGGCGGCTGGTTCTGTTGTAACAGTTATTAATAGTCTTGATGATAAAGATATTTCTCTTAGAGATATTAATTTTAAATTTTATTATCAAGAAGCTATGAAAGTTATTAATCCTATTAAACTTAAGATTTCTCCTAAAGGAAAAGGTAAAAGTAAAATTAAAAAATATAGCGGTATGTATAATCCTATTTTTAATGAAGATGATTTTGGATGAGAAATATAGTTGAAGAAACTTATGATAAACTAATTAACAAATGGGGTTCTAAAGAATATAAAGGTATTGGAACTATTAATTGTGTTCCTCCTATTGATTATTGTGAAATTATAAGTAGAATTATTAGTCTTATGCGAAATAAGAATGATAATATTAAAATACTTATTGTTACAGATAATTGGAAAAGAAGAACTGAAATTGTTGATAGTCTTAAAAATCATAATATAAATATAGATACTATTAATATTCTTACTCATACTTATGTTAATAGTAGATATAATTATAGTTATGATATTTCTATTGTTGTTGGAGTTAACGAATGGAATTTATCTTGTAATACAGTTTTTAATCATGCTAGATTTAAACTTATGATTCTAACTGAAAAAACTATTGATACTTCTCAGTTAACTAAGATTTATAATAATATTCCACCTATTAATAATATTCTAAATTCTAGTGGTATGCGAGCCATACTCCCCGTAGAGGAACATAGAGAGCAAATTCTATTTGTTAATCAAGATGATATTGCTAATTATGATAAATATACTGAGTTTATTACTCAGACTATTCAAGTATTTGGTAATCTTGATAATATTAAATGTGCTCGAAATGGTACACAAGATGGACGTAGTGCTATGCAGTATATTACAGAAATAGCTGAATATAATGGATGGAGTGCTGATATGGATATGACTAATCCTTTTAGTAAACAAATTGATGAATGTTATAATCCTCTTGTTCTTGCTGAACGAGTTAAGACTTTTTATAATATTGTTCGTGAACGTATGCTTATATGTTCTGATAACGTTTGTAAGCTAGAAAGAATAGTTGAAATTATTAAAGATAATCCTGATAAACGATTTCTTATTATTAGCAAGAGAGGTGAATATGCTGCTACTGTAACTAAATATATTAATGATAAACTAGGTGAAATTTGTGGTGATTATCATGATAAAATTGAGGATAAAGTTCTAGTTGATGATAATGGTATTCCTGTTTTGTATAAGACAGGAAGCAAGAAAGGACAGCCAAGAATCGTCAAATCTAAGGCTATTTCCACGCTGAATTTGAAGTCTTTTAATGATGGCTTATTAAGAGTATTATCTATAAAAAATAACTCAACTGACAGCCTAGAAACAAGCGTAGACGAATGGATTTTAACCTCACCTTTATGTGATACAATAGATGAACTTATTTATCGTTATAATAATGTTAATTGTAGTCAATCAAAACTTAAAGTACATAAACTTTATATAGCTGGTACTATTGAGGAAGCAAGTCTTAAAAAGGAAAAGTTATCGGCTAACCATGAAGTTATACAGAATGTTAATTCTGATATTAGTGCTCAAAATTTTGATGATATTGTTTGCTAGTATAAATATAATAGTTACATTTGTTGTGTAATCAAAATCGCTCTTTGATAGAATGGACGAAGATAAAGAAGTTAAAGTTAATGATACTACTGTTGCTGTTAGTAATAGTAGTATTGAAAAACAACATGGTGTTCAACATTCTGTTGCTCCATATCAGCTTAATTATATGAGTGAAGCTGAAATTGCAAATCTTGAAGTATTTATCAAACGTGTTATGCGTAGTGATAAATGTGGTATTAAGTCTATTGAAGATGGTCTTGCTATTGCAATGAGAGCTAAAGACCTTAGACTTCCATTTTCTACTTGCATTGAACATATTCATGTAGTTAGTGGTAAAACAGGTGTTGATGTCCATATTATTAAGGCATTACTTGTCAAAGGCAGCGTGAGTTGGGAAAAAGTAGATAATTATCGCGCTCTGTACGAATATACAGATGGCTTTAATGCTTATGATGAAGATAAACTTCCATCTGACTGTATTAAGTGTCTTACTCCCAAAGAGGCACAAACTAAAAATGCAGAAGATAAAGACCATGAACACATATATGTTTATCCTGTTAAATACTATAAAGATTATAATGGTAATGTATATAAAGAATATCAACTTAATGGTAAGTTTGAAATAGCTACTAATACTAATGAAGCTAAACAAATTGCTTCTACTGGTAAAGTTCCTGTTTATAGAATACCTGCTGTTCCTATTGATTATATTACTAGTTATCGTTTTTATCGTAAAATTGGAGAACGTAATATGGTTGCTACTGGTGAGTTTACTTATAAAGATGCTATTGTTGCTGGATGTTTTGAAAAAGATACTTATAAGAAATATCCTAAAATAATGATAAGTCATAGAGCATTTGTTTATGGTGCTCGTGAAATTGCTAATGATTTAATTATGGGCTGTTTAAGCACAGAAGAATTAAAGACTATGCAAGGTATTGATTTAAGTAATGAAGATATTATTGATATTACTGAAATTCAATAACATAAACAAACTAGAGAAATTATTATTAAACAAAACAGTCGTATGACTGATATTATTCACTTTTTAAATAATTATAATTATGAAAGACTTTAAGAAAGGTTTGAGTTTTGGTATGGGTATTGTTAATGCTGGTCAAAGAGCAGTTAGTGAAGAACCTGAATTGGTAGTTGTTTCTACTCCCGGTAGTTTCCGTATGACTGCCCAAGTTTCTAAAGCTCTCGGCATTGCTCATGGTGAATATGTAATGTTCATTAATAACTGTGCAAATATTGATAATGCTATTATCAATAAAGTACCCGAAGTTGTTGCTTTCTGTGAAGAACAAGGTTTGGATATTGAATCTCCCGAAGCTGCTATGGCTGTTCATGCTGAATTTGATATTTGGGCTTTAGCTAAAGGTATTGCTGAATTAGACAAGAATGGTAATCCTTGCACTACTCGTGTTCGTATGACTAAGAATGATAAGATTAAGTATGTTAATACTTATTTCCAAGAAACTCTTGAAGGTGCTTTATCTTCTTCTAATGAAGAACTTAAAGCTGCTCTTGGTCGTGAAGGTATTACCGAAGATGAACAGAAAGAACTTTTGGTTAGCTGTATTCAAGGTGATGAAGTTGCTAAGATTAAAGGTTCTAAATGTGCTAATACTGCTGCTTTGTCTGGTATTGGTGTAACTCTTAACTTTACTGACTCTAATGTTTGGAAACAGTTGAAAGCTGATATGACTGATGAAGAAGCTACTTCTAAGAATCGTGTTTATACAGTAGACATTGACAACTTGCAAGAAGCTGTTGTTAATAACGGTCATAAAGATATTGTTGTTAAGATTGCAATGCTTACCGAATATAAAGATGAAGAACCTATTCGTATCGGTAAGAAAGCTGAAAAAGAAGAAACTGCTGAATAATCAAATCTTCGTCCTAGAAATATAGTATCTTGAACATAGAGCTGCATTGTTAGTATTGCTAATGGTGCAGCTCTTATTTTATCTAATAATTCTTTTAATTACTTTAATTATGTCGACAGAAAAAGAAATTAAGAATGAAGCTACTGTTGTAGCAAGTGCTGAACAAACTGCTAATGCAGAAGTACAAACTCCTAAAAAACGTAGAGGTAGAGGTATTAATAATGATTTACGTGATGTAACTCGTAAAAAGTTTGATGAACGTACTGATTGTAATAAAGCTAATGGCTTGTTTATTGGCCATCTTGAAGATGTTAAAGTTGATTGGGCTACATTGAAAGATGATGTTCAAGGTATGCCTTCATTTGCTGGTATGAGTATTCCTTATCTTACATTTACTTTTGCTAGTAATCATGAAAATATCAATGAACGTCGTTATGTAACTCAACGTCTTCTTCCTGCTGAAAGTAATGTTGAAACTATTCCCGGTGGTAAAGGTGCTTGGAAAGTTGATAACATTTTCCGCTTTATGAAACATATATATAATGTATTTGTTCTTAAAGGTCGTGATTTAACAGAAGAAGAAATTGATGCTCTTACTTTGCCTTTTGAAGATTTTGATGAAAATATGCAGTATGTACCTGTTGAGGCTGAAGAAGTTATAGCTGGTTATAAGACTGTGTTTGAAAATTATGTTAAATTACTTAACAATAATGGTAAACCTGTTTATAATGATGCTAAAGGTAAACCTATTACCATTTGGATGAAACTTCTTCGTTTTGTTAAGAATGATGGTAAATGGCGTGCTGTTGTTGGAAGTAAATCTTCATTTGGTGATTTAGGATTTCCTACATTTATTAACGATGGAGTTATTGAACTTTATAAAGAACAATCTGCTCCTAGTTTGCATATTGACCCTTATAAAGAAAGTATTGTTTATCAGAAATCTGCCGAACAAGCTAAACAGCCAAATGTTGCTATGCCTGGTGTTGGTGTAATGCCTGGTGTTCAAACTGCTGCTCCTATAAATCCTGTTAGTGGATTTAATGGCGGTGGAGATTTTAGTCCATTTGGTGGCGGTAATGATGCTGCTGGTGCTTTTGTTAATCCAACAGAAGATTTACCATTCTAAAAAATTAAAGTTAGTTAAATAGTTGTATGTAAGAGGATTGGGTACTATTTTAGTACCTAATCCTCTTTTTTTATATGTTCACGATAAAGGTCAAATTAGAAATATTATGAAAAGAAATATTAGTAATACTATTTTAACTAAAGATTATATTTTCTCTAAAGTTAGTCAAATTACTATTTTTAGCACTTATACTGGAATTAGTGTTGAAGATATACAACATTGTATAGATACAGGAGAATTTATATCTAGTCCTTTTCGTGAAGATACTCATCCTAGTTTTGGTTTTAGATATGATAATAGGAATAAACTTAAAGGAAGAGATTTTGCTGGATATTGGTGGGGAGATTGTATAGATGCTGCTGCAACTGTACTCTCTGAAATTGTTCATAAGCAAATTGATATTTCTATTAAAAGTCAATTTCTATTTGTTCTTAAACATATTGCTTATACTTTTAGAAATATTATTTATGGACAAGATAAAGATGAAAACAATGATTATAGTATTACTAGGGCTATTAGTAATGTACGTAATCATAAACCTATTATTGAACTTGTTACTCGTCCGTGGAATAATTTAGATGCTAAGTATTGGGGACAATTTGGTATTAATCTTAATTTTCTTAATACTCATTTTGTTTATCCTGTTGACCAATTTTATATTAATCGTTCTGCTAATCCTATTCCTAAATATTTTTACGATAAAGATAAAACAGATTTATGTTATGGTTATGTTCTTGGGCAAGATAAAAGAGGAATAGTTAATGTTAAACTGTATTTTCCAAATAGGAATAAGAAAACTGAAGTTAAGTTTATAACTAATAGTAATACTATTGAAGGAATTATTAATCTTGAATTAGATAATTATGACGTTATTATTATAACTAAATCTACTAAAGATAGATTAAGTCTTGAATGTTATCTAAAGAGTATTAATCATTCCATCCTCTACGGGGGGTCTACCCTTGAATTTAAAACTATTGGTGTTGTTAATATTCCACATGAAACTTATAAACTTCGTCAAATTGAATATGATTGGCTTCGTAGTAAACTTAATCGGAATGGTTTTCTTATTAGCCTTATGGATAATGATAGAACTGGTCTTATGGAAGCTGTGATTCTTAAGAATGATTATGATATTATACCTATTATTATTCCTAAAGAACTTGGCGTTAAAGATTTTGCCGAATTGAGAAGTAGTTATTCTACAAATGTTATTAATGAATTAACTCAACAAGTTGTTAAATATATAGAAGATAATTATGGAGAAGAAACTGAATTTACTTGGAATACGGAAGAAAGTAATACTTTGCCATACTAAAAGTCTAGCTGGTGTTACATATACTGTTATGCGTCCAATTACTGAAGAAGATGAACAAAATCTTGATAAATTTGAATATATTAATATAGATAATAAACATATTGATAAAAAAGATATTTATTGTTATGGAGAAATTAATCTATCTTCTAATGATGACGTTGAATATATCAAAAAGTTTAGCTTACTTGATACTGATAATGGTGGAACTGTTCATAGTAATTTTAATTATCAAGAAGGTTATGCTCTTGTTGAAGGAATAGCTAAAACTTATCCTACATTTGATATTATTGAATGGTTTAAATATAATCATTGTCTTATAGGTAAACCAACTCGTATTATTATTTATAAATGTAAGAAAGAAAATCTATGATAATAAAAGGATATGAAGAAAAGCTAGATGATAGAGATATTAGATATATTAATTATGTTATTGATAAATCTACAATGGCTGATGCAATTGAATCTTATATTAAAGATTTAGATTGTACTACTATTTATCCTGATGGTTCTCGTCCTAGACAAACTATTAATTATGGTTATCGTATTACTCTTTCTAGTATTGAATATATTCTTGATAAAGCTTATCTTATTCTAGAACATCATCCAGAAAAAGCTCAAAGTTATATTGATTATCGTAATAGTATTATTAAAAGAATTATTGATATACATGAAAAAAATCTTGATTTCGAGAGAAGAAACCCAGTACGATATTATAGTAAAGAACCAAGGAAACGCACTAGAAGTGCTAGCAGAGTTAATCAATCAAAAGATGTCTTTACAGGTAAACCCATTGATGTTAGCACCGGTATTGCAAAGGCTATTAAGCCTAAAAAGGAAACGATTGCTCAGCGTAAAGCTAAACTTCTAGATGGTAAAGCTGTTAGTTTTGCATTTAATGGTTTAAAAATAAGTGAACATAATGAATAAACTTTATCGTAGAAATAACAATGGTGTGCCTACTGTTTGGTGGGCTGAACTTGACAGTGGTACTAATAGTATCACTGTTTTTTATGGTCTTGTACGAGGTAATATTCGTAAAGAAGTTTATGCTGTTACTCAAAAAGATGGTCAAAAAGAACTTGAAAGTAGATATAATGATAAGATTAAACAAGGATATACATATCTTAATGAACTTTGTGATATGCAGGGTTTACCCCCCGTGGAGGATGGAGATAATGATACTCTATTTAATTTTCTAAATACTTATCTACCTAAAGACCTTAGTAATGGAAACAGTAATCTTCTACTTCCAATGCTTGCTAAAACGTATAATGGTAATGTTTGGAAAAAAGTCAGTTGTATGTATGGTCAGTATAAGATTAATGGTCTACGTTGTATTGTTACTGCTTATACTCAAAATGATATGTTTAAACCTGTTAGGCTTCGTTTCCAAAGTCGTGAAGGTCTTACTTGGCATACTCTTGGCTATCTTGAAGATTATTTGCTTGCTACTATTAATACAAATATTATCGACGATATGATTAACGGATTTGCAGCACTTGATGGCGAAGTTTATCTTCCGGGTTATACTGTTAATCAAATTAATCATTTTGTTAAAGATGCTAATTGTACTGAAAATAAACTTCTTCAATTTTGGTGTTATGATATTATGATGGAGGGTGACCAAGCTCATAGAAATATATATCGTTATCATATTAAAAACCCTACTTCTTTTAATACTATTAAAGAACATTATAATAATAAAGAACGATTGATTATTCTTCCTAGTATATATATTAATAATAATGATAAAGCTATTAAAGCTAGAAATAATTTTATTAATATAGGATTTGAAGGTCTTATACTTCGTAATACAGAAACTGATTATCAATATGGTAGAAGAAGAGCTAATTATATGGAAAAATTCAAAGATGCTGCTGAAGGAGATTTTATAATTCTTGATATTTATAAAGAAAAGAAACGTGATTTACCTATTCTTCTTTGTAAAAATGATATTAATGATGAAAAATTTGAAACTCGTTTAAGCACTAGTCATATTGTTCAACAGGAAGTTTTATTTGATTCTCAATCTTATATTGGTAGAACTGTTCATATAGAATATGGCGAACGAAGTGGCGTTGCTAGAGTTCCATTTCATATTAAAACTGTTGTTATAAATGGAGATACTAGATTATAATGTAATTAGAAATAATAATTTTGATAGAACTAAATCTTATTTTAGTTGTTATTATAAATCTATTATTCTATTTACTGATTATGATGCTAAAAGTTATAATTTTGCTGTTAGATATAATGATATAACTAAAAGTAATGAACTTTATGTGATTTTGTATAATGATAATAGAATTAATAATAGTGTTCCTATTATTCGAGATGCTAATACTGGATTTAAGTTATATATTCCTAATATAGTTATTAGACTTCTTGATACAAGATTGCGTAATGCTTTTGTTATGTCTAAAGATGATTTTAATATTAATGTTAAGTTTGTAGAAGGACGTAATGATTTTTGTATTATTTATCATATAGATATTGAATAAGGTGAAGCCTAGTACACAATATGATGTGCTAGGCTTTTCTGTTTTATATGGGTGTAAAATTGTATATGACACGCTCGTAGACATGATTCTTTTTGCCTGTATTCAATTTTATATATCAGAATGATTAATCTATCACGATAAAATTTGCTTGTTATGGTGAGCCTTAAAATGCGTCATTTTCACCATGATATTTAACATTAAATTCAGCATCATATTTACTAGTAAATTCCTATTATATTTTTATATTTGTCTTGATAAACAAAAACAAATTACTATGAGTATTAATAAAGTTTCTATTGTTGGTATTAAAGGATTTAAAGGAAGTGGTAAAGATACAGTTGCTTCTATGATTAGTTATATTCTTCATGATGGTATTATGAAAGCTAATTATGATACTTGGCTTCTTTATCATAAAAATGATTTTATCGAAAATGATGAAATAATTATTCATTTTGCTGATAAACTTAAAGATGATATTGCTGCATTTTGTAATATTGACCGTAAACTTCTTGATAGGCAAGATATTAAAGAAGAAAATTATTATAATTTTAGAACTGGTATTGTTTCTACTAATATCAAAGATGCATATAGAGTTATTAATAATATAGGAGAATTTAATTATGATAATTTATCTTCACTTCTTTCTTTAAATAATAATATTTCTATTAAAATTAGAGTTCTTCTCCAATATTATGGTACTAATGTTATTAGAAATCATTTTTGGCACAATGCTTTTGTTCATTATACTATTAATAAAGCATTTGATATTAGAAATAAACTAGGTCAATGTATTATTGCTGATGCTAGATTTGATAATGAATGTAATGTTATTAAAGTATGTGGTGGAAAAATAATAAGAGTAGATAGAAGAGTTAATAATGATAATCATGAAAGTGAACAAATAAAAATTTGTGATGATGATTATGTTATTGATAATACTGGTACTCTTGTTGGTCTTTTCTATAAAGTTCTTAAATTTGTAACTGATTATATGGTATGAAATTACATCCTATTTTTGGTATAAATGCTCTTGCTAGAGTTTGTATATGTTGTGGTAAGGTTATTGGTTATACTCCACTTGGAAATTCTGTTGAAGAAGATGCTAGTAAGAGTAAACAAATAGCTGAAGCTATTGTATGTAAAGAATGTATAGATAAGCTTGATAGTGAAACTTGCTTTATAGCTTGTGACATGGATAAAGATAATTATATAACTGCTACTTATGATACTTTATGGATTAGAAATAAAGGTCTTAAAGAGTTTTTTAAAAAGCTTGATTCTATACAGCCTATTAATATTATACCTAAAGAACATTTTTATAGTATATTTGGAAATGTAGTTAAAGATTTTTATAATAATCAAGAAGATGAAAATAATTGAACCAAAAGTTGAACTTTGGCAACAAGGAGATGATGCTAAAGCTCATGTTGCTAGATGTGCAAGAGTTTGTTATGGTAGAGAAACAGGTAATGATGAAGCTACTATTAAACGACTTATTAATGATGAACATTGGAGTATGTTTCGTCATGGAACTTATTATATGATTGCTAATGATAGTGATAAAACTTTAGAAACTATTATTATTAATTATGCTAATACTATTGGTTTTAGTTATCATTATGAAAAACATGTTTATTATATAACTGTTAATGGTAATTGGGTTTTAGACCATAAAACACAATTTGGTTATCTATCTAAATATATTGTTCCTATTGAAGATTTTCGTAATACTGAAATAGGATTTCATATGATGAGATATACTTTTTGTGTTGATACACAAATTAGCACTTCTCGTGAATTAAACCGCGTTAGTCCTAATAGTATTGCTGAAAAATCAACTAGATATGTTTATGAAGATGGAAGTATTTGTAGACCTCATTGGATAAGTAAAGAAGAAGCTGAATTATTTAATAATGATAATAATATTATTTTAAATGAAGCTATAAATGCTGATTTAAATGAAGCTATAAATGTTTATCTTAATGGATGTAAAAGAGATTTTGAAGAATATAAAATTCTTGTAGATAAATATAAAATCCGTCGTCAAGATGCTCGTGGTAAACTTCCTCTTGATACTGCTACTAGATGTATTTATACATATTCCGTAAGAGAATGGCGTCATATTATTGATTTACGTTATTATGGTACTACTGGTACTCCTCATCCTAATTGTATTATTATAGCTGATATGATTAGAAATAATTTAATGGAACTTGGATATGACTTCAGAGATTGATAAACTTAAACATTTTCATGTTGAAAATTATAGTGGTATTAATTTCACTGATGATTTAAATGATGGTGAAGAATTTCTTTATACTACAATTGGAATTAAAGATGATAAAGAAGTAACACTTTTATGTAAATATGTTAAAAATACTTGATGATTTAGATTGTATTAAAGTTAAATTTGAAATTGAAAAACCTATTGGTGATTTAGCTAATAAAATTAATTTTGATTTACTTAATACTTTCTTTAATCATCAACATGAAATGACTAGAAGTAGCAGTGTTAATAAAACTACTATGAAGAATATTCTTAATGATGGTAGAGATATTAGTATAGCTAAACTTGTTGAAAATACTAGTCTTATTATTAAATAATTTGGTTATACTCCCCGTAGAGAACAGAATTAAGTTCATCCTCCACGGGGAGTCAACACTACTAATCTTGCTAATTATGGAACTAGAAGAAAAAGTAAAAGAATTAATAAAATGGTATATGGATACTTATGGTGTTAATAAAGACCAAGCTGTTAGAGATATTGAAAGTGTTATGTTACGTATAAGTCATAAATAATATGTATAAAGTAAAAGGTAAACCTTGGGCTTATTCTGGTGCTATTGATGTATCAGATTGTGCTACTGCTAAAGAAGTTATACTTAAAGCTGGACTTAATTTTAATGTAGCTAAATGTGAACTAGTTGGTAAAATGCCTATTAAACTTACTGGAACTGATGAAGAACTTGACCGAATTATTAAAGAACAAAAAGAAGGCGCTCATGTTTTTGGTACTGACATTTATCGTAAGTGTGATAACGCCTTTGCTACCTATCGTACTGATTACAATATTCCTTTAGGTGTTGTTAAAAGTAAATATACTATTGTACAAAACAATGATGCTTTTAATTTCTTTGATGACGCTATTGGTAAAAATTCTGCTATTTGGCAAACTGCTGGATTTTGGGGAAATGGTGAGAGAATATTTGTAAGTGCTAAACTTCCTAATAATATTCTTATTAAAGGTGACCCTGTTGAAAATTATCTAGTATTTACTAATACTCATGATGGTAGTGGTGGAGTTAAGATTTTATTTATTCCTATTAGAGTTATTTGTCAAAATACTCTTAATGCTGCTATTCGTACTAGTAGTAATTATGTTAGTTTTCGACATACAACTAGTGTTCATAATAAGATTTCTGTTGCACAAGAAATACTTGGAATTAGTAAAATTAAATCTGAAGAATTTGGTCAATATTGTAATTTACTTGCTAATATTAAAGTTACTGACGAAGATGTAATTCAATTTATTGGAGAAAATCTTCTTACTAGTGATGAAATTCAACGTCTAAAAGATACAGGACATACTATTAAAGATATTGCTTATCGTAGTGGTTTAGCTTTAACTGATAGTAAAATAAGTAGTAGAAAAATGAATGTTATTTCTGATACTTATAGTTATTATTTTGATGGTCCAGGTCAAAGAGATATTCTTGGTACAGCTTGGGGTGCAGTTAATGCTATTAGTGGATATTATTCTAATATAGATAATATTGAAGGTACTAAGCGATTTGATAGTATTTGTTATGGTGATAAATCAAGAAAAATAGAAAATGCTTTTGCTCTTGCAGAAGCTCTTTAATTTAATAATTTAATTGTATATGGAAGTAAAAGTATTTAAACTGAAAGAAATTAAACTTCTTAGTGAAGATGTTGTAGATGTAAAGAAATGTTGTATGATTCAACCCATTCTACCTACTTATGGTAAAGAAGGTGATGCTTGTATGGATATTTATCCTATTTGCTATGAATATGATGTAGATAAAGATAGATTTATTTATCATACAGGTTTAGCATTTAATATTGGAGATGATGCTAATGGTGAACCTAATGAAATGTCTTTACGTCCTAGAAGTAATCTTACTAAATCTGACTTTTATATGCCTAATGCTCCTGGTACTCTTGATTGGGGTTATCGTGGAGAACTTCTTATTATTTTTAAGAATCGTACTTCTAGAGATTTAGTTCATGCTGTATCTACTCTTGCTGAAATAGTTGATAAGTTGAGAGAACATATGCATTTACCTAATAGTATGGTTGGTAATGCTAGACTTAAACTTAATAATGTTAGAGCTACAACTACTAATATTCTTGGTAAACTTTCTACTCCTCCATATAATTGTGATGGTAAAGATAGATGTTGTCAACTTATTATTAATAGTGCTCAGAGAATTACTTGGAAAGAAGTTAAATCTATTGAAGAATTAGGAGAAAGTGAACGTGGAAACAAAGGATTTGGAGAAGGAACAGGAGGAGCAGCTAAAGCTTAAAGTTGGTGCTCGTTATATTCATAATAAAACGTCTAATGAATATATAATTATTAGTATTACTAAAATGAAACATCCAGATACAGGTGAATGGATTCCTGCTGTTATTTATAAAGTTGATGGACTTGAACCTTTATGGTGTAGAAGTGTTGAAAGTTTTAAAAGTCATTTTAGTGATGCTAAAGTTGAAGGTAATGAAGTTTATCTATGAAAAAGTTAATCTTGTTTTATTTACCTGATTGCAATGTTAGTAAACTTTTTGAAGAAAGGCTTCATAAAGCTCTTACACTTACTGAGTTTGCCGGTAGGTTTAATCTTATTAGGTATAATCTATATACTGATACTGGTAGACAAGAAGCGCGTAGTATTGGTATTAGTGATGCTCCTACTGCTTATTGTAATGGTGATATTCTACATGGTGTGCAAAGCGATTACACTATTAGAAAGTATCTTCGCAAGCTGCTAGGAAAGTCATAGATATGATTCTTTTGCCCTACATTGAATTTTAATTGTTATTGTGATTAATCTATCATAATATGAATATCATTCAATGTGGGGCTTTAAAATAGCTAATTTTATAAATTCTCATTATATTATACAAATACTATGGTTAAAATTGAATTTTATTATAAAAATGCTGATAAAGATAAAACAAAAGCTATGAGAGAAGCTATTGATATAGCTTTATTTGGTACTAACGTTCAATGTAATTTTAAAAATCTTCCTGACCATCTTATTCTTGAAGATATGATACTTGAAAAGGCTGTTGCCGGTAAGAATATTACTGAATATCCTACTTGTATTATATATCGAGATGATACAGAATATAAACGATATAGTAATTCTGTTACTTGGGAAGAACTTCGTAATGATATTAATTATCTTACTGGAGATGAACCTACAAGACAAACAAATAATATATTTGTTGAAGCGTTTATTGATGAACATGATTGTATAACTCGTGCTAAGTGTGCTGATGCTATTGCTTGGATGTGGAAATATCAGAATACTAAAGTAGAATATATTCAAACTAATGTTAATAATCCGAATAAGTTTGCTGTTGTAATTAAAGATAGTTGGAGAACTTATGCTACTTATGTATATTCTGATAGTCTTACTACTGAAATGATTAAGAATACTCTTCTTAGAGTTCCTAATACTATTAAAGAAGCTGTTAAAAATAATGCTATTGTGTTATGATACGTATTGATTGTTTTACTAGAGATGGTTGTGACGCTTGTAAAATAGCAATTAAAAATATAACTGATGCTATTAATGAAGCTAATTATGATATTACTCTTAATATTCGTAATACAAATCTCGATGATATTCTAAGAAAAGAAATTACTAAATTTCCTACTACTGTTATTACTAAAGTCGATAATGATTATAAAAGAAAAAAATTAGCTCGACTTGAAGGTAGTTTTCCTAGTGATTATATTAAAGATATTATTAATAAACTTGAAAAAGAATAAACTATGACAGTTAAAGAACTTATAGAAATGCTTAAAACTTGCGATGAAGAATCAATAGTATATATTGATTATAATGGTGATATTAATTCTATTAATGAAGTATGTGATTATAGTAATAATTGTGGAGAAGTTATAATAGTTAGTGATTAATTAAATTTTAAAGCTATGACAGTTAAAGAACTTATAGATAAACTTCAACAATTTGATGAAGATAAACTTGTTTTAGTTGAAGATAGTGAATATAAAGAATTTCAGGCTATTGATGTTGAACCGGTAGATTATAGATTTGTAATAATTACTACTACTATTAAATAAATAATTAAATTTTAAAATTATGGCTAAATTTATTGGTGTTAAAATGATTGAAGCTGTTCCTATGACAGCTCGCGAAGCAAATGACAAAGGTCATAAAATTGGTAATCATTCTTTTGAAGAAGATGGTTATGAAGTAACTTATCCAGATGGATATAAATCTTGGAGTCCTGCTAAAGAGTTTGAGAAAGCTTATTATAAACTTGAAGACCCTGCTGGAGATGTTCTTAAAGAAAATGATATTAAGAGATTTATTAAAGATATTGAAAATGTAAAAGTTGGTACTAAAACAACTAATACTACTCTTACTTGTCTTACTGGATTTGAGGTTCATGGTCAAGCAGCTTGTGTAAAACCTGAAAACTTTGATTTAAATGTTGGTTCTAATTATGCTCGAATTAAAGCTGAAGATAAAATTTGGGAAGGTCTTGGATTTGTTCTTCAATGGGCTAAATATGGACTAAAGAAGTAAATAGTATTAATGCTAATGGTTTATATGTTATACTTAAAGCTAGCTCTAATAGAGCTGGCTTTATTTAATTTGATGATTAGCTTGGAACCGCTACGAGTGCTACGCACTCTTCGCTATACTCCCCGTAGAGGATGGAATGGTAGTTATGCTAGTAATATTAGTATAGTTGTTAATGATAATGATTATATTGATTGAATGAATACTAGTCTATTCCATCCTCTACGGGGAGTTGAGCGTAGCGAAGCGGAGCGTTCTACTAATCCTTAAACTTATAGTCGTTGGCATGACTGAAACCTCGGTAGATAAGCTAGTCTTACTACTGAGGTTTATTTTTATCTTATTATTAAACTTAAATATATTATAATTATGGTTGCATTTATTGTTCTTCTTGGTATTATATTTGGTGGTGTTAAACTATTAGCTGTTGCTAATAATATTAGTGATAACGAAGCTATGGATAAATATAGTGGAAAACTATTTGTTATTGGTATTATAGTTTTTGTTATTCTTATGTGTGTTATTGGTAATAATGATGATGGTTTTAATTAAGATAAAATAAATAGGGCTTGTCTAGGTAGTGATACCATAGGCAAGCCCTTATTTTTTACTAGATTCAAGTCCAGCTTATTCAAATATATCTTTAGCTATATCTTTATAAGGTATAATACTAAGTATATTTTCATCAAGTTTATAATAACTATTATTATTAGGTAAATCAAGAACACGATTAATACTACGAATAACAGGTATATTACGTATAGCCATAACTTCAAACTTGTTCATACCTTTATATCTACCAGTAGTATATTCCTCTGTGAAATCTTCTTCAATAAGGAATCTAGCAGCCATAGCAGTAGTACCAAGTAAGTCATTAATAGTTTGTCCAATAGCAACAGGGCTAGACCATAATTTTTTACCTTCAGCATAAGCTCCAAATGGAGTAAATGAAGCAGCTTCAGAAGCAAGACGGTCTGCATGATAAAGCATAAGATTATAAATAATACCTTCATCGTCATCACCTCCCATACCAGTTATAGCAATTGCTCCAATAATAGCAGCACCTACATAAAGTAAATCACCTAAATTACGTCTAATATTTGCTTTTTCATGTTCAGGAAGAAGTTCATAATTAAGTTTGAAATTAACAGCAAATGAAAGCAAATTCTTACCATAAGTTTGGAATGCTTTAAGAACATCACTCACATTATTAACTTCTCCTACGTTAGTTTCTTTAAATGGAATAGTCAAATAATCATAAAGACTAGTATAACTACCTTTTTCAATAGTACCTAGAGTTTCATTATAATAACCATTCCAACGATAACGTTTCTTAAAACCGGGATAAAGATGTTTATGATATTGCATAACCATACCACCCCACCAATGTTGTTCTATATTAGCAGAACCAAGTTTATCATAAACACCATGAACTTTCTTATTTACTTCACGAACTTTATCAATAAATTTAGCATATTCTTTAAGAGTAAGTTTACTATCAGATTTTATTTGAGCAATTCCATCTTTAAGTTCAAATTGATTATAAATATCTGGAAGTTTAGCAAACTTTTTATCAATATTCTTAATAAGTTCTTTACGCTTAGCTATATATTCTCTTTGTTGTTCTTCATTAAGATAAGTTTTAACAAAATCAAATATAGGATTAGCTTTAAATAGATTATATTTAGCTCGTTTTTTATTATCAGCTTTAGCTTCATCCATGAACTTATTGAATTGTTCAAGAAGAGCTTGGTTCTCCTCTCCACGGGGAGTATTTATTACAGACATAAGAGCATCTTGTTCAGCTTTACGATGATACATTTCTTTACTCATTATATCATAACCACCTCTACCATTATCAACAAGTCTATGAGATTTAAGCATAGCAAATAACATAACATTTTGCATATAATGCTCACCAACAGATTGAGGGCTAAATAATAATCCACGAACTCTACGAATATTTTCTTTAAGACCTTCAGCAGTGCTAACTTCAGTTACTCTATCAAAATCGACTACATGACTAAGTTTAATAATAGCATCTTGAAGTGTACTACTATTTTCACTATACATATTAGCCATATAACTAACAGTTCCTTTAATCCATTCAGATTTACCAGCTTCCCAATCTTTAAGATTAATATATTCACCAGCAGCTCTTTCCATAAATATATTACTAGAACCAGTAAGAACGTTAGCTATACCACCAGTAATATTCATCATCATATATTTACTACCAGCAATGTTTTGAGCAAGAGAACCGAGTTTAACTAGATTAGGAGTTTTATTATCTTTATATTGTTCAAATACAAGACGACGTATAAAACTTCTAAGATGTTCACTAGTTCTAGTTTGTTGTTCTTGTTTATATTCAATTTCACCACCAGCACTAGCTTCTCTATTTTCAGTTATACTACCTTTATAATTTATATCATAAGCAGTATTACTAGTAATAATTTGGTCGGCAGTATAAAGAAGATTTTTAACTGTTTTAATAGCATTATATCTATTACTTTCAATTAAGAAACTATTAAATACTTCTTCCCAATTACGATTAAGAATATCATTATGAATTTTATTATTCTTTTCAATAATCTCATCTCTAGCTTTAATAGCAGCAGCTTTACGTTTACTAAATTCCTCATCACTTTCATTAGGCTCTTTAAATTTAGGTATAGTAGGAAGTTGTTGTGTATCTTTATTAGCTAATTGAGATAATCTAGGATTAGGAATATCATAATCTTTATCAAAAGTTAAATCTTCATTATTTCTCCATCCAGTATTATTAGGAACATTAGCAGTCCAACCAAGAAAACTAAGAGCTTGTTCAAAGTAATCTTTAACAGTCATATCTTTAGATTTAGGTAAAGCTGGAAGATAACCCATATCAACATATCTCTTATTACTATTAGTAAAACAATACTTTTTCATAAGTTCATTTACTTTATTCATAAGTTCAAGTTGATACTCATTAAGATTAGTATAATTAGTATTATCATATCCTGTTCCTACTTTGTACTTATTAACAAAACTACTATATTCTGGATTAACAAGTTCTTTTTTAGGAGTAATATGCATTTGATTAATACGTGGTTCATAATTACCAACAACAGCTGAACCATCATCTTTAATCATTTGCATAGTAGTCCAAATACGAATAGGTTTAATAGTACGAGTATATGGGTCAAAATAATGATTATCTCTATACCATTGTTTATATTCAACACTATCAATACCATATTTGTCAAGAACTTCTCTTTCTTTTATATAGTAATATTGAGTAGTAGTTTCTCTAGTTCTCTTTTGAAGAATATTAATTGCAGCAGTTCTATCAATATCAGTCCATTTATCTAAATCTTTAGGTTTAATAATACCATAAATAGTTCGATTAGGTCTTTCTGCAATAGTTCCATTTTCTTCAATTTGTTCACTAAATACTTCTAGCCATTTATCATAATATTTTTTACCTTTAGCAAAAGCTCTATTTTTATCAAGTTCATATTGTTTCCAATTATAAGTAACATCACATTCACTTTCAATAAATTCAACAACACGTTTTGCTTTAGCTTTATCAGTACTCTTTTCACCTCTAGTAATTTCATTAAATACTTCAAAACCAGTCTTGAGTTGTTCTAAATCTTCTTGACTAATATCAGCAGTATTAAGAGTTCTAGTAGCATTATCAAAATATTTTTCAAGTATTTTATTAATAGCTTCTCCTACATTAATTTCTTCTTCACTCTTAGATTTATTACCTGTAAGATAATTATAGAAATCAGCACGATAAATTCTTAATTCATCTTCAGCAGAACGAATAATACCAACATAAGGCATACCATTACCTTTAGTATATTTATATTTTCTAACTGTTTCAGCTTTTATAAGAGCTGCACGTTCTTCAGGTATTTTACGTCCATCAACTACATTAAATTCATCTTTAGCTTGAAATTCTTTGATGGCAAGATTAAGAACACTATTACCTTTATTAGCATCTTTAAGTTCTTCAAACGCCCAATTTAAATCTTCTATATCTTTAATATCAAGAATATATCTAGTATTCTTACGAATCCATTCTTTAGCTTCATAATATTCAGGAACTTTCATAAGTTCTTCCATACTAATAAGAAGATTACCATTAGCATCACGTTGACTTTCATATTTACTAATAATAGAAAGTTGTTCTTTAAGTTTAGAATCAAACCCTTCTTTAGCTTGCTTATCATAAAACATTTCTTTAACTTTACGAATATTAGTTTGATAAGCACGAAGTCTTTCAGCTACATTTAAATCATGACCAATCTTTTTATTACCATCTTCATCGTAAAGACTAGTAAGACTATCCATTTGAGCATATATACGTCCAAGTTCTTCATCTTGACTTTGTGTAGTAACATTATCAGTAGCTTGGCTTAGAATATCTCGTATTCTACTATTAAGTCTTTTATATTCAGCAAATTCTTTAGGAATACCATCATCTCCTTTTTTAAGACCAAGAAGACTTCTTTCAAGATTTATAATATAAGTAGAATATTCAATAGTAACATCATTACCATCTTCATCTTGAACCGTAATTGGTTTAAGCTGATGAATAGTAGTCATATCAATAAATTTAGCTTTATTAGATAAAGCAATAAGATGTTCAACACTATTTATACCAAATTTTTGTTCAGCTTCAATAGCAGCATCTCTATACTTCTTTATCTTTTCTTCCCAAACAGGATTATTAGGTTGAATTAATCTACCGTCATCATCAATTATACTATTAAGACTAACAGATTTACCAGCTTTAGCAGCTCTAGTCTTAAGCTCTTTAAGATAATTTCTAAAGTCATTAGATTCTTTAATACCATTAAGACGACCTTCTTCAACAGTACCCATTACATCTTTAAGTATATTTTGCAACACAAAGTTACGATTAGCACGAATATCTTGTATCCAATAGTCCATAAATCCAGTATCTCCATAAGCATCAAATTCTTTCATAAGACCGCTTATATAATTAGGATTGGTAGTACGTAATTGAATCCATCTTTCAAACCAATCTTTTCTAGCAGAATGTACAGTAGTATTAGAATCAACTTGATTAACTAGTTTTTGAATCTTTCTAATATTCTCTTTAGTTTTATCATCAAGATTTGTACTATCAATATCAATTTCGCTAATAAGTTTATATTTATTCTTAAATGTATTAGCACTAAGAATAACATCTAAGAAACGATTTTGAAGTTGTTCATCTTTAAGAACTTTACCAATAACATCTTTATCGTTAATAGGCTTATCAATACCATTAATTTTAATAAAACGATTAATGTCGTTAAGAATATTATTAGCTTCAACATCTATATAATTAGCTATAACTGATAGCGAAAATTCAGAATTATCAGAAAGACTACTACTATCGAGATAGTTAATTTCAGCATTATTTAGAGCATTAAGAACATTCTGAGCAGCAGGTTGTCCATGACGAACAGCTCTTGAAATAATTAAACTAGCATTTTTAGCAAATCTACCAATAGGAGTTTGGTCATCAACACTACTATATCTATCAGTATTACTAGTAACTCTATTTATTTCATTTTCATTAATTTCAATAAATAGTCCAAGTTTATTATCTTCAATATTAGGATATTTAGCTTTATATTGTTTCAAATCATTATTTAAATTAATAGCAGTAGTTCCATTAATATTAAGATAAAATCTATCATTAATAGTATATATAGTATTATTCTCAAAAGGAGTATTCATAAAAGGCTGGAAATACTCATCAGTAATATATTTATTATACAATTCAGGAACTTCTTTATAACCTTTATTTACAGCTTCATTAATATTATCTTTAATGCCATCAATAAATTTATCTCGTTTTTCTTGTTGAGTAAGACCTTCATAAAGAAGAACAGCTAACGGTTTATGAATATTATTATTAGCTATAATACTTGGTTCAATATTATTATAAGTTTCAAATGATTCAAGTCTATCAATAGGATAATAAGCTAAAGTACCATCATAAGTTCCTTTAATATATAAATTTCTATTAATTCTAATAATATTAACAGCATCTCCATTTCTTATTATTCCTATATTATCAAGATTTTCTTGACCATTAAAAGTAATAATACCATTATGTTTTAAATTATAATTAATTTTATTATTAGTAAGTCTTTTAAATGTATAACTAGGACAATTAAAACTATTATAATTTTTACGAATAAAACCAATTATATCTTCAACGTTATCTTTATCAACAAGACCATAATTATTAATACCTTTCATAGCTATATCTCCAATAGCTATTCCATTATCGCTCAATCCTCTAAGGGGAGTATTACTTATAAGTCTACTAATATTTCTAGTTCTAAATTTATGACCTTCAACAATAAAAGCATATTTAACTAAATCAAGAGCTGTAAGTTTAATAAGAGGATTAGGATGATTCCAAGCTCTATCAAACAATCTATGGGCTTCATCATTAGTAATATCACCTTGTATGTAATTAATATATTGAATATTTACATTACGACGATTATTTCTTTCATCATTAGCAACTATTTCAATATGTGCAAATACACTTCCATCTTGACTAAAGTTACGTTTAATCCAATCAACTTTTTGAGCAGGAGTAAGTTTAGCAAATACATCAATTTCAGTTTGTGTAGGTTCAAATATATTTTTAACTACAACATCATCTGTTTTAATATTAACTAATGTACCACTAACTCGTCCAATTTCTAAAGCTCTAGATTGACCAGTACCATATTCTTTAATGAATTTAGGGTGAACAAAATTACCATTAACAATAGTAACAGGTAAATTAAGATAAGAACTACCATTATTACCTACTTCTAGTTTATTAATAAGATAATCTTTATAGTCATTATATAACTTTTCAGTCATTATTCCACCTTTAGTCCATTCTGCTATTCTATATACATAATCAATAAATATAGGATTAGCAGTTTCAAATACTTGTTGAGTAGCTTTAACACTAAGAGCAGTACTCATTTGTAAAAATGCAGCTAAACTAGGATAACTACTTTTAGATATATCAGATTTAATAAATGCATTTATACCACCACTAATATCAGGAAAGACACTCTCTAACAGTAAGGTTTGACCCACCGTAGAGGATGGAGCATAAATATTACTATTTTCAATAACAGTTCTAGCATCTCTAAATACTTTATCACTAGCATAAAAACTTTGTTTAGCACCATATTTATCAGCACTAAGAATATTAAGATTATTACTTATATCCTGTCCGATTGAGTTTAACCGATTGAATTGTGCTAAAACATAAAGGTCAAATAAAGCCTGCTGAACGCCATTCATTTCCCCTCTAAGACGAGATTTATATGCGTCTGATGAAAAGATAAGGTCAGGTGATGAAAATGCGTCAGAAACGCTTAAATTGAATAATTTCTTGAAAGTTTCACCATAACTTTCATTAATAATATCAATTAGCTTTTTACGTCCAGCAAAATTAACTTTTTCGCCAAAACCAAGATTATGAGCAACTTCTCTAATAGCTTCAGTAAGTGGATTTTTAGTACCTTCCGCAAGAACACTATTAGTTTCTTTCCATTTACGAACTAGTATATCAATAGCAGGTTGCCACATAAATCCAATAGCAGTATCATAATTACTTCCAAAATCAACAATAGTTTTAAAAGCATTAAACGTATAAGTATTTTCATTATGTATAGCTCCCTCTTTCATAACATCAAGAATATGAGCAGTAGTCTGAGAACTATAAGGATTAATCAAATAGCCATCAATATTCTTATCATCTCCAGACCAACCAAAATTCTTATGAGTAATACGAATATGTTTACTACCAACAGTTTCTACATTTTCTTTACCATATCTATTAACAGCTTCTTGCTCACTAATTACATCAGTAGTGTACATAACTTTAATACCTTCACTATGATTAGCCTTAGTAACATTACCAATACTCATAAAAGTATCTCTATTAACACTAATACCTTTAAGTTTAATACCAGATGTAGCAGCATCAAACCAATCAAGTTGAGTAAAGAAATCGCTAGGAGCAACAATAGTTTTATTAGCACCAACTATTTCTGCATAAGTTTCATTAGCTTCTTTAACATTTTCAAAGTTAGAAGTAGTAGTGTTTTCTTCAAATGCAGCAGGATTATTAAGTATATCAATAAATGATTGAATAATAGCATTAGTTCTAGCAGCTTGACTACTTGTGTCCTCCACGGGGAGTTTTAAGTATGATTCGTAAGACTTAAGTCCACCATCATTAGCAATTTTTTCAACAACTTTAAGATTGCCATTATAACCTTCAAGAGTAGCATTAATAGCATCTTCGCTATTTTTTAAAGAAGCTCTAATATTACCTTGTTTATTATAAGTCTTACCAAGAATTTTACGACTAGCTTTATCTACATTATCTTTAACATAATTAATATATCCTACTTCATTTTTAGTATATCTAGCATGAGTAATTTCAGTTGGAATACCTTTAACAAGATTAAATGTTTTAGACATACCATAAACACTATCAACGTCAAAGTCAGAACCAGTTTGAGTAACCCATTCATCAGGAACAACAACAGTACTACCATAAGCATCAGGAAGAAACTCTTTAACATACATAATACATATAGATTGCTTACCTTCAGTAGGAATACGATAACCAATCATAGTACGTAAGCTATCAGGAACTTGTTCAATATTTAATCCTTTAAGTTTACTACTCCATCTAGGAAGTTTAATTTCAGTATAATAAACAGGAGTGTCATCAACTTCTCCAATCTTTTTATATTGAAGTTTACTATCTGTTTGAGTTTGTTTATCAACTTTAAAACCAAAATCAGATAACTGAGCAGCATGCCAACCACTAATAAGTTGCCTAGTAATATTAGTATTAAAATAACTATTAGCAATACTTTCAAGTTTACTATTAATATTAGATAAGAATAAAGGAAGATTATTAAATCCAGCACTATCTAAATCAAAAAATTCAAGAAGAGCTTTTTCAACTCCTTGTTGTTGAGCATTTTCTTTAAATCTATCAAAGAATACAAAACGATTAAGATTTTTAATAGTACCATCAGAATTTAAATCAATATGACCATTATCATCTAATCCAATACCAAGTTCAGCACAAGTTTTTTCAAAACTATTTCTAATATTAGCTACATAATTATTAAATACTTTATCTTTAAGTTCATTAAGTTCAGGTTTATTAGGAAGATTATCAAGCATTTTCTTCATAATCTGAATAGCAGCTTTATTACTAGCATCAACCATATGTTGAGGAACTTCTTGCTGACGATAAAGATAATTATAACTAAATAATTCAGAATTATCAAATACATTATTATCAAATTCTTTAAGAGCTTCATCAGTTAAAACACCATCATTATTCCAAAGTGTCATTCTGTTATGTTGTGCAACTTTAACAGTTTCAACAGTATTAATTTGATGAATACCTCTATTAGTCATTATATTATAAACTTTTTCAAGTTCTGTTCCTTTAATAAGTTTAGGAATAAGAACAAACTCAGCATTTTTTACTTGTCTAGGAACTTCAATACCAACAGTAGTATCATAATATAAATCATAATAGAAATTCTTTTGAATTTGAACTTTATTAGCAAATTTAGTCCAATCAATTTTATCTATTGGAGTATCGTCTGTAAGGCTCTGAATAAGTCCAGCATATTTATCTAATTCACCAGCAGCAGTAATACGACGAATCCATTCTTCAAGAGTAATATAAGATTGAGCATCATTAGCATTAACACCGCCTTTAAATGGTTCTAATATTCGTTCTCTATCTTTTTTATCAAGTCCAGCTTTTTTAAGTTGATTATCGAGTCTATCAATAACAACTTTATCAGAAGCTTTAAAAGTATTATAAATAGTAACACCCCTAAATTTATCTTGAAGAACTACTTTTTTACGTTTAGTAACTCCATTAACAGTATAAGGAACAGTAACAGCATTACCTTTGATAGTTATATCATATAAATCAGTAGCTATATCTAAATCATTTTTAGTAAAATCAATATTACCAAAAGGATTACCACTAGCTTGTACTTCTTTAATACGTTTTAGAATAGCTTGACCATTCTTATAAAAACTTTGGTCACCACCATACATATCGTACATACTATCTCTAACAAGATAATCATTAACTAGAAATTCAGCTAAAGATTCATTATTAATCCTATCATCAATAAATGTACCATATTTATTTTTAAGTTCTTTATAACCATTAGTTATATATTCATTTAGCCAATCAGCAACAGCGTCTTCAAGAGCAATACGTTGTTCTCCATTAAGAACTACTTGATTATTAACATAGCTAAGCCCACGTGTAGACCCCCCGTAGAGGATGTCAATAGTCTTACCATATCCAATTAGTTCATTAAATGCTCCATTACTATTAGGAGTAATTTTACTAACTAAACGTTTAAAACTAAATACTCTACCAGCTAAAACTTTATGTCCATCTTTAGTAGTAAATACATTACCTTTTCCATCTTTATGGTATTGATTATAAAAATGTTCAGGTTTATTATTATAAGTATCACTAAATTCAAAATCTCCATTAGTTAAAATAGGATTACCATTAACATTAGTCTTAAACATTACATTAACAGCTTGAGCCATATTAGTAAGTTCTTGAATAACTATATTATAATACTGTTTAAATAATGGATGTTCTTTATTTATAATTTTAATTCCATCTTCTAGTTGACTACGTAATCCAGCAAGACTATATCTAGGAGCAGTAATAGTAAAGTTTTTAGGAGCATCACTAGGTATAGGAAGTAAATAATTAGCAGTAGGAGTTTCAGAATTATTAATATCAGTCATAAATAATCCCATAGCAGTAATTAAATAATCACCATCACTCATACTACGATATAAGTCATTATTGTTATTATCTAATTCACTAATACCATTAAGAAGAGAAGTCTTAAACATACTACGAGCATATTCAGTAAGTTTAGGAGTTCCATTTCCAATTCTTCTAAACAATCCATAATTAATTATATTACCATTACTATCCCTATGTTCAAGAAGTAAATTACTATAATCATATTGATGACTAACAAACTTTTGTTTAGCATAAGCTTCAACCATAGCGTTTTGCTCTTCAACAGTAGATTTATCATCATTGATTATTTTAGCAATATTAGTAATAAAACTTCTATTAATAACATCAGAACTTAAATTACCTTCAGGATTACGAGAATTAAGTTCAACAGGAATATAAATAATATCTTTAAAAACATCAGCCATTTGATATATAATAGAAGTATCACCTCTATTAATAAAACTATCAGGCATTTTAGTTCCTTTATCTTTTTTAAGTGCTTCTACATATTTATTATAGTTTTCAACTGTACGATTAATAACATTAGCAAAGTTAATAAGATTATTAGCCATAGCAACACGACCAATCTTAGCAATAGCTAAATTAAAACTAGCTTGATTAATATCTGGAAATATTTCTTTAAAAGCATCATATAAATAAAGATTGGCATGAGGAGTATTTTTATATCTATCATATATACGAAACTTTTCACGAGCAGTAGGAACACGATTAGTAATAATATTATTCTTAACATTATTATAAAAAGTATTCTGTAAAATGGTACGAGAATCAGTATTAGGGTTAGTTACACGAGCACGAACATAACTATTACCATTAGAATCAGTTTGAATATAAGTTTCAATTTTAGATATAATAGGTTTATTAAACACCATTATATACTTATTAGCAAATACTTTATTTTTGCTAAGTAAATCATGTAATTGAATTAAACATTCACAATTTGGAATAGTTTCAGATATACGTTTAAGACTAGCTATAAAATTATCTACATTACTAGTATCAGCACTAGCATATAATATTTTAGATAAATAATTAGCATCAGAAAAAGTAACAACCCCTAATTCATTATTAGTATCAAAAGGATAACTTCCATTATCAAGTTGAGAAGCAGCAGTAAGTTTAGGTAAACTTGCAAGATGATATTTAATAATTTCTTCTACGTGTTTATTAAAATCTTTAACTTCACCAATACTTAAATTCCAAAGTTGTGTCATTAAATCAATACCATCATCTATACTATTTTCATCACCTTCAGTAGAAGTTTCATCAAGATAACCACCTAATTCTTCATAATCAGTAGTTTGATATAATTCATCTCTTTTAATAAGTTTAGCAACATTCTTATTATTAAAAAGAGCTTCATTAAATTCAGTATTAGTTAGAGAACGCAGTAATGCTCCATAATTAAAATCTTGAGCATTACCGTATTTACGAAGAAATGCACCAAGACCGTTAATTTTAATAGCAGGATTTGGATTATTAATAAAACTATTAAGTTCATTATTTCTAGTTTCATCACTTCCAGCTAATTTCTTAGCACGTTTAAGTCCAGCATTAATAACAGTTTCATTGGTACGTTTTTTAATTTCATTAAAATTTAATGGAGCGCCATTATATAGAAAATTAAAACTAAGTTTGTTCATAATATCAGCCATATAAGTAATAGCTGTATCTCTAGCTTTAATTGTACTAAACAAACCACGTTCTTCTTTTTCAGCAACAGAAGCTATATCATCCATATTACGAAGTTTAATAGCTCTAGCTTCAAGAAGAGCATTATAAGCTTGTCTTCCAGAAGTTTTAACATTAATACCTTTATCAGCTATAATCTTCTTAAAGATTGGGTCTTCAACCATAGCTATAAGACTATAATAATCAGCATTATTAGAACCATGTTCTTTAATAATAACATTATTAAGATTATTATATCCTACAAGTTTAATATTTCCACAACTCATAAGTTTATATTTAAGTTTAAATTCATTAATAGTAATACCTCTATGACTAATGTAAAGTAAAATTTAATTACATCGTCATAGAGGTGATTTTCTTTCGTTCTAAGCGACTTTTATCTCTACTTGATTAATTCTACATACAGTTAAAACTGATACGTCCTGTGTCAAGCAAAGTGGCAAATTCGGACTGTTGGTCTATTGGTAAACGGCTAGTTAATTCCGCCATATTCACTATATCATCATCAACACTACTAAACATATCAAGTCCATCATTAAGATTATCATTATTATAATTATAATCTTGACTGTTATCTTCATTAGGATTTTCAATTTGCTCTGTACTAATAGTTTCTTCTTTAAATTGAAAAGTTCCTTGAATAGCTTCTTGATTATTTTCTTTAGGCATTTTCTTAATAGCTTTATAAGCATCTCTAGCAGCAGCTAATAAACTATCTTCATTAATTTTAATACCTAACATATCAGCAATAACTTCAAGAAGTTTACTAAATAAAGTCTTACGTTTATTAACTTTTCTATTATCATATTTAATTTCATTAAGTGCAGTCATAAGAGCATTACTAGTAATACTTTCAACTAGAAATTCTTCAAGAGCTTCACTTGTATTAAAATTCTCAAATAGATAAGGTTTAAGTCTTTCTTTAGTAGCATCATCCTGAGTATCAAGCCAAAACTTAAATTTATCATAAATAGGTTTAACTAAAGCAAGAGCTTGTTCAGTATTATATTTAGTATAAAGTTGTCTATGTAAACTTTCATGAAGTATAATATTAACAACTCGATAAACTCTTTGACCAGCAATAGCAGAACTATTAAGTTCAATAGTATCTGTATCACGATGATAAACAGCATTAACTTGATTACCATTATTATCAGTAATACTATCTACAACTTGAATATTCTTAGGCAATATACCAATCTTTTGAAGAGCATTAATATAATCAATAGCAGTTTGGTCATTAGCAAAATACTTTTTAAGTCCACGAGTTAAATTCTTAGCAGTTATAGCAGATTCAAAAGCATTAAAATTAATAGCATTAAGAGTATCATCTAACATGAACTCTGATAGCTGTTCAGGTATTGTTACATCCTCCACGGGGGGTCTACCCTCAAGTTCATAAGTAATATCAAGTTTAGAATGAATATCTATTTGCCAATTACCAGCAGTTTCGTCAGTATTCGTATTAGCTAGTTTAGTTCGAACTAAACCATTACTAATAATAAAATCTTGATAACTATTATAACTATAAGTTTTATCATCAATATTTATAATAGTTTTACCATTTTCACGATAAATATATTTATTGGTTTTATTATCAGTTTTTGTACTATCATTAATAAAATCTTTACTAATAGCAAATTGAGCATAGTTAAACATTTCATCAATAACAGGACGAAGAGCATTATCTAGTTCATCAATAGTACCAGCATTAATTCCATAGCTTTTACCTATTTTAAAAGCACTATTAACAACATAAGGAGAATTAATAATAATATTACGTTTATAATTACCAGCATCAGAATTAATAGTAAAAGCATAATCTTTACCATTAAAATGTGCACCTTTAACATAGAAACCTATATTAGTAGGATTAATACTAATTTGAAGTCCAGTATTTCTATCACCATTAACAAGTTTATTATTTCCAAATATATCTCCAAGACTTTGTTTAAGTTCACCAAAGCTTATTTTTCCACTAATATAATCTCTACAAAGATTATTAACTTCATTCTTAATAGAATTAATAATACGTCGAGCATCACCTTTAAGTAGATTACTATTTAATGGAACTTGTTTACAAAAAGCATATAGAAAAGTACCATCACTACTTGGAATACTAATCACAGGCATGCCATTAGTAGTAAGATTTTCAATAATAGTAGGTTTACTTTCTCCATTAAGATATAATTGACCTTGTACAACTACACCAAGTTTGTTAATATTTTCATCATAACCAACTACTGTTTCTTGTACATCATTCCATTCACCATTAGTATCATCAATAGTATTAAGAACCCCATATTTAATATTAACAGCTTTAATCTTACCTTTAAAATCACCTTTAACTATTGTAATAGCTTGGTCATAACTATTAAGAAGATTATTAAACCAACGATTAATACTAGCTTCATGACTATTTTCATAAGGCTGATTAAATATGTATTTAGTAAGATTAACAAGATGTCCAGCTAAATCAAAACTTGCAATAGGAGTAGTAAAATCTCTAACTATATCAGGATATTTAATTTCAAATTCTTTAAATAGATTAACAAGTTCTTTTTGTGTAACTTCTTCTTTAACAGCAAGTTCATATAAATGACCAATAAATTCTTCGTCAAATCTATCACCATCAAGAATACTAATTAAAGCGTCTTTAAGTGGAGAAACAACTTGACCATTTTCAGCATGAATATTATATTTCCAACCTTGATTAACCATATCATAATTACCAAACTTATCAATATTTGGAACTCCTATATAACCAATAATTGTACCATTAGTAAGTATATTAATACGTCTAAGCTTACTATCATATTCAGTTTCTAGATAATCACCTTGTTTAATAGAAGTAAACGCTTTAACATTTTCATTCTCTACTATATACTTAAGATTAACATTATTAGTATGTTCAACTTGAAGTCTTTCAAGACGTTCTTTAGCGATACCGTCAACGTATTGAACAAATTGTCTAGCATTAAGTTTTTTAATAGTTGATTCATCAGTAGCACGATATTTACCTTGATTATTAGTGCTGGCGTAAAGATAGTTTTTTATTTGATTAAACAAGTAATTTTTAATAATTTTATTACCTGTAATACTATCTATATATTCAACTAATTGACCAATACTAAGATATACTTTACCATTAACAATTTTACCTCTAGTATTACCTTCACTATCAACACTATTAGCAAAATCATCCATAATGGCTTCTATATTACGTTCATTACCTGTAATTGTAGCATAAGTAGCATTAAGTAATAAACGTCTAGTACTATCATCTTGAACAGAACTATATAAACTGCCACCTGTAAGACCATCAATAATATTATTAACTATATCAGCAGCTTCTGTTTGTTCAAATCCAGCTTGACTAAGTTTATCAATAATAGATTGTCTAGCATTAAGTAAATCACTACTAGTAGATTCATGTCCTAAAGAATCTTCTAAATCAGCTATACTTTCATAAACCAAATCAGTACCTATTTGACCACGTTCGAAATCATCATCTGGAAGAGTATTATTAACTTCAGATTTAGGAGTACTAATAGGTTCTTGAGAAATTGGTTGTTCAGTTTGAGATTGAGGTTGTTCAGTATTAGTAGGCTCACTAGGAACCGCTTCACTTCGCTCCGCTATACTCCCCGTGGAGGATGGAGATGAGTTAGTATCATCTACATCAGTTTCATTAATTTCATTAACTTCATTAACATCAGGATTAACAGGAGCAACTTCTTCCTCTTTAGGAGCATTATTAACATCATTTTCAATCTCTGCAATTTCAGCTAATTGTTCTAATGTAGTTTTAAGATGTTCATTACCTTTAGAACTTAAATCAAGTGCAGTATAAGCATTTCTAATAATTTTATCTATATTTGGTTTATTACCATTATTAGCATCTTTAATAACAGAATTGACATATTCTTTACCATATTGTTTATAAGCATTACGTAAATCGTCCATAGCTTTATTAACAATCCTTTTACGACTATTATCAAAGAAGTTATTAAGATAAGTTATACGAGATTTAATATTATCATCAGATAGATTAAGTTGATTTTTATTAACTTCAACATTAATCTCAGCATTAACAACTTCTGCTAAATCTTTAAATACTTCATTATATTGTTTTTGAAGTTGAATAGCTGATTGAATATCATTTTTATTTTCAATATCAATAGGGATATAAAGTTTATTAATAGCATCTAGACGTTCATTTAATTGAGCAATACGTTCTTGTTTAACTGAATCATTAATTGCAGCATTATCTTGAATAGTTTTAATATCTCTTTGAATACTATCAAGAATATGTTGATATATACCATTTTTAGCAGAAGTAATATCAACATCTTCAATATGATTATTTGTAATATCTTGATTTAAAACATTATTAGCCCAATTAAGAAGATTATTATAATTTTCTTGACGATTACGAGCATGAACCATTTGAGTAGCTATAATACGACCAACTTCAAATCCACCACCAAGTCTATTAACTTTATTTAAAGTAGTATTATATTCATTTTTAAGATTATTAATTTCAGTTTTAAATCTATTAATAAGTTCATTACTATCTTGTTGTTGTAATCCAAGTTTATTAGTAATACTATCATTAAATTCTTTACTATTAATAGAACTTTCAAGAAGTCCTAAATTACCAGCGTTCATAGAATTAATAATAATATTATCCATATATTCTTTTTCAGCTATATTACGAAGTTCTTCTTCAGTACCAGTAATAATATCTGGATTAACCTGTTGACCATTTTCATCAGTAATAGTTATAAATGGATTTTTACCATTAGCAATACTATTAAGTCTTTCTTGATATGCTTGAAAAGTAGCAGTACGACCAAGAATTTCGTTTTCTCTTTGTTTTTCAGCAGAAGTCCAATCTTTATCAAGACGTTTATTAATAAACTCTCCAGCTTTATTCATAACACTACTAAAAGTAACACCACCAAGAGCACCCCAAAATGCTTGTTCCCATAACATTGGGTCTTGAAGATAATCTTTAATAGTTTGTTGAGGAATATCTTTATCAAATACTTTTTTACCATTATATAAACCATCTTGACTAGCTATATAATTAATAGCTTCTTCAACTCCTTCTGTCCATTCAGCTCTAACACCATGAAGAATATCATCGCCTACATCTTTTAATGTACTAGTAATTGCTTGTTTAGTCGTTTTATTACTTAAAGCGTTAGTAATTGCAGCAGCATCATCAATATTACTATTAAATGCAGTATTTAAATTTCTAAGTCTAGAACTAGTTGTATTACCACTTAAAGCATTTTTCCATAAGTTTTTTAAACTATAAACTTGCCATACATCAAAAAGAACATTAGCCCAATCTTCTGCAAAAGTAATATCAGCACTATTTTTAGCAATATCTTTAGCTACTTCTTCATCAGACATATCTTTATATTTAGGATTATTATTATAAAACTCTTCTCTTTGTTTATCATTCATATTAGCAAGTTGAGTTTTAGAATAATCTTCAATATCATTATAAGTTTGTCTAGCTTCTTGATAATTTTCAAGATAACGAGAAGGAACTCCAATAGCAGCAGCCTCTGCTATTCTACCAGTAATGGCTCTACTCTTTTGAGTCATATTAATAGCATTAGCCATTTTATTAGCTAATTTATTAAACTTTATACCTTTACCTAATAAAGAAACACCTTTAGCAAGACCAGTACTAGGAACCATAAGAGTTAAAGAACTAGCTATACTAGGAGCGTTACTAGCCCACCAAGCAAAATCTCCAATATCAAAAGCAGCATTAGGATTTTCTCTATATATAGCTAAACGCTCATTAATAGATTCTTTTAAAGATTCAAGTTCAGAACTTATTTCAGATTGATAATCATTAGGGCTATTACTAACCATATTATAGAAAGCATCAGCTAAATCTGCAAAACCAATAGCTGTACCAACAGTAATCTCATTACCAATCTGTCCAATCATTCTTAATCCTTGTTCCCAATTACTTTGATTAACAGCACGTTCTTTATCAAGTTTTTCTGGGTCATCAACAGGATTAACATAAACATCATAAGGAGCATATTTATCTATATCATATTGATTAAGATTATATGATTGTCCAGCAATACGACTAAATAAATGACCACGACCCCGGTCACTAATAGAAGTGCCGGGGTTGTAATCAACTAAAGTAGGAGGCTGTATAGCCCCCTTTTTAGTTTTAGGATTATATTCAGGATTAGGTGTTTTATTACCACCTTGTAGAAACTTTAATACATCCATATTAATATAGATTATTAGTTAATTCATTATAGTAATATTGAATAACATAAGGGTCTGAACTGCCACTGAGTTGGGCAAGTTTAGTAGCAACATTTTGTTGAATAGCCTTAACAGCATTTTCATCTACTGCCATACCAGCTTTAACAGCAGTTACAGTTTGTTCCCATTGAGATAAATTATCTACAATATCAACAGCATTTTCTTTACTTACTAAACCAATAGTTTGATTATTAGTAGAATTAATTAAATTAAAACCTCCACCATTAGGTACTAATTTAAATTTATCAATTCCAGTAAATGCAGCATTATTAGTAAGAGAAATAGGTCTATTAGCATTATAATAATTTTCTACTTTACCAGCAGCTCTCCAACTAGTATCTTGATTCCAAGATTGAATAATAGAACTATCAATAGCACCACTACCTACAAGTAAAGTAATAGGTTCTCTTTTAAGTTTACCTTCTGTATCGTAATAACCAGCAATATTAATTTGAACTCCAACATCACCAGTTTTTGGATCACGAACAACAGTTGGTGTAATTTCATTATCTTTAGCACTTCTAAGATAAGCAGTATAAGCTTTTCTATCTTCAGAAGTCATAGGCTCATATACTCCATTTTCGCTAGTAATATAAGCTTCTCCTTGAGTTAAATCAATTCCAGCTTTAATTGCGCTCATTGCTTGTTCTTCTAATTGTTTCTTTTGAGCAGCATATTTACTAGCAGCTTCTGGATTAGAACTCATAACAAAATTAAGTTCAGCAAGTTCAGGAGTCATTGCAGATATGCCAATAGTAGAAGCATTTATTTGTCCACCATCAAGAACAGCATCATTTTTAGATTTAAGAGAATCAACATAATTAATCAAACCAATATAAGGTTCTTTATTACCTGTTGGTAATCCACCATGATGTTCTTCACCATTAGAATCAACTCTAACAAATTTATCACCGTAACCAAAGAATCTAGTTTTAGCAGAATTAAGAAAAGCATTTAAAGGATTTCTAGTATCTTCAGCTTCTTTAACAGCTTTGCCAAAACTATAAATAGATTTATGATAATCTTTAGGTAATTCAGCATATCTATAACCATTACCGTCAGAACCAAATCTTATTCCAAGACTAATTGCTTTTTTCTCTCCACCAAGAGCATTAATAAATGAGTTATAAACATCATCATTGTTAAAGTATTGTCTAATAGAACTACTATCTCCAAATATCTGATTAACATATTTACTATATGTATCAGAATATTTATTATTAGGTAAATCACTTAAACTAATAATAGAATTATATGTATCAAATCCGTCAATGCTATCTTGAGATTTACCAACTTTAAGACTATTAATATATTCTTGATTATCAATAATATCATTAAGATAACTTAGAGCATATGCTCTATCAGATGGGCTAGTAATATTAGTCATGATACTAGTTCTAATATCATTAGGATTAGCAGTTGCTAAATCAATATTAATATCAGGATTATATTTGTTGAGTAATCCAGCTATTGATTGTCTATTACTAGTAATTTCGGCTTGAGCTTGAGCAGGCATAAAATTATCAATACGAACAGGAGTACCTTTATAAGTTAAATTATCAATAGCTTGTTTTCTTTGATTTGTACTTCCTAATCCAGCTTGTTTAGCTAAAGCTAATTGAGCTTTCCATGCTTCTCCATAAGTAGTATTACTATCTTGATTATAAAAAGTTGCAGCGTTATAGAAAGGGTCAATACGTTTAGCAAGATACTGTTCAGGAGTAAGCAGAATACCATTTTTATCTGTTATATCAGGATTACTACCATTTTGGTCATATTTCCATTTAGCAATCTTATAATCTTGTTCAAGACTAGCTTTAGCACCGGGAGTATTTTCAATAACAGCTTTAACAGCTTCAGCAAGTTTAGCTTTACTTAATCTTTGCCAATCACCTTTAGTATGAGAATAAATCTCTCCTGTAACAGATTTAGTAATATCATCAGTAACTTTTCCATTAGCATCAAGCCATCTTGTTTGACTACCTCCGCCTTGTTCTTTAGCAGCCCATTGAAGTGCTTGATTAAGTATTTGGTTCATAGGAATTTCAGAAACTTCTTTATCAATAGGAGTCCATTTACTTCCACCAATAACATTACCATTCTTATCAGTTATATCTTGATAATTATATTTATTAACAGCACGATAATAATTCTTATAATCTTCAGATAAATCAGTACGTTTATCAAGATTATCCATATATGCTTTATAATCTTGTTGAGCACGTAAACGACCAATCATTCCTGGACTTGAAGTTATATCTCCATAAGTTCCAACTATATCATCAAGACTAGAATACGCATTACCATACTGCATATTTTCAGTAAGAGCATTACGAACTTTATTAAGTTGTTCTTGACGCCAAGCATCTTCAGCTTCATTTAAATCTAATTGAGCAAGTTGAGCATCAATCTGAGATTTAGTTTGAATAGCTTGTTGATGTCCTTGTTCAAGAGTATTATAAGTTCTAGCTAAGACATTTAAGTCAATAGGATTAACTTGTTGTCTAAAAGTAGGAGTATAAAAGTTTATCGGCATGATTGTTTTCCTCCAAGTTTTCTACGTTTACGAATAATAAATTCATCATAATCAACTCCAGCATCTCTCATAATTCTATCATCTACATTAGGAGCAGATGCTCTCATCGCACCAATAGTATTATTTAAAGCTTTACGATTTTCATATCTACTAATCATATCTTGAATACCAGCATTAATACCACTAAATAAATTATTAATATTAGTTACTTTAGCTTCTCTAATACCATTATCAAATGCTGCTTTTCTATCTATATATTGATTATATTGTTGAGCATTAAATTGACGAACACTTTGCTGATTACGTCTGTCTTGATTAATAAGATTAGTTTCTATATTTTCTTTATTACCATAAAGTTCATTAACAGCTTGACCAGCAGCATTACGAACTCGTTGTTTACGAGCTAAACTTACACGACTACTAGCAGTATTAGAATCAATATCACGATAAGCTTCAAATTTATCTTCTCTAATTCTATCAAGTTGAGGATTAATATTGTATTTAGTTTTAAGTTTATTAGCGCTAATAAGAGTAGGTTGACCCGGACCTCTCATTTTATTAATAGCTCTTTTACTAGCAAAATAACTAGCTAAACTGCCAGCAACATTACTACCTAAACCAATCCAATCAGCAATAGTAAGATTTTTAAATCTACCTTGTCCTTTACCATCTGAAGATGTAATTTCTTGAGCAGGAATATTAGTAGAAACAGGTAAAGTAGTAGGAATACTAGCTTCTACTTTAGGTAAATTACGATTATAAACAGCAGTAGGAGGAATTTTAGTAGAAATAGATTGAGTTGATTGACTTGACTTACTTCGCCCTCCACGGGGGGTCCTCCCGTTAGATTTAGTTTCAGATAAACTTGGAATATTAGTATTATTCATACTAACACTTTTGTTATTTCCATAACTCCAACCAGCTCTAACTAAACCACTAGTAATTCCAGCTCCATCTTCAAATAAAGGAAGTCTACGTTTAGCATAATATTGAGGACGACGATTTCCATTATCAATATTAGATTTATTAGTATTATTATTTGTAGTATTATTTTTAGACCATCTACCATTCCTAAAAGTATAATCACTACCAACAATAGTTTCTCCTCTAGCAGATTTATTAATAGGATAAGCAGAAGTTCTATTAATAGTTCTATTAGTTATAGGAACATAATATCCATTTTGTTCATCATATTCCCAAGTTCTTCCATGACGATTAATTCGTTTTCCACCAACAGCAAATTTATCGCGTAGACCCCCCGTAGAGGATGGGGAATGAATTAATCCATTCTTAACATTACCACTAATACTTACAATCATATTTTTTCCTCCAAGTTTTCTAGATTTACGACTATAACCTTTAGTATATTTACCAAAATGGTCACGAGTATAAGGTATTCCTTTAAATTTATCTGAATTAACATCTACTATATCAATAACTTCAAAACCTTGTTTTCCAACATCACCTGTAAAAATAAAATGTTGATAAGGATTTCCTTCATTTCGACTACTTTTAACTAGTTTTTCACTAGTTATAACATTATATTTTTTATGTTCTGGATGAATATCTTTAGATTCAATATATTCTTTTAATTCATCATCAGTAATTCCATTTTTTGCAATTTCTTTATTAATTGCTTTACGATATTGTTTATTAAATTGTTTTTCAACATATTTTCTATAATTTTTAGAAAGCAATTTACCAAGTTTATTATTAACATTATTATAATAAATAGCTTTAACTTCATCCTCAGGTATTTTATCTATGGTTTGATAATCAGTAAAATTATCATCTATATAATCAAGTATTTTATAATCTTTATCATCATAACGTATAGAATAAGTAGAACTATTAATTCCTCTTTTTCGAGCTATATCATAAGCATATTGTAGTTCTAAATAACCATTAGGATTATAAGAATCTGTATTACTAACTTCACGAGCTATAGTATTATTAATATAATCTTGTTTAATATCACCAGTTATTTTATAACTAGGTTTATATTTTATATTAGGGTCATTAATTATTTTTTTGATTTTATTTACAATATAATCGCTATAAACTGATTTATTTATTTTATTAACTTTAGAAACAATATCTTTATATGGAATTGTTTTATTTTTACTTAATTCAGTTCTAGCACTCTTACCATATCGAAGTAAATACGGAAGTTCATAATCTGCATAAAGTCTACTTCTTTTAGAATTATCAAAACCAAAATCAGCATTTTTAACCCAATTTTCTCTATTACCTTCAAATTTAATAGGGCGTCTAACAGATACTACAAATCCATCTTTTTCATTACGATGTTTAGCTTTTGCATATCCAATACCTGTATTTAAACTATTAGAAGAATAAATAGTACCTTCTCCATTATATGAAGAATTAAATCCAGCTCTACCAGCTCCTGTATTTGGGGCATAAGTTGAAGCATAATATTTAGCTCTATTTTCAGCAGTAGGTTCAATACCATTTCTTCTAAGTATATTATTTATATTTTCTTCATTACCTGTTTCATGTACACCTCTAACAAATGTATTATGTTCTAACAATCTATCTTTAATAAGTTTATCTGCTTGTTTAGGATTTTTTGCAACAGATAAAGGAATAGGGTCATAACCATAACGAGCATTCCATTTATTAAAAGTTTTAAGAAAAGCTTTTGTATCATCAATATTAGTTTGAAGAATATCAGGAATATCAATAACTTTTCCGTTACTATCTAATATATTAACAAAATCTTTATATTTACCAATATTAGAAGTTAATTGTTTTCTAGGAGCTTCAAGAAGTTTAGTAGGTTTAACACCAAGAGCTTTTCTACCATTATTAACAGATAAATTATAACGAATATTAGGAGAAATAGAATAATAACCTAAAGCATCTCTACCTTTAGTAATAGCTTTTTGACTTGTTCTAGAAATATTTTTATCTAAAGCCATAGCAACTTTAGTAGCTTTATCGACACCTCTTAAAACTCCAGCATCACCTAACAATATATCAAATTCAGGATTAATTTGTTCAAGAGGAGTCATATTAACTTCTTTTCTAGCAGGAACTTTTTCTAAAGTATTATTTGCTATTCTATAAGTTTCTGGATAATAAATAAAATCTCCTTGTTTAATACCACTATTTCTAGGAGATTCCATTATAGGAGTTACTCTAGTATTATCACTTTTAGCTACATGTTTTTCTTTACCAAATTTAGCTTTAGTACCATCATCGTTAATCCCATTTCTATCTTTAAAATCTTCTTGAGCTTTAAACACTTTATTAGGATTAGCCCCACCCATAATTAATTTAGCAGGACTAACACCATTAATAATAGGTTGTGCAGAATAAACTTTAAGTTCATTTCCATTAGTTTCAACAACTTCACCATCTTCTACTTCAATACCAGTTTTATCACTAGGCCCAATATCAATACCACCTTGACTATGTTTTCTTCCATTCATATAAAAGAAATTATTACCAAGAGGTTGAGCAATACCACCAGCAACTACGTTTGGTATTTTACCACCAACAGCATATTGCTTTTGAGGAAGCTTTTTTCCATTACTTCTAGGAGTTTGAATAATATTAAATGGAAATGTTGGTCCAAGTTCATCATCACTAGGAAAAGATTCTTTATTAAAATCTTTAACATAATTAATAAGTCTACCAGCAGTATTATTCATTAATTTTTCTCTATTATCTTTAGATACTAAATTGTTTACACCATTATAGAGAAATTCATTACCAAGTCTTATTAAACCAGTAGATTTAGCAACTTTATCATAAGCTCCACCAAGTGGAGGAATACCATTTTGAATAAATCTTCCATTACGAGTAACATTACCTCTAAATGTACTAGGTAAATTACTTATATGAATAACTTTATCTTTTCTAGGCATTTTATATAATATAATGAGAAATTATAATTTGATTGATTTTAAGGCTCTCTGTCGAACGATAGGTTATTAGCCGATTAATAGTTCATACCTGTATATAATAATTCAACAGAGAGCAAAAGACTAGCGTCTATGACCGCCACAGCGATATACATTTAGCCTATCTCGATATACTGATTGAGGCATAACAGGTTGTTGAACAGTACCATTAGTAATCCATTCAGGACGTTCAAGACCAGTTTTAGGAGCACTATAACTAGCTTGGTCAGCTTGTTTAACTTGAATTGGTTGTTGTCCTTTACTGCCAAACATACCACCAATTAAACTTCCAGCAGCACCAATAGCAGCACCAATCCATGCTTTTCTACGTCCGCCACATTTATATTTATTAATAAAACTAGAACGTTGATACATAGTCATTGGATTAGTCATTTTATCAGAAGTAATATTAAGTTGCTGCTGACCAGCTTGAAGTTGTTTACGCTGTTCAGCTTCTTGAGCAATACGTTTATTTTCATTAATTTGTTGATTAGCAGAAATACCTTGACCTATTGCAGTACCTAATTCACCAAGTCCTTGAACTCCTGTAATAGAACTAGCAAGATTACCTAAACCGGGAAGAGCATCAGCAAATTCAGTACCGAAACCAGCTTTACGTCGAACTCTACCGCCACATTTAAGAGTAAGCTTATCATTATATTGGTCAACATAATCTTGATTAGCATAAGCACTAGTTAAAGCTTGAGCATTTTGTAAAGCATCTTTATGGTCTTGTGCAGCTTGAGCTTCAGCTTGAGCTTTTTCTTGAGCTTTCTTTTGCTTATTACCTTTAATAATACCACCAGCAATACTAGCGGCTGCACCAATAATAGCACCAATAAAAGCTTTTTGTCTTTGTCTATCTCTATACTGTATCATAATTTTCTAAATTGAGTTTGAGCACATTCAAGACTTTCAAATTCAATGCGCTTATTATCTGAATTATTAAATATGAAACGAATTACAAAATAATTACCATATACTCTACGAAGTTTATCACTTACTGTATTAGGATGTTCTTTAATTGCATTACGAAAATAATTAAAGTTATATTGAGTTAGTTCATACCACGGTTTTTTATACTTATTAAATTCATTAAGTTTATCAATATTAATATCTATATCATCAGTATCATTATCTTCATTAAATATACGAAGTATATCACCAGCATAAGGATGTTCTCTTAAATCAACAGGATTATTAATATTATCGCTATAAATAGGAATATATATCTTACGTACTTTATATTTAATAAATTCAAGAAATTTAATAAGTTCATAAGATTCATTAACTATAATATCAATATAACTATTATGAACTAATATAGGCTCATCACCAACTTCTTGTTTAGATACTAGATATAGACTTCTACTATCATCGCCCATGTGAGTATTAAATCTACCATAATTATATTCATGAGTAAATACATGAAGAGGGCAGTTAAGTCTATCATTGTTATGTTCAGTTTGAAAGTAACATTTAGTTTTAGTAAACCAAGCATTATTAAAATAATAATCATGTAAACTAATAAAACTACCTACTTTATAATTAAAACTAATAACTTCATTATGTGATTCTATAATAGATTCTTTAGTATTAGGATTAATATTATTATAAGTATAATCAAATTTAATTAGAATACGATTATTAAATTTATCATGAGCAAATCTAACTTTATTAGGATGATATTTATCTAGCCATAATTTAATATCTTCATCCATTATTTTAAGTTGACCATCATCAAATTGATAAAGTTTATGAAAATCATCATTATAAAAAATATAACCAAATTCTCCGACTATATATGCTAAATCATCTTGCAGTCCACCATAACCTTTATCACTAGTAAAGACTTCTTTATAATCAACTTCAAAAGCATCAGGCTGATATAATTGAACATTTTCATCTCTAGTTTTAAGTGCAGCACTTATATCAAACATAAACATACTATGTTGAGTATGAACTAAAAGATAATATCCAATTCCAACTAAATTAGTTATACTTCCTTTATTTTCAGTAATATTTTTATAACCTTCAATAGGAAATATTCGCCAAGCATTAACTTCACTTTCATCTTGAATAACATTACTACGTCTTATAGTTTTATCAAAACGAGTAATATTAATAATATCGTTACGATATTGAGTTAATAGTTTAGGAACATATTGGTCAACATTTCCAATAGGGTCTTTAAATAAATCAACACTATTCTTAGGTTCTACAAATGTACCAAAAGCAACACTTTTCTTGTCAGTATCTTCTTTAATACTAAAAGCTATCTTACTAGGTTCATTATTAAAACATTTACTTTCAAAGAACTTATCATTATAAAGAGGAAACTGAACATAAACATTGAATGGGATATCAAACCAACATGGTTCATCACCACTATAATAATATTGATTATTAGTAGGAGTATATAATTTATAATTACCTTCGTTCATTATAACTCCATTATCATTATAAATAAGAACGCCATCATAAGTCATTCTACCATTATATCCATGTTCAATAGAATAAGTTCCACCATTATAGCAAACATCGTTAAGTCTTACAAGTTCTTTTTCTTTGCTAGTATAAATATTTTTAGTACAATTAAGAACTGTTGCAAGAAACATAGTTTCAGCGTCAAGTAGCAATTCCTTATAATCATCCATTTCAAGAGCAGTTCCTTTTCCAGCTCTACTATCAACAACACTATCAGCAACTACTAATTTATAATTATTAATAGGTTTATATTCATTTCTACTAATAACACCTATAACTGGCATATTATAACTATAAGGATAAGTAGTATTAACTACCATATCAACTACATCATGTTTTTCTTTATAAGGTTCAAATTTACATTTACCATCAATACGAATAATATTAAAATCATATTTAATACTATCATCAATATCAAATCGACCACTATATAGATAACATTTATCACTAGTAAAATTATTCGCTACAAAACCGGGTTTTGTACCCCAACTACCATCTTGCCAAGTAACATTACTAGCTATATTACAATAATCTTTTCTAGTTAGTAATCCGGTATATCTAGTAATAGGTTCAACTTTCTCATAACTAATAAACCATCCAACATAACCTAATTCTTTAATTTGATTCCATAAAGTAGTATCAATATTAGCACGAATATAAAACTTATTAAAAGTATTATTCATATTATACACAAAATCTCTAGTATGTTCACCACCAACAACTTCAGAATCAAATATTAAATCAGGTATTCTAAATAGTTCATCGCCATTAATATTTTCATAATAACCAAATTTAGCTTCATTATCAACACCAATAGCACCTATTACTTGATTACTACAAGGAGTATAACTACCACTATTTATAACTTGATAAACATATAAATCATTATATTTATCTTTATCTTGATAATCAATAAAGTAATTAGATATAAGAGTATATAGTTCATCTTTATTAGTAGCTTCAAGTTCACCGAAACTATTAAGTAATATATTAGTAGTAGGATTGTTTATAGGTTCAGCAGTATAAACTACAATTTTATGATTAGCAATATATCTTTTAACATTAGAACTAATAGTAGATATTGGAATATCTCCACTAATAACTGCCCAATATGGAATATTACCATTACCTTGATTATTCCAATTAAAAGTAATTATAGTACAATGAGAACCATCATTAACAATATTATTTATATACTTATCTTTATTTGACAATTTATATCCTCTACTAGCATCACCATATTTATCAACAAAATGAATAAAAAAGTTATATACTTCTCCCGGAATAAGAGTATCGTTCTTTTTACGTTCATTAAAATCATAACTAGGTTCAATAGTAGAATGAGTAATTCTCATTTTACAATTATCAATATCAAATATAGTATCACCAAATAATACTTGTCCACTAGTAAATACAGTATCTTCTGTAAATCCAACACCGTTATAAACATAACAAGCTATTTTAACTGTACTTGGCATAGTGTAAACAGTTTGATTATTTTCATATTTATAACTTGTAGGAATAATAAAACAATGACAAGCAAGATATTCTTTAAGATTATGACTACCTCTACTACCTACTTTTATTTTAGCATTATAATTAATCTTTAAATATTCATGTGCTGCAATACCTTGTATAACTGTATCATTAAATAAAGTTCTAAAAGTACGAAAAGGATATTGATTATTATTGAATACTTTATTAATATCTTTAATTTGCCAATCAGCAGTACCAGTAATTTGAAGGCTAGCCATTTTAAAATATGGACCTTTTTCACTAACTGCATTAACAGTGGTATAATCATTATAATAAGCATTAACAGCTTTATTACGAAGTTTAATAGTAATATCTTTAACAGCCTCTTCTAATGTTTTACCATTACTTAAAGTCCTATTATCATTATCAGTATGTTCATTATAATTAGCAATATATACTCTATTTTTATAATTAATAATATTGCCAACATTATAATAATTATAATAATCAGTAGTTAAATCAGAAACACTATATTCAACAAGAATATCTCTACTAAATTTAAAAATATTATTACTTAAATCATCAGTTCTAAATGCTTGAGTACCATCCTTTTTACATACAATAAAACCAAGTTGATAAAGTCCTGAACGACCTCCACTAATACTTATTTCAAAAGTTTGATTACATATATCTTTAGAATCACTAAATGAATCAGTATTACCATAACAATAACCATTTGGTTCATCTTTTGGTTCATAAACATTAGTTTTTCTAAAACAAACTTTATTAATAACTTGTGGTATTATAACATCATTAAAAATAGGAAATCCAATGCTATACCATTTAGTATAATTAGTTTTATCAATTTTATAACGAATAAATAGAAAATAAAATCCTTTATAAGCACCACCACTAACATAGTTTAGATTACTAATAGTAGGTAGTGTTATTTGAGGAATAATAGACATTTCAGAATCAGGACGGTCAGAATCTAAATCAATATTAATAGTTTTAAGAGGAACATCAACTGAAGCATTACTTTCAGCAATAGCTATTATAAGATGGTTTTTAACATTATAAGTATATGTTCCTTTAATCTTTCCACCATTATATTTCCAATTACTATTTACTCTATAACAATTATCAGCTTGTTCATTATATCTATAAATATAAGACTCATTAGAATCAATATTAACAACAAATAAAATAAGTTCAGTACTAGTAGGAATAACACCAACTATTTTAAAATTATTAATACCATCTTCATGAATAGCGTTAGCAATTACTTTACAATCTTCAAGCCCTTCTTCATTAACAATCATCCTTCCATCATTACTTACTTTAACATTTTTAGCAGCAACTAATGAATAAGGTACACAATCACCCGGATGTTTATTAAGACTAAGTTTCTTTTGTATATTCATAATTATTTAGGAAAAGTAAAGTTATAAAAGAACTCATTCCAACCACTATCATCATCACTTTGTTCATCTAATAAAATACTAGTCTTAATATCTTTCTTCATACTTTCCCATAGATAGAAAGGATTAGTTCCATATTGACTAGCAGAAAGATTAAATACAGGATGTTTATATCCTCTCATAAGCATACGAGCCATACAATAATAAGTAAGACCTTGAATTAATTTACCATTAGCAGGTATAACAGGAACTTCACAATGATAATTATCACTATATTGAGTTTCAATATCTTTATAAACAACTGTTATACAAGTATCATTAAAATTAAGTTCAATAGTATTACCTCCAATAAGAATATAGTTATGATTTGACTTATCATATCCTCCACGGGGGGTCTGACAATGAGAATGAACTTCATGCTGACATCTTGGACATTCAGTATTGTTATGAAGTGTATAAACAACAGGATTACATCCTATTTTACCAGTATCAATAACCTCTCTAGTTCTAGAACCATTAGGACAACAATCATCAGGCATACCAAGATAGTCTTTATTAGTAGCACGCTCCGGACTTTCGTCCTCCGCTTGACCCCCCGTAGAGGATGGAGCAGATTCAGTATCACCACATCTATATTTACTACCATCAGCTCTAGGTACTTCACAACCATTACTATCATATACTTTAAGACCGTCATCAATAAGACAACATTTACTTTTGGCTATCTTATTAATGACGGTTAGTTTCATTTTCTTATCAACTTTACGAAGAACTTTAAGTTCATTCATAGCATCAACACACCAAGCAGGAACTCTAGGAATCCAATCACTATTATCTGGATTGAAATCATTATCGAGTTTAGCAATAATATGTTCTATTGTAATAGTTTTATTATTTGCCATAATATTAGTTTTTATATCTAGTTTTATTACCATTATTATGTGCTCCACGTTCATACTTTTGTTGATTAACATTTCTAATATATTTAAATGGAGCATTAGGTTCTCGTTCAAGATAAACAAGAAGTTTACTTCTTAATCCTAATTTAAGATTAAAAATATCATCAACAGTTTTACATTCAGAATTAAGTTGTTTAGCATCTTTACCACGAAGCTCTCTATTAATATAATTAGCATACTTAAATTTAATAGCACTATAACTATGAGTTCCATTATTAATAAGTTGTATTTCATAAAACTCTTTATTAGTTTTATAAACTACATAAGGAATACCATCATATTTAAGTCCACGAATTTTATATATTTCAGCTTCTTCTTTATCATAAGGTTTAAGACCAGCATCAATAATTTCTTGTTTCTTAAGTCTAGTAGCGTTCCAATCAACATAAGTATCTCTAGGTTTATCTTTATATCTCCAGAAATTAATAACTAAGTCACCAATCTCATGTTTAAAATGATAAGCATAACCTTCAAGAACACATTTATGAACACCATAACTATAATATCTATGAATATACTTTTTATAATCAGAAAGACTTAATTCAGAACGTCTTGTAGCAAGTTTAAGAGCAATAATATAATCATTTGCTTTTTTAGCTAAGTTACAATAACGCAAAAGTTGGAGAAGAACAATACGTCTTTCTCCAACTGTATAACTAAGCCTATTATTAATTAATTGCTCTAGTTTATTAATTAGTTCTATACCATCATTAAGAAATTGAAACCCATATTCATTAAGATTAATTTTTAAATCATCTTTAATAACTTGATTTTTACTTTTAATATAAGAACGGCAATCAGCCTTCATCTTATTTATAAGTTCAAGTTCTTTATTATATTTTGCCATATCGTCATTAGAAGTTTCAATAAACTTTTTATAGTAATGACTAATATCTATATCTTTAATCATAATTTATCTAGTTACAAAATTATCAATAGGAGTTTCATTTGTTTGACGAGGAACTTCAACAAGATTACGTTTAAATACAATTTCTTTAAGAGTTCCAATCATATCTTCAGGAATAAGAAATTCATCATCATCGTATTTAGCTTCATCATCAATAGGGTCATAATTTACATCTTTAGCTTTTTCAACAGTTTCGGTAGGAACAAGATAAGGAATTTCAAATGGAGATTCAATAATAATAGAACCTATATTTTGAAACCAATCTTTATTATTACTAAAGAAATAAATATAACCATTAATATAATCATAAACAGGAAGATTACACATACCTGCAAGATAATGATAAAACTTAGCACTAGCTTCTTTTGCAAATGGTATTTCTATCCCAGTATGTCCGGTAGTTCTAATTGATTGGAAAGGTAAGTTATTAATAAGTCTAACTGGCTTTGGAACTTCTTGTTTAGTACGTTTAATCGCAGGAAGCCCAAGAGTTTGACTATTATATAAGTCACCATCAGGAACATTAATAATAGAAACACGAATACGTTGTTGCAAACCTTTATCAACATATTTATGATTTTCATAACTTTTACGAATTAATTCATTACGACCATGAAGAATAGCATATCGAAGATTACGTCTAAGAGGAATACTATTAGGATTGCCAACAGCATGAGCAAATTCACTAACTAATTGATTAAGACTAGCCATGTTAAGATTGACTTGCGTTTTCTAATTGATGAACTCTTTCTTCAAGCTCATTAATCTTATCAGAATATATTTCAACTTTAGCTTTAAGTTCATTAACTGTATCAACTAATTCATTATGCTTTTGTTCTATAGCTTTAACTTTTTGTTCAAGTTCAGTATTATTAGTATAATCAACAATAGAATTTAATAATTCAATTAATAAGTTTCTATCTTTATTAGATATATCACTATTTAAACAGCATATAGTTCTAATAATATCATCTTTAAGTTTATCTTTAGTCATAATATATTATGTTTGAGGTTTGATATTTTCTTTTCTATTTTTAACATAAATACGCCAATCATATTTAGTAATTTTAAAATTAATAGGAAAATGATTAAGTCTATGTATAGAATAAAATAGAGTTTTATCTCTACTATCAACATAATAAGCTTTGCCATTTCTAATAAAATTAATTCTAAAATACTTAGCATAATTAATAACTTGAATTATTCTAACGTATTTACCATAATATTTAGCAATATTAGTTCTTTTACCATTCCAATTAGAATATCTAACACCTGTAAGACTTTGAATTTTATAAAGAAGATTTTTAGCATCAGCGTGTTTAAGCCATCCATAATAAGCACACATTCTAACTTTAAATTCTTTTTTATCAATTTCTCTATTTAAATAACTATTTACTAGTCTTATAATTTTATATTTAATAGATTTTCTAATTAGAGTATGAGTATGATAAAATACATAACCAACAAAATTAATTCCTCTACTATCAACAGGATATATTTGATAATTATCTTTAACTTTCAATCCAATAGTATGAACATATAACTTAATATAAATAAGAACTTTATGAAGAAAATCTTTATCATCACTTAGAATAACTATATCATCAGCATAACGATAATAGAATTTACATTTAAGTTCTTCTTTACATAAATGGTCAAGTTCGCTAAGATAAAGATTAGCAAAGTATTGAGATAAATAATTACCAATAGGAACTCCAATTCCAATTTTATTAGTTAATTTAGAAGAAACATCACGAACATTATCAGTAGAATCAATAATTTCATCAAGAATCATTAAAAAATCTTTATCTTTAATCTTCTTTCTAATACATTTCTTAAGACCATTATGAGGAATACTAGGATAAAATTTCCTAATATCTAATTTAAGACAATATTTAGTTTCATTAGGATATTTCCTTAAATCTCTTTTAAGATTATTTGCACAAAGATGAATACCTCTACCTTCAATACAACTATATGTATTATGAATAAAACTTTTTGTCCAAATATATTTTACAACATTCATTATAGCATGATGAGCAATTCTATCTGGATAATAAGGAAGTCTATAAATAATACGTTCTTTTGGTTCATATATTTTATATAGACTATATTTAGAAGTTTTATATTTAAGATTAAATAGTTTATCTACTAAATCTTCATTTTCATATTGTCTATTTTTATCATGTTTATTAATACCATATTTCTTATTTTTATTCTTTCTTGCATTATCATCAGCAACTTCAATATTTTCAATAGTACATAGTTTATCATGTAAACCACTATATCTTTTCATATTTATATAATTTATATAAGAGCCTTCGTGAATATCACTACCAACACTTTTAGTTTCTAAATAACGTTATCTTTTACCAAGAGGTAAGGTTATACTTCCCAAAATAATATTTATATTAATCTTATATTTATTAGTTTTAGGAATTATATAAAAGAAGCCGACATTAGCATTAGAATCTGACTGAACTCAATTAGAATTAAAGTTACTAGAGCTAGCTTTAGAACTGTTATTAGCGTTACTGCTAAGCAGAAGCACTGTATCTAAATGTCAATCATCTTAAGAAATATAACCTTTAATATTATTATAATAAACTGTTGCAGGAGTAGTATCGAGAAATACAAAAACAGAAAACAAATTAATTAACCAACTACTCCTAGCAACAGTTCCACGTGGACTTATTTAATCAAGCTTAACTGTGGTAAAGAAGCCGACAGCAGCAGAAGAAGCCGACCGAACCCAAGTAGAATTAAAGTAACCAGAGCCAGCTCCAGAACCGATAGCAGCGTAACCGCCAAGCAGAAGCACACGAACAGCTTTATCTGTATCTTGTCCATTATTACCTCTTATCCAATTATAATCAGCTTTTTTATTAGTTCCAACTTTATTAGGAATAAAATAAGGACCAAATCTAAAATCAAATTCAGTAATAAAATTATTACTATTAGCTTGGTCACCTATAAAATAACATTTATCTTGAATATTATCTATTGTAATATCGGCATGATTAACACCTTTTTTAAGAAGATAAACACTATTATAATTTGCATTGCGATTTACAATAACTACATCTCTAATAAATGTCCATATATCACAAAAAAAGTTTAGAATACCACGATAAACAACAGGATAAGTATTAAGATTACTACCATCTGTATTATAATTTTCTAGTTCATAATGGTCACCATTTGTACTACCATTACCAATATTATGTTCAGCAGTCCAATAAGTTTGTACAATAGGATTATTACCATTAAAAGCTGTCCATCTATCCCAATTTAAATTTGTAACACCAGCACCAAGTCCTCCTTGTTTAAATCCATCACTAGTTAAATTAGTATTTAATGCAGCTTGATTATCAAAATTAGCATACTCAATATAACAAAGAGCTTGTATAGCACAATATTCAAGATAATCAATCATCGTAACCCAATCTCCACGATTAGCACAAAATTCATTAGCTTTATCGTAATTAATACCAGTTCTAGGTCTACCTTGTAATTTAGTAGCAACAACAGAAGAACTTTTATTTCCTCCTAAATATCTAGTATCATCATGTTTAATACAAGCACTAAATACTTCTTCTTTACCATCTTCTCTAGTTCTAGTCATAGTTTTGGTATGACTTATAATAAAAGGATGAACTCTAGTAAATGTTCCATCAATATTAAAATCACTTATCCAAAGTTGATATTTAGTACCAGTATCTTTAACACATATATAAAATTCTGGAACTCTTACCCCAACATCGCCATCACTTCCATCAAGAGGAGGAATAAGACCATTTTCAAGAGGTTTAGCCCAACCCGTAGGATTAAGGAAATAACTGATTTTCTTTTCATTATAGACACAACCTTTAAGTCTATTTTGAATAGGAAGTTCTCTATGAAATTTAGCATTACCAATTCTGATTATATCATTGTCATCTTTAGTCCATTCAATACCATATGCAGCATTTTCAAAAGTAGGAATAAATGCAGCAGAACCCCAAGCTGGATTACCTTGTTCATTAATAATTAAACTATCTCCTTTAGATACTCCATCTAAATTAGGTAAATGTTTAAGTCCTTCTGCAAGTTCATTTAGTATATGCTTATTAAATCTTAATAAGCCATTATACATTTCTACTAAATTAAAATTCATATTAAGCTTGTTCTAGAGCATCAACTCGACCATCAAGAGAATTAATATTATTAGTATTTTGATTAACTTTAGTTACAAGTCCTTGAAGAGCAGTAATTATAGCATCGTTTTTAGTATCATTACTAGTTTTCATAGCATTAATCGCAGCAACTATATCTGTATTTGCTTTATTAATAGTAGAATTAACAGTATCAAGTTTATCACCAATAGTAGTTTTCATACTATCAATAGCAGCTTTAATACTATCTAATTTAGCATCAACTTTATCAAAACGACTATTAAGAAGAGTTTGAGTTTCATCTGATTCACTTTTATGTTGATTTTCAAACTCATCAAATTCAGCTTTAACCATTTCATGTAATTCAGTAATCTTTTGACTAATCTCATCAAGATTAACTATAACATTATTTTCTCCAAGCTCATCATGTTCTTTATTACCAGAAATACTAAGTTTAAGATTATTAATAAGTTTATTAATAGCATCTAACTTATAATTAACTCTTTTATCATCTTCCATATCTTTAGAATTTAGTTTGTTACAAATATAAATTATATTATTAATAACAAGTAGTTTAACAATATTATTAACATTTTTTAATTAAGCAGTTTTAGAACTATTAATACCTAGATATTTAGTCCAAGTATAATGTTTACGTTCACTAATATAATCAAGATTATCATCATTAATATGAGCTTCTTCTTCAAAACTTACATCTTTATAAGCATCATGTTGTTTAATATGAAATAGTCTTATAATAAGATATTCAATACCATACCATATATAGAAAAAGATATATAACATCTCTTTCATTTGTTCTGTATGAATAGCTTCATGATTAAGTTCTTTGTTACTTAATTCACCTTTAGTAAATATAATACCAAAAAGATTAATAGCTTTATAACCATTAAAAGGAAAATGTTTAGTCTTAATAACTCTCATAACTTTACTATTTTAAAATTTAATATTGTAAATATTTATGTACGTTCATAGAGTCACTTTTTAGGCTCATAACAAGACTTTCATTAAATCATGTACAGTTAATCAGCTAGGTTTAAAACTAGCCAAATTCGGCAAGCTATACTCCCCGTAGAGGATATAGCGGGCTTGAATTAGTCAATCAAACCTAGCTAATCAATCTTATACAATCTTAACCAATAGTATTATCAATATCTTTATAGCCAACTCCAAGTTTCTTTAGAATAGGACTAACAACCCAACTCCAAAACACAGGAGCAAGAACAGCACTATTAACAAGCATAATAGTATTATCATACCCAGATGCAATATAAATCATAGCCATAGTAAAAATACTTATTACTAATACACATCGTTTTTGCCAAGTAGGAACTTTATTATCACCATTAAAGTAATCAATAACTTTAATAATAATATAAGTTAGAATATTAACAATAAACATAAATCCAAAATCAAAATTACTAAGAATTCCATCTACAATTACATCAATAAATTTGTCCATACTAAAATTTAGATAAATAAAAAAGGGAACTATCCGAAGATAATTCCCTTTTACAGTTTTACAATAATGATTAGTTATTCATGTGGAAATATTCCCATACTTTATCACCATCAAAATCTACATCTTTAAACCAAAATGTAATAGCACTTTCAAACACTTTATTATCTATATTACCACCAAACCATTCTTCAAATAGTTTAGCATAATCATGGTATTGAGCATTAATTGCAACATAAACATCGCAAGGTTCAACATCATTAGGTAATACTTCTTTATAGCGTTCACAAATCTCATGAGCTTTATTCATATCATATTTTTCACCAATATATTTCTTATTGTCTTTAACATGATACATTTGTTCTACAACTTCTTTAGCTTCATACTCATCAAAATGATAGCCATCGTCATTATATCCACCGCTCATAAGCATAGTTAAAATCTTTTCTTCTCGGTCATTTTTATTAGTAGAGCGACCATAAGTATCGTAAGTATCATAGCCAATACGATTTCTCATGCCACCTCTACCACCACGACCACCTCGTCCTCCACGCGCATCAAGAAATTCACGAAATTCATCAAGAATATTTTGATTACCGCCACGACGATTACCAACATGGTAAGGTTGAATGTAAGGCATTTCTCTCATAATATTACTTTGTTTTTAAACTGATTAATGATTCTTTTAAAATTTCTAAATCAGTTTGATTAAGAGCAACAATTTTATTCACATAAGGAACTTCAAGAGATATAATACCTTTAGAAATATTACCGCCACCAATAAAAGGTATATCAAAATTAAAATTATCAATATTATTAATAACTTCCATTTCTTCATCAAATATACCTTCAATATCAATCATACCATCTTTATCTGCAATAGGTCTTAAAAACTTATCAAAACTATTAATATTATTAGTAATCGCTCTTTTAGCTAAAGGAATTAAAAGTCTTATAGCTGGAGAACTTTCACCCATAGATACTAATTGTTTAATAATATAATCTTTAATAACCTCTTTAACATTACCAATTTCAACCATAATATTACTTCTTTAAAAATTCTTCATAAGTTAAATTAGGATTAGTTTTACTAGCTTCTTTAAAAGCTTTAAATAATTCCATTTCTTTGTTAGTAACTTCAACAATTTTACTTTTAAGCAACTTAACAAGTTTAAGTTGTTCTTCAAGTAAATGTTTACCATCTTCACTAGCTTCGATTTTTCCTCTAACTAAATTAAGAACTTCTGCTTGAACCATACTTTGTAAAGCATTATAGTTATTTACATAATCTTGGTTACTAAGAAGCATATTTTGTTGTTCTTGTGTAAGTGGTGCAATTTCAGCATCAATAGCATCCCAAATTCCTTGAGTTGGAACTTGCTGATTTTGAGTTGTACCATTATTTGCATTAGGAATAGCATTACGACGATAAGCTTCATTAATTGCTTGTTTTTGACTTTGAAGAAAAGCAATTTGTTCATCAATGCTATTAGTCATTTTTTCACTAGGGTATAGTAAAGGGTCACTATTACCTAGTATGAATTGAGTAACAGGTATCATATCTCTTTGAATTTAATGTTCTTAATCAAACTTAGTAATATTACTGAGCAGGAGTTCCACTAGCAGGTTGAGTAAAACCACATGGTAAGCATCCATAAGCATTACGCCCAACTAGACCTGTAACAGTAGGTTCATTCGGAAGAGTTACTACACCATAGATAACATTACAAGTTTTTCTATCAGTATAGTTGATACCAGCCGTAAACATCTTTTCCATTTCGCATTGGATAAGTTTATCTTGATAAGGACGAATAGCTTTAGTAACAGCCAATTCAGCTTTCAAATCAGATAACTCTTTACGGATATCATCATCAGCATCACGAGTATATTTGTAAAGATTAAAATGGTCAGTGTTATTTTTCTCAATAAGAGCATCAGTACGATTACGTCCATCAATATAAACACCAAACAATTCACTATTAAGACGTTCTCTATCTTCAAAACGTTGATTCTGTTGAGTCAAAGCCCATTGATAAAGACCACCTTGAAGAGCTAAAGTATCTTCACAAGATTTTTCCCATGCTTGAAAAGCAGTAGGGGCACCGCTTCCACTACCAGCAGTAGCACCAAGTACGTTAATATTAGTAGAGCCATCACCTAACATTCCACCACCAGCGCTACCTAATACACTAGAACGACGATTACCAAACAAAGCCCAAGCACCAAGTGCAGTACCGATAATACCAAGAGTTAAACCTGCATTAGCCTTACCGTTTACATCACGACGATTACCACCGTCATAATTCATTCCAGCACCATTATAGCCCTCTGGAACAACTTTCACTTTTTCAATTACTTGCATAATAAATTAAGGTTTAAGTTAAAAAAATAGATTAATACTTGTAGTTTGAACTACATAATCTATAACGCTTAAACCGTTATTTTTGTTTGGTAATTAACATTAACTTAACTTTCAATAGGACTATATATTGTCAATTCACCAATTTTATTAAGTTTAGTATATTTTATTTCACCTATTGAAGTCTTACCATCATCAGCTTCATCACCTTGTGTACCAACATAACATTGAATAGTTTGTTGTCCTCTAAATTCAGAATTACCTGCAACAAAACTAAATTTAAATTTATAGTTATCAGTATAATTATCATTATAAACAGTGTTATCTTCATTTAACAAAACTGTATGATATTCATAACTATAATTATCATCACTAGTTATATTAAGAGTTGGCTTATCAAGAGTTAAAGGAGTACCAGTTGTATTGACTTGATTATTCCAAACTTTATATTTATCATTAGGCTTATTTTCATACCAGCAATAACCATCGTCATGAACAAGTCCACCACCATGACGAATTATTTTAATATCATCTAAACCAATAACTTTATCATTAACAGGATTAACTTTAAAGTACTTTACTTTATTATTAGATTTAGCAACTCTTTTAACAACTTCACCATACCAACATTCTTTATAACCACCATGTCCATCAGGCATATTAATAGTTCCATCAGCCAAAGGAAAAATAAACATTCCTCTATTATCAACATCAATTTCATTATTTCTTAATTGCCAAGCATGAACAATAACTCCACCTTTATAAGCAGTACATTCAACAGTAACATGACCTCTACTTAAACTTCCAAACCAATTAGCGCAAAGATTCATTTTCATTATATCAGGCATTTTATCTTCAAGGTCAATCATAGATTCAATATTAAACATAACACATTCAGCACCTGAGTCAGTATTATCACCACCCCAATATAGATAAGGAATTTGACTTAAATTCCAAGACCAACCAACAGCTACATAGTTTAAATTATTAATAGGAGAATTAACATAATATGATTTAGTGTCCAAATCTCGACCATCATCACTACCCCAAATGTATCTAAGTTGGACACTAGTAAAATCACTAAAATGAATAACAGAAGTAGGCCAAATATGATTAGCACCATCATAAACATGAGCAATATTAGTTTGACCTACTGTACGCTTCTTAAGAGGTTGAGCAATTCCTCCTTGACGTCCAAGAGTTAAACTCATTACTCATCAACAATATTATAAGTCATTCCAGCAACTGGGGTAATAGTTGCATATTGAGTAGCAGTACCTGTCCAAATTGGAAGACTAAGTTTATTATTATTTGCGCTAGGCATAGTCATATTAACTCCACAACCATCATTAATAGCTTTTTGAATCTTATCAAGATTAACACTATTAGTAATAGTTTGATTTATTTCTTCTTTAAAGTTATTAAATGTATTATTAGTAACATATCCATTAAGTAAATTATTAACTTCTTCTTTATTATAAGTTTCAGATTTAGTATAATAATTTCTAAACATATTATTAATTTCTTCTTTAGTATAACTTTCCATAGAAGAAGTATCACCCATTACTCTCCATTCAGTACCATTCCAATAACAAATCTTTCCATTACGATATTCAATCTGTCCTTTAGCCCAATTACTACAAGTTACATTAGGAAGATATTCAGATTCTTCACCAACCATACCTGTAAGTTTACATTTATTTAAATCAATAGTACCATTTTCAATAATACCACCTTCAAATACAAGTTCACATCCAGTAGGCATTGTAATAGTTTTACCACTTAAATCAAAAGCATAACGAATAATATAACGAGTATTTTCTTCGTTAACCATATCTTGAGTAAGAACAGCTTTATAATTAAGATAAATATTATTCTTAACTTGAACTAGATTTTCTTCATTAAAATAATATTTAATATTATCTACTGAATTAACATATATAATACCAAGTCTTGGACGTTCATCAGAAAGACAAGTATTATAAATATTATAATATTCACTATTTCCATAGTCAGCAGTGTTGACCCCCTGTAGAGGATGAACTCTATCAGTAGGTTCTACAATAGTCCATCTAGTATAATAATTATAAAAACCAACTCCATCATGAATAGTCTTAACTCTAAGAACAAATAATTTATGATAAATATCATAATAAATACCAGCAGTATTACCTAAATCTGTTCTAATAACTTCATATTTATCAGTATTAAGAATTATTTGACCATATTGTTCACAATAAGTATCATCAAGAAAACCATCAAATAAAAGCTGTTCGGCATTACTTGCATCATCCTCCACGGGGAGTAAGACCTTGCGAATTATTTTATATCCTTTACCACTTTTATATTCAGGCTCATAAGGTCTATCTTTAAGACTAAGACGATTAACACTACAACAACCTGGACTTAATCTAATAGTAATATCTTCTTCATCAGGATAATTAATAATATTAACTTTACCATCTCCTGCAATCATTTGTTTAAGAGCTTCATTAAGCATATCCCAATCAATAGTTCCATTAGCAATTGGAATCTTAGCACCATTCTCTTCAAGATACTTTTCACTAAGAATTTTTGTCCAATTATCATCAGAAACCCAACTAGTTTCAACACCAGCTTGTAGATTACTACCTATATAACTTTCAGTTACAGAAAGATTATGTTCAGCGTCATAATAGCTAATAGTAAGGCTATTACGTCTAAAAATAGCAGGAACAGCTTTACGAGTATTAACTCTAGTTCCTTGATATGGAATCCATAAATGATTAAACCGAGAAAGAACAACAGTTAAATCATTATTTGTATCTTTGTCAAGAATATTTTGAAGATAAGTAATAGGAAATACTTTATCATAACTATTCTGACCTAGTTTTTCATATAGTTGTTTATTGTTCATAATTATGTGATTAATTTAAATAACTTTAATGAGTAAATAAACAATATAAGCATTAGTAATATTGTTATATTAAATAGTATTCTTATTATATTAATTACCAGTACCTTTAGCTATAAATACTCTAAATTTTAGTTTAGCATATTCAAATGTAACTTTACATAGATTAATAGGCAATGCTTGAATGTAACTTGTTACAAATGTTCTTATAACAGTTTTATCTTCTTCAAGACCAACACTAGTTTTAGTATGTGTATTTATATCAGTAAAACCAGTTAATTTACAAGCATCATTAGGATTATTATTTCTTATTAATTTTACAGTTATACTTCTACTAGTCATCATATTTGATGTACTAAATAGATATAAATATTGTTCACCACTACCAGCACAACCTTCAGTTATAGTATTATTATTATATAATTTTGTTCTAGTAACATCATTAACATTAACAATAAAAGGTTGGTCTTTTTGTTCAAGAATTTCATTACACCATATTTGCCAATATAATCTAGGACGTCTAACATATAAAGTAATAATTATATTATTATTAGTTATATATTCTGCTAAATATTCTTCTTCATCAGCATTAGCTTTAGATATTATACTAAAACTACCGTAATAAGAATTATCAGTATCTTTATGTAATAAAGTGCTAGTATTGAATGAAATATCTTTATGACGGTCAATACTACCATAAGATTCAGAAGAAATAACATTACCTACATTATTCCATTTATAACTTTCAGTAATAATAACTTTAAATCGAATATTATACTCAACTGCTCCATTATAATTTCCATTATTATCTCTAGCATTATTAATATACACAGAATTATTAATTGCTTCAACATAATCACTTGCCCCGTCATACAAAAACAATACTTTTGTAGAAGAAGTTATATTTGTTTTAACACCAGCAGATTGTGTAATATTAATTGATTTACTAACTCCACTATAAGTAGCAGTAACAGTTGTACTTCTACTTGTTGTAGTAGTTCTATTACCATAAGTAAGTTTACTACCGCTAGTAGTACCATTTAATGTACCATCTCCAGATTTACTTAATGTAGGACTACCATTTTCAGTTTCGGTATAAGTAGTACCCACTCCGTTCCAAGTATAATTTCTAGTACGAGAAGCATGACAAAGAATTGTAGAACTACCACCACTAGCAGCAATATTCATAGGACTAGCAGATATAGTTACTTGCCAAGATGTCCAACTTCCAGTAACTTTATTACCACCATATTGCATAACATCGCAATAATCAGTAACTCCATTATAATTAGCAGTAACTCTAGTTGTTCTAGCATCAGGAGATGTATTATTACTAAAAGTTAAAGTATTACCACTTAAAACTCCAACACCACTTGTAACAGAAATAGTAGGAGTAGCATTATTAGACTCAGTACCACCAGAACCAGCAACACCATTCCAAGTCCAAGTTCTATTTCTTGAAGCACTACTATAAATAGTTACTGAATCACCTCCAGCCCCAACTTTATAACTACTAGCACTACAATTTACAGACCAACTGGACCAATTACCATAAACTTTAGCTCCAGCTGATTGATTAATAGTAATATCTTTAGTTGCACTATCAATAGTTGCTCTAAATACAGAACTACGAGAACTAGTAGAAGTATTATTACCATAACTAACAGTAGAACCACTTAAAGAAGCTGCACCATTAACTTTACTTAATGTTGGAGAACCACTAGCATTTTCAGTATAAGTTGCTCCTGTGCCATTCCATTGCCAAGTACGACTTCTAGTAGCAGAAGTAGATAATGTAGCATTTCCACCAGCAGCAGCAATAGTTGTTACATTAGCACTTAAACTAATAGACCATGCTCCCCAACTACTATAAGTTTTAGAACCAGCATTTTGAGTTACAGTAGTATCTTTAGTTACAGAATCCATTGTAGCTCTAATAACTGTACTTCTAGCACTTGTAGAAGTATTATTATCATAACTTACTTTATTACTAGCAAAAGAACCAGCTCCACTAACTTTACTAAGAGTAGGTGTTCCAGTTCCTGTTTCAGTTCCACCACTTCCACTAACTCCGTTCCACGTCCAAGTTCTTGTCCTACTTGCAGAAGTAGTTATATTTGAGCTACCTCCACTAGCAGCAACATTTCCACTATTAGAAATATTAACTGTCCATGCAGACCAAGCACTATATTGTTTAGCCCCAGCAGATTGACTAATAGTTATATCTTTAGTAGTAGAATCAATAGTAGCACGAATAACAGTTGATTTACCACTTGTACTAGTATTATTTCCATAAGTAACTTTAGGACTAGTCCAATTACCTGTACCACTAACTTTACTTAATGTAGGACTTCCATTTCCAGTTTCAGTACCACCTGAACCAGCAACACCGTTCCATGTATAACTTCTAGTTCTACTAGCACTAGTTGATATAGTAGCTGTTCCACCTGTTGCACCAATACTAGTTTTATCAGCACTAATATTAACAGTCCAAGCAGACCAATTACTATAAACTTTAGCACCAGCAGATTGTGTTATAGTAATAGATTTAGAAACACTATTGCTAGTAGCAGTTATAGTTATACTACGACTATTTGTTGTAGTATTATTACTAGCAGTAACAGTTTTACCATTTAAAGTAAATCCACCAGCACTACCACTAAGTGTAGGTATAGCAGTTTCAGTATCAGTATGGGTAGTACCAACACCATTCCAAGTCCAAGTACGAGAACGACTAGCATTAGTAGTTATCGTAGATGAACCACCACTTGCAGCTATCGTTTGCGTGCTTGCCGAGATAGAAACAGCCCAAGCAGACCACGCTGAATACACTTTCGCGCCTGCCTGTTGCGTTATCGTAACCGTTTTGGACAATCCTACATAACTAGCTGTAAGTGTCGCTGAACGGGCTGAAACGCTCTCGTTTGATGTAAATTTTATTTGATTTCCACTAAGAGTAGCACTACCACTAATACTAAGAGTAGGAGTAGCAGTTTCACTATAAACAGTACCAGTGTTATTCCATTTATAAGTTCTACGGGCAACATTAGCAGTAATAGTTCTAGTACCGCCTTTAGCTTCAACACTAGTTCCATCAGTTTGTAAATCTAATATCCAATCAGTATAAACTTTAGCACCAGCAGCTTGATTTAAAGCTGCACTAGCTTCTTTAGTTTGTTTATTTTCTAAAGTAAATACAACACTTAAAGTTCCACTTTTAGTATTAGTAGATTCATTATTAGGTATAGTTAATACATTATTACTTATACTACCTAAAGTAGTAGAACTAGTAAAACTAGCAGTAAGATTAACAACAGTTTCAATCCAAGTTCCAGCATAAGTAGAGCCTTTGGTTATACTCCCCGTGGAGGATGCATAATCAGTTCTCTTATATCCACTTTTAACAGAACTAGTAGAAAGTTTTAAATCATAAACACCACCAGTATTAGCTATACTACTATTAACTACAGTCAATGTACCAGTATCATATATACTAGCTTTACTACCTTTAAACGTAACAGTATAACTATCTTTAGCTTCTGTATCATCAATTAATACAACTAATTTACCATTAGTTATAACTCCTTTTTCTATTCCATCAAATAAAACTTTAACTCCATCAGTAGGAAAAGTAACAGTATAAGAAATAAATCTTTGTTCCCATTCTAATTCTACATTATAAGTTATAGGTAAATAACCACTATTACCACTAATAGTTTGAGATTTATAATGTTCAGCAGTAATATTAGCAGTATAATCAGTCTTAACAGGAATAGTAAATATAAATTTAGTATTATTTTCACTTATAACAGGAGTATAACCATTAATAGTAACAGTTCCGGAAACATTTAATTTAAATGTAATAGTAACATCTATATTTTCAGGATAAACAAGTTTATTACCTTGATATATTTCAAATACATCTATATTACCAATTTTAATATCATGTATTCCAACATCTCCTTGATATATAGCCATAATTTAAACATCTGATTTAACTATATAAGTAGTATTATTATCTTTTTGTGCAATAGCTGCATATTGAATAGCAGTACCAACCCATATTTTAGGATTAACTATTGGGTCAATAGTAAGTTTAGATAATCTATAAAGAGTTTGGTCAACTATCTGAATAGTATTATAAACATATGAACCATCTTCTGATAAAGCAACATGATGAATTGCATTAGCATTACTCCATTGAATAATTATAATATTATCTGTATATCTAACATTAAATGTACCATATTTACCATTATGAAATACAGAATTAGGTTTACCAATAGCTGTAACAAATCCAGCAAAATTAGTAAAAATAGAATTAATAGCAGCTAATACTTCTTCTTTACTACCATCATTTGTTAATAATATAGTAATATTACCAATATCATAAGATTTAATAATTGAATTACTATTTATAGCTACAAAAGTATTAATACTTTTAGTTTCTTCACCTCCAACTCTAGCTAAACCTTTATCCCAACTTAAATCAATTTTATTAATTCCACCATTAGAAAAATAAGTAATCGTAGCACTAATATCACGATCGCCTATAACAATTCTATCAAAATTAATTCTACTATTGTTATTATCAATAGCAATAATACTTCCGCCTTTTAATAATATTTCTTTTACTTCATCAAAAGTTTTATCACAAGTAAAATCTTTTTGTCCATTAGTATATATTCCAGTAGGAACAGTAATAACTACACCATAAACAGGAATAAATCCTTCAGGTGTGCTTTTATTTTCATATAATTGTTGATTAATATCTTGCATAACTTTATAAACTTTAAATGGTGGCACTTATTCAGTACCACCATGATTAATATTAAGTTGTTTTCTTTTTAATAACAAGTTCATAACCGGCAGGAATTAAAGCTTTAATAGCATCAGCAATAGCTTTATCAACTTCTGCTTTAGTATAAGTATTTTCTACTGTTGGTACATTATTAAACTTATTATTAATTTCTTCTTTAGTATAAACATTATTACTAAGTTCAGTAATTCGATTAGGTAAAGTTTCATCAAGTTTAACTTTATCAGCAGCAGACATAACTCCAGCTAAAGTTTTTGTGGCAGCATTAATACTTTTAGCATAATTTCTACCATTATCATATTTATTAGTATTAGTATCTTTATTAATACCTGTTACTTCTATATTAACTTTAGAATCTGTATATGTAACATCATTTAATGAAGATAGAAGTTTTATATGTAAACTATTAACAATATCAGTAGTTTTCTTACCTTTACCGCCATCATAAGCAGTACCTGTAACTTCACCTAAAGCTAAAGTTTCAGATATAACTGCATATTTAGTTCCAGACCAACGATAAGTTTTACCACTATATTCAGTTCCTTCACTTATATCAACATAAATCTTACCTTTTTCAGGAGTATAATATACAGGAGCATCTTCTATATATTTTTCAGCAAAATGAGTTTCATCAACATAATATCCTTCAAGAACATCATCGACATAACTAGGTAATTGACTTGCTGGAACTTTACCATTTCCATCAAGACTAGCAATACCATTTGCTACTCCTCTTTTAGTCTCAATAGCTTCATTACAGAATTGAATAATCTTCTCTTTAATAATAGGATAATTATCTATATTACTAAGGATATGTTCAACTGTAGATTCAACCTTATTCTCAATAACAACTTTAAGATTAGGATGATTATCAATATTATCAAAGATATTTTCTATATTACCTTTAATAATATTAAGTAGTTCAGTAAAGTTATTAATATGTTCAAATATATAAGTAACTCTAGCTTCTACTTTAGTTTCAATAAGATTCTTAAGAATAGAAAATCTATCAATATTATTGAAAATATAATCAACTCTACTATTTACAGCATTGTTAATACAAGTAACAAGACCGGGATAATTATTAATATTAGCAAATATATTCTTAACACAATTACAAACTAAATCAGAAAGAATACCAATAAGTTCAGGATAATTATTAATATTATTAAATATATAATCAACACGTTCATTAATATTATTCTGTATAGTTTCTTGTAATTCTGGATATTGACCAATATTTTTAAATATATCAACTACTTTATTAACAGTATTAGTAATAATAATATTCTTAATCGCAGGATAATTATCAATATTATTAAATATATTACCAATAGTAGTTTCTACATGAGCATTAATAGCATTAGTTATAAACTGATTAAGAGCAGGATAAGAAGAAATATTATTAAAGATAGATTCAGTCCATTGTTTAATATATTGATTAAATATCTCTTTAAGCTCAGGATATTTATTAATATTATTAAATATATCTCTAATAATAATAGGCAAACTTTCAACTGTACTATTCTTAATAATTTCAACTAGTTTAGGATAGTTATTAATATTATTAAATACATTAATAACAAAATCATTAATAAAACTAGTAATAATATCAAGAAAGTCTTTATAATCACCTATATTAGTAAATATCTCTTCAAGTGCTTCTGCTAAATCTTTAATAACAGTATCAAAAGACCATCCCTCCCAATTATCTGGATTAGTCCAAGCAGCATCGCTAATATCATCACTATTATATCGCTGTGTCCAATTAATATTAGTTGCATCACGATAAGTAATAATATATCCTTTACGACGATAAATTTTATCAAGTTTATTAACAGTATCAGCAAAAGTACCTTCCCAAGTTAAATAAACACTATTACAAGCAGCAAGTATTCTATCTAGTCTAGTACCAGTTTTACCATCAAATATAGCTTGAATAACAGTTAAAGGATATATATTATATCTAGTATCATTTTCTTCACAATACTTATCTAGTATATGAATTGGCATATTGCCTTCTTTATCACATTGAACTTTACTAGGGTCAAAAGATTGACAATTAGTACCAACAAAAACATTCTCTTCTTTAGACATAATTACCACGGATTAGAAACACGTTTAATATAATGTAAAGCAATAGTAGGCATAAGTTTATTAATAGCAAGATAATCATCTGTCCATCTATTACCACTTATTTGACTCCAAGTCATTTCACCATTATTACTAATATTAGGTCCAGTCATATACCAATTAGTAGAACGATTAATACCAAAATTATCAAGTCTATTTCTATCAGTACCATAAGGATAACCATTCTTAACATCACCATCTAAATCACCTGATATAAATCTCCAGTTACTAGGTGTTATAATATGATTACTATTATCACCAGATTTAGATTTTCCAACAGCAACAGCATGTTGATGAAGAGGTAAATCTGTACCACCAATATAAAACGTATATGCACTTATATTACGACCAGGAGCAGCAGGGTCATATGTATCTTTAATATTTTCAAGAACTGTTTTCCAATCAAGATTTCCTTGTTTAGGATTATTATAAATATTAATACCATTAGGTATATAACCCATAACAAAACGCCCTTGTGCAGCAGTATAAACTTCCCAACCATTAGGAGGAGTTGAAGTATCCCAAAGCATAATAGAACCAATAGGAACAACGGCAGCAATCCAAGCTTGAATTTGACTAGCAGCAACTCCACCACCTTCTCCACTTCCACCACCTTGTCCAAATCCTTCTCCAACTAATTTATTTTTAATATCAGTATAGAGAGAATTAAAATCTACATCAAGTCTACTAGGTTTAGTTTCACTATCTGCAAATTTATTCATAACAAGATACTTACCTGTTCTAGCTTCACCAAGTTGAGTTGTAGACATAACATTATGAGTACCATCTCCGCCTGAGCCACCACCACCTTCAAGACCTGCAATAATATCATTAATTTCTTGCTTAGTATAATAATTATTAAGCATAGAATTAATAATATTACGTACTTCTTCTTCGGTTAGTCCGCCACCGCCAGAACCTCCACCAGCAGCATTAATAGTAATAGTACCATCAGTATTTTCTACAAAAGTAATATTAGTACCCGGTCTAATCTTATTTTTAAACATTGATACATAATTACTTTCAAAATACTGTTTATATTCATTACTGATATTACTACCACTTTGGTTTATTTTATTAAGAATTTCTTCAATCTTATTATTAATATATTGCTCAAGATTATTAATACTACCTTCTATACTACTATTTAAATCTCCAATCTTATTATAAATATCATTAAATTTAGCATTATATTCAGTAATAAGATTATTAATTCTAGTATTAATATCAGTTATATCTTGTTGTAATTTAGATATTTGTTGGTCATGAATTTCAAGATGGTCATTAATCTTTTTAAGTTCTGCAAGAAGCCAAGCATAAAACTTTTCCATCTCTTCTCTTAACTTCTCTAAGAAAGCTTCAAATTCAGCACGAGTAAGATATACAGATAAATCAAAACCCATACTTACCCATTTCTCACCATCCCAAAACCAATAAAAATCATTAGTATAAGTTCCACCCCAACCAACAATTTCAACTTGTTTATTATCTTCACCTAAATCAAAAGGATGATAAAGTATTTGACCAGTAGCCCAATTTCCATCAAGAGATATACTTTCTTTATCAAACATATCTTCTTGACGATAATTACTAAGAAGTCTACATTGATTTAATTCAATAGCACCATCATACAATCTACCACCTCTCCAAAGAATAATACTATTATCTGGAAGTTCAATAGTTTGTCCAGCTAAGCAATAATCATATTGAAGTATATAAATAGTATTAGGCTCGTTAATCATATCTTGAGTAAGAGTATTAACACCACTAATCATATTCTTACGAAGATATTTACGAGCCTTTCCACTATAATCATTTGTATTATAGTCTTTATCTGCAAATTTAAGAAGATTATCAACAACAGTTAAATCTTCTTCATCAGCTGCATTAGTAATCTGTGAAGCAGTAAACATTTGTTTAACAGATTCACTAAGCATTTCAGGAGTAATCTGACCTTCAAGTATTTGAACAGCATTATCTTCAAAATACTGTTTAAGCACTTGCGCCATATAATTAACTACAACATTACGACGAAGATAATTATCTTGAATATTAATACCAAATTCATCAGCAACAGCACGTTCAGCAATCGCTCTTGGAAACATACCACTAAATGATTCTACAAATTTAGAACCAATTTCAGAGTCAGCTTCAAGATGCCATTTCTTTGCATTAGTAACAGGAGTTATTTCATCAAGAATATAACTCTTTTTAGTTTCAATAACATAAACTTCACAACCTACTCCAATCTGTTCCCAAGTAAGAGCATCTCTATCTTCCATTGTAGATACTACAATTCTAGCAGCTTTAAGACCTCTTTGAATAACAGCAATAAGTTCAAGTATTTCTTTCTTGAAAGTTTCATAATCAATAACTAAATCTTCTCGAAGTTTAGCAATAGGTTGCCAATATTCTTCATTAGATAAAGGAATACCAGCAGGAACGGCTTTACGAGATATATAGCTAGCATAGAAACCATCATGAACTATACATAATCTTTCATAAGGTCTGTCATTCCATTGACCATTACAAGTAAGACTAACTTTACCAAGTTCTTCTTCTATTGTTTTCATATATTCTCTAGGTTTACTAAATTCATAATGTAGACCCCCCGTAGAGGATGGAATACATTCACATTATTTATTATCATAATCAACATCACTAAGACTATAAGTTTCATTATATTCTTTACCTTCTTCTTTCTTCTCCCAAAGTTTACCAGTTTCAGGGTCAACATAAAACTTAGGAGCATCTCCACAACTAACTATTGCATGAATTTTACCTTCTTCATCAACAGGAAGTGTAATAGAACCACTATACTGAACTTGTTCACTACCTTCATAAATGATATTAAGTTGACCTTTAATATATTTAAGAAGAGTTTCAGCAAGTTTATCTTGACCAAGTTGATATGCTGCTATAGCAGATTGAAACATATTCCAACAAGTAACAATATTCTTATTATTACCTTTACAAGTAGCAGAACAATCATTAAGCATATCAAGACCATATTGTGCCATAAGAACTAATAGTTTATGATAAACACAAACATATTTGCTAGGAACAGTCATATAAACATATTGAGGACTAATCTCAACTTGTTCAGTTCCATCAGCTTTTACATAGACACCATTAACATAACTATCATCTATTTGTTCACTCATTCTATCATCAAGTTATTGTATGAATTAATAATTGATTTTTGTTGCTCATCAGAAAGCAATTCTAAGGCTTCTAGTGCTTGAATTAAAATTTGTCCTTGTGTTAGCTTGCACCAATTTTTTTCGTCCAATGGGAAGCCTAATTCTGCTATCCTCACCTGTTTTTCAGCCATGCTTGCAATGCGTAATTGCATCTCTTTCGATAGCTGTTTTGGATTATTAATATAACCTCTTATCATAATATTATCTTATTTAAAAGCCTTATTAATAATATATGCAGTATAATCACTAACTCTAATATCAACACGTTTATTAAACGCAAGAATACGTTGATTAGAATCAAGATGTTTATTATAAATTATATTAATAATATCGCCATATATATCTTCTTTCCATTCTTCTCTCATATAATGACTAAGATAATCTTCATCTCCATGATACATATTAAGTTTAGAATAAGCATCGTAATAAACGCTATTAACTAAGTGTCGAGCATTATATTCGATTTGGTCACGGTTACTATCAACATTATTAGTAATAATAGTAGAAGCAACAAATTTAGCACATTCTGAAGCTGCATTAACCATAGCAATAGAAACTACAGCTTTAGACTTTTCTCTATCTTTATCAATAATATCTTTAGTAACTATATTAAGAAGTTTGGCAATATCATCAAGAGGGTCTTTTTTGTTATTATCAATTATTTTATTAATAATAAGATAAATAACAATAACAATACCGGGAACTAGACCTTGTTCAAAAGCATTTTGTATTAATTCCATTTTTATGAATACGAAAATAGGGACTATCAGTATTAACACTAATGCTAACACCAATAGCCCCTATTTGATTAATATTACCTAATATTTACCTAATCAAGTCGGGTAGTAGGTTATGCTTTTTCTTCAGTAGCAATAGCTTTAAGGATAGTTTCAACAGTTGCAATAGCAGCAGCTCCAGTAGGGAACGCAATCTGTACAATCTGATGAACAACTTCATCTCTAGTTTTCATTTCACGTGGAACAGCAAAACGAAGAGTAAAGATAGTATATCCAGCATCTGCACTGTCAGGTTGTTTTAAAGGATTAATAGGATATGCAGGATACAGTTCAGTATAAGTATCACGGTAAGTATATTCAATACCGGCATCAGCAGCAGCTTTATTAGCTAAATCTGTAATATAAGCAGCGTCACCATAAGCAGGTAAACCGTGAGTTGTAACTGTAACAGCTATATCAACTAATTCATCAGCACCAAGAATTTCATAATCAACACCTTTAGATTCAGCAGTTAAAGTAATTTTAGCCTCAGCAACAGTTGCTTTAATACCATGCCCAACAGTATTATTATTAATTTGGTTAGCTAATTTCTTTACTACATCATTAGCAGTAGGATTAAGACCAGTATGAATGGTAGCAGTCCAACGATTACGTTCATTGAACTTTAATCCTTTTTTCACAATCATAATAGAATAATCAGAATAAGCATTTACATCTCCGATAGTAAGATTAGCAGAGAAAGTAGTAGCAGCTTGATAAACACCTTTAACAAAAGTAAGATGTTTCTTATAAGCTGGAAGAACTACTGGGCCATTTGCTTCACGACCAAGATTAATGTAAAACTTATCGGTAATCTTAGTACCGTCAGCGTCAATAGTTTCCTTGCCATTAGCAAGATAAGTAAAAGCAACCGCTCCAGCAGCAAGAGGTAAGCTCGCTCCATAAGCGACATTGCCCGCTAACAAAAACTGTCTCATTTTTAATTTAATTTAGAGTTTAACTTTGTTTATCAGCTCCATTAGAAGTAGCACCAATACTAGCAAGATAAATCTGTACTGCACGCATAACTATTTCCATATGTAAATAAGGAGGTAAATCACAATTAACCCAATCTTCTTCTCTATCTTCATCAAATTTAACTTTAGCAGGTTCTTTGATATAAAGATATTTAACTAATTGAGGTTTAACTGTATTATTACGTCCAGTATATATATTAACATTAATACCAGATTCATCACCAAATATAGTAACTATCGGAGCATCTTTCGCAGCACGATTACAGAAATCTCTTAGCGTTTGACCTAAATCTTCAGCTTCAATAATTCTGCAATCATAAATTGTCTTGCCATTATAACTAACTTGAAAGCCTGTATATAGCATTATTCCGTCGCTATCAATATTAATTTTATAAGGGTCAACTTCTGTTCCACCACCTGTAATATCTCCGCCGTTAACAGTACCCGCTGTGTATAAAGTTCTAAGAGCATTAACAGGACTAATAGAAGCATTTTGTCGAGCAACCTTATCATTATAAGGAACAGGTCCAACGTTTTCTACTATTACATTTCTAGCTTTTTCAATTATAGCAGCATTAAGACAAATATCTATATCTTCCATGAGAATAGCACGAACGGTCTGCATACCCATCTGTTGTGCCAGTTCTCTGAACGTCACGTGCATCTCCCCAATGTTCATAATCAAATGTTTTTAAGTTTATTTTTATAAGCACTAACAAGAGCACTATTGGTAGGATTCTTAAACCATGTAACAGCTTCTTTAACATTAGCACCAATGAACTCACCATCAGGAGTAGTAATATTCTGATTATGAATTGCTCTGATAAATTCTCCACGAGAAATAAGAACCTCAATTAAAGATTTAATAGTAATATCTTTATCATTGCAAAGTTTATTAAACTTAGCAGGTTCATTTGTACTAAATTTATCAAGATGAGTTTGTTTATCGACAGTATCCATAGCCATACCGTTAGGAATATTAATATTATTGGCAACACAGTATTGAATAAATACAGCATCAAACAAATCACTATTCGTGAGAAGTTTAACATAATTGCCTTTAGCAGAATTAATTTCCTGACGATGTTTAGCAAGACGCTCAGCTTCTCTTTGGTCATCTTTAAAATAAAATCTAATAGATGGGTCAGAATTAATAAGAGCAATATCTTTAGCTACATCTTTATACAATAAACAATGACGATAAATTAGATAATCATCAAGAACAATAGGATAACCATATTTATACTTTTCACTTTCAAGAAGATTTAACTTAGTAATCTTAGCTTCAAGAGCTTCTCTAAGTTCTTTAACTCCTTTACGGTCACTATTCATATAAGCAGTTTCAATAGCTTCTTCTTCGGCTCTAAAACGAAGATAATCTCGTTTACGATTCCAAAAGAAAGAAATATCAAAAGTCTTACCTAGTTCATCAACTGAAACACTAATATTATTAAGATAAGCCTTAACCCGTGAAATAAAGTTTTCATTATTAGGAGCAAGACCAATTAAAGCAGGAAAATAAGATTCAATCTCACCTTTATTAGAAGAAAGAGTACGAGAACTACGAACACAACTACCAATCTTATCCATTCGTTTAGGTAATGTTTTATCATTAACTCTACGATATAATGAATAATTAGTAACTAAATTAATAGTAATAGTTCGTTTTTCAGTATAAGGTTCATCAAGACTTTCATCTCTAAATCCTACTGTATTAGCAGGCTGTTTATCTACTCCATCCTCTACGGGGGGTATAACCTGTTTATCTGTATTTATATTAGAAGCAGCAGGAGTATTTTCTCCTGCTTTATTAGCTTCATTTACTTTGTTAAAATCCATATCTTAAATAGCTTCTTTTAAATGATTATAATACACATTTCAATAAGAACATCTTAGTAGTGTTATCTACCTGCAAACCAATAGAGCCTTTAACTTCATAACGAGCCATATCAATTTCAGTAGCTGCATGATTAGTATTAGGCAATCCCCAGCAACTAGGAATATCGGTCATACCCTCAATAACTTTAGCTTTATAAGCCTGTCCTTTTTGACGTACTATACGAACATTCTGATTACCTTTATAATTACTCATATCAATCAAAGCAGCTTGATGAGAAGTAATAGGCAAACCGGTAGTAGGATGAATCATACCATTTTGCTTAGCAGCTTCAGCATCAGTACCCTTATCGAAATAAGCATTATGAATAACAGTAATAGTATATCCATCTGGAGTTTTATACTTATTAAAGTAACGTCCATAAGAAAGACCATCACCATTATCTTGAATCATCTTTTCACCAAGAGGAGTAATAAATCCGTTTTCTTTAGCATCAGTTCTGATAGCCATTTCAAAGTCACGAATAAATCCTTTGCCACCCATAAGAGTTACATTCTTATCACCATCTTGAGTATCACGGTCAAGAACATCACCGATTGTACGTTCAAGTTTATTAACAGTCAGAACTTCACCATAAGTATCGTAGTTAGATTCACGACAAATTTCTAACATACCAGCAGTACGAGGAATAGGTTTACCATTATCATGGTCTTTCAAAGGAATAGTACCATCAGGTAAACGGTTATATTCAGACTTCCACAAACGTTCTTCGTTCATTACTCTCATGTGCAAGTTGAACTGTCGCATCTCTTCGTTAATCCAAAGATTAGAAGTACCACCATTATCATTTTGGAATTGATATTGAGTAACAACATTAGCAAGATTACCAGCTATTTCTTTAGAATAACGATAAAACTCAAGTTGAGAAGTCATTCCAGCAGGACCCATAGTATTGCTTCTATTACCTTTAGAATAAGATTCAGAAACAGTAGGAGCACTCATTGCCCAATACATACCTTTAGCCAACCATTGAGGGTCAACATAAGCATCAGGATTAGGAGAAGTAAGTTTCAAAAGATAAGCATAACCATAAGCAGATTCACCTAAGTCTTTCTGAATACGAACTTGAGTAACACCATCGGGAGCAGTAAGACCATGTTGTTCAATAAACCAATGAGTAGAGAAATGAACTTCAAATTCACTACCATTTTGACCCGGTTTAGTAACAGCACTATTAAAGTAAGTTACAAAGTCTGTAAACTTCATACGACCCATAGTTTTCCAAGTCCATTGTACAGTAGCAACATTTTTAATACCACGACTACCTTGACCTTCAGTAATAAAACTTAAAGGAAAACGGTCATCATCCATACCATAATTATAAGTCAGAAAACTATTAATTTCTTCTGGCTTTTGAAGTTGAAGATAAGCAATTGATTCTTCATTAGAATAACCTCTATCTTCATAACGAGTTTGTCCAATAACACGTAATGTTTTCATCTACAAATTTACTATTATGTTAATAACCAAAACGCTCATCTATTAGAGCATTTTTTTTACTGTCAGGTTTAGTTATCTTAATAGCTCCTTTTGTAGATTTACGTTGACTAGCAGTAAGTTTCAACTTTTTAGCTTCTTTATCAGAAACAGCCATTTCTATCAAACTATCATAACCTTTACCTGTATATTTAAGCCAAGCCTTAAGCAGTTCTTCATCGCGTCTTTCAGCAGGAGATAACTTCATTAAATCATTTTCATAACGAGAAAGTCCTTTATCATCAACTTGATAAACATAATTGAAGAAATCTTCTGGAGTAGTAGAAATTTGTTTTCCATTACGTTCAATAATAACAGTTTCGGGAATACGATAACCAGCAATCTGTCGCTTATCAATACATTCTTTAACTCCATTCCAAAATTCCACAAGTTGTTTCTCTTCTTCTGCTTTAACTCGCATAGCTTTTTTAGCATTAGCTTCACGCATTTCGTTATCAGCTTTCTGAAGAGCTTCAAGTTCTTCTTTAGCAACATTGAAAAGTTCATTACTATCTTTAAGATATTGAATATACTTATCAACATTACCACGACGATTAAATTCCTTAAACGCCTCACGAACAATAGCTTCTTGTTGACTTACATTATTTTCATCTACTTCAATACCGCTTCTATCTCGAAGTTCACCAAAGCCTTCAAATGAATTACCATTTGCAACATAATAATTAAGAAAATCACCAACAATAGGATAATCTTCAAATAATTTATTAACACCAGCTTGAGCAAATTCGTCACGTTTTAAATCAATAACGGATTGAATATAACTTGCAACTCCTTGAGGAGTATTATCAAAAGCAACTGGTTTACCATCTTCTGAAGTAACAGAAACACCTACAAGTTCTTGAATTGATTTAACATCAATAGTATTTTCTTCTTTAGTATCTTCTACTTCAAATTCTTTAAGATAAGCAGCAACTTCATTTTTAGCTTTAAAGATATTACCTTTATCGTCAATAAGATTACCGTCTTTATCAACAGTATATTTATTATCTCCATCTTCGATAATAGTACCTTCTTCTAAACCATGTTCAGCATCAGCGTCATTCGCTTTGTCATTAGGCTTACCCCCCGTGGAGGATGAAGATTGGTTATCTTTATTAGCATTAGAATCACTATTCCCATCTCCATTACCATTATTAGTAATATCATCAATAGAATTACCATCAGCATCTAACTGCCCTGTTTTACCTGTATCAAGGTCTGTAATGTCGTCAGTAGGTTTTCCATCACCATTAGATGTTTCACCATTAAAACCAAAACTATCAAAATTAGGCATAATTCTTTGTTTTTAATTAATTACTATATCACAAATATAAACTATAATAATAATACGAGTTTTACTTGTATCGTTAAAATATGTTCACCTTTAAGCCGATTTGCCGACTAACATACTATTGCTAACTAGAATATTTATTACTGATAACCTAACCTGTCGCTTTCAGAGAAGCCGTGTATGAATCAAATTTTATCATAATGATTAATCTATCACGAAATGAATAAAGTGCTTAGAATGAGCTTAAAATGGTTCATGTGATGTAAAGAAAAATGAAAATGGGCCGAACCTACTTTCACAAGCAAGTCCAGCCCTATTATGAACAAAATTTAGAAGTACAGCCGATTATTTACTTTTACTATCATAACGATTTTTATTTGTTTTTGCAATCTTGACTTTATCATCACTTTCTTTAAGTTTAACAGCTAATTCTTTTTCTTTAAGTTGTGCTTCAACAGAAGTCTTTTGAGCATCTAAACTAAGTTTACTACGTTCAAGATTAAGTCTAGCATTTTCCATACGTTCTTCAGCTTGACTCTTTTCAGCATCACTAAGACCATTATCAAAACTCATAATATTAGCATTTGCTTTCATAGCTTCAATCTGACTATCAAGATATTTTTCAACTCTAATTGTTTCTCTATCTTGTTCTGCTTTTCTATCAATCTTAGCAAGTTCAAATTCTTGACGAAGTTGTTCTGTTTGTTGAGAAACACGTTCAACATCAAGTTCATGCTCACGTTGAATATTTTGATACTTATCAATAAGTTTGCTAATTTGAGCAACATTATCTCCACGAATAGCAGCATTAGCCATATCCATATTACCATTTTGAGCAGCACTAAATGCAAGCTGTTTATATTGTTCAAGTTTCTCACGTTCTTTAACAGAAGTTTTACAAGTAACAATATAGTTAGCAAATATATGACTATTAACATCAAGACTTAAATATCTAATATCACCATCTTTAGTTTTATAAGAAGTATTAAGACCATCAATCCAAGCAAGTTTAGTATAATCCATTTCAGCTTGATAATCTCGTTCTCTCATTTTATCAAATATAAATTCAATAATAACAGAACCCATACTTCCACGAATAACTGCTTCATCAGTAACTCCTTTACCAGCACTATTAGCAATCTCACCATAACGTTGTGGAGTCATATCACATTCCATTTTAGCAGTCTGTTCAATCTCTTGAATAAGTTGTCCAAGTTCAGTAATATAATTATTCATTCGACTTTCAAGATAACGAACATTTTGTGCTTTAACAAGATTAGCGTCATCTTCATCATCAATATAAAGCACTCCATCAGCAGCCATACGATATATAGTTTCAGCAGGTTTTTTACCAAGAAGAGATTTAGCAATCATAAGAACATTCATCTTATTTTTAGCAATAGCCATTTCTCTATGATAAGAAACTATATTACGAAATACTTGATAAGGAATGACTGTATCTACAACACTAAATCTTCCAAAACCCGGCAAAAGTTCTGCAATACCATTATAAGGAAGTTTACCATTCCTATTGTAAGCAATAGGACGAGCCTTATAAGGATATATGCTTGTAGCACGAGAACCAATTCTAACGCTCTCATAAACTTGTGGACGCCACACCCATTCAATACTAATATCACCACCAGCAGGGTTAAGCTGATAAGTTTCATCAACAATTCTTGTTGTAACAAATGCTCCATTACTATATGTAAGAATACCTTCTTTTATTTCACCTCTCCAAACAGTATGCCAAACTTCAAATAAACCATTATTAGCATCACGAGCCATTATATTAGTGTTCTTAATATGTTGTAAATCATCTTTATTAAATTTACTACATATATCACCAAAATAATACATATACTTATCCCAATTTAAAAGTGCTCTATCGCTAGAAGTAGTAGCACTATATTGATAATATGTATCAAGAGCTTCACGTTCTTTTTCAGAAAGATATTCATAAAATTCATCTATAATTTGTTGTTTAGTTAACATACGACGTTCAGCAAACATATCATAATCTTCTGCAAACATACTATCGTTAGGAACAGGAAAAGCATCTCTAACACTAACAACACGTTTAATTAATTGACTACCTACAACATCTCTATATGTATAACAAGCTCCAAAAGCAACAAATTCAAAATAAGCTCTAGCGTATATAGTAAAAGCATCAGTAAGGTCATCAATAACATTAATTAAATCTTGTCCTTGTGCACTAATATCATCAATAAAATTTTCATTAAATTCTTTAATAAAAGCTTCAATATCAACAGCTTGTTCAGGATTAAATTGTTCAGGATTATTACCTTCATTAACAAACTGCATATAACTTTCTTGTATTTTCTTAGCAACAGCTTGTTCTGCAAGCATCATAATTTGTTTACCAAGTTCAGCATCTCTAGCAAATACAACTTCTGGATTATTAGCTCCAACAATAAAATCATGTGGATTCTTAATATATTCACCAATATATCTTCTAATAATACCTTTCATCATATCATAATTACGCATAGTAGCTGGAAAACGAGTTAGATTTTCATCTTTCTCATTATAAGGATTAAGAGTTTTTCTATAATATTCTCTAGGAATATTACCAAGAAGAATATTAAACTTTTCTTCTACATTAAAATCAGCTTTACAAGCAATACCAGCTTCTATAACGTAATCACAACATTTAGCATACCAATCAACTTCTTGTTTTTCAGCATAACTAACATGCTGATTAGGGAAATCAAGTCTACCAAAATTATACATATCTTTATTTGTTTAATCTTAAAACCATTGTCTATTAAAAATATCTGTTTTATCATTTTCTTCTGTAACTTTCTTACGACTAGCAAGTTCTCGCTTACCTTTAATATCAATAGACTTCCAATATATACCTAAAAGTATAAGACTAGATATACGGTCAAAGTTACCTTCAGCATTAAACTTTTTAAGTTCAAGAATTGTTTGATAATCAAGAAATCTTTCAAAAACATAAATATCTTCTCCAAATTCATTCTTACCAATAACTTCATATAAGAACTCTTTAAGAAGTCGAAGACCATCTAGTTTCTTAGGACCACTACCAATATTATAACCATAACTAGTACTAACTTTTTCTTTAACAGCAGAATCCCAAACATATAAAGGTTCATAACCTAGATATTTAGTAGCTTTCCATTTACGAAAGTTAGAAACAGTTTCACCACGATTTATTTCCACAAGTCCAGTACCAATACAATTATACCATTTACATAAACGATAAAACTTTTCATCAGCTTCTTCTAGTCTTTCAGTACGTCCATAATATGCAGCACATAATTTAGGTTTAAATCCATTACGTTCTCTAGGCATTTCAATAACAAATATACTATTATGAGAATGTCTATCAGTAATTTCTTTTTTATCTTTATCAATACCAACAGGGTCATAAACTGCAACATAAGTACCAGGAATAATACTTCTTATAAGTCTATCATTAATATATATTTCTTCATATTCTGGAGCAAACCAAACTCTTATACAACCATGAGGGTCTTCATTACCGCGTCTAGGAACTCCTTGAATATAATCATAAGTTTTCATATCAGGATTTTCAATTCTTATACGAGCATTAGATTTAAAATAAATCTTTTTAGTTCCATCTTCAAATAGTTCACCATCAGTATAAAACTTATAACTATTATCAACTCTAAGTTTATCTTCAAACTTATTAAGAGCCTCACTACTAAATATATTTTCACTAGCACTACTAAAAGATTCAGCAGGAAATAAAGCACGTTGACCAAGATAATTAAGATATTCTGCAAAAGTCTTAGCAGTCTTTTTCTTTTCAGTTCTTTCTCGTGCTGCAAGCTTAAGTCCTATTTGTAGATTACTATTTCCATTTTCATCAAAACCTTTAACTCCATCTATTTCTCCTTCAAGACCCCAAGCATAAGATTTAAAAAATCCACAAACTTCATTACGAGCATCATTATCAAAAACATTTTCAAAAGCCATAAATCCAAATGCTCTAGGATTATAAAAGTTTTGTTCAAATATTTGCATATTAGCAGCAGTAGCAGTTCCCCAAGCCATAAGAGTACCAGTAGTACGAGTACCAACAGTCATTGTAGGTTCAGTTACATTCATAAACTCATCAAAATTTTGCATTGTAGATAACTCTTCAACTTTAATTGTAACAGCATCTTTACCAATAGCACAGTCCGGATTATTATTAGCACTAACACTTAAAAGAGAACTAGACCAACTATCATCAGCTTCAACTCCATTTTTCATACGATAACCAAGTTTAAAACTATCAGTAGTAGGACTAAATATTCCTCTTTTAAATGGAGTTTTTTCTTCAAAGAACTTTAAGTTATTAACAGCAAAGTCACTTAAACCTCCTTGCTTAATCAAATATTTATTATCAGCTGCAACATGAATAACAACTTTATGCTTAGATAAGTTAACTTCATTAGAACTATCAGCAGCCATAATATAAGAAAAACCTCCACGTCTAGTCTTATCAATAATAAGATGTAAACCATTACGTCTACAAAATTCTATAATTTGCCAAGTCCAAAATTGCGCATCAATAAAACTAGGAAAACTATAAATCTTTTTAGCAGTAGCTCCATGTTCAGTAACAATAACAGATGATTCATCTGTGCGTTCCATACGAGTATAATTAAGAAAATTATAATGACCACCTGTTATCCAAACATCTTCTATACTTCCATCTGGATTTTGCCAACAAGGAGCAGAAAAACCATTACGTCGTCTATCACATTCTCTACGTCTAAATTGTCTATGAGGAATACTATCAACTTTAAATTGAGTATATTTACCCGTGGCTTGATATGTTCTAGCAGCTTCATTAAAAAGTTCAGTATTAACAAATTTACCAGGTCTAATATTTAAAAGAAAACCACCACTATCTCCAATTAAAAAGTTATTATGAGGGTCATACCATCCACAATCACTAGCTTTCTTATACTTTTTCTCTTTATCAGGTTCTTCAATGTACTCTAGAAAAGGATATTTACCATCAGCCATAATATTTTATTTAACTAGTAAACAAACAACAAAAGCGATAGCGCAAACAGCACCACCGCTTACCAAATATCTATTCTTACGTTTAATACGTTCAATAGATTTATTTAAATTATCATTTGTTTTATTACTATTATTAAGATTATATTGTAAAGTTTCAACTTCTTTATGAAGAGCATTATATTTAATCTTATGAAGATTAATTATACTATCTTGTTCATCAATAATATCTTTGTAAAGTTTAGCTTTAATAATTTTAGTATTAGCAACCTTAATCATATTAATAGGAACAAGAACAGTTGTATCAGTAGTGTTGACTCCCCGTGGAGGATGCACTATATTATCAATCTCACTCTGACACCAACTTCTTGAATAACTCCCAAGTAGCACTGTCATTAAGACTAATAACTTTATCTTCAATATCTTTCTCATGTTCTTTAAGTTTATAAACTATACTTTCTCTTTCAGTTATAACTAACTGTATAGAATCAATCCAAACATGATTAATAGCAGTGTCACTTTTATTATATGAATTGGCTTCTACACTAAAACGACTTATTGATAAATACAGAGTAACACATAAATTAATAATCGCTATTATAAATATTGCTATTAACATCTTCTTCATAATTCTATACAGTATTAAGTTAATCTTTTATTTCTATAAGTTTATTAAGTAAATCAAGATTCCATCTACCAGTTTCTTTAAGACCAAGAACTCTTTGAGCCATCTTGATGGCTGCAACTTGACCACAATTCACGTTAGTATCAAATAGTTGTTCAGCAACTCTCTGACTATTAAAATCATCAAGTTCAAATACATCCCAATAACCTATTTTATACTTTTCCCAAACAAGTTTCTGAAGCTGAACATCATTATCAAGTTTAGACTTAAACTCTTTACTACCAACAGTATAATGTTTCTTATAAGAATCAATCATAGTCCAACCTTGCCAAGTAGGATTATATTTACGACTGATACCTTTATAAGTTTCTCCACCAGCATCATCTTTATCGTTTACATAACCACCTTCTTTAATAGATAGTTTTTTAAAAGCATCTCCAAAGTAAGCCATAATTTAATTTATATAAGGATTAGTACAATATCTAAAACAGTCAACAGCGTCATAATAATCGTCTCCATCAAATTCTTTAATTGTAATCCAAAACCAAAGAACTTTAATTTGAACTTTATAAATTATAAATGTAAAATCATCACCAATAAAATGCTCACAACCAATTAGTCTAATATTTTTTCTACGATTAATAATATACATAACTTATTCTTCAAGAGTTCTACGAATCCAACCTCTAAGAAATTTAATATTATTTCCTTTACCGGCAATATCATTATAATATCTAATACGTTCAAGTTTATACTTAGCTACAAAATAATCAGCATTAATTGTAGTATCAGACTTATAAGCATTAAGAGAATCTTGAGTTCTACGAAGTAATTCTTTAGTTAAAACTAATTCATTAACAGCAGTAGAATCAGTAACAGGAACATAACGAATTTCAGGAACTGGAGTAATACGTTTAGCACATCCACTAGATAAACAAATAGCAAATATAACTAAAACAATAAAACCAATAATTACTCCAATTAAATTGTCTTTATTTAATTTCATATAGCAAGTTTAAATTGAGTTTGAACACCACTAGCTTTAATTTGTAATTCTCTATCTTTAAGAACTTTATTAATATCATCACGTAGATAATTCATAGTAAAAAATTTAGTAGTTTCAATAGGATTTTCTTTAATATGATAAAGACCATCAGAAAATCTTTTTGGCATACCATATTCATTAAGTTCAAAATCACTATCAATATGACACAGCCAAATACCTTTAATAGTTAAACCAAGTATATATTCAACAGCAAAAGCATACATACTAAGCTGAAGATTATATATAGCACCATTACAATTAGGAAGATGATTAAGAGGAGCTAAAAGTCGTTCATCTTTATCAACCCAAACATTAGTTTGTTGTGCAGGTCTAACTGTTTTATCTTTCTTATAATAACCACTACTAAATTTTAATCCACCACGATTAGTTTTCCAATCACCTACAACAGCACAATTAGTATCTTCATTAACTAGAAGAATATCAATAGTTCCACTAATTAACCAATCTATAAGAAACATACCAATCTCACTATAAATCTTATATCCTTTTTCAGTGTACATTTTAAACGCATCATAAATAAGAGGATAACGATTATTAGTAAGTTCAATAAAATCTTTAAGATTAAGTAACTTATAACTAGCACCAAAATTTGGTATATCAGCAATAGTAACCATTACACCATCTTCTCGTTTATCAAGATAATTAATGGCTTGTTGAAACATAGAAGCTCCTTTAACACCATCTTCAAGACCATTATGAGTATTAGTTCCACGTTCACAAGCTTCTTTAGTAATAGTTGACCATTGTTCTTCTAGTTTCTTCTCACTTATTCCTAGTTCTTTAGACTTCTTTCTCAACCAATAGTTCTTATCGAACTTCGGCTGATATCCATGAAGAATAGTAGTAGTAGAAATATAATCATTACCAAGACTATCATTATATTTATGTTCTTCTTCATGAAAAATAAGTCTAATATTATTATATCTTTTATCTCTAAGTTCCATATTAGTAATATTAAGTTCAACACTAGCTTGGACCCGCTTCGGCACTACGTGCCTACGCTAGACTCCCCGTAGAGGATGGAGTAGATTAGCATCAGCTTATTCTTCAATCATACTACTAGTAATTTCAACACCACCTCTACCAGCAACATTCTCTTGTTCATACAGAAGATTTTCTTCAGCTACATTAAGAGCTTTAATCGTGTTTGGAAACTGATTAGCTAAATCATTAATTTGTTTCATATAACCAATAACAACTGGAACATCTTCTAGACTAGCACCATCAGATAACTTGTCATTCAGCAACTCATTTAACTTGCTAGCAGCTAGAGCAACATTATGAATACCACGCTTAATATTAAGTACAGCTTCCATACCTGCACCAGCTTTTTGATTATAATATCTTTTAATAAGTTTCCAAACAAGAATATCAGGTTGATAATTTTTAGGTAAATCAAAGTTTTCAATAGCTTTCTTAAGAGCTTCTTTTTCACTAAGACCTTCTTGTAGACATGGACCTTTAGGGTCACCAAGATAATAAATAACTCCAACTTCTTTAACATACATCTCTTTATTAGGAGATTTATCTCTAGTATAAAGAAGACTAACATCTCTATCAAGAAGTTGTTTAAGTGTAGGAGCTTTTGGCATACCAGTTTCATCTATGGTCAGCATCCAATCCAATTCCAAACCGTTCATATATTTCTTCTACTTCTTCATCAAATTCAATAATTTCAAGTTGACTCATAGCATATAGCCAAAGATTAGCATAAGCAGCACTATGTTTTTTACTTAGTTTAATCCAAATAGGAAGAAGTTTCTTTTTAAACTTAAGTTCAGTCTTAATCTTTTCTTCTTCTTCATAATGTTTTTGCTTTTCTTCTTCCATAACTTTAGCAGTATATTCTTTATACTCTTCTCTAGTCATAGTTTTTCTAGCTTCTTTAAAGTCTTTATAATGACTAATAAGTTTGGAACGATACCAATTCTTTTGAATAGTACCAATATGAGGAATAGCAACACATTTATCTTTTCGTATATTAATACTAGCTTCTTTTTCAAGACTTTCAATAATAGATTTACAAAGTATTCTATCATCACCTTGAAATCCAATATCATCTAATATATTATTTATATCTTTATAAATAAGAATATAATCATCATCAAAATCTTCATAAGAACTAGTATTAGCAATATTAAAACTAGTATTAGTCTTAAAATCCATAATTGAAAGTTTAAGAACTCTTCTTAGATTACTACTATAAACAAGAACACAAGTACCTATAATTTTAAATTATACATAAGTAGTTCTAAGAAGAGTTCGATTATTTAGACGAAATGGCTAATTAGCTTTTTCAGCAGAATGATAAACAAAAGGATTAATAGCTTTATGTTTATCAGTAATAGCAGCTCTTAAATCATTAATAGCTATAACTTTAAATTCAACAAACCAAACTTTCTGTCCTTTTTTATATCCTTGATTTTGTCCAAAAGTACCAACAGTAATAGAACGAGTTAGTTCAGTATCATTAGTAATATACTTATTAACAAATTGAGGACTAAGAACATTATGTTTAAGATAAAGATGATAGCCACGTTCAAGAGTAGAACGGTCAATAATAATCTTATCCATTTGGTTCATACCAATAAGTTCAGCATCTTCTTTACTAATTTTAGCAATAATTGGCATAACTTCAACTGTACTAACTTTATTATTAATAACACCAAACAAACTTTCATTTTGGCAAAGAGCAACAACACAATAATGTTTAGCAACAACTACATTAGTAAGAATAGCGTCAAGTGCTTCACTTGTTATTTCGCTAATGTCAGTAGGTATTTGAATACCAAAATCTTTAAATTTACTTTCAACTTTAATCATAACACTAAATTATTTAGTTTTAATAATACTATCAATACCAATATTTCCAAGTTTAAGTTTACTAGGAACTTTAACTTCTTTTTTATTCCTTTCTCCACTATGAAATTCTCTAGTGTATTTAGGTTTAGTTTCACTTTTATCTTTACCCATAACTTAATTGTTTTTAGCAAATGTAAGAGTTTGAATGAATCTACCAAGAGAAAAACTATTTTTAACATTTGTATCATAGAGGATTATATGATTATAAATATGCAAGTCATACTCCCCGTGGAGGATGAAGATGAGTTAGACTTAATCATATTAGTATTAATAATATTAATAAAGATAATGATAATAATTATAGTATTGATTAACTTGATATGATTGATGCTGATTGTATTCATCCTCCACGGGGAGTTGAGCGGAGAGCGAAGCTCGAAGCGGGTCACAGCGAATCTATTAATGCTGATTATATTAAATATTATATAT
>CAJJKI010000005.1 GCA_905188025.1 uncultured Eubacteriales bacterium | reverse complement strand
TTATTATCTTTACTAAGAAGTATTACTGGTATATTAAAATTTCTTATTTTCTTAAGATTCTCAAGCATCTCTTCTCCAGTAATCGTATTTAATTCTTCATCTAACAAGATTAAATCATATCTATTTCTAGTAGCTATCTTTTTATAAGCATCTTTTCCATTTAATGAATAATCTATTTCTATATTACTATTCTTAAGTAACTTCTCTATTATCTTAATACTTGGTTCACTATTATCTATTATTAGAATTTTTTTGTTATCAAGAATGTTTTGGTATTTTTTATTTTCTTTTTCTTCGGTAGTATCTACTTTTTGATCAAGAATAATCTTTATCTTATTACCAGTACCATAATTAGAAGTAATTACCATAGCTCCATTCATAAGAGTTATTAGTTTATATGATTCAGATATATTCTTATTATCCATCTTAATCTTCTCTAGATCACTACTCTTAATACCCATACTAGAGTCCTCTATAGTAATAATTAATCTAACTATATCTCCCTTAATAATAGTATTAATATCTAATTCTACATACCCTTACTAGTAGCTTTAACGCAATAAGTAAGTAGCTGATTAATTTTTTCTTTTAATTTAATTAAATCTTCTTTTTTCATAGATACTACTCCCCCATTAGGCTGTCTATTTTATTTTAACTTTTAAGTTATAGATTAATTTAACTCTGTTTTGTACTTTTTAAACCTTATATGTTTTTTGTAGTAGTATTATAACATATTTGATAAATGAAAAGAAGTAATTTATTGTAATTACTCCTCTATTTTCATGTATTTTTGATATGTATAATTATTGTTTTTCCCCACAGTAAGCACAAAATTTTGCATCACTAGGTATCTTTTTTCCACATTCTTTGCAATATTTAGTATTTTGATTTGAAACATTACTATTAGTTAGACCATCTTTGATAGCTTTAGTAGTTATTTCAATACTGTCTTTATTGATATTAGCTTTTCTAGTAGCATTGTTTCTCATAGTATCTTCTTTTTTATCAAGAATGGCTTTTTCAGCATCTATTCCCATACTAGCAGTAGTGGTCATAAGATCTTGTAAATCTTCTTTACTGTAATCTAACATATGTTTAGTGGCTCTAATTTGACTGCTTAGTATTTTACCTCTTAATTTAGGACTTAAGATTGTGGCAAATATAAAGATTGCTACTAATCCAATAAAAATTGGTACTATATAAAATAAAATATCCATATTAATCACTCCTTACTATTTTTGACATTTTAGTATTTTATAATCTTTAGAATACTTTGAATCAGTAAATGTTATATTTTTAAATCCTGCTAATTCAAGAATTTCTTTTTCATTAGAAACACATAATGGTGTATCACAATGTGCCTCTTTTTGAAAGTTTTCTTTAAAATAATTCATAAATTTGTCTTCTTCCTCTAGGGTATTTACATAACGATCAGCGCTTATAAAATACTTTCCTTTTTTTAAGCAATCATGTATTTTTTTATAAAGAATTAATTTGTCTTTTTTGGTGAAATGGTGCAAGGCTGAGGTTGAAATTACTGCATCATAATCAGTACCAAAAGGAACTTTAAAGAAATCTCCACATATTAGTTCTACATTTTTGGCAAATGATCTTTCTTTAATTTTATTTAGCATTTCTGCAGTTATGTCTATTGCGGTAACTCTAGCACTTGGGTATTTTTTAAAAAGATATATTAATTCTAGGCCTGTTCCGGCTCCTAAATCGAGAATTTTTGATGAATTATCTTCTAAGGCTGTAATTGCTTCTTCTTTGGTATTCATTAGTACTTTGTGAACTTCATCATATACTGAAGCTTTGTTGCTAAAGAAGGATTTGTTATTTTCATTTCTTTCATCTAAATTCATTTTTTCATCTCCATTTTTTTAAGTAGGGCTAAATTCATGCCACGTTCATTTTCATATTCATCTCTAACTTGATAATTATTTTTTAAAATGTTATTTATACAATAGATATTATCTTTGTGTACTTTGGTGAATATATACTTCTTATTAATACTCAAACAATAATCTTCAAATACTTTTAGCATTTGATTTTGAAGACCATTACCAAGATAGTCGGGGCTAACCATTATTGGTCCTAAGGCACTGGTTAGTTTTTCATCAGATGAAATGTTATGTTTCCTTAATGATTTATTGTTAGCTGGAATATAAAACATTGAACATACTGGAGTTTTTGCATCATAATAAAGCCATATTTTGCCACCGTTATTTAGAATATCAATTATCTCTTTTTCGGTAAAAGTTCCTAACCATTCAGGATGAGGCATATTATCTCTAACATATTTATATAATTTTAGATAGTCAGTTAAAGAAACATTAGAAGAAACACAGGTTAATTCATTAAGTTTCATTATACGATCCACTGCCATACTGTAAAATGATTAAATAAAGATAAGGAACTTTTTTCTATGTGATAAGAGATGGCATCACTATTTGGATCTTTTGGTGTGTCAAGAATGTAGGTTCTTTTTAGTGTAAAACCAAGGCTTACATATTCTTCTTCTAAACGTCCAAAATTCATACTACTCTTAGCATAAACATTAGTGTTGATTTTTAGAACGATAAGAGGTTTAGCTGAGTTATTTTTTTCTAAACGAATAGATTCTTCTGTTAAAAATATGCCATATAAAAGAAGAAGTCCTAAGATAACAAATAGTATTTTTTTGAAGATATTTTTCATATTACACCTACTTTCTTAAAGATAATATCTTTCAATAGTATTATAACATAGTATTGTGATTATTTTATATATAGTTTTTAAAAAATACATATTTTTAACTGAATAAGTATAGACAGTTAATTCATATGTATTTTGGTAGTTTATAAATTTTTGTATTTTAAAAATATTTTATGTTAAAAAAGATTACAACTAAAAGCACTATAATTTTTTTGAATTTAATTTTATAATAAATAATGTTAAAGGATTATTAACAATAACTCAATCATTATTATTTATATTTTAATGTAATTTATTATATTCTTCATCAGTAACAGGCGATAACCATTCATTTGAAGTATTTTCTCCAGGTACTTCTATTGCGATATGACTAAACCATGAATCTTTTTTGGCTCCATGCCAGTGTTTGACATTAGCTAGTATTGTTATAACCATACCTGGTTCTAAACTAACGGCTTCCTTACCTTCTTCTTGGTACCAACCATATCCGGCAATACATATAAGTATTTGTCCACCACCAGTACTTTCATGATGAATATGCCAGTTATTTCTACAACCTGGCTCAAATGTTACATTAGCTAAAAAGATAGGACATTCTTTAGGATTAGTTAAAGGATTAAGATAACTGTTTCCTATAAAATACTTAGCAAAACTATTATTAGGCTCTCCTAATCCAAAAACATTTTCTTTATCAAAAACTTCTTTATTCATGAGATGCTCCTTTACTTATATTTTCTATCCATTTACCTATTTCTTTTTGCATTGGTAACTAATTTTTCTCTTTCAGTAGATCAAAAAACAACATTTAAGCAATTATCTAAAGTACTTTTAGGGTTAATTTTAATGAAATCTTTAAAAGTATGACCAAGCCAACCGGCATTTGTAGCATACATGTATACTTTTTTATTAGATAAATCATATTGCTTTAAGAAAGTAGTTATTACAGGACACATTGTGTACCACCAAACAAGAGTTCCTACTATTATTTCATCGTATTCATCTAAATTAATACTGATATCATTAATAGCTACTTCTTTATTATCAATTGAATTATTTTGATACTCTGCTACTACTTCATCATAATCAGTAGAAAATGGTACTCTAGGGGCCTGCTCTCTTCAGGGGACTCGCCTTTTGAATCTCTATACGTGTTAATTCCTTTTATAACTATCCTTTTATAGCTATTATATTTTTGTAATTACCGTAATAAAATGGTATTTATTAGTCTGTTGGTACCTAAATGGTACCTAAAAATGAAAAGCCGATTAGTTTTCGGCTCTTTTTAAACTTCTTGATTTTTAATATAATTATTCATTTTTTCATAAACAGCATTATAGATGTCTTCTTCACTTATTACATCTATTAATCTAACGCTTCCGTATAAAGATAAATATGCTGCAACTTCAGTATAAACATTATGCGTTCCTTTTTCTGCTTGTTTCATCTTTTTACCCATAATTGGATCATTAATATAATTATCGTAAATTGCCTTTTCTGCTTTTAAAGCACCAAGAACTATATGCTTTTCACTTGAATTTGATCTCCATGATAAGTTTCTAAACCTTTCAGGATTATCAATAACAAATCTTGTTAATTCATATTTATCATCTAATCTTTCATCAACAGTTAGTGCCACTCTAAAGAAACAACGAGACATAACACCAAAGAAAATACCTCTGCGAGTTCCTTGAGTAAATAACCAGTGATCAAAAAATGTTGAATTTGATTTTATAGGCATTGATTGTAAACATGCTTGATATCCTACGGTAAAATTAATCCAAGCCCAGAACCTTTCATCTGTCAAAATATAACGTGGTAGGTCTTTTAATGATTCATATAATGTAATTGAATTATCAAAATCAACTTTTGAATAATCTCCATCTTCGCTAACTTTTAATCTAAATTCAGGAATCTTATATTTCTTTTCATCATATAGTTTTCCAGAATATATAGATGATAACCAATTTGAATCATTTGGAAATGATTTTAAATTATTTGTTACTAATAATGCGTTTTCTTTCAATGTTTCTAATGCTTCATCAGTCATAAAACAAATATTGATACTATTATTCATCTTCTTCCATACCTCCCATCATCATATTTTTAATAAATAAATTTGATATATCTTCAATTGAAGAAACTGTTGCATAATTTAATAATGTTTGTGCTATTTCTTCAACTGGCATGTCTGAAAAAATCTCATCTGTTAATTCTTCATTATAATTCTTTTTATATGCAACCATTATAGAATCAAACCAACTATGATTAAGTCTAATATAATCAATATCCACTCTTTCGTTTTTAAATTCTTGTAAACATTTTATTAATGAAGGAATTGCAATTATTGAGAAGAATATATTTTTGAAATAATCACGATTCTTTAAATTATCATAGTATCCAAATTCCTTTTCCGGTAGAACTATTTTTATAAATTTATCCCCTGAATCAACCTTCATAACTTTCAACTCAGGATCCATGCTTTTTATAACTCTAAATATTGATGATAATTTTTTATCTTCTGACTCGTTGTATTCAATTTTTGTAGTAAATCCATCATCAATAGCCAATATATCGTATTTTTCGATAGTAAATGAATAACCTTCATAGTCATCCAAAAAATCATCATTACTATATTCAAATTCTTCTTTTGCATATATGAAACTTGATATTTCAACTTTTCCTCTAAGATTATGCAATGGAATTATTATATCTCCTGGTTCTATAGAAATAGATTTTACTGTTCTAAAAATTGTAGAAGAACATTCAATAATTATTACTGCTTCTGCTTTCTTATCTACAATTAATTTTATCAATTCATCATTATCAATTTGAATATGAGCATTTTTAAGTATTAAATTTTCATTGTCACTTTCGTCATCATACTCTAATGAATAATTACTATTCTTAAAACAACTTGCTACTTTTGAATTGTTTATTGTTGGATATGGAAATAATCTCTTACCTATTCGCATATATCTTCACCTCACAAGCATAGTAATCATCTAAATCTGTATCTATCTCTATCTTATATTTAACACCATTTTTTAGTTCAAAACCTTTTATAACTCCATTCTCAATATATCCTTCAGAACCATTTATTGAACAATTAGTTATTTGTGTTTTATATTTATTTCCACCATCGTCCAAGTGACTCATTTCTAAATCACAATTTTCTTCATCATATAAAGAAGTAAATGATATTACATACTTTCCATTTTTCTTATCTGTAACAAAGTAGCGATAACTCATTCCACTTAATTGAGCAATTTTCATAATATCTTTATTTCCATCTCCATCAAGGCCTTCTTCTTGATCTGAATCGTGTGGCTCTCCAGTTCTTCCACTATTAGTTCCTTCTGGCACTGGTGAACCTTCTCCTTCTTCATGATCTCCAATATCAGGTTGTAATGCCATTCCTTCGGAATCTTCATAAACTCCTATTTTATCTTTAACTTTATTCTTTAATTTCTTAACAACTTTAGGTTGCTCTGTTATTGTAATTTCTTCATTTGATCCTAAACCTGATTCATTATCTACAGATGGTAAATAATCTCCAGCACCTTCAACATCTATTTCATTGTTCTCGCTTAATGCTAATTTACTTTGGACAAAGTCTACAATAGATGATTTAAGTTCTCTATATATAGAATTAACTTCTGCTCGCTTTGCTGAGTCATTTATACGTCTTAATTCCCAATCAGTATGTTGTGGGTTTTCAATCTCTCTTAATATTTTATTTAATTGATTATTTGGAATAATACACATAGCTGAGCATGGGATACTTGATATACCTTTTAATGATGTTATTTTCATATATGGATATCTAATCATAACACATTCATTAGTTGCTAGATATGATTCATCTTTAGAAAAACTCTTAAGATATAATTCAACTTCTCCGTATTCTGAAATCTGTATTTTTTCCTTATATACTGTTGGATCATTTAGTAATATATATTGAGATTTAATACTACTTTGAAGTTTTTTAGTTATTAATTCATCATTATATACAATATCGGATAGCGATTGCTTGTTAATAACTTTATCATTTATTATTACTTCCAATTCATCATAATAGATAGCACTCAAGAAGCTATCCAAAACTTTTGTAATAATTTCCTTTTCCCATGTTTCTTCATTTTTAAATCCTAAAATATAAATATCTGTACCAAATGATTTTCTTTTAAAATTAGGATCTATACTTATTTGTTCTAATATCGGATTATTCTTCTCATCTATACCATAGTAACCGATGCCTTGTGTTTTTTCGTCACTACCTTCAATAGTTGTAGAACAAAGTTTACAAATACCAATATATCCTTGTTCTTGTTCTTTTGTATATGTCGAATAGAATACTGTATTAAATGAACTTGCAACAAACGATGCATATTTTCCTATGCCTTTTGAACCACCACTTGTACCAACTTTATTTGACAATCCACTACCTTTAGTTAAAAGATAAAATGGGGTTTCTTCTCTTGATGCCACTCCTAATAAACCTGTTGTATTATAATCACTAATTCTTAAACATTGAATTCTATCTCTTCCAACTTCTTTTATCATTCTTTCAAGTTGTTCTTTATCTTTAGGATTGTTTCTTCTTTTTTGGTATTCCTCACAAGATACCATTTCCTTTTCTATTCTTTCTCTTCCAGGAATATCATCTTTCTTTATTTCAAAAGAGTGAAATTCAATAACTACTTTATCTTTGCCTGCTCTTGCATCTATAGAGTTTTGGCATATTTCTCTTGCTAATGATGATATTGGATCCTTTTTAAAAGTTTCCATATCAGCAGTATCTAATCCTGTTTCTGTGGCATAATTATTACCTACAAATCTCCACATTTTATCATTCATGATTTAACCTCCTTATCACGAAATCAGTATTGTTATACATGTTGTTTTTATTTTCTATTTCAAATTTTTCATCAAAATAACTTCTAATAATTCCAATTAATAAATACTTATTCCATGGAACTGGCATTTTTGGTAACATTTGATATCCTTTAAATACAGATGTATCCAACTCATTATATTTATCAAATATTAAATCCAATAATTGATTTAATCGTGTTAATTGTTCTTGCGTAATACCAAGTTTTTCTTTCCTTACCATTGTATCAATATTGATTTGAACATACTCATCACTCATATCATCCATAAATTCTAAATAACTGTATAGCCCACCAATATTCATTTTAGCTACATAATCTAAAATGGTATTATGATCAAATTTATCAAATTTCTGTGCATGATTCTTTATTAATGCATACGAACTTTTTTGCTCTATAACTTTCGTGCTTACCAACGGCCTACTATAATATAAATCTAGATATAAATACTTCATAAGAGAAAACAAAGTAAATTGTCCGTGGGTTAAATGTAATTTTTCAAGTAATTCTTTCTTCGTTAAACTCATTTTTGCATAAATTTTTCTTGAAGATATAACATTCGTATTCATTGATTCAAATTGTTCATCAATAAATTTTCTAAGTGCATCAACCGTATCATCTGAAATGTTTAGATATTTATAATAGATAAATGTTTTAGACGATGTCCAAATTAATCCGTTGTTAGTTTCATTATACAAGTGACTATAAAAAACATAATCTTTAACTCCAGGAAATTTGTCTTGTAAATCTCTTAGTTCAAACTCCTTATCAAATGATTGCATATAATTAATTATTAATTCTGCAGGTGATATTTTTACATCACCAACCATTATATAATCTCTCTTTGTTGTGAATTCTTCTGGTAAATATTTATCTAGACATCCTTTTAAAAAATAATGATTATCAATTCCTAATTTTTGTAGTTTATATTTATATTTTTCAAATATAGAACGATAAAAAACTGTTGGTTCATTATCGATAATATAATTTATAATTTCATCTGTTAATTCATTATCTATACTTGGGCATAATTCTGATGGTAAATACTTTCCTTTATCTATCAATACATAGTTGCATCGTTCAAGCATTGCTTGAAGCGAATGCATTGATGGAAGATCTTCAATTATTCCATATTCTTCTATACATTTTTTCTTAAAAATATCATAATCTTCTTGACTACCAGTTCTATATCCGTTCTTAAAATTTTTTTCTACTATTTCAGAATATATTTCTCTTGGAGAAATTCCACGCTTTAAGTATATCCCATTTTTAAATTCTCTATATTCAGAATTCAAAACTTTTAATTCAAAAGAATTCATTTTTCTTATTTCTTTGGGGCTCAAAGTATTACCAAATCGTTCTACAACATGATTAATTATTTCATCAACGTTAATCATGTCTGAATTGTATATTACTCTTAAATTTCTATTATACTTTATATTTGAATCTCCCATTTCCATAAAGAATAATAATATTCCTGCAGTTTCTCTTATACTTATTTTCTCAGCATTATGGTCATTTGAGTTTTTCTTACTTAATTCTTTTAAATAAGTATACAATCTATCAACATCAATAAATTGCTCATCTTTATCAGCTAATTTTATATAAATACATTTTAATATATTTTTAATCGTTGGCATTTGAAGTAATAGTTTATCTATTGTCTTAGCTTCAATTTGTCTAATTCTCTCTCTTGTTACTCCTAACTTACCACCAATTTGCTCTAAAGTTAACTGTGGTTCATTAGAGTAATAATTAAATCTATTTTTAAATACTAACAGTGCATGTTCAGATAATTGCGAATAAAATGTATATACTGTATCTTGAAATACTTTTTCATAATTTTCTCCAATGGAACTTACTAAATTAAATAATTCATTAAGATCAATACTAAATATGCTTAATAGTTTTTCTGGTGAATATTTTACTAAATCATCAATTATAATAGTATTATTTAAAGATAATATTTTAATTATATTGTCATTCGTAATAACTTCACTTAATTCAAGCTCATTATAAAAACTATCAATGTTCTTTATACTTTTTTCTACCCTGGATATGAGATTTTGATAGTTATTTTTTATAAAGTATATTAAGCTCAAATAATAATCCTTGTTATTATCTTTATTGTTCTTGTAATCAAGCATAAGTACATTAAGTAGTGTTTTGTCAAAAACAAAATTATTGCTTGAAATCTGTTCAGATATCTTCAAACATAATTTTTTCTCTGTTGCAAACATAATAAAATCTAAATCTTTTTTCATATCTAATGTTTTTGTAATATTTTCTCTTTGTGATTGATTTAAATAATACATAGTTTTTACATTTTCATAATTTTCTTTTAAAAATCTTTTTAGTCCACTCATTTTCACTAAATCAGAATCGATATATTTAATTATAAATTCATAAACGTCTTCTACTCTAGCTTGACGTTTAATAAATAAATATCTGGTAACTAAAAACTCAACATATTCTTCTGAATAAAAATAGTTATTTTGTTTTTCTTTTAATTTACCTTCATATAAAATACTGCTTATCATAATTCAAATCTTTTCTTGCCTTTTTTTGTATCCTTTTGAAATTCTTTTCTTTGTTTATCGAGTTCTGTTTGAATGGCACTAAATATTTGATTTATCTGATCATCGGTATATTCATAAAATGATGAGTTAGATAAATTTTGTAATTTAGATATTAAATCAATGATCTTATTTACTCTATTAGTTGCAATTCTCTTAAAATTTTCTTGTTTGGTATTATTCATATAATCCCTCCAAATCAATATTAGGATATCACAAAAGTACAATATTGTCAAAATATTTTACAAATATTATTAAATTATTATCAAAAAAGAGTATTTCTACTCTTCAGTATTTAATTCAATTTTATAATTTGTAAAGGCTATTTCAGTTGAAGAAAATAATTTAATAGGGTTAATTGTACGTAATATTTCCTTCATGTTATTTTTAATAAATTTTCCGTATATATCATCAGCCTGTTTTGAATCAGACATTGATATCATCATATACTTGCCTTTTAGATCAATAATTTTATCAACAAATCCACGATGATCAAATGTATCATTAGTATATAATTCCTGTTTCTGGCTAACTAATAAATCGTCTGGCAAATACGGTGGATCAAAATACATAAAACTATTTTCAACAATTTCATCCTTTTTCATTTTATCCAAAAAAGATTTATAATCTAAGTTATAAAACTTTACAGGTTTAATTAATTTCGATAATTCTTCTAAATATTCTTCATTTACAATTATCTTTTCTTTTCTTCCAAATGGAACATTAAACTTACCATTTTTATTTTCCCTATATACTCCATTAAAGCCAGTTTTCATTAAGAAATAGAATAATATAGATTTATTATCTTGATCTTTTTCTTCATTGAATTGTTCTCTCAAATCATAATAATATTTTTCTTTTTCACTGCCGTTGTAACTATTATACACTTTTGCCAATTCAGATATGTGTTTTATAAGATAATCGGGCTTTTTTTGAAGCAATTTATAAAAATTAATGATGTTTGAATTAATATCGTTTACATAAAAATTTTTATAATTTAACTTATCATTATTTTTTAGTACATTTATAAGTACAACTGCCGAGCCAAGAAAGCATTCAATATAATTTTCTTTATTTGGTTTGAAAGCATTTAGCATTTCGTTTAATATTTTTTTCTTTGATCCTGCCCACCTAATAGGAGAATTCAAAACTTTAGTATCCATCATTTTATCTCCTCCTATCCTCCAATACCATTATATCATTAATTAAAATTTTTTCATATACTTTTGCTAATATCTTGACTTAATTTACTAAAAAAAATGGTACCTAATTGGTACATAATCATATTTTTAGAGAATTATCTTATCAGTATAACCCTTATATTTCCTATAAAAAATGAGAGTGGCATAAGTTAATCGCTCTCGTCAGGGGGTTAGTTCTAAAATATCACAAGCTAATTTTTCTTTTATATGATTAGCAATTTTTTCAGTATTTCCTGTATAACTATAATAAACAACTATTCTTTTCATATTGCACCCTTCTTTATATTTAAATTATTTTTCATTATATATTTCTTTAGCTAAATTAAATACTGCCCAAGCTTTAGGCCAACCTACATAGAATGCTACATGGGTGATGATACCTGACATTTCTTCTTTAGATACGCCATTTTTCTTAGCATTTTCTAGATGATATTTTAATGAGTTATCTGTAATACCTGATGACATTAAAGCTACCACGGTTATAATGCATCTAGTTTTTATATCAACACTTGAATCATTCCAATTTTCTCCAAATAGAATATCATCGTTGTAGTGAGCAAAGGCAGGAGTGAAATCTCCTAAGGAATCTCTTCCAGCTGTTTGTTTAATCATGATTACACCATCTTTCTATTTTTTCTTTAGATGGCTTAGCACTACTTCCACGAATAGCTAGGCCTTCTTTTATAATTGCATTTTTGCAAAATTTGTGGACATCTTTCATGATGCTACCTAATCCTGAACCTTCATGAGTTGAAAATGGCATTACGACTTTACCAGTAAAATCAAGAGACTCTAATACTGTGAATAAAGGACAAGGATAATGTCCCCACCATATAGGTCCACCAATATAAACTGTATCATAATTGTCTAAATTAGCTAACTGACTTTTAATTTCAGGTCTAGCGTTACTATCAAGTTCTTTTTTGGCAACGTCACGGCATTCGTGATAATCATAAGGATATTCTTTAACAGGTTCTACTTTAAAAAGATCGGCTTTTACTAGTTTGCTAATTTCTTCTGCTACAATTCAGTATTTCCTTTATCAATATTTCTAATACCATCTTCCATGTAATTTTCTCCAGTATGGGAAAAATAAATAAATATACTTTTTATAATATAATACCTCCTTTACATTCTTTTACCCAAAGTAGTCTTTCCACTACCATTTAAACCACATATTACAATTTTACTCATATTAACAATTTCTTTCTTTTATCTATTTATTTTCTTTACAAACGAATAATAGAATAACAATCCATCAATAATATAATCATATATTCTTAGTTTATCAAATAATATTATGCTTGATAAAACGGATACTAAAATTATGCCTATGCTTATTATTTTGGAAAAGATTCCCTTCTCTTTTGTCATCCAGGTAAAATAAGCAAATATTGGAGAGCATAAAGCAAATATAGTCCATCCTATTATGTAACTGTTGCTGTATACTCCTTTTGTTATATAGACGGTAAAATAATAAGTTAATAACATTCCAATACAAAATAAGAGCATATTTACCATAGCATCCTTTTTGTTAGTACTATATAGATATTATGATTCCAAATAGAATCCAAATGGGCATTTCTGAGAATATATTTCTAAGATTAGTTATATATATATATCTAATAATCTAGAGATAGCTTCTAGAAGCAATCCTATTATAAATATTGGCAAAGGCAGTTAATATTTTTATTTTCATAGTAATCCTACTTTCATATATGATAGAGTTATCCTAGTTTGTCACCGTTTGCTACTGGTTTATTTGGTTCAATTAAGACAACACCTTCTTTATAATAAACTCCTAATACTAGTACTTCTGACATGTAATCAGCAATTTGTCTAGGAGGAAAATTAACTACTGCTAGAATTTGTTTACCTATTAATTCACTAGTAGTGTATAAATCTGTTATTTGTGCTGATGATTTTTTAATACCTATATTTTCACCAAAATCTATTTTTAACTTATAAGCAGGCTTTTGAGCTTTTTCAAATGAAATAGCTTCAGTAATTGTTCCTACTCTAATATCTAACTTTGTGAAATCTTCAAATATGGCCATATATTACTCCTTTCTATCATTTATATATTCGTGTTACTACTGACAATATCAATATATCATATGAACATATGTTTGTCAATAGTTTTTTGATTAATTTTATAAAATTGTAATATGATGAATGATTTGACTTATTTTTTGATAGGAATTTCGTTATTTTACAAAAAGAACCATTAAGTTCATTTCTTAATGGTCTATATTTATTTATTATTTTTATCTTGCTTTGAAATATACTTAGCAGTTAATATAATACCTATTAAGTTTATACCGATAGACATACCTAGTAGTAAACCGCTAGTGAATTCACTGAATGGGCTTGTCTCTTTACAACTAAAGTAGATATATATTTATATATTTAGAATTTCTTTGCTCCTGGAGCAAGTTTTTATACACCTTTTTGTAATTTTAATTCTTCTTTAATATCCTCTAATATAGACGGTTCTTTAATAAATAAGTCTGTAATAAAATCTACTAATTGTTGAGTACATCCCCAACTATTTGTTAAAACATGTTTATAAAAATCATTCATTATTCCGTTTCTCATTTTTTACCTCTTACTTACTTTTCTTTATTATTTCACATTTTTTTAAAATATAGTCTTGACTTTTTTCAAAATCATTTTGTTTATAACTAAAAGAAAACAAAGCTTTTCTTTTTGTTTTCCACATTATATCTTTTTATATGTCTGAACTGTTACTAAAAAGTGTTAGAAATTTCTAATAAAGAAAAAAGATAATTTACATTATCTCATTCTAAACATATCATTTTCTGATTTTATACCTAAATCATATTACTATTTTCAATATAATTCGCAGAAAATCAACATTTAATCTATTGTTAATTTTCTAACTTTTTTCTTATCGATTCTTTTTTGTAATACTTTTGTTAACTCATCAGAATATACAATATCTAATTCATGTAATGCTCTTGTAATTGCAACATATAATAATTTCATATCTAAATCATTATTAGATGAATATATTCCTTCTTTTGCATTATTAATAATTACTGCATCAAATTCTAATCCTTTAGCAAGTTGATTTGATATTGTACAAACTCTAAACTTTTCATCTGTCAAATCATCTTTTGAAGATACATTTGGTATTTTTATACCAAGTTCTGCTAAATCGTCATTTATATAGTTTGAAAGTAAATCATTTTTACTAATTACTGCAATCGTCTTATAACCCTTTTTCTGATACTCATGTATCTTACTTGCAATATGTTTTGGAATATCATTCTCATTTTCTGATTTTGTAATTAAAACTTCATCTCCATGCCTTACAACCAACTCAGATCTTCCTAGTCCTAATTTCTCTGCAACATCATCTGCAACACTCATAATTTCAGCTGTAGTTCTGTAACTTTTATCAAATTTTATAATTTTTCCATTATCATTAAACATTGTCTTATTAACTTCATCCCAATTATTTATGCCACGGTAATCATAAATTGATTGAGCAATATCGCCAAAAATACTAAAGGTTGCGTTTGGTAATGTTTGTTTCAAAACATAAAAATTAAATTCACCTAAATCTTGTGCTTCATCTACAACTACATGTTTTATTTTAGCATAGTCTTTATTTGGAAAAATAAATGATTGTATATATATAATTGCTGACAAATCTTCAAAGTCATAACTATTATTTTTTATGTTTTTAATCGTATCATTTTTCAACTTTGGAATTTGGTTATAATTGTGAATATTATAACTTTCTATTGTACCAATAAACAACTTATATAACTTAAATGCATTGATTTTTAATTTGCTAAAATATTTTTTTAAAGTACTTCTACAATATTTACCAAGTTCTGCTCTTTCTTTAGCAAATTGCTTACGCATTTCATTTTTCTCCTTTTCAGTAGTTGCTTGTTTAAATAGATTAAAGGTGTATTCACTATATTTTGAACTAATATCACTATAGTTATTTTCAATTAATTTACATAATCTTTCAATAGTAATTTCAATTCTATTATTCAAACTAGTAAAATATTCAGTATTGGTTTCATTAAATACTTTTTCAATTGTTTTCTGCGGCAAAATTTCAAAATCATTTATCATCAAAGGTTTAGAAGTCAAACTATACAAATATGTTCTTAGAAATTGATCTAACATATCTTTATATTTAATTGAAGATTTAAACTTATCTATATTATTTTCATTTGTTCCCATAATATTATTTACAACTTTTTTTTCAGAAGAATTAATTTCAAACTCTTCATTGAGATAATTTTTTGCAAATTGTTCAAATGTACATTGATTCACCCCTGAAACATCTAAATCAGGTAAAACTGATTTTATATATTTTAGAAAAACAGGATTAGGTCCAATTACTAAATATTGGTTTTGTTTAATACTATCAATATAATTATAAACTAAATAGGCTATTCTATGTAACGCAACTGTTGTTTTACCTGAACCAGCAACACCTTGAACAATTAAATTATCATTTATTTTTTTTCTTATAACATCATTTTGTTCTTTTTGAATAGTAGAAACAATACTCTTAACTCTCGCATCATTGTTACTGTTTAAATATTTTTGTAATAATTCATCATTTGACACTAAATCAACATCGAAATAATCATTTAAAATACCATTTTCTATTTCAAATTGCCTTTTAAGTTCCATATTACCAGTTATTGTACCTGATGGAGATTCAAAACTACAGTTTCCAATTTCTGAATCATAATATAAAGAACTTATTGGTGCTCTCCAATCAGTTACAATAATATTAGAATCTTTCATAATACCATTTTTACCAATATAAACTATACTTTTTTCCCCATCATCTGATATAAAATCAATTCGCGCAAAATACGGTTTATCTAAAGCAAACTCTAAATTTTTAATACGAATTTTTTTCCTTTCAGCAATTCTCCATAATTCCTCTTTATCATCAAAATATTCTTCATACAACTCTTCCAACTTTTTATTTTCATCATTCAATATTTCTTCAACTATATTAATTGTATTATTTAATTTTTCTTTTTCTAATTCTAAAGTCTTTTTCTCCATTATATACAGTCGAGTAGACGAACTCGACTACACCTCTCTTTCTACATAGTGAGAGGAAGTCTATTGCCCCTCACAGAACCGTACGTGCGGATTTCTCGCATACGGCTCTTCATATTATCTTTATTACCAAATATTTTAATAAACTACCGTTTATTCCATAATAAGCATAATGTCCTATTATTTTCTTTCTTATACTTGTTCCTACTTCAAGTATAGGTTCATGCATTTTATCATGTAACCATTCCTTTTCTTTGCTATTTCAAACTTTTGCTTGAGTTTCTTTTTTATTTGTTTTAATATTTGGTCTATACTTTCCACTTTATGTCTTTCCATTTGAGAAAATAAAACCTAGAAAATTAAACTCTTCTTTTGTTCCTTTAAATCTTCCAAATGGTAATATTTTAGTTTTATCTTCCGCTAATTCAAGTTTAAATTTATTCATTCTTTCAATTAACATTTTATAAAACCTTCTTGCTTCTTCTTCATACTGAAACATTACTACAAAATCATCGGCATATCTTATCAGATACATTTCACCTTTAAAACTTTTCTTAATCACATTAAACCAGTTATCTAATACATAATGAAGATATACGTCCGCTAATATCGGTGAGATCAGTCCACCTTGTGGTGTTCCTTTATCATTTTCACAATATCTCGCATTAACGATATTGCCATTATTGTCTGCTGTGAGGAAGAACACATCGGCTACTATCATTTATATTTGACGAGGATGAATTGCTTCACGATTTCTCATTATGGCTCGTATTCTTGTTTACTTATGCTTTAACCTTATCTCACGACTTCGGCTCCAAGGCTAACTAATGGCTCTTCGCTAAAGATTACCATGTTTGGTTCCCACAAACTATATATTAAACACCGAACTGGCGCACTCACCTTAATATTATTTTAACAGAATCATTTAAAATTTAACAATATTTTTAGGAATTTATTTCATTATACACCAACGACTATTATATTTATTTTATAATTAATATTATCAATTTACATATACATATTATATATGATATAATTAAATTTGAATGGAGGTATGCATGGAATATTTTGATGTAGTTGATAAAAATAGAGTCAACTTAAACTATAAAAAAATTCGTGGTGAAAATTTGGATAACAATGAATATAATACAGGTATAGAAGTATGGATTATTAATGATAACAAGATATTGATGACACAAAGAAGTTTTGAAAAGTCACATCCTGGGCAATGGGAAACACCAGGTGGATGTTCGCAAGCAGGTGAAACAAATATTGAAACCGTTGAACGGGAGCTAAAGGAAGAAATAGGAGTTATTTTTAATCAAAATGAATTTTGCTTAATAGGTACACAACTATATAAAAAACAATTTGTAGATATATTTTTATCAAAAAAGATAATTGATATAAATAAAACAATTTTACAAAAAGAAGAAGTACAAAATATAAAATGGATAACAAAGCAAGAATTTTATAATATGATTAAAAGCAATGACATCGTTCCATCTGTTTTACAAAGATTCAATATTATTAAAGATAACCTAAATTTAGATTGGTAATTATTTTACCAATCTTTTTTTTGGCACACCATACATAACCAATTCTGCATTGCAAAATCTATTTCTAACTGTGGACGCATATTTTCTATAATATATTTCATAATCACCTAATCCTTTAACAAACATTGGTAATTCATATAAATCTGTTGGCAAATGATATGCACATGCTGCTATAACAGGTTGATATTTTTTTATTGTTTCTTTTGCACCTTTTAATGCATCTAACTCCATACCTTCAATATCCATATTTATTAAGGTTACTTTTTCACCATTTATTATGTCATCAATTTTATTATTTGAATTATCAACATATGAATTAATACCAATAATCTTGTTTTTAACATTTTCTGGCAAATAACTGAGATTTTGATAAAACTGTGTTATTCTTTTTATATCGCCTTCTAAAGCATAAATTTTTTCAAAATCATTAAATTTCTCTAAATAATAAAATATTGTATCTCCATTAGAACTTCCACAATTTACAAAATTTTCTGATGATAAATGTTTATAAACTTCTTCATCAAAATATTTATTCCACGTTGGATGTTGCTTTAATCTATAAAAATCACAGAACATCTTACTACGTATATATTCCACATATGTCTCTCTAGATTCATCATCTTTTAATACATCTAACATTTTTATTAAATTTTCCTTATTTGATTCAAAATATTTCAAATAATTTATATCATGTTTTGGAATTTTTTCATAATCATATGGACACAAATAATCATATATGCCATTTTTACTAAATTGTTTCAACATTTTGTTTTGATATGCAGTATATTTATACTCTGGATTTGTTATTATAGCAAAATAACTACTTGTATGGTCCAATATATCTAATTCGCTTAAATCACGAACTGTACAGTTTGGAATTATATTTTCTGTTTTAAGCCAATTTAAACACGATAATGAAAGCTCATTATCAGCAATTAAAACTGTCTTATACCCACATTTATTTATAGCATATCTTAATATTGGTATGTTATTAGGCGGTTCATAAACACCATGTATAATTGATTGATCTGAATTTAATATTTTTTCTAAATAACTTTTAATATTAATCACCTCTTCATTTTTAATATTTGGATTTTGCAAGTTTTGTCATCTTTTCCAAAATCATATAGTGGATATATGCTATTTATGTATGATATATTATTATAGGTTACGCTACCCTTTTTTATTTTTTTTGTTATCTCAAAAACTAAATCTATCGAATTATAACCAATATCACGAGCGATTTCTAAAATGCTTTTATTATTATTTGTTTTAATAAAAGTTCCAATAAAATCAAACATCAGTATGTACAGTACACCTTCATCATTTAAATGATTTATACTTTCTTTCATTATTTCTAAAATATATTGTCTACCATCATATCCACCAGAATCGTGTAATCCACCACTTATCATAGGCAATTGAGGGGGATTTGATAAAATTAAATCATATTTTTTCTGGATATTTTTAAAATAGTCACTCTTAAAACAATCGATATTTTTCAAATTATTTTCTTTTATGATTTTTGAAAACCATTTTATACATTCATCATCATAATCAATTGAATCTATTGATGATGCTCCGTTAATTTTTGAAATTATACTTAATATTCCTAAATAACCACACCCTAAATCCAAAACATCTTTACCACCACAAATATTAAAATTAAGAACATTATCAAACAAGAGTCCTGACTTTGGAATATATCCATTAGGACACAATTCCAATAAAAGATTGTCATAATTAAAAAACTTTTTGCCTTCTTTACTAACTATATAATACTCTTTCACATTGAAAGGATTATAAACTTCTATTTCGTTCATTATATCCTCCTATTATTTTCTTTGCATATAATTTTCTTCCATTAGATTTAATATATTCTTCCAACTCTAACAAAGGAAATATTATTTGATTATTTGTTTTGTATGGTTCTTCACTCAAAACTATCATTTTAACTGCTAAAGCATATTTTGATAACGGAACCTCAGATGTATAACCTAGCAATTTCAAAATTTCTTTAACTCTTTTACTAGATATATCAGATAAATTTAGCATTTTATCATTCAATATAGTAAACGCCTCATCGGTTGAAATTATTCTTTCTTCTGGTAACAAAAAAGCACTATATTCCTCATATACACTTTCTATCAAATACAATTCTTTACTTATATCTTCTTTTGCTATACCTCTCTCAAAGTCCATAATTATATATTTATCATCATTGAGTAAAATATTTCTCGGAGCAAAATCTTTCCAGAAAAATTTTTCATTCATTAAATACGAAAAAAGATAATTAACGTGTTTTACTGCATCATTATGGGTATTATCATTTCTTAATAATAATTCTAAATTTTCTCCATAACACCTTTCCATACAAATTTCGCCATTATTGTATCCATATAATTTAGGAACACTCACATTTTTAAGATTTTTGCATAGCATTGCAGCCTTCTTCAATGTCTCATATTCACTTTTTGTACTTTTTTTAAACACTTCATTGTCAGTAAATTTTATCCTGTCCTCATCTAACGAAATAACTTCCATATTATCAACATCTCTTCACAAAAATTATATTTATATTAATATAGTTAAATATTAAACAAATTTATTTAATCCAACTTTTTTTAATTATAAAATTGTGATATATGATATCACATATTAATGCTGCTGTCAATATTTACCATTTAAATTATTAAAATAAGAATTTTAACCATAAAAAGATAATTTGCATTATCTCATTCTAAACATATCATTTTCTGATTTTATACCTAAATTATAAGCTTTAATATTCTCTAAATCACTAGCAATTAAATCTCTTTCTGCATATGTTACATCAGCCATAATAATCTCTCATCAATTTACAATTGAGTAAATGAAAAAGTTGGCACGAATGCCAACTTTATAATTGTTAATTTTTCAAAATTGCTCAAGCTCTTATTTTATGGGCTATTTTCCACAACAGTTCTTGTATTTCTTACCAGAGCCACATGGACACCATTTAAAACAACCAAGGAAATTTTTACTTGAAAATTGGGCTTTCTTACTCATAATTTTTAATAACTTACTAGCAAATTGTAAAAAAGTGATGTCTAATTTTCTGACAATGCAGTTTAAACTTATCTAATAACTTATCTAAAAAATTGATTTAATACTACATAGTTCTAGGTTTGTTTTCAGTATACATTTGATCCATATATTGCTTATTTGCTTCTTCTAATGCTTCTCTTGAATAGTAATCTCTTCCATCTTTTCCAATATATGCCAAATTTTTTTCATCAACCATTTGTTGATATAATCTTCTTATTTCAGGTTGTAAAGTTCTCTTTTGAACTATATGTATAGCCTCTTCAACAGCACCACTTATTAAATCCATTTTTTCTGAAATTAAATCTGTTGTTTCACCTTCTTCACGAGATAACTCCCCCACTTTTTTTAAATATTCAATTATTTGCCCTTTTGTATAGCCCTGACTTGCTAATTCAAAAATTCTTTTTGCCATAGCATTTATCATACTTGTAACTAATATTTCATAATCTTTTTGATTCATTTTCTCACCTCTAACTATATTATATCATAATCAGCCGATTTATAGTTAAAATTGTTTAAAAAACTTATCTAAAACTTATCTAAACGCTTTTTTTGAAGTAAAATTGTCTAAAAATTGGAAGTAGTAAAAAACTCGCGTTTTCCCTTTATTTATGGGGTTTTACGAGTTATTTACCACAACATTGCTTATATTTTTTACCACTTCCACAAGAACTAGCTACCTCAATATTTATTGTATTATTTATATTTATAATATTATTGGTATTTCAAGGTTTTATCGTTTTGGTAACCTATTATATTTATAATATTTATAGTATTTTTGTTATTATAAATATTTCTCTCTTGCAAACAAATCGCAAACAATGTTTGCATTCATTTACTACGGTCATTATACTATCTATATCATATATTTACCAATGTGCGTTTTGTATTTTTGCACATTCATTATACTATAAATATTTGTTTTTATCAATGAATCTATCCAATTATTTATATTTAATAATTTCTTCTATAATTTCAGATTTTGTTATCTTATCAAAAACATCAGTTGCTAATCGTTTAGATTTTTCTGTACTTGAAATATAATAATTTTCTGTTGTTTCTACATTTCTATGTCCAAGTATATCTGCAACATCTCTTATTTCAATTCCATTTGTTAATATCTTTGTTGCATAACTTCCTCTTAAATCATAGAATCTACATTTTTTAATTCCTAATTCATTATGAATAATTTTAAATGGATATCTTGTTAAATCAGTTCCTACTACTACTTTACAAGATATGGTATCAGAAAAGGTAGTGAATCCTAGTTCATTTGTTATTTATAAAATTTGTAAAACTCTAAAAATCGAAATTAAAGATTTCTATAACTCCGAATTATTCAAATTAGATAATTTAGATGATTAAAAGACCATTCGTTTATGAATGATCTTTTTATTTATACATTCGTATTTATATCTCATTTTTAATAAATTTTTTCCAGAAATTTGTATTTTTAAGAAGTTTATTAAAAGCCAAGAATAAAATATATCCTATAAGACCTCCTAGAAAGTTAGTAATAACATCATCTATATCTGCCGATCTACCCATAAAATACTGTAAAAACTCTATTCCAAAAGTTGTTAAAAATACAATAAGCATAGTCTTCCATATATTTCGTTTACTTTTATAAACTGCTGGAACAAAAAAGCCAAACGGAATAAATAATAGGATATTTGGAATTTTCTCTACAACAAACTGATATAGTCCAATTTCATTCCAATTAAAAGGAATAATATTTAATGTATGCGTCGAATTAAATGAAATCAGCATAAATAACATTGTTGCAAATACTATGAGAAATATAGAACAAACTAGACCTATATAACTCACTTGTCTTGTTGGACTTATCCCTTTTTTCTTCAACTTAAATAATATTGGTAAATATAAAATACTTATGATAACAACAAAAATTAAACCTAATCTTATATATGCTTCTATTCTGTGCATAACATACCCCTCCTCTCTATTATTATACAATAATTATAAATTCTTTCCAAAAATCAGACAATAATTCTTGCTAGTCTATCTCCAAATCTGCATAGCAATTCATTTGTAATAGTATCTGCTTTATTAGCAACTTGTTCAGCAGTAATATTCTTATCTTCTCCTATAATTGTTATAATATCTCCAACTTTTACATTTGATATATCAGAAATATCAATTAGTAATTGATCCATACAAATTCTACCTATTACAGTACCATAACTTTCATTTATTTTGACTTGCATATTTTGGTTAGATAAATTTCTCGGTATTCCATCTGCATATCCTATTGATACAGAGGCAATTTTTCTATTTTCTGTTGTAATGTATGTTCTTCCATAACTAACAGAATCGTTTTTATTTATTTCTTTTATACTTGTAATTCTGGCTTTCAATGACAAAACAGGTTTTAAGTTCAAATGTGTTAATTGATATGACTCGTATGAACTATTTATTCCATACATAAGAATACCAACTCGCACATAATCATAGTCTAATCCAGTATAATTTATTACACCATAACTACTCTGTAAATGCACTTTTCCAGTATCATATCCTTTTGTTTTAATTCTTTTTATAGTTTCATTAAATAATTCTATTTGTCGGTTAGTAAAATCAATATTTTCTTTTGTGTTAGAATCTGCAACGCATAAATGACTAAATGTTCCTAAAATATTTAATTTTTCATTTTCGTAAATCTTATATAATTTATCTAAATGATTATATTTTTCTCCTAATCTATTCATACCAGTATTTATTTTTATATGGCATTTTAACTTTTCATCAAGATTTAATTCTTTTATTCTTTCAGAATAATCATAATCTATAATAGTTTGAATTAAATCATATTTTATAACATATTCTAAATCATCAAAATTAGTAAAACCTAATATCAAAATATTTCCTTGTATATTATTTTTTCTTAAATATATACCTTCTTCTAATGTGGCTACTGCAAAATCAGTTATACCAATTTCTGACAATTTTCTTGCTATCAATAATGCTCCGTGTCCATAAGCGTTTGCTTTTACAACTGCCATTATCTTTGTTTTTGGAGAAATTATTTTTTTTATTTCACTTATATTATTTACTAAATTATCTAAATCAATTTCAATCCACGCTCTGTCTTTTAACAAATTATTTTCTTTCATTTTTTACTACTTCCTTTATTTTTTCTATTAAAAAGGCAAATATTGTTGTTGTTATACAAACCAACAGATAAAGTATTAAATTATTTTCAACAAATATTTTATCCATTCCAATAATGCCAGAAACAAACCTAATTCCTACAATAAAAAGTGGGTGGAAAATATAAATATATGTTGCAATATTTCTTATTTTCTTATTTGATGTTTTACTATGATCCATTAAATAGCAAAACAAGAAGTACATAAGCGGAAGTAAAAATAAATACATACTATCGTGTCTTTGTAAATTATAATAATGTAAAATACTTCCTTCCACACTCATAAGAATAAAGAATAATAAAGCATACAATAAATCAAACTTTGTGGTTTTTCTTGTGCCTGCCTTTATAATATGTCCTAAACATATAAATATTGGTACATAGAATAAACCATTTCTCGTATAATCAAAAATATTAAAAATTAATTCATATATATTTTTTGTAATCTGATTCATAATAGTTATGCCATAATAACTATCTCCAAACACACCTATTATGTATAATAATATCGTTGCAATTAAAGCCTTTTTTCGTCCTAATTTTTTAACTAAATAATATGTAATCCACACTCCAACAATAAGTGCTGGGAAATACCATAAATGATATAATGTTCCATTTATAAAAACATCTTTTAATATTGTAATAATATCAATGTTCTTAAAACTACCCATATAGATATTTATTGGTAAATAAAGTAATATGCAAAGAAGATAAATTTTTAGTATTTTCTTTGTATAGTCAACTAAAACTTGTTTATCTTTTAAAGCCCTGTCTAATATATAATATCCAGTTATCATTAGAAATAAAGGAACTGCTATTCTTCCTAATATTCTTGTAAAGAAGAAATCAAATTCAGGACTAATTTTGGCAAATGGTGAAATATGTATAGCAACAATCAAGAACGATACTATAAATCTCCATATATCAATATTTATTTTTTTACTCATTATTTTTCTCCTTTGATAGTTAAAATAAATCCATCTACATTGTTTCCAGAAATATTATAATTTTCCTCCACATCTAAACTAATACTTTCGTCTTTATAAGGAATGAAAAATATCTTATATTCTTCATAAATTAAAGGCTTATTTGGATATATAAAATCTTTCAAAAAATCTATATATTCTTCTAAACAAATATCTTTTTCTGTTATTATTTTTGAATGTGGATAACCAACATATCGAAAATGCCACTCTTCTTTTGATATTTTCGTGATTGCTTTCTTTTCGTCTTTATATCGCTCAATAAATCCATATTTTGGAGCAATATTTCTAAAACTTTGACATATACCATAATAAGGAAACTTAGGACAAATAAAATCAATATTTCCCTCATTTAATGCTAAATCTATTGCCAAGCCTGTTTGATGTTCACTAGCATTAGGTAGTGCAACATATTTTTGTGTATATTCTCTGCCATTCTCTTTTAAAGATGTATTGTATATATCTTTTTGTTCTTCAAGTGTTCTATACCCGCTTACAGGGACTATTTTATTTTCAGCATTTATATTATTCAGTATTAAGTGTAAAGAATAATTTGCAATATTATTTAATTTGATATTGTTGTATTCTTCATCAAAGGATACTAGATTATTTATTGTACTTTTCAATGTATAATCTGGATTAATAAGGACTAATTCTCCTTTTCCAATATCTTTTTTTTTAAAGTTATATTTTTCATTTATCCCACCCCAATTCAATTAAACGATCAATAACTTCTTCAAAAGGAATACCAATTTCTTTTAACATACTAGGGTATCTTGAATGTGATGTGCAGCCCGGAATAGTATTTACTTCATTGAAAACGATTTTTTTATCTTTTGTATAAAACATATCAACTCTGGCAAAACCACTACAACCTAATATTTTGTAAATAGCAAGGGCAGTATCTTTAATTCTTTCTCTTTCTTCTTTACTAATTCTTGCAGGTAAATGTATTTTACTTGTTTTCAAATTGTATTTTTCAAAATAATCAAAGAAGCCATCTTCTAACTCTATTTCATCCACTTCACCAATTATTAATTTATCTGTTCCTAATACAGCACATCCAACTTCAAATCCATTTACATTTTCTTCTATAATCACTTTATTATCATACCTAAATGCTTCTTTTAATGCTTCTTTTAATTCGCTTATTGTTTTTATTTTTGTAATACCAAAAGATGATCCTGCTTTCAAAGGTTTTACAAACAATGGAAAATGTAAGTTACGAATTTTATTTTCTATCATCTCGTAACTATCTTTTTCATTAAATAAATAAGATATAGGTGATAAATAACCATTTGAAGAAACAATTTCGTGGGCTAAATACTTGTCCATACATATCGCAGATGAAGTCATATCACACCCAACATATTTTATTCCTGCAAGTTCCAATAGTCCTTGTAATCTTCCATCTTCTCCGTTTTGACCGTGCAATACTGGAAAAGCAACATCAATTTGAATAATTTCATTTGTTTCTAAAACTATAATTCCGTGATCACTTCTATTTGTTGAAATTGTAATTCGTTTGGTATCTTTTTCATTTAACCATTCATCTTTTTCAATATTATTTACATCACCATTATATAAATAAAAATCCCCATCTCTTGTAATTCCAATCATCAATAAATTGTACTTATCTTTTTTGATATTTTTAATTACGGAAGTTGCAGATACAAGTGATACATCATATTCACTTGAACACCCTCCAAATAAAATTGCTACTGTTTTTTTCATAAAAATCACATCTCCTCTACTTTAACATCACTTGGCAATTCATATTCAATAAGAACTTTCTCATCATATAATTTTTCTTTTCTGATTTCTTTTCTTGTTTTCTTGTCTATTTCAACTCTTATAACTTCAACGCATTCATAAATATTTTCGTTTTCTTTGACATACTTTAAATTTCCATTTACTATCTTATAATCAACATTTGATTCACTATTTGATAATATTTTCCCATACATATAATCTTCATCAAATGAAATGTCTATTTGATATATATTGTTAGTTTCATTTTTTACTTTTAAATCTAACCAACCACTACTAATTGTTGCGTCAATTCCTTCTAAAGAAGATTCATCTGGATTAGGAAAAGATTTTACTTTATGTCCGTGCCTTTCAGTAACTGTAAGTGGACTCATTAAAAATAGATAATGTAACAAATTACTTAAATGACATAGCCCTCCACCTTTTTTTGCTACTATTTTTCCATCTACCAATATCAAACCATCTTTATATTTTCCGTACTTTTTACTGTTTCTAACTAAATAACAAAAGGAAAATGTTTCATTAGGATATATTAAAATATGATTCATAGTTTTACTTGCTATTTTTAAGTTTTCGACTTTGTTTTTTTGATAAATAATATCGTGTCCACTATTTTCGTTTATCATCAATGTTTTAGTCTTACAAACTTCATATTTTAATTTTTCTCCAAAATTTTTAGAATACTTATTTCCGTCAAACTTCATTCCAATTTGATAAAATAAGTTCCTTTGCCATATTCGTAATGGTAATAAAAATGGAAATAATTGTGTTAATCTTTTTCTTGCCATTTGCAGCACCTCCAATCAACAAAAAAACAATCATTCAAATCAATACAATTAAATTATACTGATTTATGAATGATTGTTCTTTAATTCTATCTTAAATAAATCTTAAATTCTTCTTAAATTATTTTAATGGTAATGTAACTCGGAAAGTTGTTTCTTCCTCATTACTTTCGGCAATTATTGTTCCGTTATGTAATTCAACTATGTCTTTTGCAATGGCAAGACCTAATCCACTTCCACCTGTTCTTGATGTTCTTGCAGAGTCTAGTCTATAAAACTTCTCAAATATTTTACTTAATTTTTCTTTTGATATTTGTTTCCCTTTGTTTATTACTTCAACAATTGCATTATTATTATCTTTTTTCAAATTGATTACAATTTCACTTTCTTCTTTACTATAACTAATAGCATTTTTTATAAGATTATTAAATACTCTACTTAATTTATCTGGATCACCATTTATACTGATTGGCTCATTATAATTCAATTTAATACTCTTATTTAATTCTCGTAAAGTAGGATAGAAATCGTCAATGATTTGTTCCAACATCAAATTAAGATTCAATTCCTCTTTTTCTAAAACAATTTTTTCAGAATTAAATCTAGCCACATCAAATAACTCATTGATTAAATCTTCTAATCTATATGATTTATCTAATGCAATAGAAATATAATTTTTTTGTTTCTTTTTTGGCATATCATCTATTTCATCCAAAATTGATAAATAACCTATCATTGATGTTAAAGGTGTCTTAATATCGTGTGCTAAATAAACTATTAACTCATCTTTCTTTTCTTCATTTTCTTTAGCCAATTTTTCATTTTTCTCTGATTCTCTTTTTAAGTGATTCATACGCTTTTGGATTTCTTCTAATTCATCTGGTAATTCAATATATTCAACATCTTTATTTACTAAATCTTCAGTTGCCTTTCCAACTTCATCAATATATCCAAAAACTTTCTTTAATAATCTATATAGTAGCACTAACGTACCAATTACCCAAATTATTAGTATAGGAATTATAGAAGTTCTAAGGTCTGTTATGCTGTAAAAAAATTCACTAAAATTGTTGTAAACTTCCGGTGAAATATCATATAGCCATTGAAAACTTAGCCTATCAATTAGTGCCACCAAAAGTAAAATACCAAATGGCATACATATAGACCATACCAATATTTTTATTACAAAATTTATAAATGTTTTTTTCAATAATTTATTTTTTTTACTTCTCAATTTTATACCCCACTCCATAAACTGTTTTTATATATTTTGGCTTCTTTCCAATATCATTCATTTTTTCTCTTAAATGTCTAATATGTACCATTACAGTATTGTTATCTTTTTCAAAATATTTACTTCCCCATACCTTAGAAAATAATTCATCTGTTTTAATTACTTTTCCTCTGTTTTCGCATAATAGCCATAATATTTCAAATTCTATTTTTGTTAGTTCGACCTTTTTTTCGTTGAAATAAAATTCGTGAGTATCTTTATTTATAAGTATCCCTCTAAAATCAATTACATTTTCTTTTTGATTTGAATTATTATACTTTTGACTTCTTCTTAACTGTGCTTTTACTCTTGCAATCAATTCCAAAGGTTGAAAAGGCTTTGTTACATAGTCATCTGCTCCTATCATCAAGCCATTTATTTTATCAATTTCTTCTACTTTTGCAGTTGCAAAAATAATTGGGAAAGTATATTTTTCTCTAATTTTATTGCATAGCATAAATCCATCAATTTCAGGCATCATAACATCTAAAATTGCTAAATCTACATCTAAATTATCAATATTATCAAGCACTTCTTTAGCAGAATAATATTTATAAACTGTATAATTTTCATTTTTCAAATATAATTCAACTAAATCTACTATTTCCTTTTCATCATCTACAACTAAAATTTTATTCATTTTCCTCTCCCTTCCACAAGTTTTAAATTAACAATACATACTAATTATACCATACAAAACTTAACAAAATATATTGAATAACATTTTTTAGATAAATCTTATTTAGATATATTTTAACATATATTATTTTAAAAATAAACTTTTCGTATTTTATACTTTAAAATTCTTTATAATAATTACTCTAAAACTTTTGCTAATATTTGTGGTTTTTCTTCATTTACAACGTGTCCTGTATTTTCAATAATTTTTAATTTTGCGTTTTTTATATTTTCGGATAAATAATATGCTGATTTAATATTGACACTATCTTTCTCTCCACACACTATAAGGGTAGGACATTTAATTTTTTGTACTTTATTACTAAAATCTAGTTTCTTCATTGATTTTCCTAAAATGAAAGTATCCTTTTTATTAAATGCCATATTATCAAAAATCGACTGAGGCAAGAATTTAAAACTATGTCCAGTATTCAAATACTCATTGTATGCAATAATACCTGCTTGTTTTGCTTCGCTTTTTGATGCGAATCCTGACTTATTTTTAAATTTTCTTTTCCTATCGATTGAAGCTATTTCAAATTTATGTTGATATACTTCTCCTCTTTTTTGAACTGTTACATCAGCCATAATAATCTCTCCTCCATTTACAATTGAGTAAATAAAAAAGTTGGCACGAATGCCAACTTTATATTATTTGCAAAAATGTTTGCATAGAGATTTCCTTATTTTATGCTACTTTCCACAGCATTGTTTGTATTTTTTACCACTTCCACAAGGACACGGATCATTACGGCCTACTTTATCACTTTTTTTGCTTGTTTTGATTGTTTCTTTTCCATCATTAGTGATTACTTTTTTAACTACTTCTTTTCTTTCAGTATTTTGTCTTATTTCTGATTTTAATAGATATATACTGATATCAGCATTTATTTTATTTAACATATTATCAAATAGAGCATAGCCTTCTTTAGTGTAAGCGTCTAATGGATTTTCGTTAGCATATCCTCTTAAACCTACTCCTTCACGAAGATGACTCATAGTACTGATATGTTCCATCCAGTTACTATCTATTACTCTTAAAGAGATAGCTTTTTCAAATTCATTTGTTATTTCTTCTGGTAAATCTGCTAATTTTTCTTCATAATCTTGAACTACTTTTTCGTAGATAAAATCAATTATTTCATCTTCTTTTTTACCATTTATTTCTGAAAGATTTAGGCGGTATTTTCTTAGAAGGTTTTCGTTTGAAGCTTCAAGGATTTCTGAATAATCATTTTCTTGAAGGTGTCTACTTTCTACGAGATGAGACATTACAAGATTAGTGATATATTCTTTGAAGCCTGATAAGACTGTTTCGTGAATAGAATCATTATCTAGAATTTCATTTCTTCTTTCATAAATGATATTTCTTTGAGTATTCATAACGTCATCATAGCTAAGTAAGTGTTTTCTTATATCAAAGTTATTTCCTTCAACTCTTTTTTGAGCTGTTTCTACAGTTTTAGCAAACATTTTATTTCTAATAGCTTGATCTCCGGTAAAGCCAATACTTGCCATCATGTCTTTGTATCTATCTGATCCGAATCTTACTAACAAATCGTCTTCAAATGATACGAAGAATTGGCTGAATCCTGGATCTCCTTGTCTTCCGGCACGACCACGAAGCTGATTATCGATACGACGAGATTCATGTCTTTCTGTACCAATTACGCAAAGACCACCTAGTTCTTTAACTCCTTCACCTAATTTGATATCGGTACCACGGCCGGCCATATTAGTAGCGATTGTTACAGCACCTTTTTCACCAGCATGAGCAATTATTTCAGCTTCACGAGCATGATTTTTAGCATTTAATACTTCGTGTTTTATTTTCTTTTTAGTTAGCATTTTGCTTAATAATTCACTAGTTTCAATAGCGATGGTACCAATTAGAATTGGTTGACCTAATTTATGACGTTCTTCTACTACTCTGATGATGGCATTATATTTGCCTTCTTTACCAGGATATAATAAGTCTGTAGCATCTTCACGAATAACTGGTTTGTTAGTTGGAATACAGATAACATACATGTTATAGATATTTCTAAATTCTTCTTCTTCTGTTTTAGCGGTACCAGTCATACCAGATAATTTATTGTACATTCTAAATAAATTTTGGAAAGTTATTGTAGCTAATGTTTTTGTTTCTTGGTTGATTTTAACGTGTTCTTTGGCTTCAATAGCTTGATGAAGTCCTTCTGAGAAGGCTCTTCCTTTCATTAGACGGCCAGTGAATTGATCAACGATTACGACTTCGCCATCTTGTACTACATAGTCAACGTCATTTTTCATGAAGTAGTTGGCTTTTAGGGCTAGATTAATGTGGTGAACTAAAGCAGTATTATTTATATCATATAAGTTATCAATATGAAAGGCTTTTTCGCATTTATGGGCACCTTCATCGGTTAAGGTGATACTTCTAGCTTTTTCTTCTTTTACGTAGTCAACATTTTCTTTTAATGATTTTGCGAAATTGTCGGCTTGTTCAAATAGGTTTACGTTTTGCATAACGCCACCAGAGATAATTAATGGCGTTCTTGCTTCGTCGATTAAAACGGAGTCAACTTCATCGATGATACAGTAGTTTAGACGACGGCCAACACGATCTTCTTTTCTTACAACCATATTATCTCTTAGGTAGTCGAATCCTAATTCATTATTAGTTGTGTACATTATATCGCAGTTATATACTTCTCTTTTTTCTTTTGGAGATAATTCTCTTAGATTAACTCCGACAGTTAGACCTAAAAAGTTAAATACTGGTCCCATCCATTCGGCGTTTCTTTGGGTAAGATATTCATTAACTGTTACAACGTGAACGCCTTTACCAGTTAAGGCATTGACATATGCTGGAAAGATGGTTGTTAATGTTTTACCTTCACCAGTTTTCATTTCAGCGATATTGCCATAGTGAATAGCTAGTCCACCAAGTAATTGGCAAAAATAAGCTTTTTCACCAATGATACGATATGCAGCTTCACGAATGGTAGCAAATGCTTCGACGAGGATATCTTCTAAGTCTTCACCATCTTCAAGTCTTTTCTTGAATTCGTTAGTCTTAGCTGATAGTTTTTTGTCAGATAATTTGCTATACTCTTCATCTAAAGCATCAATCTTAGTAGCTATTTCATTAAATCTTTTTAATTCTTTATATTCGGTATCGAATAATTTTTTAAATATATTTATCATGTATTCACTTCCTTAATATGTATTTTATCAAAAAAATTAAAAAAATACTAGTATTTCACACATAAAACCATAATATTAGGTCATATTAATAGTGGGTGATAATTATGGCTAAGAATAAAAAGTCAAAAAATTCTAATTCATGTAAGAATAATATGAATAAAAGTTTAAATGGCAATGCGTCTAGTTGTCATGAAAATGATTCTAATAACATGAATGGAAATAACCTAAATAAAAGTGACCTTTAATGGTTGCTTTTATTTTTATAGGAGATTAACTATAAGGATGCTGATAATTATACATGATAGATCTGCGAGGAGGCCTACTATTAGGGAGTGACGGATATGTTTTATTTTGATACTGGAATAGTATAAGCCGATGATATAGATGGTTGTATCAGTGCTGCCGGTGATGATGCTAGCAATTTTTCCAACTAATGAGTCTGGTCCGGCCGTACTTAAAATGTTATTGAGAAGCATCAAAGAGGATGAAGATGAGACAGGGCGTAATAAAGTTAGGGGGAGAATTTCTTTGGGGATAAGGGGAATGGTGATGTGGGTGATGAGGTCATTTAGGAGGTTGCTTTTGGTAAATACGGTTATGGATATGATCATGGCAAACATGCTTGGAAAGATGGAGAGGGATAAATCAAGGCCTTCTTTTACTCCTTCTAGGAACTCGTTATAGATATCTACTTTTTTTATGAGAGCATAGATTATGACAAATAAAGTGATACTAGGAATAATGTACTGGGAGATATTAGGCATGATGACGCCTCAAATAAAATAATCTATCGATGATGAGGCCAGTTAGGCATGACAAGGTTGAGGTAATGATGATATAGGGAATAATCGATTCTGGGCTAATGCTACCATAATACATACGAAGGCTTATAATAGTTGTTGGCATGATGGTTATACAGGCAGTGTTAATTACAAGAAAGGTTATCATACTACGAGAAGCGGTATCTTTTTTAGGATTTATTTCTTGCATTTCTTTGATAGCTTTGAGTCCAAATGGTGTAGCAGCGTTGCCAAGTCCTAGCATATTCATAACAATATTGGTAGCTATATAAGTAAAGCATGGACTATTATGAGGAATTTCTGGAAAGATTACTTTTAGGATGGGAGTTAGATACTTGGCTAGTTTATCTAGTAATCCACTCTTTTTAGCAATGTTCATGATACCTAGCCATAAGCAAATTACAGGAATAAGTGAGAATATTAGTTCAATACTTGTAGTACCTGATGAGAGCATATATTTACTAATATTAGTATGGGTAATAAAGCTATATAAAATACCTGATATAAAAAAGAAAGAAAATATATAATTTATCATAATATCACTAATTAATTTTATTTAGTTAAGAAGATAATTATGTCTATTAGTTTTAGAAAAATGAAAGATATGTTTTATTTTATTTATTATTTTACTTGGTGAATGCTCTACTCTTTTAGCATATATTTCTTCTTCATGAACTAGTGTATTACCAAGAAAGATATAGGCAGTACCTACTCTAGTACCGGACTGGTAATTCTTTATTTTTTCTAGTTTTATATGGGCTACTAATGACTTAGTTTCATCTTTTTTTAGGGTTAGGGAGAGGTTATTTTTTATATATAATTTATCATAGTAATTATCTCCTAGTACGGAGAAATTCTTTTTATTTAATACTTTATATGATTTGTAGTTATTGAAGGTATTTTCAAAGAGGGTTTTATGAGTTGACCAATCATCTGAGTCTTTAATGGTTACCACTACTAGGTTAATATTATTTTTACTAGCAGTTGATACGAGGGTTCTTTTGGCTTTTTCGGTATATCCTGTTTTGCCTCCAGTGACATAGTCATAGTTAAGCATTTTATTTTTGTTATGCCAAATATAGCTTTTTAGGTTGGTTTTAGTGGTGTATTTTTTTGTTTTGACAATCTCTCTATAGGTAGAATTTTGCATGGCATACTTGGTGAGAAGAGCCATATCGTAGGCGGTGGAGATATTTCCCATGGTATTATTATCGAGACCACTAGAATTATAGAAGATGGTATTTTTCATACCGATAGTTTTAGCTTTTTTATTCATAAGACTCACAAATTCTTTTTCACTACCTGAGACATAGGTACTTATCATGATAGCAGCATCATTTCCGGATCTTAACATAAGGCCATATAATAAATCTTTTAGGGTTATTTCTTCTCCAACGGAGATATAGATACCTGATCCATAGCTTGATTTAATGGAATCGTCTACTGTGACAAGATCATTTATATCTTTATTTTCTAGAGCAATAATAGCTGTCATAATCTTAGTAATAGACGCTATTAAGAGGGGTTTATCTTTGTTTTTGGATTCTAATACACGACCTGAATCTAGGTCCATTAATACATAGCTATAAGCAGTATCAGTAGAGGCTTTTACTTTAATGGGAAATATTGATAGGACTACTAATAACAATATAGGAATAAATTTTTTCATAATAATCACCTAGATAAGTATATGAAAAAAAGGACTTGTTTAGTCCTTCATGGTTATATAAGTATTAAATAATTCTTAATTTTTATCACTATATTTATTGAAATGTTATTTTTATTTACTCAATATATATTATAATTGTATGTTTATAGGTACTAGTAAATATATCTAATTTATTTTATGTAATACAGAAATTATCTTTTTCTTTCTTTTTTATATATCTCATAGTGTACTCTTTGTACTAGGCCCATAGAGAATAGTAATGTTAGGGTGTAACTTCCACCATATGATAAGAATGGTAGAGGGACTCCGGTTAGTGGACCAATACCCATGACACCGATTAGGTTTATGGAGATATGTAATAAGAGATAGGCAAATACTCCGTATGCTATAATTGAGTTACCTAGATTATTAGCTTCTTTAGCTATATTTAATACTCTATATAAAATGAAAAGATATAATATGATAATGATAAGTCCAACGATAAGGCCCCACTCTTCGACAATTATAGGAAAGATAAAATCGGTATGAGCTTCAGGAAGATAGAGATATTTTTGGGTACTTTCTCCAATACCTTTACCGGTTAAACCACCATTTTTGAATGCTATTAGGCTGTTACATAATTGGTATCCTGATTTTTCTTCATATCTTTCACAAGGATTTATAAAGTTAAATCTTTCTAATTGATAATCTCTTAGGAAGGATCCTCCAGTTAAGATAAGGGATAGGCACGCTAAGAGGATGCCTCCGATAAAGATACGATTGATGGGTCGACGAGTTTCTTTTTTTAGAGGAAGAGCATAAAAGATAAGGATAGTTATGCCAAATAAGACAGATGCTGTTCCTAGATCGGGCTGCATAACAATGCTCATGAAGACAACTAAGATAATTAGTAGAGGCTTTAGAAGAGTCCACTGATTATCAAGATTATCTTTATTTTTTTCATAATAGTTAGCTAGGAAGAGAATAATAATAATCTTCCCTATTTCACTTGGCTGGATAGTTATAGGTCCTAGTGAATACCAGCCTTGAGTTCCTTTGCGGGCATCTCCATAGACAAATAATCCAAATAAGGCAAGGATAAGAATACCCATTAGGATGGGAGATAGTTTTTTAAAGAACTTAGTGGGAAAATAGATAGCAGTAAAGAAGGCTACTAATCCTACTAACATGAAGATTCCTTGCTTAATGAAATAATCATATATATCTTTATGATAACGCATGTATGAAGCCATAGATGAGGCACTTAAGACCATGATTAAGCCAAATATCATGAGAACTAGCATAACAATTAAGAGGGGTTTATCTAATTTTGTTTTTTTCATGATATTTCACCTATCCTTCTATATATTAATATAGCAAAGATAATAAAAAAAGTAAACTCTAAAGATAGAGGATACTTTTATTTTACAATTATTTTTCTAATAAAATGGTAATTGGACCATCGTTTATAAAGTCTACTTGCATATCTGCACCGAAAATGCCAGTTTCTACATGAACATTTTGACTTTTTAATTTTTGATTAAATTCATCATATAGTTTACTAGCTAATGGGCCACTTAAGGCATTGATATAGCTAGGACGGCGACCTTTTCTAGCATCAGCATAAAGGGTAAATTGGCTAATTGATAAGATACTTCCTTTAACGTCTAGTAAACTTTTATTCATAACACCATTTTCATCATCAAATATTCTTAAATTAATTACTTTATCTACAAGATAATCAATATTAGTAGAGTTATCTCCTTCGGTGAATCCTACTAGGAGCATGAGGCCATGAGAGATAGCTCCAACTACTTTATCTTCTACGGAGACTTTAGCTCTTTTACATCTTTGAACAACAATACGCATTAGTTTATCTGCCTTTCTACTTTATCTACAAAGCTTAGATTATATAATTCACGGAAAAACTTTTCAAGAGCGATAGTGTTTTCTACGAGAATAGTTAATGAATAGATTCTAAATTCACTTTTAGTAATGGTAGTGACACTATCAATAACAATGTTATTTGATGAAGCTTTAGTAATAATATCAAGAAGATTATCATTAGGAGTAGTATATATAAGGATATCTGTAGGGAACTTCTTGGTTAAGCCATCATTCCATTTAACATTTATTAGTCTTTCATCTAGATCAATAATATTTTTACAAGAACTACGATGAACAGTGATTCCTGATCCTTTGGTAATGTAACCGATAATGTTATCTCCTGGTATTGGTTTACAGCAGCCACTTAAACTTACTTTTATTTCATTCATTCCTTCTACTAAGATATCATTTTTAATGATAGGTTTTTTAGGTTCAGGAGTTTTCTTTAATAGTTTAGTAGCAGGATTATCTTTTTTATTAATGATATGCATGATACTAGCAATAGTATATTTTCCTTGACCTAGAGCTATATAGAGGTCATCTAAATCTTTTAGTTTGAAGTTTTCTAGAATAGTATTTAGATATTCATCAATAGTTTCTTGAATTGGTAAGTTTCTTTTATGAAGAGCTTTTTCAAATATATCGATACCACGAGTAAGATTTTCATCTTTTTCTCTTTTAGTGTAGAAAGCTCTTATTTTATTTTTAGCTTGAGAAGTTGCTACGAAATTAAGCCAATCTTTATTTGGACCTTTGGATAGTTTGCTAGTATTTACTTTAATGATGTCGCCAGTTTTTAGGATATAATCAAATGGTACGATACTATCATTAACGATGGCTCCGACCATTTTATCCCCTACTTCGCTGTGTACTCGATAAGCAAAGTCAACACAGGTAGATCCTTTAGGTAATTCAATAACGTCTCCTTTAGGGGTATAGACATATATTGAATCATTAAATAATAAATCTTTTTTGACATTACTGATAAATTCTTCAGGGGTTTTAGCATCTTCATTTAATTCAATGATACTACGGAATATCTCTAGTTTTTGTTCCATAATATCTTTGCTATTAGGTGACTTATTTTCTTTATATGACCAGTGGGATGCTATACCATACTCTGCTATTTTATCCATTTCATATGTTCTTATTTGAATTTCAAATAGTTGGCCATCAATACCAAAGACTGTTGTATGAAGAGATTGATATAGATTAGTTTTTGGCATGGCAATATAGTCTTTAAATCTTTTAGGAACTGGTTTATATTTTGAATGAATTAATCCTAATGCTAAGTAACACTCTTGTTCAGTATTTACAAATACTCTTAGGGCAAGAATATCATATATATCTTCAAATTTTTTACCTTTACTCATTTTATTATAGATACTATAAATACTCTTACTACGACCTTTTATTTCATGAGGAATATTATGTTCAGTTAAAAGGTTGCTTACTTCATCTAGCATTTTTCCTACGGCTTCATCACGTTCGGTTTTCTTAAGATTTAGTTTTTCTACTATTTCATAATAAGCATCAGGGTTTAAATATCTAAGAGATAGGTCTTCTAGTTCGGACTTTAATTTATACATACCTAGACGATGGGCTACGGGTGTAAGAATTTCAAGAGTTTCTTTGGCTTTTCTCTTTTGTTTAGCTTCGGACAAGACATATAGTGTACGCATATTGTGAAGTCTATCAGCTAATTTTACAATTAATACACGGACATCAGTTGAAAGGCCTACTAGAATTTTACGCTGATTAGCAGCCATCTGTTCTGAATCTGTAGTAAAGTTTAGACGATTTATTTTGGTAACACCATCTACTATTTTAGCTACTTCTTCTCCGAAGAGATTATTTATTTCTTCATAGGTACTGTCAGAGTCTTCAATAGTGTCATGAAGAAGAGCGGCAGCAATAGCTTTACCATCAGCATTAACGTCAGTTAAAATCCAGGCAACGTTTAGGGGGTGAGTAATATAATCATCTCCTGTAATACGTTTTTGAGAAAAATGTTTACGATATGCATAATCATAAGCATTACGAATCAATTTTTGATCTTCAGGATTATCATCATATGTTGCTACACGATTTAGTAAATCTTCAATAGTTATATTTTCAGTTTTAACACTCATAACTTCACCTACTTTTCTTTTTACTTTAATATATTGTTTTATTTTTAATTACATACTTAATCATAATATATAACTTTAGAAACATACTTTGATATTTATTTAAGTATGTTTCTTTTTCTTTAGAATATCTTTTCTTTTAATATAAGATTTTAGATATATATGACTTTAGATATGTTTTGTATATTTAATTAGTTATATATTTTGTATTTGATTTATATATTTTTATGTTATTAACAGTTAATACCACGAACTTTTAATTCTTGAATTTCATCTTCATCATCATTATTTTTCTTTGGTTTCATGATACGGCATTTTTCTAATTTTAACCATAACATGTTAGAGATAAAGATTGATGAATATACTCCAGCGATGAATCCTACTAGGAGGGAGATATTGAAAGTTAATATTTCTTTTGAACCAAAAATCATAAGGACAATTACAGGAATAATAGTAGTTACAGTAGTTAGAATACTTCTAAATAAAGTACGACGAATACTGATATTAACTAATTCATCAAGATCTTCAGGGTTTGTGATATTGCCTTTGTATTTAGTTTTATAGTTTTCTCTAATGATATCGAAAGTAACAATTGTATCATTGATACTGTAACCAATAATAGTTAAGATGCCTGCTATAAAGATAGAATCTATTTGAATTTTGAAAGCAGCAAAGAATAAGAATGTGAAAGCAACGTCATGAATAAGAGCTATAACACCACTAACAGCATAGTTGAAACGGAAACGAATAGCTACATAGATAATTATACCAATAAGGGCAATTATTAGTGATTTAATAGCATTTTTAACTAATTCTTGTTTTACTACTTTACTTACTACATAAATATTACTATCTAATTTATAATCATCTTTTAGAGTATTAGTTAGATTATTAATAGCATCTTTATCTAATACTTCTGATAAGGTAATAGTTAAATCTTTATCAGTTGAAGTTTGTTTTTCTATGTGATAATTACTTTCTTTTAAAAGATTAGTTACTTCAGTGATATTATCTTTAGGGTTATTGATAGTGATACTGGTACCACCAGAGAAGTCTACTCCATAGTTAGCTCCAGTTGTGATAAATAAACCGATACCTATAACGAATAAGACAATAGTTAGAATTATAAATTTAGATTGATGACGAACAAAATTTAATTTAGGATATGGTATTCTTATTTCTTTTTCTTTTTTGATTTTCTTTTTATTAAGACCAATAAATAGTCCTAGTGAATTATCAAAACAGTTTGTTTTTACAAAGAATTTTAAGAGGTATTTAACTAGATATACCATAATAATTACGGTTACGATAATGTTGATTATTAACATAGTAGCGAATCCTTTTACAGAACTTTGTCCTAGGATAAACATAATGATAGCTGCAATAATTGTAGTTACGTTAGCATCGATGATACTGGTAAAGCTATTTTTGTTACCGATATCATATGACTCATGTAAGTTCTTTCCTATCAAGAGATTTTCTTTAATTCTTTCAAAGCATATAACATTAGCATCTACGGCCATACCTATACCTAAGAGCATTGCTGCAATACCTGGTAATGTTAGGACACCATTTATGAGATAGAATACTAGGAATGAAGCATATGTATATAAAATGAGACCTACTCCAGCGATGAAGCCAGAGAAGCGATAGACAACTGTCATTAAAATAATAACTAGAATGATACCAATAACTCCTGCTACTAGGGTTTTGTTTAGAGAATCAGCTCCGAATGAAGCTTCAACAGTACGGGAAGATATCTCATTAAGTTTGGTAGGAAGAGCTCCGGAATTAATTAGTTCTACTAGGGATGTAGCTTCTTCTTTGGTGAAACTACCTTGAATGATTACGTCACTGGCAAAAGCTTTATTAACAGTGGCTCCAGATAAGCAATGAGATGCACTGGTACCACACTGATTTCTTTCTTTGACAAAACTATCAGTTGATTCATCATAGTCTAGCCATATAACCATGATATTATTAGTCATATTTTTTACTTTTTTAGTTGCTTCATAGAAAGCATCGGTATCTTTTATTTTTAGGCTTACTGCAGGATGACCATACTCATCAGTAGTAACTTTAGCTTGTCCTCCGAGAACGTCACTAGTTAACAGTAAGTTATCATTATAGTCTCTAAATGACAAGACAGCAGTTGATGATATAGTGTTACGAGCATCTTCAGCATTAGTAATACCTGCTAATTTTACACGGATACGATTATCTCCTTCGATTGTTATTTCTGGCTCTGAGACTCCTAGAACATCGATTCTTTTGAGAATAGCTTTATAGGTAGAATATAACATATCTTGGGTAAGAGTATCTTCTTCTTTTAATGGTTTTACTTCATATAAAACTTCAAATCCTCCTTGTAAATCTAGTCCAAAATTAATCTTATCAATTAATGGTTTAATACCAAGTGAGCATACAACTGCTACTAGAATGGTGATAATTAAACCAATAGTTAATTTTAAATAATTCTTTTTAGGAATTGGTTCAGAATATTTAGTTTCTTTTGGAATATTCTTTTCAACTATTTCTTTACTTTTTGTTTTTTTATTTTCTTTTGTTTTCTTTTTCATTGTTTTTCCTCCATGGTTTTAATTATTTTTATAGGATCAATAGTAATGATATCATTTACTACTTCAGATAATGTTAGGTTAAGACTTTTTTGCCATTTATTTTTGATAAGATAATTCCATATATCAGTACTGGTAAGGTAATGATATATAGTTATGGATAATAATCTTTTCTTGACATTAAAGACAGGTAACAATTTTTGATATAATTCTTCTTTAGTAGTAAACTCCATAGAAATCACCTTTATCTAATTATATAACAAATGAAAGGTAATTTACAAGTTTTATTTGTAATATATGTAATTTTATTATATACTTATTTTAGGTGAGTTTTATGAAAAGATTTATGATGATCGATGAAGGTTTTAAATGTATTAATTGTGGGTGTGAGGTTTCAAAGTTAGAATATACTGCAAGAGATCATTGTCCTAAGTGTTTATATTCTTTGCATGTTGATATAATGCCTGGTGATAGACAGAATAAATGTATGGGGTTAATGAAGCCTATTGGAATTGAAAAATATAAAAACACTTATAAGATTATTTATAAGTGTAGTAAATGTGGGGAAATACATAAAAATATAATGGCACAAGATGATAATTATGATTTGATTGTGGCTTTATCAGTATATGGAAGTAATGATTAGTATTTTATTTCACTGATAAAATCAAAGATAAATGGTATTACTAAAATAAAGATAAATAAGATGAGAGCAATAATTATTACTAGTTTTAATTCTCCGGTAATAGTTACTGTTTTCTTTTTATTTGGATTTAAATTAGCTATAATTTGAGGATCTTGACGATAATCACTTTCAGGATTGTTATAGTTACCTTGAATATTTAAGTCATTAATAGAGGTATCATTATATGCAGGGATGTTATTGGAATTGATACTGGGATTGGGGACACTAGAAGTTTCACTATTAATTGGGCCATTCATATTCATACTGTTAGTTATGTTATTAGGATTGTTACTTATACTATTAATATTTGGGTTGTTAACATTTTCCTGATTAGGTATAGGAGTTATAGTGTTTCCTTGACTTATGTTATTTTGACTAATATTAGTAGGCACTACACTGATGGGTTCTGGTGGTACTTTCCCTTTATTTAAAATATCAGCATATGTTTTGGTATTAGGATCAGTGAAAGGATTACTACTAGTAATGTTAGATGATACATTAGTTGGAATACTATTAACTGGTGTAGTTATATTGTCTTGATAAGTATCATTAGATATATTAGCGTTAGGTACTATAGTAGTTTCTTCTTTCATTGGATGAAAAGGGATACTAGAACCGAGAATAGCTTGTACAGGAGTGTTATTTACTGGAGGAACGGTGTTATTAAATGAATTTTGATTAGATGCATTGGTATTATTACTTGAGTTATCTTGATAATTATTCATATTGTTCCTCCTTTTTATTCATATTTCATATTTTACATAAATTGGTTATTGTTATTTTGATTTTGTTGTGGTCCATATACGAAGCTTATTGGTGCAGGACTTGGGGCTTGTGCTGGGCTTGGATTAATTGGACTAGGTGATGGTGATGGAGACACTGGTGTAGGAATCGGAGTTGGGTTAACAGGGGCAGCACCGTAAGCATTATTCATTTGATTCATATTTTGATTATTAGTGTTGTTCATATTTGGCATGATTGTTGGGGCAACTACAGATGACTCTACTGGTGTTTGTATTGGTTGGTTAAATTCTTGAGGAATATTTACTGGAGTTACAGGTATAGGTTCTGGAGTTTCAATAGGTTGATTAAATGTATTCATATCTTGATTTGGATTCATTGCCATATTTGGTGTCATGTTAGTATTTGGATTAAATGCTGGTGTGGAAGATGAATAGTTTGCTTGGTTATTATACATAGGAGCTTGCCCAGGTGCAGGAGACATCATTGGTTCAGGGTTTATTACTTGATTTACGCTGATAGGCTCTACTGGAGTTGGAGCATTTAATGGACTAATATTGGCAGTTGGCATAGGTTGTTGATTAGATAAATTATTCGTGCTATTTAAATTATAGTTCATATTGTTATTAGGAATAGTGTTAACTTGAGCTGGTTCAGGAGACTGAGTATTAGGTAATACTTGATTCATTTGATTATTTGTGAAAGCGAATGGCTCATTTGTGTTGTTGAGATTATTTTGTGGGAGCTCTACTGGTGTTGGGAAAGTACTTGTTGGTGCTGGTTCTTGATAACTCATAGGATTTTGATTCATCATAGGGTTTAGGTTTTGGTTATCATTTTGATTTAATGTAGGTGTACTTTGATAATTTATTGGAGCAGTATTTGCAGAGGCTACATCGCCAGGATTCATAGGACTACTCTCGCCTTTTTTCTTTTTTGGAGTCTTTTTCTTATCAGCTAAAAAGCCAATAACTGTAATTATTGATAGTAATATTACTACTATTATCCAGATATAATTATCTAGTAAAAATTCTTTTATATTCATCATATAAATCATCTCCTCTTTATTCTATATACATGATATCATGAATTTTATTATTTGGCAATTATTTTTCTAATTCAAAACGGGTAACAACAGTGTCATCTACAGTACTGATGGCTTTAATTGAAGTATCCATTGATTGTTTGTACTTACCTTTTCTAAATAGTTCTTCAGCTTCATTTAAGGCAGCATCTATTTCTTTATATGTTGTACGGTAACGGTTGCCGTATACGATTAAATTTTCACAAGCAATGACGCTTTTTACAATATCATTAGTTTTATTATATATTTTAAATACTAGATCACGAGCGGTATCTACACGAATATTTAGTATTTTAATAACAATAGGTTTTTTAGCTAATTCTTTGATTATTTCACGAATGGCTTCACCAGCTTCTTCTAATTCAATATAGTAACTATTAGGAATAACTGGTATTTTGTATTCTTTTAGTTTGTTTTTTGATTGGATTAGAAGATTTTGAATCATGTTAAGTTGTTCTTTAGCACGAGATTCATCATCTTTCATACTAGTAATTGATTTTAGACGATAATCAAGATCATCTTGTAGACGGGTTAAGCGATTTCCTAAGCCATCTAATTCTTCTACTAGTTTGGAATAAGCAAAGGTTTTTCCTTTACCATGTTCAAATAGTACTTTATAATCTTCATTAATTTTTTCTAGGCTTTTACTGATAGCATTAAATTTACCAATCTCAGCATCTGATAAATCATATGTGCTTTTTATATCATCCATTTGAAGATAGATATCATAGATTACTTTATTAACGCCTTCTAGTTTTTTCTTTAGTTTTTTAATATTTTCGCGGAAGATGTCTTTAGATTCACGTTCTTTATCAAAACTATTAAAGATGGTGTTAAAGTATTCTAACATGGTTTTTAGTTCAATATCGGCATTAGTTAAATCAAAGGTTTTCATTTGCTCCATAATAGCAGATACTTTGTCTTCTATTTCTTTGATATTATATTCAATATTTAAATAATCTAGTGGGAAACCATCTCTTTGCATACGGAAATATAATGTTTTGGTTTCTTCTATTTTGTTAGGAATCATTAGTGTAGATATTAAGACAAGGTCGGGAGCTTTTTCAAGGAAGTCTTTTAGGGTGTTAATATCTTTTTCAAGGCTTATGACTAGTTTTTCTACGGAAACATAATCATTTTTATCCATGTATGACTCAAATTTTTTGAAGCCGTTATCAATTGAAGTTAGGAATGATTCAATACTATCACCTAAAGGGCCATAATCTTTTTTGGTACGTTCATATTTACTTTCACATTCACGGTAGATGGCTTTTAATTTAGTGATGATTGAGCGATTACGTTCTTCTGACTTTGTGATGACACGAACTTCTTCGAGAAGATTAGCAGTTTTTGCTTGAAGAGATTTTAGAAGGATCTCAATATCAGCAATTTTACGTACAGCACCGGAATAATCTTTACGGTCAATCATGAAGTCGGCTTCAGTAATCAAATCAGTTAAAGTATCAATTTTTTCTTCTTTGATAACTTTGAATGTTTCATCCCATTCATTTAGTTTTTGTTTTAAATCATCAGTTTTTACAAGATCACGAACTTTAGATAATTCACTAAGAATAGGTACTCCGATAAGTTTATTTTTTTCATAATCAAGTTCTTCAATGGTTTGTTTGAATTTTTGTTTACGCTTATTACGAATAATTATTAGTAAAATTATAATGCAAATAAAAGCAATCAAAAAAACAATCATTGGTAAAATAAGGTTATTGTTCATTTAATCACTTCCTTGACATTCTTATTCATAATATATTTTAACATAAATTTAATTAATTTAATAGTATTTTTTATGATATTGGATAATTTTCTTAAAAGATGACAAATATACTTATTATTTTTAAATAAAAACTAGTCATTGTATTTTTAATGACTAGACTTATAATTATTCTATTAATTCTTTTTTATATAGTTTTTGATATACTGAATTATTTTTTATTAGATTATTATGAGTATCATATCCTGAGATGGTTCCTTCATTTATTACAAGTATTTTATCACAATCTTTGATAGTTGAGAGACGATGAGCTATTATTAGGATAGTATAATCTTTACTGATATTTTTAATAGCACTCATGACATGTTCTTGAATCTCATTATCAAGAGAACTTGTAGCTTCATCTAGAAGAATTATTTCTGAGTCTTTGACGATGGCACGGGCGATAGCTAATCTTTGTTTTAGGCCACCAGATAAGATAATGCCATTTTCTCCAAGCATGGTATCATATTTATCAGGAAGAGATTCTATATAATCATGAAGTTCTGCTAATTTACATTTTTCTATCATTTCTTCATCAGTAATACTTGGATTTACTATTTTTATATTTTCTCTTATAGTCATATTAAAAATATATGGATTTTGAGTAATTACGGAGATGTTTCCACGAATAGTTTCTTCTGTATAGTCATTAATGTTGTGATTATCTATTAAAATATTACCAGAACTTACATTATATAGTTTTGATATCAAGTTAAATATGGTTGTCTTTCCAGCGCCTGAAGGGCCAACAATACCTGTAGTAGTATTAGGTTTTATCAAGAAATTTACATCTTTTAAAACTGAATTTGTATCATAACTAAAATTAACATGAGAGAATTCTATGTATCCTGTAAAATGTTTGTTTTCTAGAGAACCAAACTTCTCTTTAGGATAAGATGAATCATTTAAAATGTCACCAATATTTTTCATATTAAGCTTAATATCTTTACAATTATTATATAATGCCCCTATTGTTGTATTTAATGCAAGAATACGACCATGATATAAGAAAATTATTAGTAGAGTTGCTCCATCTAGTTCATTATTTTTAACAAGATATACAGAATATAAAATAACTATTAGAGTGGCTAATGTTCTTAAAAAAGTGTATACTGAATCAAAATACATTCTTTCTTTATTTTCTTGATGGGATATATCATTTATTTTTTCTTGACCAATAGTAATCTTTTTAGTCATAATTTTTCTTAGATTTAGAACTTTTATATCACGAATACCACGTATTAATTCAGTAAAAGAACTACTTTGATACTCTCTTGATTTACGGCGATCGGAATAACGGTTTTCGTAGTAGTCTCTTCTTTTTTTATTGATGAGAAAGAGAATTACTGAGATTAAAAGGATAAGAATGGATACTTTTAATGAAGCATTAATTAGGTATACAATTACTCCAGCATTAGTAAAAATATCTACAAAAAAATATCTTAATGTAGCAATATTACTAACTAAATTATTAGTATCATTAATGGCTCTTTCTATGAAAAAAGAAGTTCCTAGTTTATCAAAGTTAGATATTTCTAATTTAAATAGTTCTTCAGTAGTATCTCTTTGAATATTAAGAGAGACTTTTTTAGAATATTTACTTGCCATTAGATGATAAATATTAAAGAGAAATGAACTTATAATGTTTATTAAAAAGATAATTATAGTATATTTTATTATTTCGCTAATATTAACTGTAGTAATAGCGGTATATTCTTTAGCACTAATAAATGGTTCAATAACTCCAATAGCTGCTGTTAAGGCGGAAGCAATTATTATTAGGGATAATTCTTTTTTATATTTCAGAAAATAAGATAATACTTTTTTATAATAAGATTTTTTCATGGTACACCTCTTGCTATTAATTATACTATAAAGGAAGAATAATGTAAATTTATATCAAGATAAAAAAAAGTAGACATATTTGTGAACTATCCATTTTAGGGTTCAGTTCATTTGTATGTCTACTTTATATTTTTATTGCCACTGCCAATCAGTTACTTCAGGCATATCAATACCATACTCACGAATATATTGTTTATGTTCTATTAGTTTATTTTTACATTCTTCTACGAGGAAGGATGATGAATTGCCTAGACCTTGTAAATGTTTTAGGGCATCAATAACAAGATGATAACGATCTATTTTATTTTGAACTTTCATATCGAAGGAAGTGGTAATAGTGCCCTCTTCGAGATATCCATGAACATGTAGATTTTGATTATGACGGTTATAAGTTAATTGATGAATTAAATCTGGATAACCATGGAAGTTAAATATAATTGGTTTATCTTTTGTGAAGATGGCATCATATTCATCATCAGTCATACCATGAGGATGCTTTTCACTTGACTCTAATTTCATAAGATCTACAACGTTAACCATACGAATCAATAGATCAGGGAAGTTTTCTTTTAGAATAGAAATGGCAGCGAGAGTTTCTAGAGTTGGAGCATCTCCACATGAAGCCATAACGATATCAGGCTCTTTTCCATAGTCATTAGAAGCAAATTCCCAAATACCAGCTCCTTTAGTACAATGTTTGATGGCTTCTTTCATAGTTAACCACTGATGAGATGGATGTTTAGAGGCAACGATAACATTTATATAATTCTTACTTTTGATACAGTGATCAAAGCATGATAATAAACAATTAGTGTCTGGAGGAAGATACATTCTTGAGATATTGGCTTTTTTGGTAACGATATGACTTAAGAAACCAGGATCTTGATGGGTATAACCATTGTGATCTTGCTGCCATACGTTAGACGACAAGACATAATTTAGGCTTGCTATTGGGCGGCGCCATGATAAATCTTCACATACTTTTAACCATTTAGCGTGTTGACTGACCATTGAATCAACAATACGAATAAAGGCTTCATAGCTATTGAAAAAGCCATGTCGACCAGTTAAAAGATATCCTTCTAACCAACCTTCACACATATGTTCAGAGAGCATACTATCAAGAACACGACCATCTGGTGCTAAAAATTCGTCAGTTTTTAGACGTTTATCAATCCAACGACGATTAGTTTTTTCAAAAACACAGCTAAGTCTATTTGAAGCAGTTTCGTCAGGACCGAAGACACGGAAATTTTTCTTATTTAGAGCAATAATGTCACGGACATATTTTCCTAGTTCAGTCATATCACTTTTATTAATACTACCAGGATATAAGACTGGTATAGCATAATCTTTAAAGTCAGGTAGTTTTAAGTCTTCTAGAAGGATACCACCATTAGCATGAGGATTAGCTCCCATTCTTTTTTTACCGGTAGGGATAATTTTTTTGATTTCTTTTCTTAATTTACCATCAGGAGTAAATAATTCTTCAGGATGATAACTTTTTAACCAACGTTCTAGAACAGCTAAGTTTTTAGGATGAGCAGGGTCTACTAATAGGGGAATTTGATGGGCTCTAAAGGTTCCTTCTATTTGTTTACCTGAGACAATATTAGGGCCTGTCCATCCTTTAGGAGTTCTTAGTATTACCATAGGGTACATTGGTCTTTTCACACTGTTACCTTTTTTTATTTCACGAATATCTTTGACTACTCTATCAAGAGTTTTAGCCATTAATTCATGCATTTTTAATGGTTCATCTCCTGAGACAAAATATGGTTTATATCCAAGACTTGTGAAATAATTTGTTAAATCTTTATCACTCATACGGCCAAAAATTGTAGGATTAGCTATTTTATAACCATTTAGATGAAGTATTGGTAAGACAATGCCATCTGTTTTAGGATTTATAAATTTATTAGAGTGCCATGAGGTTGCAAGAGGGCCTGTTTCGGCTTCGCCATCTCCAACGACACAAGCGGCAATTAGATTAGGATTATCCATAACGGCGCCATATGCATGAGCAAGGCTGTATCCTAATTCTCCACCTTCATTAATTGAACCAGGAGTTTCTGGAGCAACATGACTAGAGACTCCTCCTGGAAATGAGAATTGTTTGAAAAGTTTTTTCATACCTTCTTCATCTTCAGAGATATTAGGATATATTTCACTATAAGTACCTTCTAGGTAGGTATTAGCAATCATAGCATTACCACCATGACCTGGTCCTGAAATATATATCATATTCAAGTCATATTTTTTAATAATTCTATTTAAATGAGTATAAACAAAGTTTTGTCCTGGTACTGTGCCCCAATGCCCTACTAATTTTTTCTTTATATCATCCATAGTTAATTTTCTTTTTAATAAGGGATTATCTAAGAGATATAATTCTCCTACTGATAGATAATTACAGGCACGAAAATATTTATCTAATAATAATAGTTCTTCTTTATTCATTTTACCCCTCTCCTATTCTATTTATAATTATACTAAAAAAGAAGAAAGATTTCAATGTCTTTTCTTCCTATTAGTTTATTTTGTTTATTCTTGTTATTATTTATTTCTCTTATTACATTTATTTATTTTTGTTTAGAACTTTTACATAACGATATGCATGATTTTCTTTAATTAAGCCTTCATCATAATATTGAATTAATAATTTTAGATCATTTATTTGACGAGATAATTCTTTACCTTTATCGACATCTGCGATAGTTAATCTTTTTAGTGAATTGTTTTCAATATCAATTGAGTAATTAATATCTTGGTTATTGATAATAGCATCTTCTAGAGAAGTGAATGGTTCATGGGCAATGATGCGCATACCGGTTGATCCTGATACTAGGGTGTAGCCAGCGATGCCGGTAGTTTTTTGATAAGCTTTAGAGAAACCGCCATCGATAACGATTACTTTATTGTTAGCTTTAAGTGGAGTTTCACCATTTATTTTTTCTACAGGGATATGGCCATTAATAATATGGGCATTTCTAGTATCAGTAAGGCCAAAATCATGCATTATATTAGTCATTACAGTTTCATCTTCTTGATATTTATAGTAATAATTTCTCTTTTCTTTATGAGATGATTTATCTTTGATTAGGACTCTTTCCATAGTAGTCATTTTATCTTTACCAAAGAATGGTGAGTCAGGTCCTGACCAAAGATACCACATTAAATCTAGTTCATGTTGACTAGTAGTACCTTTACTGTAATATAATTTCCTTATTTTAGCATCTAAGTAATCAAATAGATTTTTACCTGATAGGGAGATGTCTCCTAGAGAAACTTTCTTTAAGGAACCATCTTCATTTAGTGGTACTAGAGCATGATACATAAGATTGTTGTTTTCTATTTTATACATTGAACCTTTCTCAATAAAGATACGCATATGTCTTTGAAGGGCTTCACTATTTTGGAAGGCTTTGACTAGATCAGAGATTATTTTATCTTCTTCAGGGGTTAGTTTATATGGATCATTTTTGTCGATGGTAGGAAAGTCAGTGTCTTCTAGGTGATATATTTTTCCATCAATGTTAATAGTTTTTTCTTCATAGTTAATTTTATCTAGAAGGCGACGATGAGTCATGTGGTATTCTGGATGCTTGGCAGCAAATTCTCCTTCTAGTTTGTACATAATGATGGAGATGGCTTTGTGTATTTTAGCAGCTTGACAAACGATTTTGTTTTGGTGATAATCTTCTTCAGTAGTTTTACGAGGGCGCCAAGTGATAGCATCTTGATAAGTTTCTTCGGCAAAGTTAGCTAGAGGGCGGAGATTGATACCGTAGACATCTTCCAAGATATCTAGATTGTTATGTCTAACACTATTGGTAATAACTCCAGAGATACAAATATTGCTACCAAGAGATGAGCCCATCCAAAGAATGTCATGGTTGCCCCACTCGATATCTACGGAATGATAGTTTTCTAGTAAGTCCATTATTTTATGTGGTTCAGGGCCACGATCATAGATATCCCCAATAATATGAAGTTCATCTACAGCTAACTTTTTGATAAGAGAGGATAAGGCAATGATTAGATGAGGAGCATATCCTAGTTCAATAATAGTAGATATAATTGCTTGATAATACTTATCTTTATTCTCTTCATCTATTTCATTATTTAATAATTCATCAAGAATATAACTTAGATTTTCATCATATAGTTTTCTAACTTTACTTCTTGTGTAACGAGATGAAAATTTTTTAGTAACTTCAATTATTTTTAAGAGAGTTAGACGATACCAGTTATTTTGATCTTTTTCATTAGGTAGTAACTCTTTCATTTTTTCTTCAGGATAATAGATAATGGTGGCTAATTCATCCTGGGCTTCTTTGGTTAGGGTATTATTAAATAGTTGACTGATACGGAAACGGATGCCCCCTGAAGCGTTATTTAAGATATGTTCAAAGGCATCAGCTTGACCATGTAAATCGCTCATGAAATGCTCTACACTTCTAGGAAGAGCAAGTATTGAACTTAAATTAATTATTTCTGTAACTGCTGACTCTTTAGTGGGAAATCTTTCAGATAATTCTTCTAAATATTTTTGTAAATATTGTTCATTCATAAATTAAATTTTCTCCTTTATTTATCCACCTTGTTATTCCTTATAATTTAATGATAACAAAAAAAGCGTATTAAATCAACGCTATTCTTGAAACATTGCAATAATTGCTTCTTTATAGATATTTTTTGCTATATTGTAACCATCTGGTAAAAAATTTATGGCTTTATCAATAGTTACACCACTATTGGCTTCTAAGACTAATAACTCGCCACCGGTAGTTTCAATGATGTCGATACTGGCGAATACTATACCAGTCTTTTTAGCTACGGTAAGAGCTAGATCGGTAATTTTGCTTTTTAATTTAGGATCAATACTGGTAGTGGCGATACTTCCACGAGATAGATTAAAGTGCCAATCATAAGTGTATATCTCTCCTTTTTTTAGAATTGTATCAGGGAGTTGTATGTCTTTAAAATATGAAAAATTAAATTTTTGAAGTAATTCTTTAATAGAATGAAGGCCATCTCCGGTAACGGTTGGGCTTATTTTTTTATAGATAAGTTTTATTTCGTTATTTAGAATGATAGTACGATATTCATTTTTGATATGATAATATGGACAAATACTTATGGAGTAGTTTTTTATGAAAAGTTTATCAAGAGTTTTTATGAGGGTGTCTTTGTCTTCGATATGATAGACATCCATTCCAAGAGAGCCATTATTTATTTTTACAACAATATCGTGATGGTATAAATCAAAGTATTTAAATATCTCTTCATAGGTATTGCATCCAATGGCATAAGGATATTTGTTATTAGGGGCATAAAAGATATGATGGAGACATACTGGAAGATTTAGATTTTTGAGAGTATCATAGAAAGCATATTTATCATCCATAACTAATCCTAGGGCATGAGGATTTAGATCAAACTTATTACCCACTAAATATTTTACTTTGTTATTATATTCTAATTTAACTATCCAACCTTTAGATAGATATGTACATTTTATATTTAATTCTTGACAAATTTCTTTAATAATTTTATGAAACATAAAAACCACCAAAAAGTATTATAACATATTTTACATAAAGTTAAACTAATGATATAATGTTATTGGTGAAGAAAATGAATAAAAAGCAAGATTATATCAATTCAAGTGATAGTACTCTAGTTGATAGTATTAGTAATTTTAAGAAGGATTTATCTAAGAAAAGTATTAAAAATTATATTAAAAATAAGATGGTTATGGTTAATGATAAGGTGACTACTAATAGTAGTTATATGGTTAAGGCTGGTGACAAGATTCAGATTAGTTATAGTAAGAAGATAATTAAGGATGAGAAAATTGATATTTTGTATGAGGATGAGTACTTGATAGCGATTAATAAGCCTAGTGGACTTTTATCTATAGGAAATGATAAGGAGAGAGATGTAACGGCTTACCGAATGGTATCAGATTATGTGAAGAAGGAAGATAGAAAGTTTATTTTTGTGGTACATAGGATTGATCAAGATACTTCGGGAGTACTTTTATTTTGTAAAGATCAAAGAATTAGAGATAAGATGCAAGAAAATTGGAATACGATTGTTAAGAAGCGAGGATACATTGCTTTGGTAGAAGGAATTCACCCTGATAGTGGAACATATCATTCTTTTCTTAAGGAAAATAGGCAACAATTTGTTTACTCTACAAGAAATAATACTGGAAAGGAAGCTATTACGCACTATAAGTTAATTAAAAAAAATAAAAATTATTCATTGATGCAAGTATTTATTGATACTGGAAGAAGGAATCAGATAAGAGTACATTTTTCAGAGCATGGATATCCACTTGTTGGAGATAAGAAATATGGGGCTAAGAGTAATCCCATCAAGAGACTATGTTTACATGCAAATATCTTAGAGTTTGTGCATCCTGTTAGTAAGAAGATTATACATATTGAGAGTGAAGCTCCAAAGGAATTTTTAGAGTTAGTGAGATAAAAGAAAAAGAGTTAATAGATTCATATATAGATATTGCTTTGTTTTGAAGGCTACTATATAGCATGAATACTACTGACTCTTTTATTATTATTTTAATTTCTTTATATTCCTGGTACAGCATCATCTTTTAAGGGAATTGGTAGTGAATCATCTTCTAGCTCATTTTTAACTTTTGCTTTTTTAGTGGAAAATGATGAGATTACTGTGTAGAATGTTGATAGTAATGCTACGGAGATAATTATACCACCAAGGATATCGCTAAACCAATGAACTCCTGATATGAAACGTCCTAAAACAATTGCTGGTATTAAAAAGATAGATAATTTATTTTCAATGTTAAAGATTTTTTTATGAAATAGGCGCTTATTCACAATGAGTGAACTACCACATATACAGATTGCCATAAGGGTATGAGATGATGGGTATGAAGCTTCAAGGACGCCATCTATTAGGATAGGACGATAATTAATAATGCATTTTTCGAAGAAGACATATAGTCCTAGAACAATTACATAAAGGGATGCTAAGGCATAAATTTCACGATCAATTTTAGCAAGGCTCTTTCTCTTAATTAGTTGAATAAATCCAATAAGGGCATAGATACCAGCCATTAGTAGTGGTATCATTCCCAATACTTCAGTTATTTTATATATAGTCATGTTACTTCCTAGTAAATTATGGAAGAAACCATTAATGCTAGAGAAACCTACTGATGAATTATTTGGTCCTATAGGAGCAACATCTATTATTTTTACTAGGATAGTATAGATAACTGCTAGTATAATCATTGTTATGCTTGTAATAATATTTTTCTTTTTCATAAGTAAGCTCCTTTATCTTTTCTTTAGTTTTGATACTTTTACTATCCATAAAATATTACTAATAACAAGAAGGTTACTAAGTATTATCATTATTATTCTTTGCTTTTTTATTAATTTAGTATTATTATCTATTAAAGTAGTATTTTCTTCTTTTTCTTTTATAACATTAATGTGATATTCTCTTTCTGCTTTACTATCGTTATCACTATTACTTACTATTATTTTTACTTCATTATTTCCTTCTACAAAATTTTCATTTCCAACAATTTTAACTGAAGCATTTTTGTCATTTGCTACATATGATAAATCTAATTTTTTTACATCATTAGACACAAACAATATGTATTCTAAGTTATCTGGGTTAAATTCTGGAGATAATTTATTGTTTTTAATACTCAAACTTTCTAGATAGGCTTCTGTTTTTTCTTTTCTATTTATGTTAATGGTATATATTTGTGAATTACCTCTTTCTGAAGTGACTTCTACTTTAAAAGTATTATTTCCTACAGATAAGTTTTGTTTACCTGTTCCTTTTACTTTACAATTATTACCGTTACAAGTAGCTTCTATGTTAATAGTGTCTATTTCATTTTTAACTATTGCTTCATAATTTAAAGTATTTTTATTAAATTTAGGTGTTATATCTACTTCATTTACTTTTAAGTCTTTTAGAGTAGCATCACTATCTTTATTATATATGTTTATATATGTTGTAATTTCAGTATAACAAGGTGATTGCTTGTTACCAGCATAGCTACTATATGCGTAATAATATGATGAGGATGAACTATAGAAACTTCCATTAACCAAATCTTCTCTATAAGTTTGATATAGCATAATTTTAGTACTTGTTTTCTTAGTATCTTTTACTTTAAATTTTACATATCCTATTTTTAATAGTTCTTTTATATCTCTTTTATCATCTAGAAATTTATTCTTATCATTAGTTTTAATATCTACAACTAATCTATTGTATGTACCTTTTTCTTCATATACATTAGATGAAATATTTTCCCAATTATAATAAGTTCCTACTCCACCATCAGATATTGATACAGGTTCTAATATATTTTGGTCATATAAAATAACATAATGTAGTCCGTACACAGAAATATCAGTAGTATTTCCATCTATTCCTAAGTCATAAGTAAATGTGTCTCCTATACTTACTGCTTCATCTTTATTCATTTTAGCATAGCAACCTGCCCAATCAGCCCTAACTTTTGTTATTCCTAAGCACCCTATTAGTAAGAAAAAGCATAATAATTTTAAATTTATTTTTTTCATAACATACTCCTTTATCTTTAAATTTATTTCATACAATGAGTATATCACAAGATTGTATTTTTTTAAAGAAAAGAATTAAATGTTGTGATAATTAATGACAGATAGTTATCTATATGTAAAGTTATATAAACTAGTAGATAATAAGTTATTTTATAGATTTACTAATAATTATATTTACTTTTTCTTATATATATGATAAGTTTTTTTTGAAAGGAGAGGTTATTTAATGGAGAAAATAATAAATGGAAAGTAAGTAATGGCACAGGTGCTGGGAGGATTTCAGATAGAAGAACTTGGAAAGAAATATATTATTTGTTCTTTTGATGAAGAAATTGATAAGAAGAATAATTTGATAATGATATATGAAGTAGATGAGAATGAGAATATTGTATCTATTCCAGATAATGAGAAAGAATTAGTATTAAAATTTTATAATAATTTTAAGAATGAGATAATTGGGGGTAATGGGAATGAAGAATGATTTGCCGGAGACTTTAGTAATAAGTGAAAGTAAGGAAAATACTGAAAAGATAAAAAGTGCTTTAGAAAAAAAGAAAGAATTTTATGTAAAACTTAATAAGGCAGGAAATGTGCTAACTACTGTTGGTAAGCCGGTTTTAATTGGATCACTACTATCACCTTTTGATTTTGAAGGGCCAATAATAGAGATTGCTAGTGCTGTAACATTATCAATTGGAATTATTATTAAGGCTATTGCTAAAAATGAATTAAAAGAGATTAAAGCAATTAAAACTAATGGTGAAAAATATCAAGATGTACAAGATGATATTGATGAGAAGGTAGAAAAGGAAATACAAGAAATATTAGATACTATTAATAAGAGAAAAAGTAGTAAAAAGAAATAATTCTATTTATAAGTAAAAAGAACATTAGAAATACGCTAATGTTCTTTATTATTATATGCTTTTTAATTTAGCATTACACTTAATAGTGACGTCAGTAATTATTTTGTTAAATATAGTCATAACCTCTTCATCAGTTAAAGTTTTTTCATTATCTTTGAATGTTAGTGAAAAAGCAAGTGACTTTTCATTATTATTATCATGATAAACATCAAATAGGCTGATATCTGCAAGTAAACGGCCACCAGACTTTTTAATGGTATCTTCTAGAGTTTTACAAGTAGTGTTGTTATCTACGATGAATGAAACATCTTTTTTTATTTCTGGATATTTACTTGATTCTTTATATTTAATCTTTTTAACTGGTTTAATTAATTTATTTAAAGATAATTCAATTAGATAGATATCATCTTTTTTAATACTTGGATGAATACGGCCAATTACTCCGATTGGTTCACGATCAAGAAGTATTTTAGCACACATACCTGGATGCATTCCATCGATTGCTGATACTTCATAAGTATAACGATTTTTTAATCCTAGGTAATCAAGAATGTTTTCTACAATACCTTTTGCTAGATAGAAATCAGTGTTAATTTTATTTTGACTCCAACTACTACCTAAATATGTGCCTTTCATAAGAATAGCAATTTTTGTATCTTCATTGTAAGCTGAGTCATATGTTTTGCTTATTTCATAGATGAAGATATTTTCAACTTTTCTAGCTTTATTATAATCATATATGTTTAGTAATGATGGAAGAAGAGTTGTTCTTACGATAGATTTATCTACACTCATAGGATTTGGTAAAGTTACTTTTTCTTTGGCTTCATAGTTGAAGAGGCTTGTTTCTGTAGGTGACACAAGGGTATAAGTTTTTACTTCATTTAAGCCAAGACTACGAAGTCTTTTAGAAATAAGTTTACGATATTTAACGTCACCGACATATCCACCTTTACGCATAGGTACTACTGGAAGTGTAGATACTAAATTTTGATAACCATATAATCTACCAATTTCTTCGGCAATATCATTAACAAATGGTTCAATATCAAGACGACGATTAGGAATAGTGCAAGTAAAGACATCCCCTTCTTTAGTGTATTTGAAGTCAAGGCGATCTAATTCTGACTCAACAGCTGATTCAGAAATAGTGATTCCTAACATTTTATTAATTTCACTTGATTTGAAAGTAACTACTTTAGGTGTTTTATCTATTTTATCATGAGATACGGTATCTTTTAATACTTTGGCATTAGCATATTTTTCTAGAAGATGGCACGCTCTATCTAAAGCCATGAAAGTATATTCATAGTTAAGTCCTTTTCCGTAACGAATAGAGGCTTCACTTTTTAGATTTAGGTTATTAGCGGTGTAACGGATACTGATGGGATCAAAGATAGCGCTTTCAATAAGAATATTCTTTGTAGTATCATCAACGTCTGTATTAAGTCCGCCCATTACGCCTGCAATGCATACTGGAATTTTGCCATTAGTGATAACAATATCATTATGTGTTAATACCCTTTCTTTACCATCAAGAGTAGTAATTTTTTCATTATCTACAGCATCACGAACAAGAACAGTATCTCCTAGTTTATCTTTATCAAAGAAATGCATTGGTTGTCCAAATTCAAGCATTACATAGTTAGAAATATCTACAACATTGTTGATAGGACGCATACCAGCAGAAATTAATCTTTTTTTGATAAAATCTGGAGATTCTTTAATTTCAACTCCAGTTACCATTTTAGCTAGATATAATGGACACTTGGGAGTTTCTACTGAAAGGCTGAAATGATTTTTGATAGAATCAGTTGTTTCTTTATAATCTCTACATGGTAAGGTTACTTTTTCATTTAAAATAGTAGCTATTTCATAAGCAAAACCTATATGATAATAGCAATCATTATTACGGTGTTTGTGAACGTCTAATTCATAGATGGTATCATCTAAGCCAAGATATTCTAGGGGGTCAGCACCGACTGGAGCATCACTTGGCAATTCATGTATTCCTTTGTTATAGTTTTCTTCAGTTTTTTCTTCAAGGCCTAATTCGAATAAAGCACAAATCATACCATTTGATTCTTCACCACGAATTTTGCCAGCTTTGATTTCGTTTCCTCCAGGAAGAACTGCTCCAGGAAGGGATACGATTACTTTGATTCCTGCTCTAACATTAGGAGCGCCACATACGATTTGAGTGGTAGTGGTACCAATATTAACTTTGCATATATGTAAATGATCACTATTTGGATGATCATAACACTCAACGACTTCTCCAATTACAAGGTTATCAATATGATTAGTAATAACTTTTTCAACGTTAACACCAGCTTTGGTAATATCTACAGCTAGTTCTTTTAAATCGATGCCATTTAAATCAACATAATCTTTTACCCAATTTAAACTTATCATATTATTCACTGTCCTTTCTATCAAATGCTCTTGTTTCTCTTAAGTCAGTCATATAGAATGTTCTAATATCATTAATGCCATATTTTAACATAGCTAGTCTTTCAGCACCAAAGCCAAAAGCAAAACCAGTCCATTCTTTTGGATCATAACCACAATTTGTTAGAACGTTAGGATGCACTATACCGGCACCAGCTACAGTTATCCAACCAGTGTTTTTGCAAAGGCTGCAACCTTTACCATGACAATTGAAACAACTAATATCTGTTTCTACTGATGGTTCGGTAAATTGATAATAGCTTGGTCTAAAACGAGTGATGCAATCTTCTCCGAAAAGTTTTTTGGCAATGATATCAAATGTTCCTTTTAGATCAGAAAGACTAATATTTTTATCTACTACTAGACCTTCTATTTGCATGAATTGATGAGAATGAGTGGCATCATCATCATCACGGCGATAGGTTTTTCCTGGGCATATCATTCTAATAGGAGTCTTACCTTCTCCTTTTAGCATTGTTCTTGCTTGTACTGGTGAAGTTTGGCTACGTAGGAGCACTTTTTCATCTTCAATATAGAATGTATCTTGGGCATCTCTTGCTGGATGACCTTTTGGAATATTTAATAATTCAAAGTTAAATCTATCTTCTTCTATTTCAGGTCCATCTACGACATCATATCCCATTGACATAAGTAATTCTTCAACTTCTTCGATGATGGATTCAAGTATATTTGGAGCACCATTTAAGACTGGAGTAGCTGGCATAGTAATATCTATTTTTTCTTCTGCTAATTTTCTATTTATTTCAGCTGTTTCTAAAGCAGTTTTTGTTTTTTCATATAGATTATTAAACTCTGTTCTTAGTTCGTTTAGAAGCATACCAAAATCTTTCTTTTCTTCATTAGGTATATCTTTCATCATTTTAGATAATTCAGTTATTTTACCTGATTTTCCGAGATATTCAACTTTTAGATCATTTAATTTATTTAAAGTTAACTCTTCGGTAAATAATTTTTGTAATTCTTCTTTCATATTGGTTATTATTTCTTTGTTCATATTTTCCTCCTTATAATTAAAAAAAGTTATAAATTAAAGGACGACTTTAGGCCGCGGTACCACCTTTATTTATAACTTTTAGTTATACACTTGTATTGTTAACGCTAATAGCGATAAAACTCTATGGGTGAATTCAATCTAATAATTATGCTAGGATTACACCTTCCCTAACTCTCTTTATTAATTATTTTTTTAGATTTACTACTTCCATTTCATAGTTTTATTAATTATTATTTCTATATAATAACATAGGATCATTTGTTATTTTTCTTATTAATCTTTTTACTTTTATATTATCTTTGGTAAAGATATCTTCTCCTTTGTGAGAATTATCTTCAGTTATACCATATCTTCTTTTATAAGAATCGATACTAGTAATTAACAGTTCTCTTTTTAATTCTACTAATTCTTGAGCACTATACCCTTCAAGTGATAACTCTTTACCTATTTGCATAGCATAGTATGGTTCAATAGTTGCTAATTTGGTTAATAGTGATTCTCTTTCTTCAGGTCTAATATATAGGCTACTATTGCCTGATAAAATCGTAGTTGCAAATATTTGATTAAGTAATGCATTATTTTTATAAGTAAAACGATATTTGGGATTAGCAATTAATTCATCTTTTAGTTTTCCTATAACATCTTTTACAATTATTTGATTGCTACAAATGGCTGAACTGTCAAAATATGCTAGATTGTCTAAAGAAGATGCATACTTTTCTTGTTGTGAACTATTTAGTAATTCCATACAAAGCGCGGTATCATTACTAGCAAAATCAAAACGTGATATTAATTCAGGATACATTCTGCAAATTGGAATAACTACTTCAGGATCATTTAGAATGTACTTTACAGTGTAGTTAGGATTAAGTATACCTTTTGCACTATAAATTATTCCGTCAACAATAAACTTTTCTACTGTTTTAATAAGTAAGTATGAATAAACGTCTGCATTAAGAGACTGCATTTCTTGTAAGCCATCCATTGATGGCATAAAAACCTTTTTCATAAATAAAACTCCCCTTTTCATAACAAGACTAGATAGTCATTAAGTCTTGTTCCTTTAATTTTAATTTTTCATCAATTATTTTGTTGTATTTATTGATTAAATCTTGTACTTCGTTATTACCTTCTTTTTCAGTATCTTCAGGTAATTTTAAGTTTTTTAGTCCTGTGTTTGCTTCTTGGCGAATGTTTCTTAAAGCAATACGAGCTTCTTCTGCTAAGGACTTTACTTGTTTTACTAATTCCTTACGGCGATCTTCAGTTAATGGAGGGATAACTAAAAAGATACATTCTCCATTATTGTTTGGAGTGATACCAAGATTAGCTTCAAAAATAGCTTTCTCAATTCCTCCAAGTATTCCTCTATCAAAAGGCTTAATCATTAGTTGTCTTGCCTCAGGAACACTAATGTTAGCAAGTTGTTTAAGTGGTGTTTCTGTTCCATAGTATTCAACAGTAATGCCATCTAACATGCTGGGATTAGCACGACCTGCTCTAACATTAGTAAATTTATATTCAAGTGAACTAATAGTGTTTTCCATTTTTTCTTCAGCGTTTAATAATATTTCATCCATATTTTTTTCCCTTTCTTATGGGGATTTTTGATAGTATCCCCTTTCTTTCTCATATATAATAACATAAAATTGTGAAAAATACTAGAATTTACTTAATTTTACTAAAAAATTCGTACTTTTTTTATATTATACATTTGTTTTTGTATATATTATGATAGTTTTTGAGAATAATTCTTTGTATTTTTTAATTATCTTTAGAATATTATTCTATTTTTCCTAGTACTCTAAGCCCATTCACTTCATCAATAGTTAAGTTTACTATTTCATTATTAGATAAGTCAGTTGTTACTTCTACAGGTATATAATTTGTAGTTATAACAATCTTCTTTCCATCTTTACGGGTTTCTATGAGGCCATCATAGGTAGCACCTATTTTGCTTTTATATAATGACTCTTCATATTTGTTTGATAATGCTAAAACTTCTTTAACACGACATTTTTTGATATTGCCATCTACTTGATTTGGCATAGTAGCAGCTACTGTACCATTTCTTTTGGAGTATGGAAAAGTATGTATTTTAGTAAATTTAATGATATTTAGAGTGTCAATGGTTTCTTTAAATAATTCTTCAGTTTCTCCAGGGAAGCCAACGATTAGGTCAGTTGTTATGGAGATATCAGGTATTTCTTTTCGGATATGAGCAACACGTTCAATAAAATATTCTTTTTTATATTTTCTATTCATGGATACTAGGATTTCATTACTACCTGATTGCATCGGAATATGTAAGTGTTTAGCCATGATAGGATTATTTTTTATTAAATCAATAATGCCATCAGTTATTTCATTTATTTCAATACTAGACAGTCTTATTCTAAGAAGGCCTTCTATTTTAACTAATTCTCGTAAAAGATTTTCAAGATTGGTATTTTGTTCTTTACCATATCTTCCGGTATGAATTCCAGTTAATACTATTTCTTTATAACCATTATTAACTAATTCAGTTACTTCAGAGATTACTTTATTAAAGTTTTTACTTCTTAAATTTCCTCTAGCATAAGGAATGGTACAATATGCACAAAAGGCATTGCAACCATCTTGTATTTTGACAAAGGCTCTAGTATGTTCTACGAAGCGATTAATATACATATCTTCGAAATTTGTATCACTAATATCTTCTACTTTTACTATTTTTGTCTTGTTAGTTTGAAACTCTTTAATTAATTCTACAATCTTAGATTTATGTTTATTTCCTAAGACTATATCTGCATCAATGACATCGGGATTTAATTGTGAAAAGCAGCCCATTACTACAAGTATTTTATCTTTGTGATTATTTCTTGTAGTATGTATTAACTTTCGATCTTTTTTATCAGCTTCATTGGTAACACTACATGTATTAATTATATAAATGTCAGCTTCATCATCAAAATCTACTTTTTTGTATCCGTTAGCTTGCATTAAATTGATAACATATTCAGACTCATAAATATTTACTTTACAACCGAATGTATGAATGGCAAATGTCATAATAATCACTTCCTCGTCAACATATAATAGCACATTTTTTAAATATTATCTACTTTTATGAGTATTTATTTCTTGATAGCTTTCAGCATACTTCTTTAATTTTTTTATTGTTTCACTTGTTGGATGAGAAAATTCTTGTTCTGTTAAGCCAAAGGGTTCTAATTCAAATAATTCAGGGCAACCTAAATTAAAATATAATTCTAAAAATTCTTTTTCTTCTTTACTAGGAGTTTTATATCCATTCCTATCATCTACAGTAACGTTTTTAATACTACTATTAATATCATAATCAGCACTTTCTGGATTTTCAAATTCACTAAATTCTTTAAAACTCATGTTTATTCCTCCTTATACTAATTATATCATAACATTGTAGATATTTGTGTTTTTTTGTTCTTTATGATAAAATTACTTCGTGGTGATGTGAGATGTTTCAATATACTTTAGATAATAAAAGATATCATACTTTAAATTATTTTTATAAAACTAAATTTGGTACTAAGGTGTTTAAGGTTAGTTTGAATGGTGGATTTAGCTGTCCTAACTTGGATGGAAAGGTAGGATTTGGAGGATGCATCTATTGTTCTAAATCTGGTAGTGGTGAATTTGGTGGCGATAAGTCTAAATCTTTGACTGAACAATTTAATGAAATGACGGAAGTAGTTAACAAGCATCATATTCCTTGTAAATATATTGGTTATTTTCAGGCGAGAACTAATACGTATGCTCCAGTAGAAGTGCTTAAGGAAAAATATGAAGAGGTGCTTAGACAACCTAATGTTATTGGGCTTAATATAGCTACTAGATGCGATGCAATTAGTGATGAATGTTTAGAATACTTGGAAGAACTTAGTAAGAGAACTTTTTTGACAATTGAATTAGGGCTTCAAACGATTCATGAAGAGACTTCTAAACTTATTAATAGATGCCATACTGTTAAGCAGTTTGATGAGATGGTAAATAAACTCAGGGAGAGAGGCATCAATGTAGTTGTACATATTATTAATGGGCTTCCGTTTGAAACGGAAGATATGATGCTAGAGACGGTTAAGCATTTGAATACTCTAGATATTCAGGGAATTAAAATTCATATGTTACATATTATTAAGGATACAGGCATGGCTAACTTATATGAGAAAACACATTTTCATGTACTTAGTAAGGAAGAATATATTGATATTGTTATCAAAGAATTGGAAATACTTGATCCTAAAATAGTGGTTAATAGAATTACTTCTGATCCTGATAAAGATACTTTGGTTGAACCTAGATGGTTATGTGAGAAGTGTCAACTATTAAATGATATTGATAAAGAAATGGTTAAAAGAAATACATATCAAGGAATTAAATACTGATATGTATTTTTCATTTAGCCATATATGTCATTACATATTTGTTTTCTTCACGAATATTATCTCTTTTTACGTCATTAATTATTACTAGTGAAGATACTAGAATGATTAAATAGAATAAAATAGCTCCTTTATTATTTTTTACAAAATTCATTACAATCACCCTTTCTGTAATTACATTTTATTACATACGGTTGTTTGTGTCAATAGTTTTTGGTAAATTTTATAAACAAATGTTTGTGATTTACAAAATCATGTCAATTGTCCCCTATTTTAAATTTTTTTCTTATTTTTTTGAAAAATATATAAACAAATGTTTGACATACGATTGTTATTGTGTTATTATGTATATGAAAGGAGTTTTTATGAGACAGAAAACTGATGGATTAACAAAGAAACAAAAAGAAGTATTGGATTTTATTAAACAGTTCCATGCGGAAAATAAGTACCCTCCTTCAATTAGACAAATATGTAGTGCAATTAACTTATCATCACCAGCAACAGTTCATGTACATATTAATCATCTAGTTGATAAGGGATATATTAAGAGAAGTAAAGAAGGAAACAAGGCATTAGAGTTATTAGTACCTAATGAATATGAATCTAAGGGAGAAGAAGTGGTTAATGTACCACTATTGGGAAAAGTAACTGCTGGTTCACCAATTGAAGCAATTGAAGTACCTAATGAATTTTTCTCATTACCAGCATATTTAATACCAAAGAAAAAAGAAGTATTTACTTTAAGAGTAGATGGAGAGAGTATGATTAATAAAGGCATTTTATCTAATGATATTGTTATTGTTGAGAGATGTGAAAATGCCAAAAATGGTGATATGGTTGTAGCAATGAATGATAATAATGAAGTTACTTTAAAAACTTTTTATAAGGAAAATGGACACTTTAGATTACAACCAGAAAATGACTATATGGAGCCAATTATTTTAGATAATGTTACAATTCTTGGAAAGGCTATTGGATTATTTAGAAAATTTTAGTATTTAAAAAGATTCAACTTAATTTGTTGAATCTTTTTTTGTTAATTTATTTTCTTTTATATCATAGATATATTTAATGGTATTAGATTTTTCGGCACTACTATCGGTGTAAGTAATTATATCTACTATATTTTTATCTTCATAGTTCAAAGTAACATAAATACCAGAAGTGCCGCCGCAGCAAGCATTTTCGTCATAAGCCATTGGGGCATAAATTTTATCTTCAAGAAGATTTTGTCCTGATTCATTTTTTATGTATAAGTAACCATTTAGTTTAACAATCAAAACTTCAGGTGTAGGCATAAATATTTCTTGATATTTTTCTGGTAATGCTTGTTCATTATTGCTTACATTATATAAGTACCAACTATCCCCTACTTTGACTTTGTAATATTTATCATTTAATAGACGAATACTATCATATTTATAATCAAGAACGGTATTTACTCTATTTATGTTAGTTAAGCCATATTTATTATTTTTCTTTTCAACGATAAGATTATTTTTAATCGAATATGTATCGGAATATATGGCTTTTACTGGAGATGAGACAAATCCGTCTGATACAAATGGTCTGATTATGTTTGCTGAAGTGTCAACGATTCCGTATTTACCATCTTTTGTTTTTGCTACAAAATAGATAATATTATATGACTCGTCACTTAGAGAATATACAGGTATTTCATAAGTGGCTAGTACTCCACGAGTAAAATCATATAGAATGGCTTCTGTATCATTATTATCTACTATGAACATACGGCCAACATTTAGATCTATGTAAGCAAAACTTTGAGCAGCATATTCAAAGCAAGTAGTTTTACAGGTATACTTATTTATTTCTTTATAACCTTCAGGACTAGATTTGTAAAAAATAAATTCTTTGTTAGTACGATCTAATTCATAACGATAGTTATTCTTTACAGCTATCATTAATTCAGTTTGACTATTATTTAGTTGATAATATTTGTTATCATTAGTTTCTAAATATACGTCTTTTAGCCCAAGAGAAATAATTTCTTTTTCAGTTGTACCTTTTACTCTAAACTTTACAGTATAAAAGTTTTCATCTTTATCTAAGGCAACATTTGAAGAAATACTAAAAGTTTGACCAGATGATATCTCTTTCCAATCAGAAGATATATTGCTGGTTTCAATTAATTCAAGTTCTGAATCAAAAGTAAATGTTGCAGTTATTTTAGATACCTTTTCTTTAGAAGTGTTTGAAAAATCATAAGATAAGCTGCAATAGATATCTTCTCCTTGATAGTAGAGAGTTGTTGATTCTTGTTTCGAATTAGTGCAAGATACTGTGATATTATTATCAAGATCTTGATAAGTTATAGTTGGTGCATTATTGGCGGGCTCTTTGTTTTTATTACTTATATAGAAGTATGTGACTCCTAATAAAAGTAATATAATAAGTATGATAGATAATAATATGAGGGATTTTTTTGTTTTCTTTTTAGAGTCTTTTGTGATAGTTTGATTAACTTCTTTTTCCATTTTTTCTCCTTTTTATTCTATTTTTTTAATCCAAGATGCTCATATGCTTTATCAGTGACCACACGACCTCGAGAGGTTCTTTTAAGATAACCATGTTGGAGTAAGTATGGTTCATAGACGTCTTCAATGGTAGAAACTTCTTCGCCGATTGAGGATGCTAAGGCTTCAATACCAACAGGGCCACCATTAAATTTTTCAATTATTGATAGCAATAAATTGTAGTCAGTTTCATCAAGGCCTAGTTTATCTACTTTTAAACGATTTAGAGCATCTTCAAGAATTTCACTGGTAATTACACCTTCGCCATTTACTAAGGCAAAGTCACGAACTCTTTTGAAGAGACGATTAGCAATTCTTGGAGTTCCCCTACTACGTTTAGCAAGTTCACTAGCAGCATCATCAGTAATGGCGGTATTTAATACACGAGAAGTTCTTTTTATTATTAGGTATAATTCTTCTTCGGAATAATAATTTAGTTTAGAAATGATACCAAAACGATCTCTTAGAGGGCTTGAAAGGTCTCCGGCTCTAGTAGTGGCACCGATTAGGGTGAAATGTGGAAGTTCTATTTTGATATTTCTACTGGTGCCTTCTCCTCCAATTACGATATCTAGATAATAATCTTCCATAGCAGGATATAGTATTTCTTCTATGTATCTAGGAATACGGTGTATTTCATCAATAAAGAGGACATCTCCTGGTTCTAGAGTTGAAAGAATAGCTGCTAAATCACCACTTTTTTCAATTGAAGGACCTGAAGCTGTTTTGATGTTACTACCTAATTCATTGGCAATAATATATGCAAGAGTTGTCTTTCCTAATCCGGGAGGGCCATATAATAAAACATGATCCAAGCTTTCTCCACGCATTAGAGCTGACTTTATAAATACTTTGATATTTTCTTTCACTTCACTTTGACCAATATATTCATCAAGAGACTGTGGACGGATATTGTCGCTATTATCTTCCAAAAGCATTTCGTTAGTTAAAATTCTATTTCCTTCCATGTGATTCACCTGTTTCTATTTTCTTCTTTTGTAACATAATCTAAAACTTCGCGCCAATCAGTAAAATGCTTATATTCTGTTATTTCATGGTTGAAGTAATTGTCTGGCATCAATATTTTAATACCAGTTTTACTTACTGATTCACAGTGTTTGATACTATCATCTATAAATAAGTCAATTCTTTCAGTGAGGCAAGCAAGATCTTTTTTACTTGCTCTTGTAATTAATTTATGATATTTAATGCCATGATTGGCAAGATATTTTTTAGTTATTTCATCAGGATTAGCATATAACTTTCCTCTAGCAGTAATAAAAATTATAGTATGACCACGGTCATATAATTCATTAATTACTTCTTTTGCATGAGGTTTTAGTGTGACCTTTAAAACATTTTTTTCATAGTATGGACGCATTGTTTTGAAATAGTCATCTATAGAGATATTAAGGTCAGCAATACTACGATGATATGGAAGTGATTTTTTTAGTGTGGCTTCATCTTTATGAAATATTTGGGAATAAATTGGAATCATATGCTTCCAAGTTTCATTAATTGTATCATCTATATCAATGCCAATTCGCATATAATCACTTCCTTTTAATTTATTTTAATAATAATTTTAATGACTCTTTTATTTGTTCTTCAAGAGATAATTCTTGGCTAACGTTAACAATAACCTTTTTGATATCAGCTTGTTTGTATCCTAGAGCTAGAAGAGCATCAGTTAACTCGTTAGTTTCGTTAGTAAGAAGACTCATTTGGTTACCATTTAGTTTGCCTTTTAAATCGAGAATTATTTGTCTTGCTACTTTATCTCCTATTTTAGGGAATTTTTTTAGATAAAGAATATTCTCACGATCGATGGCGTCGGTAATACCGGTAATTGAACCGGTAGCAAACATTGGGAGGGCCATTTTAGGTCCAAGTCCTTTTACGGAAATTAATTTTAGGAAGAGGTTTAGTTCTTCTTTATTCTTAAATCCATATAGGGAATATTCATCTTCTTTAACATGATTATAGGTATAGATAGTGTATGTTTCATTTAATTTGTAATAGTATGGATTAGGAACGTATATTTGGTAGCCAATATCATGATTATCGATGATAATATGATTGCTATCAATATCTTTAATAATTCCTTTAATGTAGCCAAACATTATTTAAAATCCTTTATATCGCTATTTTTTAAATCTTTTAAAACATCCATATCCATAGTTGTAATCATTTCACTATCACGGTTAACATTTTTAATGGTATCATTAATCATTATGTTAAGTAATTCTTTGTAAGAGATATTAGCTTCTTCCCATAGGTGATGAGAAAAGCATGTTGGGATACTATTAATTTCGTCTATATATAATTTTTTCTTTTTTCGATCGTACAAGAAATCGATTCTTGACAAGCCTGTGTTATTTAGAAAGTTGATTGTTTTTTTGGCTAATTCAATTATTTCATCACTCATTTTTTCAGATATTTTGGCAGGAACGGTTCTTATAATGTTGCCATTTAGATAGTTTTCTAGGTTGCACTTGTCCACATATTCGCGGTATTCAAGGCTGGTCTCTATTTCTTCAATTGATGAGATAAATAGCTTATCGTTAGTTTTTAGAATAGATATATTGTATTCGAGAACGTCATCAATTAATTCTTCAACGATTATTTTGCGATCATATTTTAGGACTTCGTTAATGATAGTATCTAGTTCTTCTTTTCTTTTAACAGTTCTAATACCGATACTTGAACCTAGAGTTGCTGGTTTTACAATTAGTGGGTATGTTAACTTGTCGATTCTCTTAAATAGTTCTTCTTTATCTTTATAATATTCGTTATCGAAAAACCAAACTGATTTTACGGTTGGTAGTTCGTTATATTCGAGTAGTTGTTTAGTAAATACTTTATCTTGACAAATAACGGAAGAATAAATGTTATTTGATACATATGGGATGCCTACCATTTGGAGATATCCTTGTAGGGTGCCATCTTCAGTGCCACGGCCGTGAACCATTGGAATTACTAAGTGCAACTCTGTTAGTTCTCTTTTGATGAGGCCAGCTGTTTGAAGTATAAAGTGGCCTTTTTTGTTGATTAGATTTACCTTTGTAGCATACTTTTCAATTAAATTATAGTTATTAAAACTATCAATATATCTAAGGCAGCCGGAAGAATACCAGGTCAAGTCTTTGGTAATATAGATGGGAACTACTTCATATTTGTCCGTATCAATATTGTCCATGGCTTGAAGAGCTGTTATGATGGATAACTCATGTTCAAGACTTTTTCCTCCGAAAATTACACCTATTTTTAATTTCATTTTATAATCACCTTCATCTTAAGTTTATCATAGAAAATAATGGTAGTCAAATATTATAACTATTGGTTTACAGTATTATGATGATTTTGTTAATACTTGGCTTACCTCTTTTAAATTACAAATAAAGCGTATCATAATTTTGAGGCTTTGTCAAGATAAAATAGTACATTTGTTTGTATATTTTTGCTAAAAGAAAAAAGCCATTATGAGTGGCTAGGAAAGATGATAATTTTATAGTCTGTTAGCCCGATTGCAGATAATATAATCTTTCCTATTTTCCCATAAGACCATTATTATATTTCATCCTTGACTTTAATCTTTTCATCGACGAATGTCGTGTTAGGGTTAACATGAAACATAGAATTTAGAATATTTATATCAGCATTTTCATACATATCTACTAATTGATATGATAGAACTTTTACTTCTTTACGTTTACCAAGATTCTTTTTAGTTACTTTGCAAGCACAATCAATAAAATTTAGTTCGGTATATTTAACCCAAGAAATAATATCTTTTTCTTTGATATAGTATAATGGACGGATTAGTTCCATATTTTCAAAGTTGTCACTCTTTAGGATAGGAAGCATACCAGAAAATTTACCATTATAGAGCATATTAAGAAGAATTGTTTCAATGACATCGTTAAAGTGATGACCTAAGGCTATTTTATTGCATCCTAATTCTTGAGCTTTGGCATAGAGGCAACCACGACGCATACGGGCACATAAGAAGCATGGACTGGTAGTGTCTTTTACAACTTCAAAAATATTAGTATCAAAAACTTCAATTGGAATATTTAGATATTTAGCGTTGGCTATTACTTCACCGAGTTTTTCTTTGGTATAACCTGGATTCATAACAATAAAATGAAGTGTAAAAGGAAACTTATTATGACGTTTTAATTCTTGAAAACATTTTGCTAAAAGAAATGAATCCTTGCCTCCAGAGATACAAATAGCTATGTTATCATTAGGTTTTACAAGTTCAAACTCTTTTACAGCTTTCATAAATTTAGAAAATATTTCTTTACGATATTTTTTTTGAATAGATTTTTCAATATCTTTTAATTCTTTCATGGGTTACCTCCTTATTTTTATATATAATATAAATAGTTATTTTATTAATTTTTTAGTATATGTTTCTTTCTTTATCAAAGTATAATCATTTTTATCATTTAGAATGTTAGGTCCAATAATTAATTCTTGATACATATTAGGATTACTAAAGATATCATAGAAGATACTTAAAAACATTTCTGTAATAGTTGAAGTTAGGCCACGAGCTCCTATTTTCTTTTTGAGGGCATCTTCGGCAATTAAATCAATGACTTCTTCAAGATTGGTCCAAGTTATGCCATATGACTCAAGTATTTTGATAATTTCACTTAATTCGCTGTTTTTAGAATGCATGATAATATCTTTTAGATTTTCTTTATCAAGATTATTTAGTTCTACTAGTACTGGCAAACGTCCAACTAATTCTCTTTTTAAACCATATTTAACTAGTTCATCTGTAGTAATAAATTTTGGTTCTTCAGTGATTTTTGGAGCAGTGCTGTCAAATCCTAGAGGGGTCTTCTTATTGAATATTCTATTTTCATATAGTTCTGAGAAGGCTCCAGCACCAACAAAGGTTATTGGAGTGGTATCTAGAACATATTGCCCTACTCCTCCGATTTTAACTTCACGCTTATCGCCTTCGATTATCTTTAGAATTTCATTTTGGACACCTTGAGTAGAAACTGATCCTGAGTGAACATCATGATATGCTATTTTGTCTATTTCGTCTAAAAGAACAATAGATTTTTTAGCACGTTCTATATCTTTATTAGTATCAATAATTATTTGAGAAAGTATTTTCTCGGTACCACGACCAATATATCCAGCTTGTGATAAACCTGCTACTGAAAAAATTGTAATAGGGATATCTAAGATATCGGAAAGTGCTTGAAATATAGAAGTCTTACCTACTCCAGATGGACCTGCTAATAAAATATTTTTCTTCTTTAATGTTGGATATTTTCTATTTAGATAAATAGTTGTAGCTATCCTATCAATGGCTTCGTCTTGACCTTTAATGGTTTCTTTTACTTTAGCAGTAATTTCCATGGGAGTTAATTTTTCTTCAGGATGCTCAGAATTTACATTTACATTTATATTTATTGGCTCTAAAATTTCATTTGAAGAATATGCTGTTTCTTCGAAAGCTTTAAAATTTTCAGGATCAGGTGTTTCCATTAAATTAATTGTATCAACGTCTTCAAAAATATATTCTTCTTTGGCATGTTTATCATAGCGGGTAATAAAATATGGATTTTCATGACGACGATAGTATGCAAATGTTTTAGATATTTTTAAAATATTCTTTTTCATGTCACTAAAAGTTAATTTCTTATTTTTAGTATTAGTGACGAGAAAAGAGATTTTGCGACGCTCTCCATATACGTTACCGCTGGTAATAAATTCACTTATGTGGTGATATGTATTGCCACTAGCATCTAAAAACCAATTTTCATCGTCATCATAGTATCCTTCTATAATTTTGAAAGGAATAAATTCAATATCCCCATTAGGATATATTTTTCTTTTAAATATTGTAGCTATTTCATCTATTTCAACCATAACCCTACTCCTTAAATTAATCTCTTATTTTTATATGTGTTTCACGTAGTTGTTTTTCAAAGACTTCTCCTGGGCAACCCATCATAGCATCTGATCCGTTAGCACTTAGTGGGAAGGCAACCATTTCACGAATATTTTCTTCATCTTTTAGAAGCATTAGGATACGATCAATTCCAGGAGCCATACCAGCATGTGGAGGAGCTCCGTAACGGAAGGCTTCATATAGTGATGGAAATTTTGATTTAACAACTTCTTCATCATATCCGGCTATTTCAAAGGCTTTTTTCAAGATACGGCGATCATGATTTCTTACGCCTCCAGATGACATTTCATAACCATTACATACGAAGTCATATTGGTAGGCTTTGATGGTTAGTGGATCTTTAGTATTTAAGGCTTCTAGTCCACCTTGGGGCATTGAGAATGGATTATGTGAGAAAGCGATGCTGTCATCTTCTTCATCTAATTCATAGAATGGGAAGTCATTAACAATACAGAAAATATATTTTGATTTATCGATTAGATCTAGTTCTTGACCTAGTTTAATTCTGAGTTGGCCCATTATTTTAGCACATTTACGAGGAATTTCGTTGGCTACTATAAAGAGAACATTACCTGGCTCTAATGATAGAGCTTCTTTTAATTCTTTACGAGACTCTTCAGTGAAAAATTTATCTAGAGATGACTTGAATGACATATCTTCATTTACTTTGATATATCCTAGAATGCCATCTATTGATTTAACATATTCTTCCATTTGTTTATACCAAGAATTAGACTTATCAATTGATGATACTTTAATACCTCTAATGGTGGTATTTTTAAATGGAGCAAAATCTATTTTTGAAAGGATACTAGTTAGGTCTGTTATTTCTAATGGATTACGTAAATCTGGCTTATCTGAACCATACTTTAAGATAGCTTCTTCATAAGGTATTCTTCTAAAAGGAATTGGGCTTACTTCTTTGTTACCAAACTTGGTGAAGATATCATAGAATACTTTTTGTCCTACTTTGTAGACATCTTCTTCGGTAGCAAAAGACATTTCAAAGTCTAATTGATAGAATTCACCATATAGTCTATCACTACGTGGATCTTCATCACGGAAGCATGGTGCTATTTGGAAGTATTTATTGAAGCCTGACACCATTAATAATTGTTTAAATATTTGAGGTGCTTGTGGTAAGGCATAGAATTTTCCTTTAAATTTACGTGATGGTACGATAAAGTCACGTGCACCTTCTGGAGAAGTAGCCGTAATTATTGGTGTTTGTATTTCTGTAAAATTCATACTTTTCATAGTAGTTCTAATAAAGTCAATTACTTGGCTTCTAAATAAAATGTTATTATGTACTTCTTCATTTCTTAAGTCAAGATAACGGTATTTTAGACGGGTATCTTCAGTTGATTCTTTAGAACGAGATATTTCAAAAGGAAGTACGTTTTCACATTCTCCGAGTACTTCTAGGGAGCTGATTAAGACTTCTACTTCACCTGTTTTCATATTAGGATTAATCATATCTTTAGTTCTAGCTCTTACGGTACCAGTTACAGTGATAGTGCTTTCACGAGTGATATTAATGTACTTGTCTACTTCTTCACTGATAAGTTGGATGATTCCTGTCTCATCTCTTAGTGTTATGAAAAGAAGGCTTCCAAGGTTACGAATGGAATTTACCCATCCTGCAAGGCGAATTTCTTTTCCGATTTCATTTGTGGATACTTCTCCACAATAAATAGTTCTGTAAATATTATCTTTCATTTTTATTCCTCCTTAAATAAAAAGCACGAAAAGTAAATTATAAGGACGGTTATACCGCGGTGCCACCTTATTTCACTTTCGTGCGCTCATTTTAATATTAAATTGTTTGATTTCGTTGATATTTATGTTGTCACTCATAAACCGAAAATCAATATTTATTATAGCATTTTTTTGATAGTTGTCAAGGCTTATTCACGACCAAATGCAGAGAATGTTCCGGTAATACCCGTAGTTCCTTCAGGAGAAGTAGTAACATAGAGGGTTGAGGCAAATATTCTGCCGCTATCTTCTTCAGTTTGATCTACATGAGTTTCCATAATCCACATAACTATCGAATATGTTACTTTTGAAGGATTAGTTTTATCGGTGCTGCCTTCTAGGTCTTTATTGATACCGGTTAAGACTATTGGAGAAGGTTTAAGGCTATTAAAATTAGCTTTTTCTATTAGTTTACCATCTTCATCTTTTTGATATTTACCGGTAGTTTCGTCTATTTCATAACGGTCATCTAACATACGAGTTGCTGGCATAACAACATTATTTTTATCATCTATTATTTTAAAATATAGATTTTCAAAGGTATTAATACCTTGATCCAATGTAAAATATAAAGGAATGGACATTTCACTATCATTAGTAACGGTAAAGGTGTAAATACTGCAAATTTCTTTGAGATTGTCGTCTATACAAGCAGTTTTAGCGGTGATAGTTTCTCCAGTTGTTTCATCTATATATGGTGCTAGTAAATTTCCTTCTTTATCCCTTCTAGTACTAGCAATATCAACATATTCTTCAATAGAAGGAATTATTTTGGTCTTAATCAATGATGTGTCATCTTTTAAATCTAATTTAAGAACGGCTGCTTGCATGTTTACGGCTCCGGGATCACTATTAGTGGTTGTTTGGAAATATGCAAATGTAGCTCCAGCAGCTAATAAAATAACTGTAGCGAGAACTAAAAAAGCAATGAACATTTTTTTCTTCTCTTTTTCACTCATGACTATCACACCTATTCTTATTTAATAATACCAAAAATATTAAAAAATGGCAATAGAAAAAAGCGATTTCTTTAGAAAACGCTTTTTAGATTTCTATCTAAATTAAGCTGTGAATGTACCAGTTAATGTATTTCCACCAGTTGTAGTAGTATAAATTAATTGGCCTTCATACTTAGCACCCATTTGTTTAGATTGGTCAGTAGCTTCTGTTTCTTCATTTAGATAAACTACAAAGTAATGAACTGTTTCTTTAGCAATACCTGTAGTATCAGCAGCGGCGGCAGTAATTGTTAAATTACCTGTGTCTTTTTTGATAACTACTGCTTGATCTATATCTAATAATTTTGCAGCTGTACCATCTAATGTAAATGCTGTTTCATCTCCGCTTAATGCTTGGAAAGTCAAATCAGTAAATGCTTCGCCACCAGCACCTTTGTCGTTTTTAGTAGTTTTTACTGTTAAATTCATTTCAGCAGCAATTGTACTAGTGTTGGTCAAAGTTACTTTGTATAGCACACAAACCATGTACCCTTTATCATCAATACATTTTTTATCTGCTGATAAAGCACGCATTAAATATGTAGTGTCTCCAACGCTTGTGGCAGCATTTAATGGAATGATTCCTTGAGTGAATTTTGCTTCATCATCTGTAGTTGGATAAATTCTATCTACGCTCTTTACAGATGTAGCGAATTCATAAGCACCTACATTAACGGCATTTTCTTTACTACCTGTTTGAGTAGAGAAGAACGCAAATGTAGCTCCAATTATAGCAACTACTAATGTAGCAACACTAACAACTCCTAAGAAAATTCCACTTCCTCTTTTATTTTCCATCTTTATATTCCTCCTTTACTATACTAATGATATCAAAATAATGAAAAAAATGCAATACTTTTTTTGATAAATTTTATTATTTTGATAAAGAAAAAACAAGTTGGTTAAAATAAACTTAACTGACTTGTTTCTGGCATGTCTTTAAATAAGCCCATAGTTTTCATTTTATCAACAAGAGTTGTAGATACTTTGCATCTATTTTGGAAATCTTCAATAGAAATAAATGGGTGTTTTTTAGCTTCAGCTTCAATGTTTTTAGCAACGACATCCCCTAGTCCATCAATAGCATTGAATGGTGGAATAATTGTTTTATCATCAAGGACATCAAATAATGTTCCTTTACTTTTATACAAATCAACATTTGCTATTTTTATACCACGAGCGGTTGCTTCAAGGGCTAGTTTCAAACATTCAGCAATACCAGCTTCTTTGTTTGTAGCATCAAAGCCTTTGTTATCTATTTCAGTTAAAACATTTTTAATAGCATCATAACCTTTGATCATGGCTTCTACATTAAAATCAGTAGCTTTTGTTGAAAACCAAGAAGCATAATAGTATGCAGGCATATGTACTTTATACCAAGCAATACGGAAAGCACTAATTACATAAGCGGCAGCGTGGGCTTTTGGGAACATGTATTTGATTTTAGAACATGAATCAATAAACCAATCTTCAATACCAGCTTTTTCCATTGTTTCTACATGACCTTTCCATGTTTCTGGATCTTTAGAAGCTTTTCCTTTACGAACGAACTCCATTATTTTGAAGGCTTTGATAGGTTCTACACCGTGATACATTAGATATACCATGATATCATCACGACAACCAATTACTTCTTTAAATGGAACAATATTATTTTTAATTAATTCTTGAGCATTTCCTAACCATACGTCAGTACCGTGAGATAATCCTGATATTTTGATTAGTTCGGCAAAAGTAGTTGGTTTTGTTTCTTCCACCATGCCAATAGTGAATGGAGTGCCAAATTCAGGGATGCCTAATGTTCCAGTTGGACACATAATTTGTTCATTAGTAACTCCGAGGGCTTTAGTACTGGTAAAGATGCTCATTGTTTCTTTATCATCTAGTGGGACTTTTAAGATATCTGTTTTTGTTAGGTCTTGAATCATACGAAGTTGTGTTGGATCGGAATGACCTAAGATATCTAGTTTTAATAAGTCTTGGTCGATAGCATGGTAATCAAAGTGAGTGGTTCTCCAAGGACTAGTAACGTCTTCTGCAGGGAACTGGAATGGAGTGAAATCGGAAACGTCCATATAGTCAGGGACTACAACGATGCCTCCAGGATGCTGGCCAGTAGTTCTTTTTACACCGGTACAACCAGCAGCTAATCTTTCTATTTCACAAGTTCTCTTGTTAGTTATTCCTTTATCTTCATAGTATCCTTTTACGAAACCAAAGGCTGTTTTCTCTGCAACAGTACCAATAGTTCCAGCACGGTAAACATTATCTACACCGAATAATACTTTAGTGTACTCGTGAGCTGAGGCTTGGTTTAGATCGGAAAAGTTAAGGTCAATATCAGGAACTTTATCAGCATTAAATCCTAGGAAGGTAGCGAATGGCATATCTTGACCATCTTTATATAATAGTTCGCCACAGTTTGGACAAGTCTTATCAGGAAGATCAAAGCCACTTGAATATGTTGCTCCTAGTTCATTACCAGAATCATCTTTAAAGATACTTGTTTGACACTTTAGACAACGATAATGAGCTGGTAAAGGGTTAACTTCAGTGATACCCATCATGGTAGCAACGAAGCTTGAGCCAACGGAACCACGGGATCCTACTAAGTAACCTTCATCGTTAGAGTGTTTTACTAGCCTTTGAGCAATTAGATAGATTGGATCAAATCCTCCACCGATGATACCTCCTAATTGTTTCTTTATTTTCTTTTCTTTTGATTTATCATTTAGTTCACCATCTTCTTCAGTCCATTTTTTAACAACGGAGTCTCCTACTAATTTTTTGACGGCATCAAATCCTTCAACGACTGTTTTATGAAGATTATTAAAGATTTCTGTTTTTTTATCTTCATCACTCATATCAGGATTTTGTTCGTTGACTATTTCTTGCCAACATTTATATACGATATCACCATATAATTCTTTAGCGATACGTTCTTCAATATTATGTGGAAGTGGATTTCCATACCAAGAGGCTGCTTTATCATATACAAGATCTGTTACTACACGAGGACAGTCTAGGTAAGATGAGCCATCATCACTTTTTACTCTTGGAGAGAATGGAATTCCTCCGGTATCAATAATTACTTCTATTTCATCAACCATGTCTAGTATTTTGTTGGTATTTGTAACAACTATTTCATAAGCGAGATCATCACCTAGAAAGGCAAAGTCGTTAAGCATTTCTCTAGTAGTACGAAAATGTTGTGAAGGGATATCATGAATACTACTTTTAGCAAGTGGATGGCGGCCTCCTCCAGGTACTTTTTGATTAACAATAATTTCACGGTATATTTTATCTTCTCTAGTAAAGTGATGGACATCTCCAGTGGCAACGATAATTTTACCGGCTTCTTTGGTTGCGGAGATAACTTTTTTGATATGAGACTCTAATTCTTCTTCACTACCAAAATCACTAGTTTGAAGAAGATGGCCATATACTTCAGGGGGTTGAACCTCGACATAATCATAGAAATTAATAATATTAGTTAGTTCTTGGCCTTCTTTAGAACGGGCTTCAATGAAGACTTCTGATTCATAACAACCACTACCGATAAGTAAACCTTCACGAAGCTCATTTAATTTACTTCTTAGAATTCTTGGTGTTTTATACAAATATGTAGTGTTTGCTAGAGAGATTATTTTAAAGAGATTCTTTAAGCCTTGTTTGGTTTTAGCAATGGCATTAAAATGATAGGTACGACCAAACTTATATATTTCATCTTTGGATATTAGTTTATCAAGATCGGATATTTTTGTTAGGTTTTGAGAAGTTAATTTATTTACCATTTTGCTAAATACATGGGCAGTACCTTCAGCATCGTAGTCTGCTCTATGATGGGCATCTTCTTCCCATGGAACATTATATCTTTTTACGAGGGCTGAGAGGTTATGACGGGCAAAGCCTTGATCGAGAGCACGGGATAATTCAAGGGTATCAATAACAGTATTTTTGAATTCTCCAAGATTATATTTTTTCATAGCCATTTCTATAAATGAGATATCAAATTTAGCATTATGTGCTACCATTGGAGCATCGCCAGTCCATTCAAGGAAACGTTTGGTTACGGTTTCTTCATCAGGGCATCCTGCTACCATATCATCAGTTATGCAAGTTAAGTCAGTAATTTTATCAGGAATGTGTCTTTTGGGATCAATTAGTTCATCAAAGCGATCAAGTATTTCGTCTCCTCTTATTTTAACGGCACCAATTTCAATCATTTGGTCTTCTCCACCAGCATTGAAGCCAGTAGTTTCAGTGTCAAATACGACAAATGTGTTATCTTCTAGGGGTAAGGTAGTTGGTCTTACAACGATATTTACGGTATCATCTACTAGGGTTAATTCAGTTCCGTAGAGGCCTTTGAAATGATCTTTTGGGTCTTCTATTTTTTTGTTATATGAAGAGATTATGCCATATGCTATTGGAAAGGCTTGGCAACCACTATGATCGGTGATAGCTACTCCACGGTAACCCATATCAATAGCTTTACTTACTAGTTCGCAGGTGTGTTTTCCTAAGTCTACTTTGGTAATACCATCCATTTGACTCATCATGGTATGAGCATGAAGTTCTACTCTTTTAATAGGCTCATCATCGACGATTTTTTCTTTTGGTGGAGCTTCTATTTCTTCGACATCTTTGTAACGAGTATTAAAGACTATTTCATTAGCATACTTATCCATAGCAGCTTTACCGTAAAAATTATACCATTTGCCCTCTTTTAAGAGTTTTTTGATAAGAGCATATTCTTCATCATCTTTAGTAAACATTTTTACATACATACTATCAGTGTAGTCAGTTACTTTTAAAGTAATTATTTTATAGCCACTCTTTGATTCAAAGTATTCTATACCAAAGATACTACCTCTAATATTAATGTTATCTACTTCATAAAGAACGTCTTTGATGGGAGTTACTTCGGTACTTTTTTTAGCACGATATGGAGTTTTTTTGTCAGTATCTTGCTCTTTTTTTATTGGCTTATCTTGGTTAGATGATGGAGAAGACACAGGAGAAGATACTACTTTTTCAGACTCTATTTTATTTTTTAATTCTAGATCACCATCTTCGATGAGATCAATATTTATATTTACATTAAAGCCATAGCAAGATAATTTATCTATTAATTCTTGTTTTAGACTAAACATATTAGTACATTCTACTTTGTTATATGTTTTTATTGTAATGGTATTGCCCTCTACTGGGGTATCACGTTCAAGAAATACATTATATTTAGCACGATCAAGACAAATTGCTTTTAAGATATTAAAATAATATGATGAAAGAAGGCTATTATCAACACTTGTTGGTTTTATTACTAGTCTTATAGATTCAATAGAGTTAAAATAAGAGATTAACTTATAGAGGGTGTTATTATATACTTCGATAGGTAAAACATTTTCGGTATTAAGAATAAAATCTAGTTGTTTGTTACCATCATAGATAACTATTTTTTCTATTTTGGCATTATTAAAATAAGGTAATAATTCTTCTTCTAAGTTAATTTCTTTAAATAATTTTTGTAATTTTTCTTGCATCATACTACTCACATTTCCTTCTTAATTTATTTTATCATAAATAGACTTTAATGATAAGCGGTTTACGCTATTTTAACATGATAAATTTGTTACATGTGTTATTTGGTTTACATAGAAAAGTAAAATAGAAAATTATTGTGAAGTGATAAAGTAAAAGTAGACACATAAAAATGAATTAAACCCCGTCCCTTGAGCATAAGAAAAAGCGGTGGTCATATCAAAAAAATGTATTCTACTTTTCTTTTGTTATAATTTTCTATTTTTTATTGGGATATTTTATTTATTCTGGATATCTTTTTTGTAAGTAATATGTATAGTTTCCAAGGTACTCTACTAATTTTTCATCTTCAATGCTTACTATTTTGTTGCATACTTTATTGATGAAATATCTATCATGAGACACTAATAAGATGGTGCCTTGATAGTTAGTTAGGGCTTCCTCTAAGACTTCTAGGGTGGTGATATCTAGATGATTGGTAGGTTCATCAAGGATTATGAAGTTGGCTTTTTGAGAGATTAGTTCTAAAAGTTTCAAACGAACTTTTTCTCCTCCTGAGAGGACTCCTACTTGTTTATATATTAAATCACCATTAAAGAAATATTTAGCGAGGGTACTTCTTAGGTGAGTTTCGTCTAGATTCAAGAATTTTTTAACATAGTCATAGATGGTTTCTTTATTATTTGAAAAAGTTATTTCTTGAGGAATGTAGCCAATGTTTAGGTTATTGGCCATTTTATTTTTAGGATCAAATAATTTATTCTCATAGACGTTTAGAATATATTTGATAAGAGTTGACTTACCGGAACCATTTGGACCAATCAAGGCGACTTTTTCTTTATAATGAAGAGATATTTTGGCATTATCTAGGAGTGTGCGAGAGCCAATGGTAAGGGTTAGATTTTTAAATTCAAAGATATCGTTGCTACTTCTTTTATCTATGGTTAAGTTTATAGGTAGCTCGGCTCTTTCTTTGGGTTTATCGAGGACTTCAATTTTTTCAAGACGTTTACGGATACTGTTGGCACGTTTAAAAAACATTTCTCCTTCTGGAGCAGCACGACGGCCATATTCTTCTAGTTGTTTTATTTTTTTCTCCATAGCAGTAATTAATTTTTGCTGATTTTGATAGTCTTTGAATTCAATTAATTGACGGGCTTCAAATTCTTTTTCATAATAAGTATAGTTACCAAAATAGATATCACTTTTACCATTTTCTATAAGAATTATTTTAGTGGCTACCCTATCAATAAAATATCTATCGTGGGATACGAAGAGGACAGTGCCAGAATATTTACTTAAATATGATTCAAGGGATTCGATGGTAGTAATATCTAAGTGATTGGTAGGTTCATCTAAAAGAAGAATGTCGGGGTTAGATATTAGGATATTTGCGAGGGAGACAATTCTTTTTTCACCTCCAGAAAGATTGTTGAAGGGCTTTTCTAATTGAGACTCTAGATTAAACATTTTGATAATTTTGCCAAGTCTTTTGATAAGGTCATAATCTTCCATAGCAAGATATTCTTCTTGAAGACGGCAATATCTTTCAATGACTTTATCTAGGTTAGGAGTTTGAGAATTTTGCATTTTTTCTTCAAGAGATTTTAGTTTGGTAGTTATTTCACTGTAATCACTAGGAATGTTTTTGTTAAAAAGTTCTTTAACGGTTAGGGGTTCATCATAGATGGGAGGTATTTGTGGAAGGTAGCCGATAGTGGCTCCTTTACGGATAGCAATAGACCCTTCAGTTACAGTATCTAATCCTGAGATGAGATTTAGAATAGTGGTTTTTCCAGATCCGTTTGGGCCGGTTATGCAAATGCGTTCTTTTGATTCGACTCCGAAAGAGATACTAGAGAATACTTTATTTATACCATAATTTTTACTAATTTTATTTACATTTATATCTATCATATATATCAATCCTTTCAATAATTAAAAATCATATAAAGGCCTTACATCCTCTATATGACTTCAGGATGCAGGCACAACAAAAACTGTCATACCTGCTACTATAATAGATTTTATTTAGTTATGCAGGTATGACTATGAATAAACATACATGATTACATGGTTTATTGTGTACATAGTCACGCCTCCTTTCTTGTTTTAAATATATCATAAGTTATGGGGATTGTCAAATGATATTGCTATTTACTTTTATCTAAACTATCTACTAAAAAGTTTACTACATGTGATTCATCTTCTTGGATAAGTAATTTATCTTCTTCAGTTAGTTCAGTAAAATATTTATTTAGTTTGATATTGATAGAGATAGTATTTAGGGGATAACCTGGATTTATAATGTTTGATGGAGTGCTAGTAATATAGAAGTTTTGTTTACTCCATGTATATGTATATTCATGGCCATTATTGATTAGAGCCATTCCATAGATCCAGCGACCAGTTAGTAATCCATTAGTGCCATATTCTTTGGCAAGGTTTGAATAATACTCAATCATTTCTTCATCATTTAATTTTTTGCCATTTACTCTTCTTACAAACAAACCTGGTTGTTTATCATCAGGGATATTATCAATATATAGAGTATCATCCATAGCAAACACTGGTAGGCTAGTTTCTTTGGCATAGGCTCTTGCTTTTATTAAAGCGTTTTCAATAGCGGTGGAGCCATTTTCTTCTACTTCAATATTTATGTTAATGTCTTCTAGAGTTAGTACTTTAATATCATGCTCTAATAGGCCTTTAGTAAATCTTTTGGCTTTTGATTTATTTCCGGTAGCAAATAGTATTTCTCTCATTATACACACTCCTTTATAATTATTTGTTATTTAGATATTCAGCTAATTTTTCATATGACTCTAATGACCAAAATTTCCATCTTTCATCATCTGAATAACAGCCTAATGTTTTATCTTGGCCATTTGGTATGAAGATAAAATCCCAGCTCCAGCCATATGTTCCTGATTTTGTTTTAGCAATAGTACCAGATGTTATGCCTGTAAAAGTAATTGGTTCTTTACCGGGTTCACAATATGCGAGAACTTCTTTGAAATAAGCACGGCGATTTTCTACTCCTTCAAGTAATTTTAGAATGCCATCTTCTCCAAGAGTATCATCAACATAATGTGTATATACGCCAGGAAAACCATTCAAAGCTTCAATATATAGACCAATATCATTTTTTAGGACAGCACAGTTTAGTTTTTGGCAAGCCCAAGAAGCTGAATATTTAGCGACATCTTCAGTATCATCAGCTTGTATTTCAACAGTTTCCATCTTTACATTGTCAACGATAAATCCAATGGGTTCTAGTGCTTTTCTAGCACTACTTATTTTTTCTTGATTTCCAGTAACATAAGTTATTTTTTTCATAATTCACTCTCCTTTCGTTATTTCTTTATAATAATAATTAACTGTTATTGTTTTTCCAGTAGGATAAGTTTCAGTAGCTGTTTTAATATAATTAGTGAAGCCATATTTAAAATATATCATCATGTTTTTTACTTCTTGTGGTTCTACTCCTAAAGAGAGTTTGGTAAATTCCCTACTTTTCAAATCTTCTTCCATATATTTATATAGTTTACTGAAATAGCCTTTGTTTTGATATTTAGAATCAGTTCTAAAGGCAGTAAGATAAGCCATATCTTTAGATATTAGTTTTTCACTATTTGAAATAGCAGTATCTAAGGGACTTATGATAGCAGTGGCTTCAGTTATTATTAATCCATCTAAATATCCATAATAACTGATACGATAATTATTTTGATTGTTTGTGATATTGCTATTTTTCCAAATAGACCAGTTAGGATTATCAGGATGATTTTTTATTAATGTATCCCATCTTTTTTCTATATCAGAAAGAGGAGCTATTTTACAGGTAAAGTTTGGCATAAGTACCTCCTATGTGAGTTAATTATTGGATAATTTATGAATTAATTTTGTGTTTTGATTCATTATTTTTATTGATTTTTACTAATACTTTGTTAAGAGCACAGTAGCGGTAACTGGTACTTAATTCTTCTTCAGTTAGTAGATTAAATGTTTTGTTAGTGTTTATTAATTTGAATATTGAATAAAAATAAGGCTTTTTGATTGGCTCAACAATACTGTCATTTATTTCTCCTTGACTGATGCCATAGTCTTGAAAATACGTTCCATCAGGATACATACAAGTAACTATACATTTGTAGTAAGCATTTCTATTAGTAATACCATTTAATTTTCTAAGTAATTTGTTTAAACATTCATATTTAGGAAGATTAGGATTTTCAGCTATTTCTTTATCAGCATATCTTCCTGTATATATGCCTGGTTCACCATTCAAACTTTCTACAAATAAGCCAGCATCATCTGTTAGAATTGGATAGTTTATATTGTTGTCTTTACAAAAGTTATGAATGGCATTGGCTTTAATAAAAGAATTTTCTTCTAGAGTACTACCTGTTTCATCAATTTCTCCCCTATCCCATCCTATATCTTTTAGAGATTTTATCTCAATATTTAAATTTAATTTTCTTACAATGTTTCTTAAATCTTCAGTTTTTCTTTCGTTAGTTGTTCCAAAAATAATAATCATATTGTCCTCCTTATATGTGAATTAGTTGTTGGATATTTTATGAGCTAATTCTAGAGCGAGAGTTTTTACTTGTCTTTTCTTTTCAAAGTTAACGAGACCGCTTAAGCTTCTTTCATCCCACTCATCACTATCTAGATTATCACCAGCGTAATAAAATGTAAAGTAATCAAGAGCTAATCTTTGACAAACTGCTGCAATAGTAGCTCCTTCCATTTCTACACAGATGGCACCACGCTCTTTAAAATATTTTATTTTTTCTCTAGTTTCACGATAAAAGGCATCTGTTGTCCAGGTATATCCTTTAGTATAATCGTAACCTTTTTCATTTAAGATATGGATGAATTCTTCTTGATATTTAGGATTCATATCGATAGTATCACTTGGTTCTACATAATGATAACTTGTTCCTTCATCACGAAATCCTTTAGTAGGAATAATGATACTACAATCAGGAATGTTATTGTCAAGAACACCACAGTTACCAAAGATAATGAACTTTTTTACTCCTTGGTGTGACAATTCTTCAATATCACCTGCTAATAGAGGTGAGCCAACTCCTGCCATAAAGAAAGTTATTTCAGTATTATTATATTTTAAGATATAAACATTTCTTTCAAAGTTTGCACAAGATAAATATCCTACTTCATGACAATTAAATTCTTTGATAGTATCATTAAAGAGATGCCTTGAGAATACTCCAATAGCTACTTCTGGTAATATTATGTTAGGATCTTGATTTTGTCTAAATTTTATTCCATGAGGTTTGATAAGGCCTTCTTCAGTACTATAACGAATCATGTGTGTTACCTTCTTTCTTTATTATATTTTTTTGATCATATTATGCATACGGCTATGATATCCTGATTTACTATAAAATTTAATAGCATTTTCATTATAAGCAAATACGTCTATGTGAATATACTTACAACCGGCTTTTTTGAAATATGTTTCCATTTCTTGCATTAATTTTTGGCCAGTGCCTTTTGATCTTGCTTTTTGGGATACGATTAGTTCAGTTACTTCTCCTCTTTTTGGGCATTTATAATCTAGATAATCGTATTCATCGTATGGAGGAATGCAACCCATTATAAGGCCAATTACTTTATTGTCTTCGATGGCTAGGTAACATTTCCCTTCGTTTTCAGATACTTCTTTTAGATCAAGAATGGCCATTTTATCACGGTATTCTGGATGTAGTTGATCTAGTTCATCTTTATCAATTGAAAGAATATATTCTTCTAATTCTACTAAAAGATCTTTTACATCTTCTAAATATTTTTCTTGATATTCAATTATTTGCATTTTTCTTGGTACTCCTTTCTTGTTAGGCCATAATAAGCCATGTCACTAATACCACCATAGTAATAGAAATAAGTTGATTTTCTTGTACCTTCATAATTTAGGCCTATTTTTTTCATTACTTTTAAGGTGCCAGGATTGTTTATAGAGCCAGAGGACTCAATACGGTTTAATTTTATGTCATTGAAAGCAAATTCTAGAATGCGTTTAGCAGCTTCGGTAGTGTAGCCTTTGTTCCATTCATCTTCACGGATCCAGTAATCTATGCCCGCTGTTTTGGCTTTTTCATCATGGATATTTAGATAGATAGATCCTAATATTTTGTGTTCTTTCTTTGTTTCAATAGTCCAGCGATAGTATGATAAATCTTGATATTTTTCAGGATCAAAATATTTGACATTTTTCTCTATGTCATTACCTAATTTTGTAGAACCAAGATATTTTCTTAGATGGGGATTTAGTTGAAGATAGAAAAATTCTTTAAAATCTTCTTTAGTTGTTCTTCTTAGGATTAGACGTTCTGTTTCTAAAGGAATGGTTCCTAGGTGACGGATTTTTTCATAAGGGGCTCCAGGTATATCTATAGTACCATTTTCAACATAATAATATTCTCCATGATACTCAGGAATGTTGTTTATTATTTTTATGAATGATTCATTAGGAAGAGCCATTATCTTGCCATAGTTACTTACTTCAAAAATTTCTTTTAGATATGGTATATTGTTGAAATCAAGATGAGGATAAAGGTTTATATCAAGAAACCCTAAGCCCTCGTACTCAATTAGTCTTTCACCAATATCCTCATCATAATAGATAACATTAGTAGTTTGATTCATAGATCCAGCACTTACTCCAAGAATGATACCAGAAAAATTCTTAATAATAGAAGTTAGATGATATTCATTTATTTTGGCCATTTGTTCTTCAGGATTTCCTCCCATTAGAAAGATAATGTTTGACTCTTTAAGATACTCTTTCATAGTAGACTCTTCTATTCTTGAATCTATTAAGTGAATAGTTTTAAAATTGATACCAATATTTTTAAACATATCAATTATTTTGTTTAAGTTATAGTCAGTCTTTTCATAATTATTAAAAGTAGTAGCAATAAAAGTAATAGTAGAATTACTAGGAATATCTTTCAATAAATTATTTTTCTGTTCTTCAGTAAAGCCTTTTTCTTTATCTAGACCACTAAAAAGATAGTTAATACGCATAGTAAATGCTCCTTTCAAATACAATTTACTATCAATTTTATAACGATAGATAAATTATTATTATAAATATTTTTCATAATGACTTATTTAAATATAAAATAAAAGGCGCCAACAAGAGGGAATAATAACGTTCCCTAATGTTTAGCGCAGTGTTAACTAATACAAATATTATTGCATGAGTAAAAACAAATATTGGCTGTTCTAAATATTTGAAAAACTGTATAATAATTTCTAATTGTTGTGTGTATATTACTCATACAAGACGCCTTCTCTTTTTTTATATTTTTTATTTAATTTATTATATTTTTGTAGGTATGTCAAGGACTTTTTTGAAAATTATGGGAAAATTTGGTAATTTATAAATCATTTTCTATCATAATTCTATCTAGAGTGAAAATTTCTTTATTTGAAAAGTTAATTACATTATTAATTGTATTTCACCCTCTTATGTTTTCAATACCTAGTTTATTAATGTCTTCAGGTGTCATCCACATAACATTAGATATTTCTTCATTATCATAACTAATTTCTCCAGATACATATTCACCAAGAAAATACAGTATTAATAATTGACCGACAGAGGATACTTTTTCTTCAATACATATAATCCCTTTGATATTTATATCTATATTTGTTTCTTCTTTTACTTCTCTTATAGCAGTTGTTATTATATCCTCATTTTCTTCAAGTTTTCCTGCTGGCATGTTCCATTTACCTTTTTTCTCTTTTCTATTTTCTTCAACCATTAGTATCTTGTTATCTTTTTTTACACAAACTTCTGCTACTATTGTTTTCATTTTTTATTCCTCCAATAAAATTTACTTTGTGCATATCTATAATACTGATGAATAAATACGCACGTCTTCTCTTTCACCATCTTTATTAATAACTCTAGATTTTAATAATCCTTCATATTCCATTTCAGCTTTTTTCATTACTTTTCCACTTGCTGTGTTAGAATTAAAATGTTGTGCATATACCACATGAAATCCTTCACTATGCAAATAATTTATAACTATTTTTAGAGCTTCGGTGGCATAGCCATTCCCCCAAAACTTTGAGCCATAACAATAACCCACCTCAGCTGTCATGTATTGCAAATTCTTAGCAACAACATCTATCATACCAATAGTTTCGTTTGTATTTTTTAATACAACTAGCCATCTATAACTGTAATCGTTATCATAATCATTTACCCAGTAGTTTGTTACTTTTTTTGTTTCTTCTTTTGTTTTGTGAGGATTCCACGTAACATATTTACTTACGTTATAATCACTGGTCCAACAATTAAATATATCATTATAATCTGACAATTTAATTTTCCTTAATATTAGTCTTTCTGTTTCTAAAGTGACTGTACCTTTATTCATTTTGTTTTTCCTTTCTTATTAAAATATTCATTCTTAATCAATAAATGGTATTTTATTCTCTGTTCTGTTTTTATAGTTTGTATTTTATTATGTCATTTTTTATTTACATAACAGTACATCTGTAATAATTTGCCTTTATTTTTCTATTACTATTAGAGGGATTTTTATTTCTTCAGGAGTTAGGCCAGTATGATTACCTTTTATATTTAGAGTTTTTAGAATACAGTCATTTACAAAGACAACTCCTGGTACACAAATACTAATGTATTCGCCAAGGCCACTTCTACCCTCTTTTGTTTTTTCGTTGCCAAAAAAGTTTTGATCATATAATTCATCTGATGAAAAGAGATACATTTTATTTTTATAATCTTTAGTAAATTCTTCAATAAATTGTTTTTGATAAGGCTTTTTAACAAAATATGAAGCGGTTCCAAAATCGATTGTGGGAAGAGCATAAAAATATTTATTATATTTATCAAAGTCCATAGTAACTTCTTCATGAATAGTTAATTGTCCATGATCGGCGGTGATTACTACTAGGAAATCATTACTGTTAACGGTATTTATAATATTTTCTATAAGTAATTCTACTTTAGATAATTCTTCTTTTGTTTCTTTACTGTACGGGCCTAGTTTATGTTCTTTTGAATCTACTTGAGAAATATATAGATAGATAAAGTTTTCCGGGGATTCTTTTAAAAGATTATTTATCATTGGAGGGATGCACTCATAATTAGAATAACTTTTCCTCTTGTTTTCTGAAGCAACATAATTTGAATATACACTATTAACAAGATTTTCAGGAAAAATAGCATGAGTTCTTCTAGAGAGATTATCCATAATAGAGGGGTATTTGAAAATTTCATTTGGAGATATAGTTAATGGTTCTAGGGTGTCTCTATTTAGATATGGCAAAGTTTTGAAGTTTAATTTTAAATCATGATTATAACCATACCAACCATATAATCCGTGAGTAGCAGGATACTTAGCCATGGCAATGGATGGGAGGACACAGCCAGTAGTTGTAGGAAATACGGTATTTATATCAAGTAGGCGATGACTTTTTAAGATTGAGGTGTCAGGCAAGTTATCAATCAAATTGCTACCCATACCATCTACAAGAATGAAGAGAATATTCTTTTTATTTGGGATTATATTTTTTATTTGATCATTTATTTGAAAAGATTCTTTGGTACCACAATGGGTATAGATAGTTCTTATAACGTCAATGATATTAGGAAGAGTACTATCTGGGTATACAAAGTTTTCTTTTTGCATTATTTCTTTTAAATTGTCCATAGTGGTCACCTATTCTTTCTATGTTATTAAAGTGTTTTTATTTTATAATTATACAATTTAATTTTTATGCTTAATCCTTTTTACAGATAAACAATAGATAATTTTTTTGATGATTAAACCTTATTATTTCTTTTTCAGATATTTCTACTATTTGAAAGGAAGATAAATATTTTTTAAGATCAGACTTATCAAATAAACGAATATATTTATTTTTATTGTAATAATAGTGAGGCTCTATTTCAGTGGACGTATCTTTTATTACTTTTAATCCTTGTATACCATTTACGCTTCCTATAAATAGACCGTCTTTTTTTAGTATTCTTTTTATTTCATTCATTAGGTTTTTAGTTGTTTTATCATCAAAGTAATGAATAGATAAGTTGGCAAAAACTATATCAATTTTATTATTATCAAAAGGTAATGAATTTTGCATATCTATTTCTATTACATTATTATTAAATTCTTTTACTACGTTTAGGGCAATTTTAGAAATATCTGCAGATACTACAGTGTATCCATATGACATAATCTTTTTAGTGTATTGTCCAATGCCACATCCTAGGTCAAGGCAGAGACCTGAATTAGAAAAATATTTCTGATATTCATCTAACCAGTTATCTTCTTCTAGAGGTTTCTTGACGTGTTCTTTCCAATATTCATCATTTTTAAAATAATCATTCATAAATTTACCTACTTTCTGATAATATATTTTCGATAGTAGTATTTCTGTTATGGGATAATTTTTTCAGAATAGGAATTAATTCATTTAATTCTATTTTTATTTTTTCATGAGTTTTATTATTCTCTATTTCTAGATGATTATCTTCAAGTGTTTTACCAAATACTACAGTGTAAGGAATACCTAATATTTGGCTATCTTTTATTTTAGAACCAATACTAAGATTAATTCTATCATCATATAATACTGGTACTTCATTAGTTGATAATTCTTGATATACAGAAGTAGCTATATTTAATTTTTCAGAGTCATCATCTTTAGGAATTATATATATAAGATATGGGCTTATGTTTATAGGAAGAGCAATTCCTGTAAATTTATTATCTTTAGTAACAATACTATTTTCATATAGCATGGCTAAAGTTCTACTTACTCCAATACCGTAACATCCCATTATATAATTTTTATTTTGACTAAATTCATCTATGTATGTAGCATTCATAGTTTTAGAATATTTATCTCCTAGTTTAAAGATGTGTCCAAGTTCTACTGCTTTTCTCTTTTTTAGAGTAGTAGTATCATTAATACCATAATTATTTTTAAGATATTCTTGATAGTCAGGACGCTCTAATAATTCTTCATTGAAACTAGTACCAGTTGATGCATCATAGAGAATGTTGTCTTCACCAATATCGGATATGCACATAAATTCTTCTGATTTGTTTCCACCAATGGCACCGCTGTCTGCTCCTACTGGTTCCACTTTTAATCCAAGAGTATTAAATATTTCAAGGTATGCTTTTTTAATATTTTCATATTCTTCATCTAAGTCTTTTTGATTTCTGCCAAAACTATAAGCATCCATCATAGTGAAAGATTTGCCTCTTAAAAGATAACCTCTAGTTCTAATTTCATTTCTAAACTTCTCTCCTATTTGAAAATATGTAACAGGTAATTGTTTATATGAAGTCAATCTATTTTTAGCATATTTAACAATAGCTTCTTCAGCAGTTGGAGCTAAGCAATAATTACCCTTATCAGTAAGACATCTAAACATTACATCTTCAGATATATACTTTTCTAATCTACCTGATTCTTGCCAAATGTTTTCAGGTTGTAGAAATGGCAATGAAAGAATAGAACAATTATATTTTGTTAAAGTTTTTGATATTAATAATTCAATGCTTTTTTCTACTAAATATGGAATATGTCCATAAGCATATATTCCACTAGAGAACTGTTCTACTTGTCCTGTTTGAAGTAACATATCTTGTACTGGAAATTGTTTATCTAAATTAGTTATTTTTTTGGATATTAATCCTATTTGTGATACTTTCATAGTAAGCACCTCTTTCTTAGTTATAAATTTATATTAAAAAATATTTTTGTAGATATACTGGCATATCTTTTCATGACCTATATTATTTGGATGGAGGCCATCTGATAAGTCAGTTAATTCAATAACATTTTTCATTTTAAGATAATTAATGTTTTCTTTTTGAGAAATATCTTGAATTAGATTATCAATAAGTAAGATATTTGACTCTTGATAATTTTTTCTAACAGTGGTATCTACTGGTAATAAACCTAGAAAATAAATATTATTAGTATATTTTTTAGTAGTAGTAATTATTTTTTCTAAGTTATTTACGAATATTTCTTTATTTATTTTATTATCATTTAAAAGTAGAGCATCTTTAATACCAAAAGCATAGATTATACGAAAATTATCTTCTTTATTATAACGAGCGGATATTTCATTATCGAAACGAAATACGATGTCATTAGAGTTTTGACCAGGAATGCCTAGATTGAAATAATAATCAGTGGGATGTGTTTTTTTAAGGCGATTTACCCAGCCAAAATATTCGGTATCTCCTACTCCATAAGTGATACTATCACCAATAATTATATTTACTGTATCTTTTTTCATAATATTACTCCTCATTTTCTTTATATTTAAGAATTTCTTTAAATGCAAGGGAATGTGATTTTACAAATTTATCTTCTTCTATTAATGATATTATTTTTTCTTTTGACATATATGAGACGGAAGATACTTCTTCTTTTTGAAGTGTTAATTTATCAATATTAATATTTTTCTTTAGATAATAAATATCAAAGAATGGTACTCCTAGAAGAATGGTATTTATATAGATAATATTATCATTAGTTATATCTACTCCTAATTCTTCTTTTGTTTCTCTTATAATAGCATGATAAGAATCTTCTTCTAAGTCTGCATGACCTCCAGTAGAGGCATACTTACCTGATTTGTTTTCACTAGTTTTTTGAATGAGATATTCCCCTTTTTCATTTTCAATAAAAATTAATGATATTAAGATGTGTTCATTTTCTTTTAAGGGAATACCACGTAAGACTTTTTTATCTAAAGGTTTTTTATTGTTATCATATACTCTTAAGTATTCCATAATTACCTCCATATAACGGATTTGAAATATTGTTCTTGAAATTCTGTTAGAGCAATAATTGCTTCATCGGAGTAAGCTTTTCCTTCTGGTACTACAACTAATTTATCGTCATCATCATTTAAACGATGAATAATAGCAATTACTTTTCCAGAATATTCTTCAACTGGATCAAAAACTCCTAATAGATAGGCATCTAATTCTTCTCCATCAGTATTGATTGTTTTGGGGACATATCCATAATTTACAGGATAAATAAAATTATGTTTAGGATGACGTGATCCTAGAGGGCGATCTATTTTAATTGTAATAGTTTTATTTAGATATTCTTTTGTATTCATAATAGTCCTCCTTTATAGTTTTATTTTAACATATTTATAGTAATTTTTAGATAAATATTAGAAAAAAGAAACTTTTTTTATTTAGTTTCTTTATCTTTTGTTAGGATATCTACTCTATTTATGATATTTTTATTAATCTTTTCTAGGAGTATTTCTTTACTTATGGGTTTTATTAATATATCACTAAAGCCCATCTTTAAGTATTCTTCATTATATTCATATTTATTATCTTTACTTAGTAAGATTACTGGTATATTAAAGTTTCTTATTCCTTGTAAGTTCCTTAACATTTCATATCCGGATATTGTATTTAATTCTTCATCTAACAAGATTAAATCATATCTATTTCTAGTAGCTATCTTTTTATAAGCATCTTTTCCATTTAATGAATAATCTATTTCTATATTACTATTCTTAAGTAACTTCTCTATTATCTTAATACTTGGTTCACTATTATCTATTATTAGAATTTTTTTGTTATCAAGAATGTTTTGGTATTTTTTATTTTCTTTTTCTTCGGTAGTATCTACTTTTTGATCAAGAATAATCTTTATCTTATTACCAGTACCATAATTAGAAGTAATTACCATAGCTCCATTCATAAGAGTTATTAGTTTATATGATTCAGATATATTCTTATTATCCATCTTAATCTTCTCTAGATCACTACTCTTAATACCCATACTAGAGTCCTCTATAGTAATAATTAATCTAACTATATCTCCCTTAATAATAGTATTAATATCTAATTCTACATATCCCTTACTAGTAGCTTTAACACAGTAAGTTAATAACTGATTAATAACTTTCTTTAAATTAATATTATCTCCATATAAAGATTCCGGAATATTATGTTCAATATTAGTTCTAAATTCTAGATTCTTATTCTTACATACTTCAGTATAACTACCTATAATAGTTCTAAGTAATAACTTTAAATTATAACTAGAATTATATATCTTTATATTAGCAGAGTCTATCGCTGACACGTCTAATATATCATTAGTCATCATCCTAAATTTAGAAGTTTCTCCCTTTATATTTCTAGCACTCTCTCTATCAAATTCTATATCATCACTATCTATTATATTATCAGCTTCATTATCAATATTCTTAGTAGTAGCCCTAATCTCTTGAGTCATATTATATAAAAATAGTGTCTTCTCTTCATTAGCATTATCACTTATCTCTTTAGCTTCATGCATTTCTTTAAGTAATTTCATATCAGG
>CAJJKI010000004.1 GCA_905188025.1 uncultured Eubacteriales bacterium | reverse complement strand
CAGTAATACTTCTTAGTAAAGATAATAAGTATGAATATAATGAAGAATACTTGAATATGGGATTTAGTGATATAATAATCAAACCAATAAAAAAAGAAATACTTTTAGAGAAAATTAATAAAAACATTATAAATAGAGAAGATATATTTAAAAAGAATAGATGATAGAAGCAACATTACTTCACAAAGTCATCTTTTTTCTTTTCTAGTTAAACAAAAGAATCAATTCAAAAAATAAATTTAAAAAAAGTTAAAAATATATTGACAAACGTATGTTCACATGATATATTGGCATTGTCAAGTAAATATGAATAGAAGAGTGATATAAGAAATACTAAAACAACATAAAATAGCCACCATAAAATTATAAAAATAAACTTATTTACTATTATTCTTTAATTGATATATGATATAATATAAATATAAAACATACTTAAAGGAGAAACTTATGGAAAATAAAATAAACCGCATGAAAGAACTTATAGCTATTTTGAATAAAGCATCAATCTCATATTATCAAAATAGTGTTTCATTAATGACAGATTACGAATATGATGCACTTTATGATGAATTAGTAAATTTAGAAAAAGAAACAGGTATGGTCTTATCTAACAGTCCTACCCAAAACGTAGAACCTGTAGTATCCACTAGCCTCGAAAGAGTAGAACATCCATCCCCAATGTTATCATTATCCAAAACCAAGAAAGTACCTGAATTAGTTTCCTTTTTAGGAGATCAAGTAGGACTCTTATCATGGAAATTAGATGGCTTAACCATTGTCTTAACTTATGATAATGGTGAATTAACTAGTGGTGTAACAAGAGGTAATGGACTCATCGGAGAAGTAGTTACCGAAAATGTAAAAAGGTTTAAAAATATTCCTCTTACCATTCCTTATAAAGGACATTTAGTACTACGTGGTGAAGCCATCATCAAATATCATGATTTTGCTAAAATGAACAATGAAATTGATGAAGAAGAAAATCAATACAAAAATCCTCGTAACTTGTGTTCTGGCTCAGTTAGACAGTTAGATAGCAGTGTCACAGCTAAAAGAAATGTTAATTGTATCATTTTTGCTCTAATAGAAAGCAGTGATGAAATATCTAATTCTAAGAAAGAATGCTTTGATTGGCTAAAGGACCAAGGATTTGAAGTTGTTGAACATTTTATAGTTACTAAAGACACTCTTCCTGATAAAGTTCTTGAATTTAAGAGTAGAGTAGGAACCTATGATATTCCATCGGATGGTCTAGTTTTAACTTATGATGATATTGCCTATGGTGTGAGCCTAGGCATGACAGCTAAATATCCTAAACATTCCATCGCCTTCAAATGGCAAGATGAAACAGCATCAACTACTTTAAGAGAGGTAGATTGGATGGCGTCTCGTACAGGGCTCATTAACCCCGTAGCAGTATTTGACCCCGTTGAATTAGAAGGTACAGTTGTATCTAGAGCTTCTCTTCATAATGTCTCAATATTAAGAGGATTGAAATTAGGTATAGGAGATACAATTAATGTCTATAAAGCTAATATGATCATTCCCCAAGTAGCTAGTAATGACACTAAAAGTAATAATCTTCCAATTCCAGATAAATGTCCAGTATGTGGCGAATCTACTAGTCTCATTGAAAATAATGATGTAACGTATTTATACTGTACAAACGAATTTTGTGTAGCCAAATTAATAAAAAGATTAAGCTTATTTGTTAGTAGAAATGCTATGAATATAGATGGTATATCAGATGCTATTTTGAGTAGACTAATTGATGAAAATATTCTTAATCATCCTGCAGATTTATATCACTTAGATAAATACCGTGATGAAATAGTTAATTTTGATGGTTTTGGAGAAAAATCTTATCAAAATTTAATTGAATCAATAGAGAAATCACGTCATGTTAAACTAGCTAATTTTATCTATGCTCTAGGTATCCCCGATATCGGATTCTCTCGTGCTAAACTAATTTGTAATCATTTTCATCATGATTTTGGCAAAATAACTAACCTAACTTACGAAGAATTGAGTAGCATTGATGGAGTAGGAGATATCATAGCAAAAGAATGGGTTGATACATTTAATAATCCCATCTTTATTGAAGAATTAAATGCTTTAGAAAAAGAAATAGCGATTCCTAAGACTACTACTAAAACAGATAACTCATTATCTAACTTAATATTTGTTATAACCGGTAGCCTTAATCATTTTTCTAATCGTGATGAATTAGTAGAATATATTGAATCACATGGTGGTAAAGTAGTTAAAGCCATCTCCAAAAAAGTTAATTATCTTATTAATAATGATATTGCCTCTACATCAACTAAAAATACTGAAGCTAAAACATTAAATATTCCAATTATCTCAGAAACTGATTTTTTAAAATTATCTCAAAAAAAACCAATAATAAAATAAAAAGTCTTGAATAAAAAAAATACTATGATATAATCATATATATCATATAAGGAGGAAAAAATGAAAAAGAAAATAATCATCCCTGTTGCTATTATTTTAGTGATAGGACTAATTACTACAGTTATAGTAATAAACAATAATAATCAAAAAAACGCATCATCACTTAATACTGCAAAAGAAATGAAAACAGCCTTAAAAAACATTAATAAAAATCTAGGAGACACCATTCCTGATTTAGAAGTTACTGAAATTTCTTCTAATGATTCTGAATTAGTAGCCTCTTATACATATTTAAGTGATCCTTCAATTGTTGAATCACTAGTTGTATCTGAACCTACTATGTCTTCTCAAGCCTATTTAGCCTTTATCTTAAAATTAAAAGATAATACTAATGTTGAAAATGTAAAAGAAGAATTGCTTAATAATCTTGATATGAATCGATGGATTTGTGTATCTGCTGAAAAAATATACATCACCAATAGCGGTAATACAATCTTTGTTGTTATGTCTTTTGAAGAATGGGCTACACCTGTTTATAATGAATTTGTTAAATATGTTGATAAAAACATTGGTAAAACCCTCGAAAAGGAAGACGAAGATATTACTTTACCAGAAACTAATATACCTCAAGTAATTGAATAAAATAAACTTCCATAAGGAAGTTTTATTTCTATAAAGAAAGGACATTTAATATGCTATTTACTAGTATTCCATTTTTATATTATTTTTTACCAATTGTTTTAATTTTATATTTTATTACCCCTAAAAAATATCGTAATATTGTCTTACTAATATCTTCAATAATTTTTTATGCTTATGGAGAACCAAAATATGTTTTCTTAATGCTCCTTGAGATATTATTAGCTTATTTTGGTGCTATATTTATTGATAAATATTCTAAACATAAAGACACCATTTTATCCTTATCTTTAATTCTTCATCTTGGTTTACTATGCCTCTTTAAATACACTAATTTTATTATTAGTAATATCAATATGTTATTTAGTACTAATATCTCTTTTTTAAATATTATTATGCCTATCGGAATTTCCTTTTATACATTTCAAATTATTAGTTATTTAGTAGATGTATATCGCCAAGAAGTTCCACCTCAAAAAAATCTTTTATCCCTAGCTACATATGTATCTTTATTTCCACAGTTAATAGCAGGTCCTATTGTTAGATATAAAGATATAAATAAGGAATTAAATAATCGGACTATCACTTTTGAAAAATTATCATATGGCTTTACCCGTTTCATTATTGGTTTAGCCAAAAAAATAATTATTGCCAATTCTTTAGGAGAATTAGCTACTATTCTTAGCCATGATGTTCTTATTTCACTTGTATCTACTTGGATAAAATCCATTAGTTATATGCTTCAAATATACTTTGACTTCTCAGCGTATTCCGATATGGCAATTGGCCTAGGCAGTATTTTTGGTTTTCACTTCAAAGAAAACTTTGACTATCCATACACTTCTAAAAGTATTACTGAATTTTGGCGTCGCTGGCATATTTCCCTAGGAAGTTGGTTTAAAGATTATGTTTATATCCCCTTAGGTGGCAGTAAAAGAGGTTCAATTATACTTATTAGAAATATTTTTATCGTTTGGTTTTTAACAGGCCTATGGCACGGTGCTAGTTGGAATTTTATTATCTGGGGTCTATATTTCGGCATCATTCTCCTAATAGAAAAAATAATATTAAAAAAATATCTTTCCAAAACACCAACCATTATAAAACATATATACGTCTTATTTATCGTTCTTTTAAGTTTCATTATATTCAGTACTGATACCCCTCGAGAAGCCCTCACAACTATTGCTAATTTATTTTCTACTAAAACTTTTATTAATTCAGGTACGATTTACTATCTCAACAGTTATTTGCCTTTAATAATTATTGCTATAATAGGAGCCACCCCGCTTATAAAAAATATTTTAAATAAATTAAAATCACAACCTATTATTAACAACCTATTAAACATCATTGAACCACTTATCTTATTATTCATCTTAATCGTGTGTACAGCATATCTAATAGATTCATCATATAATCCATTTTTATATTTTAGATTTTAAAGGAGGCCATATGACAAATAAAACTAAAAATATCATTATAACCATTATTATTCCCTTATTTTTAATTACTTTTATGATAATTAATCTCGTTAAAGAAGATGACTCTCTTTCCCTCTCTGAAAGACGCCCTCTAGCTCCCTTTCCTGAACTATCTCTTGCTAAAATATTCGATGGTTCTTTCATGTCTTCCTTTGATAAATATGCTACAGATCAATTTTATCATCGTGATGATTTTCGCCTTTTAAAAGCTAATATTGATTTAACTTTTCAAAAGAACTATCACAACCTATATACCTATGAAGATTATATTATTGAACAAATTTACCCCTTAAATATAAATTCTATTAATTCTTTATCTAAAAAAATTAACAATATTAAAGACCAATATTTAGATTCGACTAATCAAATATATTTTTCTATTGTTCCTGATAAAAACTATTATATTAATAATCATAATTTAAAATTAGATTATCAAACTTTAGTTAGTACTCTTAAAAATAATCTATCATATGCCAAATATATTGATATAATGTCTGAACTATCTTTAAAAGATTATTATAAGACTGACCCTCATTGGCGTGAAGAAAACCTCATAAATGTAGCCACTACTTTAACTAAAAACATGAATGCTTACCATTCTACATCTTATAATACAACCTTACTAACAACGTTTAAAGGAACTTATAGTAGTAGAATCCCTCAAAAACAAGAGGCTACTGATAATTTAAGTATCTTAACCAATTTTACTATTAATAATGCAAAAGTATATAATTATCAAACCAATACCAGTACCGCCATCTATGATCTATCAGCCATGTCATCTAACGATAAGTATAATATTTATCTATCTGGTTCTGTACCTCTAATAACGATTATTAATCCTAATCCTTCTAATACAAAAGAATTAATTATTTTTAGAGACTCCTTCGCTAGTAGTCTTGCCCCATTACTACTATCTAGTTACTCTAAAATAACTCTCATCGATACCCGCTATATTTCTCCTAAAATCTTATCCAATTATATAGATTTCTCCAATAAAGATATTCTTTTCATATATAGCACCCTATTAATTAATGATAGTGTATCTATAAAATAACTATTAGTTAAATTATTTGCTTACTTAACTCCTTATCTTTCTATAACACATAAATATTAATTATAATTGCTTTAGTTTTCCATATAATATTACTAAGAATATCAAAAAAGATATTTATTTCAAAAAGGAGTTATTTTATATATGAAAAAAACAAACTACAAACAACTAACTATCTTTATAATTATTCCCTTATTATTAGGAACTATAGTAGGATTATTAACTGTTCCATCATCTCATATTGATAGTATCTTACCATCATGGATTTTTCCAGTAGTATGGACTATTCTTTATATCCTTATGGGCATATCTTCATATCTTATCTATAAAGAAACAAATACCATTCCTAAAATATATTTAGCCCAGTTGTTCTTTAATTATACTTGGGTATTTATATTCTTTACATTTAAAGCCTTCTTCTTAGCATTCGTCTGGATAATCATTCTAATATTATTAGTGTCTCTAATGATAAAAAAATTTATATCTATCAATAAAACAGCAGGGTACCTTCAAATACCATACCTTATTTGGTTACTTATTGCTAGCGTTCTTAACTTAATGTTTATCATTTAATTAACTTTGTGTTATACTTAATATAGAGGTGTGTTTATGAAATATAAAATATTAACTATATTAAGTATCTTTTTTATTGCTTTAAATTTCGTATATGCTAAAGAGAAAGTGACTCTATCTAAATGTGTTGATGGTGATACTATTAAAATTCTTCTTGATGATAAAGAGTATACCGTTCGTATGTTAGCAATTGATACTCCTGAAAGTGTTCATCCTACAAAACCTGTTGAATATTATGGAAAAGAGGCTAGTGAATATACTTGCAATAAAGTTACCAATGCCACTAAACTAGAATTGGAGTATGACCCAAATAGTGATAAATTAGATAAGTATAATCGTCTTTTAGCATGGGTCTTCGTAGATGGCAAACTACTACAAGAAGAATTAGTAGAGTCTGGCTATGCTAAAGTAGCCTATCTTTATGGAGACTACAAATATACTGATCTACTAGAAGAAAAACAAGAATTAGCTAGTGTTAAAAATCTAGGAGTTTGGAATACAACTGCTGCTGCTAATTTTTCTCCTCAAGAAGCTACGTCAGTGTCTGATGCCAATTATAGTACCAGTGATGTCATCATTATTGTAGTCCTTTTATTAATAATTGCCTTCGTCGGAGATAAAACTATCAAGAAAAAAGCCAAAAAGAAATTAAAAACTTATTTGAAATAAAAAAATAATTAAATAAATCATAAAGAGAGTAGGATATATTATGCAAGAAATAATTTATAATAATGATAACTTAAAAGATAATGAATTAGATGAAACCGTCACTCGTGTAAAAGCTGTCATCATTAATGATAAAGATGAAATTCTTCTAGGAAAATGTCATAATACATATCAGTTTCCTGGAGGCCATTTACACCCTGAAGAAGATTTAACTATCGGTCTAATCCGTGAAGTAAAAGAAGAAACTGGCATAGAACTAACAAATATTCAAAGCCCATTTGCCCTCATAAAAGGTTATTGTAGAAATTATCGAAGCACTGAGAAAAATCGCTTAAATCTAATTTACTACTATTTTTTTCATGAAAATTATCTTCCTGATAAATCCAAAACCAATCTAGATGAATATGAAAAACTTGGTAACTATGAACCAGTATATATTCCCTTAAATCATCTTGAAGACACTCTAAATACCAATATAAATTTAGAGCCAATAAACCCAATTATGTATGAAGAAATGCTAAAAATTGTTAGTCTATTAAAAACAAATATAAATTAATTATTTAAAACCTATCTTAAATCATTATAAAACCTTTCAAAAATCAGTAATATTAATTTACAAAATATCAAAAAATTTATAATAAAAGTAAAATAAACAATAAAAATGTTTGAAAAGCCTTCTTTTGTATCAATATAGATATGAAAGGAGCTTTTATGTCTAGATATAAAGTAGATATATGTGGTATTAATACCAGTAGTTTAAAACCTTTAACCAATGAAGAAAATTATGCCTTATTTAATAAAATGAAATTAGGTGATCCTTTTGCAAGAGAAGATTTAATTCATGGAAATTTGAAATTAGTTTTATCTATTCTAAAAAATTATAATAATAAAGTTGATAACTTAGATGACTTATTTCAAGTAGGATGCGTTGGTCTTGTAAAAGCTATTGATAACTTTGATATGTCTTATAATGTAACTTTATCAACCTATGCATGTCCCTTAATAATCGGAGAAATGAAACGTTATATTCGTGATAATATTTCCCTAAGAGTTTCTCGTAGTGTCAAAGATTTAGCCCATAAAATTATGAAATTAAAAGAAGAACTAACCACCATAGATGGCCATCCTCCTCAAGATGAAGAAATAGCTGCCATCCTCGGAGTCACTCCTTATGAAATAACCAATGCCATCACCTCTATGAAGGAACCCGTCAGTATGTATGAACCAATCTACAACGATGGTGGAGATACAATCTATCTTTGTGATCAACTATCTCCCCCAAAAGAAGAATTTGATAAAGATTTAAAACTAGCTCTAGAAAAAGCCATGGAAAAACTAAAACCTCGTGAATTGCGAATTCTAAAAGATCGTTTCCTTATTGGCAAAACTCAAATGGAAATAGCTAGTGAATTAGGTATTAGCCAAGCCCAAATATCAAGAATTGAAAAAAGTGCCCTTACAAATATCAAAAAATTAATTAAATAGAATATATTTAATTAGGTGATATAATGCGCTTATCAGATTTACAATTAAAAGAAATAGTTAATATTTATAACGGTAAAAGAATAGGAGTAATAGTGGATGCTGTCGTTGATGAGAAAGGCTTCATCAAAAATCTTATCCTAGAAGAAAAAAGAGGCCGCCGTTTTTCTCATGAAGAATATAACATTTCATGGAATCAAATAGTTAAAATAGGAGATGACATTATTCTAGTAGACACCCGCAATAAATAACTAGTTTTGTCGAATTTCCCAAAAAAGTAAAAAAATATGTTATTATCTAATAAAGTAAAGGAGAAGATTATGCCAGACTATATTTTATTAGATGATATGATCGATGAAATGCTAGATAATATCTCATATGTAAAATTGCGTAGTTATCTTGATATCAAAGAAGAACAATAAAAATATATTTCAAAGATATATCTTAAAGAGAATTGCATTATTCTCTTTTTTCTTTTATAATTAATATAGTAATAAAAAAACAAAAATACTAGTAAACGGAAGTGTAAAAAATGAAACAAACCCTAAAAGAAGTACAAATCCCAAAAATAAAAAATATATCAAATGAAGAAGATAAAGTATTTGGAAAAGTAAAGTCTCCAAAAGAAGAAAAACCTTCAAAAAAAGAAAAAAACTTAGAATTAAAAGAAGCAAAAAAAATAGAAAAAGAACCCAAACAAAAAAAAGCAAAAACCCCAAAACCAACAACAATAGACAACTACCAATATGAAAAAGAACTATGGGCACAAGGAATAAATCTAATAGCTGGAGTAGATGAAGTAGGCCGCGGTCCCCTAATCGGTCCAGTCGTAGCAGCAGCGGTCATCCTACCACACGATTTCTATCTAGAAGGCCTTACTGATTCTAAAAAACTATCTGAGAAAAAAAGAGAAGCCTTCTATCAAATAATTAAAGAAAAAGCCCTTGCCATTGGAGTAGGAGTTATCTCTGAAAAACGAATAGATGAAATAAATATCTATGAAGCTACCAAAGAAGCCATGAAGACTGCTATAAATAACCTAAACCCTAAGCCTGATCATATCCTAATAGATGCCATGCCTCTAGATTTATCCATTCCCACAACCTCTATTATCAAAGGAGACCTTCTCAGTGTAACCATCTCTGCCGCTTCAGTAATAGCTAAAGTAACAAGAGATCACATGCTATATGAGATAGATAAAGAATATCCTATGTATGATCTAAAAAACAATAAAGGATATGGAACTAAAAAGCATCTTGAAGCCCTCCAAAAATATGGTATAACCAAGTATCATCGCCTAAGTTTTAAGCCAGTAGCAGATAATTCTAATAAAATTAACCAATAATTATAAAAAAATACTAAAATATCACACTAAAATAGACAAATTTCTTGTCTTTTTTTCATTTTTGTCATATAATTATGACTTGTGTGAAGAAAGAAGGATAATTATGGAGAATATAAGAAATATTGCAATTATTGCTCACGTAGACCATGGAAAAACTACTTTAGTAGATAAATTATTACAAAAATCAGGTACATTTAGAGATAATGAACAAGTTGAAGTTCGTGCTATGGACTCAAATGATATTGAAAGAGAAAGAGGTATCACAATCTTAGCAAAACCAACAGCTATCCACTATAAAGATTATAAAATAAACATTCTAGATACTCCAGGACATGCTGACTTTGGTGGAGAAGTAGAAAGAATTATGAATATGGTTGATGGTGTTCTTTTACTAGTAGATGCTTATGAAGGAACAATGCCACAAACTAGATTCGTTCTAAAGAAAGCCCTTGAAGCTAATGTTAAACCTATTGTTATCATTAACAAAGTAGATAAACCAACTGCTAGATTACAAGCTGTAGTAGACGAAGTAATAGATTTATTTATCGAGCTAGGAGCTACTGATGAACAACTAGATTTCAAAGTAGCATATGTCTCAGCCCTAAACGGTACAGCCTCTCTAAGTCCAGATTTAAGTACCCAATCTGAAGATTATTCATGTATCTATGATTTAATTATTAATGAAATACCTGCTCCTAAAGTAGATGAAAATGCACCATTAAAATTCCAACCAGCCCTTCTAGATTATAATGAATTTGTTGGACGTATTGGTGTTGGTTGTATCAAATCAGGAGTAATTAAAGAAAATCAAATGGTCTCATGTATTAGATTAGATGGTTCTATCAAACAATTTAGAATTCAAAAATTATTTGGCTTTTTAGGATTAAAAAGAATTGAAGTAAAAGAAGCCCATGCTGGTGATATAGTTGCTATCGCAGGTCTTCCTGATATCTCTGTCGGAGAAACTGTTTGTGAAGTAGGAAATACTGAAGCTCTTCCTATCCTAAGAATAGATGAACCAACCTTAAAAATGACCTTCATGACTAGTGATAGTCCATTCGTAGGTCGTGATGGAGAATTTGTAACTGCAAGAAAAATTGAAGAACGTTTATTCCGTGAAACTCAAAGAGATGTCTCACTACGTGTAGAAGTATCAGGACAAGACTCTTGGATAGTTTCAGGTCGTGGTGAATTACACTTGTCAATCCTTATAGAAAATCTAAGAAGAGAAGGCTACGAATTACAAGTATCAAAGCCTGAAGTAATCATTAAAGAAATAGATGGCGTAAAATATGAACCATACGAAGACGTACAAATAGAAGTACCTGAAGATTCTGTTGGTAACGTTATTGAAGCACTAGGACTTCGTGGAGCAAAAATGGAAAACATGACTAACATTAACAACCTAGTAAGATTAATCTATACAATTCCTTCTCGTGGCTTAATTGGATTTACTACTGACTTTATGACTATGACTAAAGGATATGGTATCTTAAATCATACCTTTAAAGAATTCTTACCAGTAGAAGATATCAATGTTGGAGAAAGAAAACTAGGAGTTCTCGTATCTATGGAAAACGGAAAAGCTACTGCTTATGCTATTGGAAACCTTGAAGATCGTGGAACTATGTTTATTGAGCCAGGAGAAGAAGTATATGAAGGAATGATAGTAGGAGAATGCAACCGTGAAAACGATCTTGCTGTTAACGTTGTAAAAGGAAAGCAATTAACCAACACTCGTGCCGCTGGCTCAGATCATACCGTAGTATTAAAAAGACCTCGTCCAATAACTCTAGAATATTGCCTTGATTATATCAATACTGATGAATTACTTGAAGTAACTCCTCATCACTTAAGATTAAGAAAGAAAATATTAAACACTGAACAACGTAAAAAATTCGATGCTAAAAAAGCAGCTTAGTTATCAATATAAAACAATATCTACAAACTAAACTGCAAAAATAAAAAACAAAATTGCAATAAAACAAAAAATGTGTTAAAAACTGCAACACAAAAAATAAAAAACTGTAACTGAAAAAAGCTTTGGCTAACTGGCTTGTTCACTATTAGTAGTGTTCACCCATTAGTCGAAGCTTTTTATATATCAAAAATCTTACACCTCTAGTGTTAGTAAAGAAAATATCAAATATATCCCTTAGTCATAAACATTTTAATAATCAATAATACCATATAGTTACCTTAATCATATAAACATTCATCAATCTTATAATATTAGAGATATCTTAAATCCATTTTCCCAATCAAAATTCTTAATATCCAAGTTCATCTAATACTTTATCTACTTCTTCTTTATTAACTAATAAAGTCTTTGAGAATATTAAAGTATTATCAACTCTAGAAGTAACCATATAATAGTTATTAGATATCAAGAAATATTTTTGATAATTATCTCCTGTAGTTTTCTTTTCGCTAGCACCTGTACTCTTTAATAAGTTAAAATTCTTAATTTGCTCTTCCAATACCTTATTAGCCGTATCAGAATCAGAATAAATTACCATCTCAATATCCGTATCACTACTACTTGCTTTCATTGCCCCAGTAATATAACTTATATTCTCATAAGCACTCTTATTATCCACTACCGTAAATCCATTATCAGTGCCAGCCTTACTAAAGTCATCTAAAGTCTTAGCGTCCTTAGTGCCGCCACCTCCACATCCCGTTAATAGTAGACATACAAAAAGTCCTAACAACAATAATTTCTTTTTCATTTAATACCTCCTACTATGATTATTATAACACTATTTTGTCTTTATATGTCAAAATTATATTCACTTTACATATAATGTACTAGGTGATAAAATGAGTAATATTGATAATTTTAAATCATTTGCTAAATCTAATCCTAGCTTTGCTTCCTATATCAAAGATGGTTCTATGACTTGGCAAAAATTTTATGAATTATATGACATGTATGGAGAAGATTCTAGTATTTGGGATGAATATCGTAGTACTGATTCAGCCCCGTCCACTAGTAGCAAGAAAAATTCTACTACCTTAAATGACGTTATAAATCTTGCTAAAAATATTGACGTAGATAAACTACAAAGTGGCGTTAACTCCCTAAGCAAAGCCGTAGGACTCTTCAGTGATCTCTTTGCCAGTAAATCATCCAGTAAAGTAGATACCTATAAACCACGTGCTATCTATAGAAAGTTTGATGATTAACCATGCATCTAGATCTTCAATATCGCCTAAATCAAGATGAAAAAGCTCATACATTTTTAAGAGAAAATTCTTATTGGTATAAATATTTAAATCGTAGTAGTATCTATTATAAAGATTTTATTAATGATATGAAAGATAAATATAAATTAAAACCCACTGATAGAATAAATCAAATGATGGATAATATTAACCTTGTAAAAAGCTTTCTTGACGTTCTAAAATAACCATCTACTAGACACTGATATTGAATTATGGTATTATATATCTAGGTGACATTTATGACAAATATAATAAGTAGTACCTATAATTTACTAGATGCTCTTGATAATTCTAGCCTTATAAAAAACTTAACTAGTGCTAAAAAGAATCTTGAAAATAATAAACATATTTTATCATTAATCGAAGCATATAAAAAAGAAACTAGTGATGAGAAAAAACTTTTGATAAAAAAAGAATTATATCTTAATGAAGACTATAAATTATATATGGATTCTTACAATGAATTATCATTAATCGCATTAAAAATAAACAAGCAGTATCAAAAATATACTCATACTAAAATACATGCTTGTCATTAAAGGAGTAATTATGAAAATTATCAGTGGAACTTTAAAAGGAAGAAACATAGAAGGATACAATATTGAAGGTACAAGACCCACAATGGATCGCGTAAAAGAGTCTCTTTTTGGCATGATCCAAGATTACATAAAAGATAGTACGGTCCTAGACCTTTTTGCAGGGTCAGGTAATCTTGGTGTGGAAGCAATTTCTAACGGGGCAAAAATAGCTTACTTTATCGATAATAATCCTGAAGTAATCAAAGTGTTAAATAAAAATATTGCTAATCTAGATATCCAATCAAAGAGTAGGGTAATCTTATCTGATTGGAAAAAAGCCCTAAATGCCTTTGCCACACAAAATATTAAGTTTGATCTAATATTTATTGATCCACCATATGCTTATGACGTCTACGAAAAAATCTTAAATAAAGTATCTACCTTAAACCTTTTATCTGATAATGGTCTCATCATAATGGAATATTCTAACTTGCATCTACCAACAACTTATGAAAATTTAACTCTATATAAAGAAAGAAACTATGGAAATAAATCTATAAATATTTACATAAAAAAGCAATAAAATTATCTAATATAATTGACAACTTTCCTCCAATATGTTATATTTTAAATAAATAAGGAGGATAAGAAAAATGAAAAAATTAAATAGAAAAGGATTTACCTTAGTAGAATTGTTAGCTGTAATAGTTATCTTAGCTATCGTAGTAGGTATTACTATGGTTACTATTTTACCAACACTAGAAAATTCTAGAAAGAAAGCTTTTGATACTGCAGTAGGTTCAATCACTGAGTATATCCAAAAGCAAAAAGAAATGTCTCTACTAAGTAGTGATTTACGTAATGATGGATATAATGAAACAGTAGGAACAGCTGCTTCAGGAGACGGAACTACTGGAAATTTACTAGAAGTTACAGGATATTCAAAAAATATTACTGCAATTCAATGGAAATATGAAAACGGTGTAGCCAAGATTACCTGCGCCACTGCAAACCCTGATGGTGACTACCGTCAAAGTGAAAACTATACAGCATGCTAATAGTATTGATATAAAGTATTGAATGATTGATTCAATACTTTTTCTTTGCAAAAAAATTGACAAACGAACAATAATATGCTAAAATACTTGGCTAACAAGAGGTGATATTAATGCCAGTTAATGAAATGGGAATGAATAGTGATTTTGTACCATACTTTTCTCTTGAAGAATATATTGATCGCATTAAACTAACTGATAGTTTACTTTTTCACCTAGAATCTACTAGTAAAGATTTTGATGAATATATCAAATTATTATCTAACTATGATGATAATGAAATAATTAATTATTGGATTGATATGGCCCATCAAGAATTACGTGCTAGTCAACATATTGAACATGGTAGTTTTAATGAATCAATTTTAAGAGAAAAAGGTATAGTTTTTGATAGTTTGAATATTACTCACAAAAGAATTCATGCTATTCATAATTTTATTATGAGTAGTGGAGAAGAGTCATATACCGAAAGTAATACTTATAGAAAGACTCCCGTTAAAATATCGCGTTATAAATCAAATGGTACTGAAGAAATATTTTGGCGTGGAGCAAATCCTGAAGACGTCTTAAAATTTATGAATGACTATATCAAAGCTTATAAACAAAATAAAATATCTCTTTTATACAGTAATCCCTTTATTAATGCTGCTTTAATGAGTTTATTATTTAACCGTATACATCCATATAGTGATGGTAATGGAAGGACGTCTCGTGTTATTTATAACTTAAAGTTTACTGAACAAATAAACAAACTATATCGAGCAAAATTAGTCCTTTGTCCATTAAATTTATCTAACCGATTATTAGCTAACAAATATAGCTATGTAAATGCCATCGATCATATAGCATTCAACCTAACCGAAGACACCAATCTTGCTATTAATAAATGGTTTGATTTTATCTTAACTATGGCTGATGAACAATTATTCTATTCAGAACCTCGCTTAGAGAGACTAGTTACTTATAATGAAAACTTGATAAGTGAACCTGAATTATCTAAAAAAGTAAAAAGTATGCGTTTATCTAGATTAAAATAAAGATTTTAGTGAATTTTTTATATTAGTATTCCTTATCAAAACTAACTAAAGTCTTTTTTCTTTTTCTAATTAATGATATAATTAATATGGTGATAAAATGACAAATAAAGATTTAATAATTGGATCTCATGTAGGATTCTCTAACAAAGAACAACTTCTAGGAGCTACTAAAGAAGCTCTATCATATAATGCTAATACTTTTATGTTTTATACTGGAGCTCCTCAAAATACAAAGCGTCTTCCTATTGAAGATTCTCTAACATATGAAGCATATAAATTAATGAAAGACAACAATATAGATTTATCTAAAGTAATTATCCATGCTCCTTATATTGTTAATCTTGGTAATCTTGAAAACTTTGATTTTTCAGTATCTTTTCTTCGTGGTGAAGTAGAACGTGCTAGTCTTCTTGGCATTAAATATATGGTTCTTCATCCAGGAGCTTCTGTATCATATACTAAAGAAGAATCTATTGATTCAATAATTAAAGGACTTAATCTAATTCTTGATAATCCTTATAATGTAACAATTCTCTTAGAAACTATGGCTGGTAAAGGAACTGAAATTGGCTCTACCATGGAAGAATTAAAAACAATTATTGCTGGTGTTAAATATAAAGAAAAAATAGGAGTATGTCTTGATACTTGTCATTTATTTGATAGTGGGGTAGACTTAAACAACTTTGATGCTTATCTTGATGAGTTTGATTCTACTATCGGTCTTTCCTACATTCGCTGTATCCATGTCAACGACTCAAAAAATCCTCGTGGTTCACACAAAGATCGTCATGAAAATATTGGCTTCGGCTATATTGGCTTTGATACTCTTATGAATATCATTTATAATGATCATCTAAAAGGAATACCACGTATCCTTGAAACTCCATATGTAACAAAAGACGACGATTCAAAAGAGAAAATTTATCCTCCATATAAGCACGAAATAGCCATGATAAGAAATCAAAAATTTAATTCAGAACTTATTAAAGAGATTAGAAATAACTAATCCTTTTTTCTTTCATCATCAAAAAAATTAAATAATCATCTAAATAGTATTGAAAAACATATGTCATACGATATATTGGTATTGTCATAGATATCTATCTATCCTAAAAAGAAACGATATCTATTATATAACTCATTAATTACTGCAAAAACTTCTCCTCTAACTTTACCTTGTATCTCCATTAAAACACCTTCAGGATTCTTAAAAAATCTTTCATTATCATTTTTAATATAATTATATATTATTTGTAATTCTTCATCCTCTAAAAAAACATTTTGTGAAATAGCAAACTGTCTAATGTCATCTAACTTAATTTTTTCAATATAACTTTGAATTAATGTTTTATTCACGATATCACCTAATTAAATATATGATAATATTTGGCTTTTATGCTATAATAGATAATAAGAACTAACTAAGAAAGGAGCATTTTATGAGTATCTTCAAACATAAGCATTTAAACCCATCTACCAAAACTAGAGTATCAAAGAAAAAAACTAAAAGTATATCACTAAATAAAAAAATAAAAACTGGTCACAAAAATCTCTCTGAAATTATTACTAAGCGTTACCTTTTTATTACTATAATTTTAGTACTTCTTTTTTCGATAATAGCCATCCGTTTATTCAAACTACAAATAATTGATTATGAAGACTACCAAAACAAACTAACTGTTGCTACCGAAAAAACCGTAGAAGGTGCCAGTGCTCCACGTGGTCGTATTTATGATAGAAATTACAATCTTCTCGTGGATAATGAAGCCATTAAAACAATTTATTACAAAAAACAATCAGGTATCACTACCGAAGAAGAAATTGCCTTAGCATACAAAATAGGAGCTATTCTTGAAGTAGATTATCAAAACCTTTCTACATATCGTTTAAAGAATTTCTATTATCAAAACAATTTAGAAAAATGTAAAAGCCTTATAACTAAAGAAGAGAAAGATAAATATAATAAGCGTAAACTTAATGATGATGATTTGCTTAACTTAATTTTTGATCGAATAACTGATGAAGATTTATCCGCTTATACCGAGGCAGATAAAGAAGCTGCATACATTTATTATTTAATGAATAAAGGATATTCATATGCCGAAAAAATTATTAAAAACAAAAATGTCACTGAAGAAGAGTATGCTAAAATAAGTGAAAATATTGATAATCTTCAAGGATTTAATACTAAACTTGACTGGGTAAGAGTATATTTATATGGTGATACTTTTAAATCAACTTTAGGAACTGTATCATCTGATACCCAAGGAATTCCTGAAGAGTTAGCCAGTGTTTACCTAGAAAAAGGTTATAGTCTTGATGATCGTGTAGGAATAAGTTATCTTGAATATCAGTATGAAGATTATCTTAAGGGAACAAAACCAGTTTATAAAGTTGGTAAAAATAATAATTATGAAATAGTTAGCTATGGTTCACGTGGAAATGACATAGTCCTAACAATTGATATTGAATTACAAAAGTATCTTGAAGATACCTTAAGTGAAGAAGTAATGAATGCTTCAAATGAACCAAATACTCCTTATTATAATCGTTCATTTGCTATTATTTCAAATCCTAATACTGGAGAAATATTAGCCATGTCTGGAAAACAAGTAAGAACTAACAGTAGTGGTTCAAAAGAAATAGTTGATTATACTCCAGGAATAGTAACCTTACCAGTTACTCCAGGATCAGTTGTCAAAGGAGCTTCAATGTTAGTAGGATACAAATATGGCGCTATCAATATTGGAGATACTCTAAAAGATGAGTGCATTAAAATAAAAGATACTCCTGAAAAGTGCTCATGGCGTACTATGGGTGATATTGATGATTTATATGCCTTAAGATATTCTTCAAATGTATATCAATATAAGATTGCTATCAAAGTAGGAGAGGGTAATTACGAATATAATAAAGCTCTCAAAATAAAAGAGGATGCTTTTAACAAATATCGTGATATGTATCAGTCATTTGGACTTGGTGTAAAAACTGGCATTGATTTACCAGTAGAAAGTCTTGGATATACAGGAACTTCTAAATTGCCAGGCCACTTATTAGACTTTGCCATCGGACAGTATGATACTTACACCCCAATTCAATTATCCCAATATATTAACACTATTGCTAATGGTGGCAGTAGGCTAAAACCATATCTTTTAAAAGAAGTATATGCTCCAAGTGCCAACAAGGAGGAAGTTTTCGGAGAATTAATTTATGCTAATTCCAAAAAAGTTCTCGGTGCCATTGACGTTGAAAAACAATATCTTGATCGCGTTCGTTTAGGATTTAACCAAGTAGTAACTGATGGCCTTGGCTATGGATACATGGGTAATTATACTAATTCTAGTGGTAAAACCGGTACCAGTCAAAGTTTTATAGATACTAATAATGATGGTGTTGTTGATACTGAAACCATTTCAACCTCCTTTGTCGGATATTCTCCAAGTGATAATCCTAAAATGAGTATCGTTGTCGTGTCCCCTGATATCAGCACTCCTAATGAAAATTATCAAAGTTTAGTTACCAAAAGAATATCTGCTCGCTTAGTCAATAAATACTTTGATTTATACAAATAAATCTTCAAAATAACACAAAATAACCTAAAATAGTTGTACTAATCAAAAAAAATATGTTATAATACCATTGATGTTTTGAAGGAGGTGCTCCAAATGGCAAAGAAAAACGAGAATAGAGTATTAGTATCTTTAGTATGTGAAGAATGTAAAAACGCAAACTATACTGTAAGTAAAAATAAGAAGAATACTACTGAACGTCTAGAATTAAACAAATATTGTCCTAGATGTCGTAAAAACACAAATCATAAAGAGAAAAAGTAAAATAAACCTATAAGAAAGGAATAAACTATGATAAATGTAAATGATTTTAAAACAGGTATGACTATAAGCTATGATAATAACTTATATCAAGTACTTGAATTCCAACACGTAAAACCAGGAAAAGGAGCAGCAATTGTTAAAACAAAACTTAAAAATTTAAGAACTGGTTCCATCGTTGAACAAACATTCAATTCTGGTATCAAAGTACCTGCAGCGCATGTTGAAAAAATAAAAATGCAATATCTATATGTTAATGGTGATTCATATACTTTCATGAATATGAATACCTTTGAACAAGTAGACTTGCAAAAAAGCCAAATTGAAAATGAATCAAAATTCTTAAAAGAAGGTTTAGAAGTTCTAATTTTCTTTTATGAAGGTGAAATGTTAGGTATTGAATTACCAGAAAAAATTGATTATGTAATAACTTCTACTGAACCAGCTATCAAAGGTAACACAGCTACTAATGCTACTAAAGATGCTATCATTGAAACTGGATTATTAGTAAGAGTTCCATTATTTATAGAACAAGGTGAAGAAATCATTGTTTCTACTAAAGATGGCAAATATGTTTCAAGAAAGTAAGCAAAACTTACTTTTTTTCTTTTCATAAAAATAATACTTTGCAAAAAAAAGTCGAATTATGTTTGTAAAAAGTCTTCATATATGGTAAAATGATATTATCAAAATAGAAAGAGGGAAGTAAAATGAATGAAAATAATCATCCAAATATAAATCAAAATTTAAATTCTACTGAAACACCTATGCCAACTACTCCAAATTATATGCCTAACATGAGTTCATTAAATCAAACTAATGGATCAAACAGTACAGTAACCCCAGTAGATAATTCTATTCCTACTAGAAGTGCTTATCATCAATCATTAGAGCCACAAAATATGGCTAATCAATATCCAAATGGTGCTTCTTTTAGTGAACCAACCCCAATTAATAATCAAGGAGTATCAGCTATTCCAGAATTTACTCCAAATAGTAATCCAACTAGTAGTATGAATACTTTCTCATCTCCTCAAAAAGAAAACAATAATCCTTTCGAGCAACAAGCATCTTCTAATGGTATGAATAACTTTACTGGAGGATTCAATAATAATTTGCCACCAGTAACAAATAACATAAATCAAGATGAGCCAGATGATACCTTTACTGAACCAAAGAAAAAATCAGCTGCACCTTTAATTATAATTATCTTATTACTTTTAATTCTTGGAGGAGGCGCTTATTACTATTTTATTTTTGATAATCCAGGAAAAATCTTTACTTCATATACTGAGAAATTGTTGTCACCATTAACAAACATTAAAGATCATGATAAATTTAATTCTACTTACAGCATTGATTATTCATTAATTACCGCTGATGAAACAGTTGCCCCTTTATATGAACTACTTAGCAAATTTACCTTTAGTGGTAACATCGGATATGAGAAAAACACTAATGAAGGATCAGTGATATTTAATTCTACATATGATGGCAAATCACTCCCTAGTATCCAAATGATGCTAGATATGAAAGATGGCGGTACAAGCTATTTGTATGCTAAAGATTTATATGATAAACCAATCAAAGGCACTACTGATTCTACTTCAGAATCAAATACCGAATCCATTGATATTAGTGTAGCAGACTACAAAGAATTATTTACTTCTATAACTGAAGTAGCTACCGATACATTGTCATCAGCTAACTATACCAAAACTTATATAAAATTAGATGGTACATATGTTAAAAAAATAACTTTAAATCTAGATAAAGCTACTACAGAAAAATTCTACAAAGGTCTTCTTAATAGTGATAAATTCATGTCAAGCTATGCCAAAATAACTTCAAGTACCGAAGCAGAAATAGCTGATAGTATCAATGAAGAAATAGCCAACTTAAAAGATGTCGTTGAAGAACTTTCTCTATATGTAGGAATCATTAACAACGAGTTTATTATGCTTGAAGATAATGGCGGAGCAGATGGAGAATTAAAAATAACTAAAAAGAATAACACTTATTCCTTTGAATACAGTGAAAATTATACTCTTACATATCAAGGAGACATAACTATAAATAACTCTAGTGCTAACGATACATCTATTTCCCTAAATTTAGATTTATTGGACGAGAAAACCACTGTAAAATTAAACTTTTCATATAAAACAGATTACACTAAAGGCCTTGATACTTTTGATACAACTAACGCGGTAGAGTCTTCTAGTATATCTGAAGAAGACACCATGAATATAATGGAAAAGCTTCTAAAAAATGATGCAATATCTAAGTTTCTTACTGATAGTGGCCTAGATAACTATTTATCCGGAGGCCTTACTAGCGAAGCTTAATTAGAAAAGACTAATAATCTTTTCTTTTTTTATTGCACTCCATCACATTAAATAATTAAAAAAATGACTCAACTAGTATCCAAAAACTCCCATTTTTTAAGGGAAAATATTTACAAAGTTAACTACATGATATATAATTATATTATGGTGATGATATGAAAAATAACAAATCTTTAATTGTTCATATTACTAGTATGGCTGATCTTGATAAAATAACTTCTAAGACTAAATATATCAGTTTAGATTTAACTCACTTTAATAGCGACGTTTTATCATACTTTATAAATAATGGACAAAATTATTTTTATTCTGAAATAATTGATGATCATGCTGGATATATCTATGTTTCATATGAAGAATTTGTCAAAGCAGAAACTGTAATTGATATGATATATGCTAATATGCCAGATAATTTAACTAAATTAGAAACAGCTCGTTATCTATACATTTCTATTGCTAAACTCGTATCATCAGATATCAATATCTCACCTGAAAAAACTGAATACTTGGATTTAACCCTTCTAAGCAATATAGGCAGCTTATGGGGTAGTCTCTCTATCGGTCGTGTCAATGATATAAGTGCTGCTAAAATATATTATTATCTTTGCAAAAGACTTGATTTAGACGTTTCCCTAGTAGTAGACTACAACACCAAAGAAGCCCTCAATAAATTAAATATAAATAATCAAATATTATTAGTAGATCTCTATAAAGATTTACCATATATTCAGTCTCTAATGCAAACTAAAAATTTTGCTACTTATAATGATGATATAGAACTAGATCATCGTATCAAATATATCAAAAATAAATATAATGATTATTACCTCGATAAATCCCTTAAAAATATTGATTATACCAAAGAAGGCTGCGTCAAAGATATCTTGTCAAAAACTGAGAGCATTCTCCCTCTAGACATAATCAAACCAGCAGAATTAGCAGTGATTTACCAAAGTATTTTTGATAAGTATTGTCCTAACTATGACATTAAAATAAATAACTTATATCTTAATGATAAAACTAAACTACATTTTCTTATCATAAGTTATCATAATAATCATTATAGTTATAATTATCGTGAAAAAACCTTTGTAAAAGTTAATGAGATAGATATTTTAAATAACCTAAAAGAAGGTAAAATTGGTCTATATCAAAATGAACTAATTCCTAATATTAACTTTTAAATATCTATAAATAAAAATTAATTGTTAATACTAATAGTGTTGAATAATAATCTTAATGGATGTGATAAAATGAAAAAAAACAAAATAACCCCTAAACATTTCATAATTTCTATAACTGTCCTAATCTTTATTATAATCGCTATTTTTTCTTTTACCCTAAAAGAAGATCGTGAACTAAATAAAGTAGAGTCCCTTATAAAAGATACCGTTATCAGTATTGAAAAAATAATATCTACACCATTTCGCTTTATCATTAATAAAATAGATGACTATCGTCTTTTAATAAATATTCGTGAAAAATATCAAAATCTCTTACCAGAAGTATCACGTATTGATTCCTTAAAAGCCGAAAATATTGAACTTCGTAAACAACTAGAAGCCATGAAAGAAGAACTATCTATTGATTATACCCTTAACGAATACTCCTATCTAAATGCTACCGTTATATATCGTAATGTTTCTACTTGGTATAATACTATTACCATTGATAAAGGAACCTATAATGGTGTTAAAACTGATATGGTTGTAGTAAATAGCCAAGGCTTAATTGGAAAAGTCGTTTCTACCACCACCTTCACAAGTGATATCCGCCTAATTACTACAAAAGAGACTGATAATAAAATAAGCATAACCATTAGCAATGGAAACAACAAAATAAATGGTCTTATCAAAAATTATAATTATCAAACAAAATATCTTGAAGTAGAAGGCGTAAGTAATACCGAAACAATTCATGTTGGCGACTATGTTTATACCAGTGGACTAGGGGAGATTTTTCCTAGTGGCATCCTTATTGGTACTGTAGCAGACATTTCTACTGATGAGTATGATTTAGCTAAAATAATCGACGTAACCCCAATAGCAGACTTTGATGATATTAATTATGTAGCCATTTTAAAAAGAAAAGAGGTTAATGAATGATTGTAATAATTATTTATCTTATCATCTCTTTCCTTCTAGACAGCATCATTTCTTTGTATATTCCTGCCAGCCTCACAACCTTAAGCTATTTCAAAACTATCTACACCCTTGTATCTCTCGTTGTTATTTTTAACTACTTCGAAAATTCCAAAAAATATCTCATCATAACTATCATTCTTGGAGCCTTATTTGATACCGTATATACAAACACTTTTCTTTTAAATATAGTTATCTTTATTGTAGTTTACTTCTTGTTAACTGAGCTAGACTATATTATCCCTAACAATTTATTTACAATCAATATAAAATCACTATCAGCATTATATACCTATCACATTCTCACTTATATAATTCTTCTTTTAACTCATTATAATAGCTATAGTTTCAGTATTCTTCTAAATATTCTTATGAAAAGTACTATTATGACCATTATATATACAACTATTAGTTATCTTTTGATAAAGAAAATATATTGGCGTCACTTTGATCGTAAAATAAAATAATATAGCTTAAAATTTATCTGCCTTATATCATCATTACCTCGTTACCTAAATAATTTTTAGGTCTTTTCTTTTTCTTAAAAATATGCTATTATACATAAGAGATTGGAAGTGTTATAATGGAAAAAGTAATTCTTATAAAGTATGGTGAGTTAACTACTAAGAAAGCTAATCGTAATTTATTTATTAATATCATTTACGAAAATATCCGTGAAGCTCTTGTTAACTATCATGTTACTATTGTTAAAAATCGTGTCCGCATGTTTATTACCGCTCCAGATGAAGAATTAGAAGAAGTAATTAGTATAGTTCATAATATATTTGGTATTCATAGTATAGTTCTTGCTTATAAAGTTGATACTAATATTGACGTGATCAAATCAGCCGTTCTAGAAGTAGCCAACAAAGTTGATTTTACAACTTTTAAAGTAGAAACAGATCGAGCAGACAAATCATTTCCTATACCAAGCCCTGATTTTTCTCGTGAAGTAGGTGGCTTAATTTTAAAAAACATTCCTGGCAAAAAAGTCGACGTCCATAATCCAGACTATCTTTTGAAAATAGAAATTCGTCATGACTATACCTATATCTACTCTAAAGAAATCCCTGGACTTGGTGGTTATCCTTTAGGAGTAGCTGGTAAAGGACTTCTAATGTTGTCTGGCGGCATTGACTCTCCAGTAGCAGGATATCTTGCCATGAAAAGAGGCATCAAACTAGAATGTATCTATTTTGAGTCTCCACCACATACTAGCCCGGCTGCTAAAAATAAAGTTAAAGAATTGGTAAGTATCCTAAGCAAATATCAACCAAGCATTCGCTTACATGTCATTAATTTTACCAATATTCAAGAATCAATTTACAAAAACATTGATCCAACTTATATGATAACTATCATGCGCCGTATGATGTATCGTATCTCTGAAAGAGTCCTTCACGACCGTAAATGCCTTGTCATCGTAAATGGCGAATCAGTCGGCCAAGTAGCTAGCCAAACCCTAACCAGTATGCAAGTAATTAACAGTGTCACTAATCTTCCTGTAATAAGACCAGTAGCGTGCCTTGATAAATTAGAAATAATCGATATTGCCAAAAGAATAGGTACATATGAAACATCCATCTTACCTTATGAAGACTGCTGTACCATTTTCTTACCAAAGCATCCTGTTATAAATCCTGATTTATCAAAAGCCATCAAATACGAAAATTCTTTTGATTACGCCACTTTGATTGATGAAGCCGTTAACAATCGTGAAGTAATTGTAATTGATAAAAAAACTAAAAAGTTTGATATTTAGTAAATCACTTGATTCTATTAAATATCTCTTTTTCTTTAACCAAAATTTCTCCTATTTAAAAAATAAATTTAAAAACATATTGAATTTTATGTCTTCATCTAGTATAATTAATCATAGTAGAGGTGATAAATCATGTATCTAAACACTGAAAAAGGAAATACTAATATCGATAGTCAATTTAATAATAATAAAAAATTTAGTTTTAAAGATCTTGACCCATCAAAACTTAAAACATTAATTATTGCATTAGGTGTGCTTGTTGCCATTGCAATCGTTATCATTGTTGTCATGAATCTAGTAAACAAAACTAATTACTTCATCGACCTAGAAGGTGAAGAAAATATGTCAATTTATCAAGGAGATACTTTTGTAGATCCAGGATATACTGGAAGAGATAACAAAGGAAACGATTTAACAAATATTATTACTGTAGATAATCCCGTTGATAGTAGCAAAACAGGAACATATGAAGTAACGTATAAGTTAAAAAATGTTACTAAAAAAAGAACTGTCACCGTTATTGAAAAAGGTACTGGATACACTTCATTCTACTTAAAAGGTGATGAAAATCTAACCCTAAATGTTGGTGCCACTTATGAAGAACCAGGATACATCGCTATTGATTCAATAGATAGCGATATTACTTCCAAAGTTGAAGTAAACAGCAATCTTGATACTAGTAAAAAAGGCGCCTATCGTATAATATATACGGTCACCAATTCATTTGGTATTACTACTAGCAAAACAAGAACAATTATTGTTAAATAATTGCTTGTAAAAATTACCATTCAAAAAAGCGTATTAAATCATCATTATTTCACAACCTATTAGTGTAGGAGGTGAAATAAATGAATAATTCAAGTAACAAACTAGTTGTTCCAGGAGCAAAACAAGCTATCGAAAGAATGAAATATGAAATAGCTAACGAATTTGGTGTTAACTTAGGACCAGATGCTACTGCTAGAGCAAACGGATCAGTTGGTGGAGAAATCACTAAAAGATTAGTTACATTAGGACAAAATCAATTAGGCGGTTCTTACAATCAAACTAAGTAATTAGATAATTAAGAATAGACTAGTTCTATTCTTTTTCTTTACAATATTTTATTCCTATAGTATAATACATACTGTTAAAAAGGAGTGATACTATGCTAGATATTATTAAAGATGCCTTAATAGATGCTTTAAAATTAGTTCCATTTTTATTTTTATCATTTATTCTTATGGAGTTAATAGAACATAAATTTACTAACAAGAAAAAACTATCAAAAATAAGCAAATTTGGCCCATTAGCGGGTTCTGCTTTAGGCATTATTCCACAATGCGGCTTCTCAGCTTTAGCCTCAAATTTATATGCTGCAAGAGTAATAACACTAGGAACATTATTCTCAATCTATTTGTCAACATCTGATGAAATGCTTCCTATTCTTATCTCATCAAAAGCTGCCACCAAAGAAATAATTCTTCTTCTTTTAACAAAGTTTGCCCTAGGTTTCATTTTTGGCCTTTTAGTAGATTTATTTTATCAAAAAAAGCGAAACACTCCTAAAAAAGAAATTCATAATTTATGCGAAGAAGAACATTGTCACTGCGAAGATAGTATTTTAAAATCAAGCCTTTTTCATACTTTAAAAATAACTTTCTTTATCTTTATAATCAACATTTTTCTAAACTCCATAATTGATAAAGAAATTATTATGACTTTCACTGAAAATAACAAGATACTATCACCACTTATCATGAGCCTTATCGGATTAATTCCCAACTGTGCTTCTAGCGTCATTATCACAGAACTGTATTTAGAAAATGTTATAACTTTTGGCAGTTGTATAGCGGGTTTACTATGTGGTTCTGGAGTAGGTATATTAGTACTATTTAAACAAAATCATCATCTAAAAGAAAATCTTTTAATCGTTCTAACGATGATAGTATTTTCAAGCATTTGCGGTATTATTTTAAATATCATATAGTAGTCATTAAACAGTCTTAAATAAAGATTGTTTTTTTATTTTCAAATTTATTTATATCACAAACTAAAAATAAAATTAAATAATTTCAAAAAATATATAGACAAACATAGTTCATGTGATATATTGGCGTTGCCTTAAGAAATATATAGCATGTTTTCATAAGATTAAGTGATAAATGCCATACTCTTACAAAAAATATAATAGGATAATAAAAAACTAAGTCCTAAAAAATTTTCACTAAAAAGAGTACAAAGAAAAATAAATATTTTTGGCCTTAAAATTAATTTTTAATTAATCATCAAATAACTGTATTATCCTTATATTTATTTCTCCAAAAAAATGAAATTTTCTATCATATCATCTTGTCTTTTTATAAAATATATATTATAATATTAAATAGAGAATAAGGGAGTGTTTATATGCCTACAAATATTGAATTAGATGGAAATAATAATGTTTTTGGAGTAAAGCATTACAAAGTAAAAGTAATAAAAAAACATGAAAATATTTTTAGATATATTGTTAGTGTTATGTCATATGCGTTGTTTATCTTTCTATTACTAATAGGAGGAACATTACTGTTATATATTGCCGACATTAAAATAAGAGCCATGAAAGGTGATTATTCAGCTCCAGCCTTTAATGCCTATGTTGTATTATCAGGCAGTATGTTACCAACCATTGAAGTAAAAGATATTGTTGTTACAAAAAAAGTACCTGAAGAAAAGCTAGAAGTTGGAGATATTATAACTTTCATTTCTCCTGATACAAGATTTGGCGGTATATCAGTTACACACCGTATCATTGATAAATATTATGATGAATCATTGGGAAGTTATTCATATCGTACACAAGGTGATAATAATAATGTAGCTGATAGCGTTCTTGTTCCTAATAAAAATATTTTAGGTAAAGTAATTTTAAAAATTCCTAAATTAGGATACCTACAAGATATTTTATCAAGTAAAGGTGGCCTAATCATCGTAGTACTTATTCCATGCTTAGTAATTTTATCTTATGATATCATGAAGTTACTCAAAAAAGCTGGTATAAAAACTAAATTAATTAAAGAATAAAATATAAATAGCTAGTAAGGAATGATATTTATGTCAAAGAAGAATTTAGAAGTCGTTGAATTAAATAAAAAAGAAGAACAAATAATCCTAGAAGAAAAGCAAAAACCTATAGTATCATTTTGGTGTCTTCATCGTTTTCAAATTCTCTCAATTCTTCTAATACTTTCCTTACTAACATGCATAACTGGCGTCTTTATATTTCTTTCAAATATATATCAAAACGAAGAACCAACTATCGAAAAAACATCCGTTGATACCACATTATCCGATTATAATAAATATGTTGATGGTGGCCGTGCCCCAATTACTGAAGAAACTGCTAAAAATAGATTTCTAAATACCGGTGATTTTAAAACTAGTGGAGAAGTAATAACTATAAAAACAATTGAAACAGGAAGTTTTATCATTAAGTTTTATAGTGATGGTACAGCATTAAAAATAAACAAAAAAAGCAATATCATTACTCGTATCAATCCACTAGAAAATGGTGAATATGGTATTAACAGTAAAGGGGAAACAAATAGAAAAGTAACTACTAGAGACGTCACAGTAGTAAATACTAAAGAATATCCATGGGGAACTGTCTCATATTTCTCAGATGGTTCTGCTGAAATAACTAATTCAAAAATGAATATATTTGTCCGTGATAGTAATGATATAAATGATAATTATATTAGCAATAATAAAGTATCATATTTAAAAGAAGTTAAAACCGTTGGATCAAACATTCTAAATTATTATTATGATGGTACAATTGAAGTTGTAAAAAATGGCAAAAGTTACCTTGTACGTAATGAGCGAGATTTAAATATCTCTTCTAGTGATATAACATTTCCAAATGATAACTCCGCTAATATATATAAAACAATTACTACTGATGATGGATATATTATCGATTACTATCAAGATGGTGGAGCAATAATCAAAAAAGGAACAAGAACTATTAGTGTTCGTAAAAGTAATAGTATTATCATCAAGAATAATAAAATCTATGAAATTGTTGATAATATATATGTAGAAGTAAGTAACACTCGTGACAAGGACAATGTTATATATTACACAAACGGTGGCACAGTTTATAATTATCAAGGGAAAACTTATTATAATGAAGAAAATAGCAATTTACTATTTAATAATGGTACCTTATCTTCAATTGCCACTCCTAGTGAGGATCTAACAAAACATACTGACATTGAAGATGAAGACGTTCAAATATTTGAAAAAAATGCTGTTATCAAAACCAAAGATTATACCGCAATTGTTCCAAAAGAAGGAATATTGTATGATAAGAATGGTAAAATAAAAGATATAACTTCAGATGATTCATCTACTTCTAAAAATGATTTTAAAATAATTAACAATAGCAGTAAAAAAGTAAAATATCGTATAGTAATTGAAAAGTCCCCACGTACTGACTTAGATGTTACATATCTCCGTTATCAACTACAAGTAAAAGAAAAATATTATCCTGCTAAAAAATTGGATAACGACATATGGTATCAAGATAATTTATCAAATAGTCTTGGAATAAATGGCACAAATTATATTTTACTAGATGATATAATTGAACCGTATGACACTATCAATGTTCGTTTGATGCTTTGGACTGATTATGAAACTACACCTAATAGTATGCAAGACAAATATTTCTACGGAACAATAAAAGTATATGCATGGATAGAAAAATAATATAACAAATAAAATTATAAGAATAAGAGGTGATACTAATGATAAGATTTATTGAAGCTAAGAAGAATTATATTATGGCCTTAGCCGTTTTATTCGTAATCGTTAGTTTAAGTGGAACCACATATTCATTATTCATCAAGTCTGATACCACTAACACCTTTAACTATAATACTGGACTACTTGATTTAAAATTCACCGAAGATAAACAAATAACTCTAGAGTCAGCATTTCCAATGAACGATAGTGCTGGTACCATTCTAGAGCCATACACTTTAACTATAAAAAATACTGGTAATCTAATATATAAGTATGATCTAAAAATGCTATCAAGTGATAATGAGAATGTTATTGATAACAAATATATCAAAGTAAAAGTCAACGATAATTTACCACATACCTTATTTACTACAAATAATGTGATTGCATCTGATTTAATAATTTATCCTGGAGAAGAACAAACATTCAAAATTAATATTTGGTTAGATATGGATACTCCAAATATTGAATTAGGCAAAAAGTTTATTGCTAAAGTAGTATCTTCAGGAACAGCTATCTATAAAACTCTTGATAATAGTGGTGCTAATAGACCAAATCAATCAGATAAAATGATTCCAATATATTATGATGAAAATGCTAAAGTATGGCGTAAAGCTGATGAAAGCAACACAATCGAGTCATATCGTTGGTATGATTATAACGCTAGCATTTGGGCTAACAGTGTAATTATCAATGATAGTGAAAAAGTAATTTATGATTTAACTCGTAACAATGATTTGAAACTAAATAATCCTACCATCAATAATGGCAATCTTATTCTTGAAGGTTCACCATTAGATATTGGTTTATCAAATTATAACAACTCTAACATAAGTGCAATTTTAAGAATAAAAGCAAATGAGTTAGCAAGCGGAAAAATAGCTTTAATCACAAATGATAAAATAAATTATTATTATAATTTAGAAACAAAGAAATTTGTTTTTGAAAATGATGGAGTTTCAGTTAGCTCTGAAACATATACTATCAGTGAAAATACTTGGTATATTCTTGGATTCACTTACGATGGTAACAATTTAAATTTCTATGCCAACGGAGCAAAAATATCAAGTACAAATATAAGAGGAAATATAATTTCATCATCAAGCTTTAAAATAGGCAATAATAAAGAAGATAATACCGTATCTAATATTACAGTTGGTGATATTTATATCTATAACGATATTATTTCAGAAAATGTTATAAACAGCAATTATAAAACAAGTATTGATGTTGTATATGAAAACTTAATAGAAGGTTATAACGAATTTACACCAATGACTCTAAAAGAATACTACAAATCACAACCACTTGGCACTACTATTAATAATAAAGATATAAATTCTTATTATGTATGGATTCCACGTTTTAAATATAAATTATGGAATGCTACCGGAGAAAATATCTCTAGTTACAATGCTGAAGAAACTGGTATCGATATAATCTTTGAAAAAAATACCGATTCTTCAGGAGTAATTCATTGTAAAGATAATACTTGCTATAGCGATGATTTACTAATAACTAAAATAACTAAAAATGATAATGATAAATATTATACTCATCCAGCATTTACTAATATAGATACCGAGTTAACTGGCTTTTGGGTAAGCAAATACGAAGTATCAAATAATAATAACCAAATCGAATCAAAACCAAATGCTAATGTTTGGGTCAATAATTATTTATCAGATTACTATCAACAAATCAAAAAACTTGGTACTAATTACAGCATGATAAAAAATAGCGAATGGGGAGCAATAGCATATCTTTCACATAGCAAATATGGTGTTTGTGATAATAATACATGCCAAACTATATCACCAAATAACACTTACGTAAGTGGTACAAATTTAAGCGATACCACTACTGGTAATAGTTATGGAGTATATGATATGTCTGGTAGTGCTGCTGAGTTTACAATGTCAAATTACACTGAAACGCTTAATGAGTTATCACTTGATAATAGTAATTTTGCAAATATTCCAATCAGCAATAAAGACTATGATTTATATTATAAAGACACATTCATTTTAGGAGATGCTACCAAAGAGTTATCTAATGTTACTGGCACATGGATTGATACCACTAACAATTGGTTAGCTAGGGGAGGCATTGCTAATCAAAAAAATTCTAGTATTTTTAGTTATAGCGCTACTACTGATACAGCAAGTAACTATTTAACTACTAGAATAATCATTAAATAATAACATTAAGCGCTTTGTGTCATTACAAGGCGCTTTTAAATTCTAAAAAAATATTTCTTTTTTCTACAAGATATGATATAATTAACTAAAGATAAAGGGTGATTGAAATGGCTAGTTTAAGTGCATATTTTATTAAAAATAATCGTGATTTAATACCAGAACAAAAAAATATCATTACTGGTGACAAATATCGTTTTAGCATTCTCTCACCACGCCTCATAAGAATTGAATATAATAAAGATAATAAATTTGAAAATCGTGCTACATCACTAGTAGTAAAAAGAAATTTTGGTTCTACTAATTTTACTGTAGAACAAACAGAACTATCTCTCACAATAACCACCGAATATTTCACCTTAACATATGTAAAAGGTACACCAATGAACAGTAAAAATCTAAAAGTAAAAGTAAATGGTACTGATCGTGAATGGTATCCATCTCACAAAGAAATCCGTAATCTAGGAAGCATTAATTACTCATTAGATTATTTAGAAAATAATTTAAAGTTAGATAAAGGCCTATATTCATTTGATGGATTTGCTACCCTTGATGATAGTACTAATCTTGTTTTAGAAAATGATAATTTTATTCCACGTGAAACTACTTATGATATGTATCTTTTCGTATACAACAAAGATTTAGGCCTCTGTCTCCAAGACTATTTTAATCTAACAGGATACCCGCCAATGATTCCACGTTATACTCTAGGTACTTGGTGGTATAAAAATGATCCTTACAATATGTATGATATTGATAATATTTTAAAAGAATTTTATGATAATCACTTACCAATATCTGTCTTTCTTCTCGGAGACAAATGGCATAATAGAGAAGAAAATTTTACTTATGATCGTACATTGTTTGATACAAATATTTTAAATAAATATTACAAAAGTAAAAGAGTAAAATTTGGACTAACTATAAATCCAGAATTACCAATTTATCCTAAAGATCCACTATTTAATACTTTGTCTAATGCCATAAACAATTACGATAACAAATATTTAAGCTTCATACCATTAAATAACAATACTATTAGTATCTATTTAAATACAGTTATCAGTAATTTAAAATCAACCGGTATAAATATTTTTAATATTGATTATAATAATGAAAAAGATAAACAAGGCCTTTTCCTCCTAAATCACTATCACTATGTAATTGCCAATTTAAATGAAGTAGGGGTAATATTATCAAGAAACCCAGGAATAGCTCCTCATAGATACCCCATTATCTACAGTGGACAAACACGTGTTAGTTGGGATACCTTAAAAGCCCTTCCAACATACAATAACAGTGCCGCTAATCTTGGAATAACTTGGCACGCACATGCTATTGGAGGATATTATGGAGGTATTGAAGATGATGAACTATATCTTCGCTATATCCAATTTGGTGTCTTCAATCCCATCTTCATTTTAGCGGGAGATACTGGAAAATATTACAAACGTGAGCCATGGAAATGGAACCAATTAAATTTATCAGTTATAAGAACATATATGCAGTTAAGAAATAAATTAATACCATACATATATAATGAAGGATATAATTATCACGAATATGGAGTTCCTTTAATACAACCACTATATTATAAATATCCAAAAATATATGATGAGCCAAATTATGTAAATCAATATTTCTTTGGCAGTCGTATCATGATAAGTCCAATCATTAAAAAGAAAAATATAGAAATGAATCGTGTTGTTCAGCGCATATTTATTCCTAGTGGCACTTGGTATGATTATTTCTCAGGTAAAAAATTTGCCGGAAACAAGTACTATGTAAACTTCTACAAAGATGAGGATTATCCAATATTTGTTAAAGAAGGCTCAATAATTCCTATGTCTCTAGATGATACCTCAGATCTTCCACGAAACATGGAAATACAAATTTTTCCAGCAGAAAATGGCCTTTATAGTAGTTATGAATTATATGAAGATGATGGGATATCACTAAATAAGAATTATAATTACATAATTGTCAAAATGAATTTAGATCGTGTTGAAAATGGTTATAAATTTACAATCACAAAAAAAGATGGCAACTTAAACGTACCTAATCGTACATATTTGTTGCGTTTTAAAAATATGAAAAATCCCGATAAAATAATCGTAAAATATCAAAGACAAACTAAAGAATGCCAAGCTATTGTTGAAAAGAATGATCTCCTTCTTGAACTAAAAGATATTAATGTTTATGAACCATTAGAAGTACTTTTACTTGGTAATAATTTAGAAATAGAAACCATAAGCGTTATCAACAAAGAAATAGAAGGAATACTTGATGATCTAAAAATAGAAACGATTATTAAAGAAAGCGTAGATGAAATTATTTTTAGTGATCTATCAATAAATAAAAAGCGTATTGGTCTAAGAAAACTAAGAAGACAAGGGCTAGAACCTAAATATATTAATATGTTTATTAGTTTGTTAGAATTTATTAACCAAAAATAAAATATAATTAATCAAGGAGATGTATTTATGCTAAAAAGTATAATTTTAGGAATTATTCAAGGAATAGGAGAATTTCTTCCTATCTCTTCATCAGCTCATTTAATTTTAGTACCATATCTCTTTGGTTGGGAAAAATCGACCCTTGCATTCGATGTCGCCTTACACTTTGGTACATTACTTGCTGTATTGGTAGTTTTCTTTGAAGATTGGTGGCATTTATTAACCGGAGCCTATGAAAAAATAACTCAAAAGAAAAACTCCTTTGATAACACTATGTTTTGGTATCTAGTAGTAGCCACTATTCCTGGAGCTGTTTTAGGGTTTCTTCTTGATGACGTTATTGAAAACATTTTCCGAGAAAAAATATGGTTAATTGCCACAGCTCTTGCCGTCATGGGTATATTAATTTATATTGGAGACAAGTGGGCTGATAATCATTATCGCATTGAGACGGACTTCAAACACATATCATTTTCTCAAGCCTTAATTATTGGATTATCTCAAGCTCTCGCTATTATTCCCGGTTTTTCTCGAAGTGGTACAACAATACTTACTGCTAGACTAGTAGGGCTTTCAAAAACAGCTGCTACTAAGTTTACATTTCTTTTATCCGTTCCCATCATTGCCGGAGCCACAATACTTGAAATTGGTCATATTGCATTTACTTGGGAAACTATAGTAGGTGTCCTAGTGTCATTCCTAGTAGGATTATTCTCAATTAAATTTCTTCTAAACTATGTTAAAAAGCATGATTTTTCAATTTTCGCTATTTATCGTATAATTTTTGCTATCATAATTTTAGTTAAATATTTTTGCTTTTAAAAGACGAAAGTCTTTTTTTTCTTCTCTTTTTGTGATATAATCTTAATTGCCAGTAAAAATTATTGCCCCATAGCCAAGCGGTAAGGCAGTGGACTCTGACTCCATCATCGCTAGTTCGAATCTAGCTGGGGCAACCACTATGAAATACTCCCTTATTTTATAAGGGATTTTCTTTTGCAAAAACACTTTATCTCTTGTTTTATGAGATATTTACTTTAAAATTTATAAAATAGGTACAATTTAGGTACATACGTGTAGATAGCATATTCAATAGATACAACATAAAATATCATCAAGAAAACATTACTTTTAAAAATATAACAATATAATAAAATATAGAATTCTTTTATTTGTAATTATCATTTTAAATTTGATAAGTTTTTCAATTTCCAATAAAAATCTTATGTCATCTATTTTTTTATGTATCTAGTGCTAATTTCCAATAATCGTTGACTAATATCTTAAAAAGTGGTTAAATATAAATTAGTAATGTCCTTAATTTTATTTAAGATTTATTTACAAAGGAGTGATTAATATGACAAATAAAGATTTAGCTGATCTAATATTTCCTAACATTACAAAAACCATCGAAGATTATGAAAAAATCTATCCAAAAAGAGATCTACCTGAAGGAGCAATGGTTACTCGTTTTGCCCCAAGTCCAACTGGATTTGTACATATGGGTAGTTTATTAGCTTCATTTATATCTAGCAAAGCTGCCAAAGATACCAAAGGAGTTTTTTACTTACGTATTGAAGACACCGATCAAAAAAGAGAAGTGCCAAATGGTATTGAAGGAATTGTTAAAGATTTGCAAAACTTTGAAATAAAAATTGATGAGGGAGCCTTATCTCGTACTGAATCCATCGGAGCATATGGCCCATACATTCAAAGTGAAAGAAAAGAAATATATCAAGCATTTATTAAACATTTACTTGAAGTAGGAATGGCATATCCTTGTTTCTGTTCTGAAGATCATCTTAAAGAAATCCGTGAAATGCAAGAAGCTACAAAATCAAGAATAGGTTATTATGGCCGTTATGCAGTTTGTCGTAATTTAAAAATAGAAGAAGCCTATAATCGTATCAAAAATGGTGAAAAGTTTATCATTAGATTAAAATCACCTGGCGATTTTGAAAAGAAAATTATAGTTAATGACTTAGTAAAAGGAAAAATTGAATTTCCAGAAAATGATTTAGATATCGTAATTATGAAGTCAGATGGACTTCCAACATATCACTTTGCTCACTTAGTAGATGATCATTTAATGCGTACAACTCATGTTACTCGTGGAGACGAATGGGTTTCATCTCTACCAGTTCATATTCAACTATTTCAAATGTTTGGCTTTGAGCCCCCTAAATATGCTCACTTATCTCCAATTCTAAAACAAGAAGGGGAGACAAAACGTAAATTATCTAAACGTAAAGACCCAGAAGCAGCCATGAGTTATTATGCTGAATTAGGTATTCCTATCAAAGCCGTTCATTTATATTTAATGACAATTGCTAATACTAACTTTGAACAATGGTATGATCAAAACAAAGACAAAACCCTTGATGACTTTAAATTTGATTTCAAAAAAATATCTGCCAGTGGATCTTTATTTGACGTTGAAAAACTAATCAACATTTCTCGTAATTATATTAGTTTCCTATCAGCTGAAGAAGTATATGAAAATGTACTAAACTGGTCAGCAACATATGATAAAGAATTACATGAATTATTAGAGAAATATAAAGAATACACTATCAATATATTCAGTATTGAACGTTATCAAAAAAAGCCCCGTAAAGATTATGAATCATGGTCAAGCATCAAAAAAAATATTTGGTACATGTATGATGAATTATTTACTAATGTAGAATATGATTTTCAAAAAATAACTGATGATAAAGAAATATCTAAAATATTAAAAACATATTTAGAAAAATATTATCAAGAAAATGATGATAAAGATACTTGGTTCAATAAAATCAAAGAGTTAACTGATGAATTAGGATATTGTTCAAATATGAAAGAGTATAAAGAAAATCCTGATAATTATAAGGGAAGTGTAGCTGATATCTCTACAGTTATAAGAGTAGCTTTAACTAGCAGTTCAATGACTCCAGATTTATATGAAATAATGAAATTATTAGGAAAAGAAAGAATAACTTCTAGAATCAATCAAGTAATTAATAAATAAAATAATCAAATAAAGAAAGCCTAGTTGATAAAAATATATCAATATAAAGCTTTCTTTTTTCTTATCTTATCAAATAATACACAACAATACATGTTAGAAATTATATTAACATAACAACAATATGATAATTATGTCTTTAAAACTATACTTATGTCTATTATGTCTTCAAAATTATTCTTATAACTCTAATTTTTCTCATAATTATAAAATATCTATTGTCAAACAAAACAAATTATGCTAAAATTAATAATGTCAACAAAAACATTGGCCTGTTGGTGAAATGGTTAACACATTACCCTCTCAAGGTAACATTCATGGGTTCAAATCCCATACAGGTCACCATTTATGTAATTAGCCCTTATCAAATAAGGGTTTTTATATTGTTTTTATGAGTTAGATACATTTTAGGTACATATTAATTATTTATTATATAAAAATATATTCTAACTAGATTTTAAATTTAAATTATCTAAAAAAAGAGACTAATAATCTCTCTAATTACTTGAAATAAATACTAATATTAGTACAAATGCTAAATTGAATTTGTATCTAGTTTTACACTTAACCTTCCTTAGCATTTCATATCCACCAATAACTTTATCTACTATATTAACTAGCACACTTTCCCTATATTTAGGTAAAGAGAAATATATTGGAAACATATGACTAACAATTATATTTTTTTCTATATCATTTAAATCAAAAAATTTACTAGCAGTTATCAAAGCTTTCTTAGGATGAGTAAAAGTATCCAAAAATCTTTTACTAGCACTTCTTTCATCACCTTCAAGATAAAAATCATGTAGAAGGCCACCTCTAGCCACTGCCTCATAATCAAGCCCAATTTTCTTAGCAATTTTATAAGCTTTGTAAGAAACCTTTAAAGAATGTTCCATTCTACTAATACCATGATGCTCAATATTATAAGTCATCTTGAAATTAGTGTCTCTAAGTATTGGCTTTACCATATTTTTATATTTTTTATCATTAATTATAACCATATTTTTATTCCCTTCAAAGTACTATAAAATTTTACTACAAAAGAATAAATTTGTCAAATTTAGCAAAAATACTTGCATAGCCCTGTATCCATGATATAATTAAAGAGAGCCGCGAGAACTCTCAAAAAAAGTTTTAGAGGTGATTTTTTTATGACAAAATACGTTTTCGTCACAGGAGGAGTAGTTTCAGGATTAGGGAAGGGAATAACTGCTTCATCCATTGCATTATTATTAAAGTCTCGTGGATATAAAATATTTATGCAAAAATTTGATCCATACTTCAATGTTGATCCTGGTACCATGAATCCTATTCAACATGGAGAAGTATATGTTACATATGATGGCTGTGAAACTGACCTAGATTTAGGCCATTATGAAAGATTTATTGATGAAGAACTTAACTACACATCAAATATTACAAGTGGAAAAATATATTCTCATGTTATTGAGAAAGAACGTAAAGGTGACTATCTAGGAGCCACTGTTCAAATGGTACCACACATAACTAACGAAATTAAAAACAAAGTATTTGAAGCCGGAGCAACTAGCAAAGCTGATATTGTTATTACTGAAATAGGAGGCACCGTTGGTGATATAGAATCTCAGCCGTTCATTGAAGCTCTTAGACAAATTCAATATGAATTAGGTAAAGAAAATACCTTCTTTTGTCATTGTACTCTAGTGCCTTATCTCTTTGGATCAGGAGAATTAAAAACCAAGCCAACCCAAAACAGTGTCAAAGATTTACGAAACATGGGAATAACTCCTAATGCTCTCGTATGTCGTGTACCATATAATACCAGTGATAATCTAAAAAGCAAATTATCATTATTTTGCTCAATTCCTAAAGAAAATATTATTGATTCCGTTGATGTATCTAACATTTATCAAATTCCCATCAATTATTATGAACAAAAAATCGATGAAATAATTTTAAATCAATTTAACCTAGAATTAAAACCTGCCAATCTAAAAGAATGGAAAAAGTTGATTTCTACTGTGGATAATCTAAAAGATGAAATAGAAATAGCTCTTGTAGGTAAGTATGTAGAACTTCATGATGCATATTTATCAGTAAACGAATCATTAACTCATGCAGGATACAAATATAATAAAAAAATTAAAGTTAATTGGATTGATTCCGAAAGCCTTGAAAATGATTCTATTGATTTATCAAAAGTATTTAAAAGTAGTAGTGGAATCCTCGTACCAGGAGGCTTTGGTATGCGTGGCATTGAAGGAAAAATCAAAGCTATCAATTATGCTAGAACTAAAAACATTCCCTTTTTAGGAATATGTCTAGGTATGCAACTAGCTGTCATTGAGTTTGCCCGTAATGTATGTCAAATAAAAGAAGCTAATTCTACTGAATTTAATCCTTTAACAAAAGAACCAATTATTGATCTTATGGCTAACCAAAAATCAATCACTAACATGGGAGGAACTCTTCGTCTTGGCAATTATAAATGTCAAATCACTAAAGATACTTTAGCATATCAAGATTACAAAAAAGAATTAATTGAAGAGCGTCATCGTCATCGCTATGAATTTAACAATCAGTATAAAGAACTATTAGAGTCACATGGTTTAGTATTTTCTGGTATCAATCCCGAATCAAACCTCATAGAAATAATTGAACTTCCAACACATTGCCACTTTATTGCATGTCAGTTCCATCCAGAATTCAAATCTCGTCCAAATAAACCACATCCATTATTTGATTCATTCATTAAAGCTAGTATAAATAATAAAAATAACTAACATTACAAGACATTATTTTATAAATAGCCTGTCCCACACTGTAAAAATATTTATATTTATTTTAACAATAATATGGTATAATTATAAGTAAGAAGAATAAAAAATTAATATAACAATAACTTAACAGGAGGCTCCATGAAAAAGAAAAAAGTATTAATAACTTATGCCACCTATGGTTCAGGTCATAAAACTGTTGCCAATTACATTTATGATTATTTTATTAAGTATAGTGATTATGAAGTAAAAATGATTGATCTCATGGATTATGAGAACTTTATTGGGTTACTTAGTAAGAAAGTATATGAACAAAATTTTAAATATCGTAGTAGTAGTGCTATTTTTAGTGTAATATATGAAATATTTGATTTTAAAACAACCACACTTCCATATAAAGCAGTTATCAAGTCAGTCTTTAATAACAAAAAACTAGAAGAAGAAATCGTTTCATATAACCCTGATTTACTTATATCAACTCACTTTTTTGGCAACATAATGCTAGGAATGTTTAATAAAAGAAATTTAATTGATACTAAAATTATTAGCATTATCACTGACTATAAATCTCATGAAATGTGGATTAAAGATGAAAAATCTATTGATGCTTTCATTGTAAGTAACGATATAGTCAAAAATGATTTAATAAGTAAAGGAATAGATGGCAATAAAATTTATTCATATGGAATACCTATCTCAGAAACATTTAATAACACCGTTGATCCAGAACTAATCAAACAAAAGTATCACGTAAATAATGGCAAAAAAACTTTTCTATTTTTTGCTGGTGGTAGTATTGGTTCATCATTTTCTTATAAGTACCTAAAAAGGCTTCTTGAAGAAGAATATGATATAAATATTCTTTATGTTTGTGGCAAAAATGAAAAGTTGAAAGAAAAAGTTGAAAAACTCATAGCCAAAAATCATTATGAAAATGTTTATCCATTAGGATTCTCTAAAGAAGTAAACAATTTGTTAAGTATTTCTGACATTGTAATTAGTAAGCCAGGAGGTCTTAGTATAACAGAAAGCCTTGAAATGAAAACCCCAATGCTATTAATACCAGGAAACGGCGGTAACGAAATATATAATGCTAGATTTATATGCAAAAATGGCTATGGATATAACTGCCAAACCCCAAGAAAACTAGCCAAAACAGTCGGAAAAATACTAAAGAAAAAGCATTTACTTCCTAATATGCGCCGTAAACTAAATGCTTATCATGATAACAAGTCAATTGAAAAAATATATAAATTATCCAAAAAAATGTTAAATCAAAAATAAATAATAAACAAAGAGTGAACTTATACATAAAACTATATATGTAGTTAACATGTGTTTAATAAAAGTTAACTCTTTTTTCTTTACTATTAGAAAGAAATATACTATAATTTAATTAAGATAGAGTAGTGGAGTTAAATCTTAATAAATATTCTTCACACGAAAGGAACATTAATATGAAAAAAATACTAATAGCACTCATAACTATAATTTCATTTTTTAATACTAAATATGTTTATGCAAGCTCACAACAACTTTTAATAACCCCCAATGAATTAATTATGGGTATAAACGATACAATGAATTTAAAAGTAATAGGAAGTAGCAATTCTATAAGTGACTACACATGGGAAAGTAGCAGCCCAAGTACTGTAACTATTTCTAGTAATGGTGTCGCCCTTGCCAAAAATTATGGAAAAGCTTATATCACTGTCACTGATAGAAATGGTAATCATGCCTATGGTACAATTACTGTTAGTAGAGACTATATTCCTATAGACAGCATTTCAGTTTCATCAACTAGCCTAACTATTTTATTAAACGAAAGTAGAAGTTTAGGTATTAGTATTTCACCAAATAATGCCAGCAATAAAAAATTAGGATATTATATCGCTGATACAAATATTGTTACAATTGATAATAGTGGTACTATTACAGGAAGAAAAACTGGAAAAACATATTTAACCATATCCGCTCCAGGAACAAATAAAAATATTAATATGCAAGTAGAAGTTATTGATAAGATATCCCTAAAAAGTATCAGTATAAAAGATACTCTTACCATAAATGAAAATTCTTCGTCTAAATTAAATGTCACCTTTTCTCCAAATAATGCCACTGATAAAAAAGTCACTTGGAAAAGCAACAATACCGCCATTGCTACCGTTGATTCAAATGGTAACGTCACCGCAAAAAGCCCCGGTACCACCGAAATAATAGCCATTGCCAACGATGGAGGCTATGTTGCCAAATGTAAAGTTACAGTTAACGCTATTTCAAAAGAATTAAAAAATATTACCCTTAACAAAACTGAACTAACACTAGTAGCCGGAAAAGAAGAAACATTAACTGTAAATTTCGAACCATCATATGCCGCTAACCAAAAAGTCACTTGGAAAAGTAGTAATGAAAAAGTAGCTATTGTAGAAAAAGGTGTAATTACTGCTATAAAGCCAGGTACTGCTGAAATAAAAGTAATCAGTGATGAAGGAAAAAAAGAAGTTATATGTAAACTGACAGTTATTGGTCCACCAATTGAATCAATAAAATTTAAAAATGACAAAGAAACAGTCTATGTAGGAAGTAAGACATCTCTTGAAACAATTAGCACTCCTGAGTCTTCCACAATCAATAATCCAATTTGGACAAGTAGTGATGAAAAAGTAGCCACTATTAAAGATGGCGTTCTAACAGCTCTTAGCAAAGGTACAACAACTATTACCGTATCAAATGAAGAAGGCACCATAACTGCAAGTACCATTATTACCGTTATTGAAAAGCCAAAAGATCCTTTGAAAATTCAAGTAAAAGGTTATGATTTAAACTTTGATATATCAAAATTAGATTATACTTTAAAAATAGGCGATGAATCATCATTAGAGTTTGATATCAATGAAGATTACGATAAAATAACCATTAATGGTAACCGTGACTTAAAAGATGGTAGTATCATAACAATAACTATAAATAATGATACTCCAACCACGTATATTATTAATATCAAAAAGAAAACTAATTATACTATATATTTTATTGGAGCTATTTCATTTCTTTTACTTTTAAATATTATTAGAATGATAATCAAAAATCGCAAAAAATAAAAGTCATATTATTAACATATAGTCATAATATGGCTTTTTAATTATTATTCATTAACTTCCTTAGCAATTACTAGCATAAATTTACGTTTATAATTTATATAGTCTCTATGTGTACTACAAGTTTGTAAAATCAAAATATTATCATTACTACTTATATCAACACCAGTATCATACATGCTTTTATTTTTAAAGTGCTTAATATGTTCATACCATTCATCATCATTATTAAAGTCAGTTTGCATATAACTAAAATCCGTTGGCTCCACATAAACAGCATATATTTTATATAATCTAACTTTATTTTCAGTAGTAATTTTTATATATTCATGTTCTTTGTAATAATTATAATCATAATATTTTTCTAACACCTTAAATGGCATATCTATATTAGCAGAATTGTGTCCATAAATAAGTAACTTACGCCCACTATCAATATCAACTCTAAAGTCTAAATATATTGCTCCCATATAACTACTAGTATTGTCTTCAGTATGATTCAAATAATAGTCATTATCACTCGCTTGCATAATGGCTTTTTTATAATCAGTATTAACTATTGTTATTTCCCCAACAACGTCATTATTATTAAACTCGTTTTTATATCCCTGAATAATTTCTTTATATTTATCTTTCTCATCATTTTCATCCCCATCATTCTTAATTACTTCCTTACTAGGTTCAGTAATTTCATGAGGAGTTTTATCATTATTTCTAGTACTAAAATAAAAGTATCCTCCGCCAATAACTCCTATAAGTAAAACAAATATTAATCCTAATAGTAAATATTTTTTCTTCATAAAATATCACCTTCCAATATAAGTCCAGTCAATCCCTTAGTCGACTAAATATTATACATTTATTATTTCAAAAAGTCAAACATTTTTTTGTGGTAATTAAATTTAATTGTATTAATTTTCAACTTGTCAAATCAATAAAAAATAACTATATAGTAATTATCTCTCAAAATCTTACCAAAGTTGTCTAAATTTGTATCCAAAAAAAGTAAATCATCAAAATTCCCACAATAATAATAGTGAAGGGCCAAAAAGGAGGAGTAAAAATGAAATTTATAAGAAAAATAAAATATCCCATCACAATCATTATAATAGTACTACTAATAGTGTCTTTTGTTGCTATTAAAAATAAGTTAAATAGTAAGAAATATGTTTTAGATACAAACAACAACAATAATGAATTAACTATTACCAATTCTGAAAAAGAGTCTCCAGAGGATAAGCAAACTCTATGCAATGTAGACATAAAAGGAGCCGTATCAAATCCTGGAGTATATTCGGTTGAATGCAACAAAACAATCAATGATATCATATCATTAGCAGGTGGTTTAACTGAGAATGCCAATACTTCAGTAAATAATCTTGCTAAAAAAGTAACTGATGAAATGGTAATAATTATCTATACTGATGAAGAAATAAAAAACTCTAACATTGTTGACACTGTCGTAAAGTATATTGATAAAGAGTGCAATTGTCCTAATATTAAGAATGATGGTTGTATTAACGACAAAATAACAGGAGAAATAGGCAATGGCACTGGTACAAGTAACATAATAAATATTAATACAGCTTCGTTAGAAGAACTCCAAAAATTATCAGGAATTGGAGCTTCAAAAGCAGAGTCTATTATAAAATATCGTGAAAAAGTAGGAAAGTTTAAAAGCATTAATGAATTATTAGAAGTAGATGGAATAGGGGAAAAACTATATGAAGAAATTAAAGACAGCATAACTGTATAATATGTTAAGTATAAATTATTTAAAATATGTTTTAAGAAATAGATATATCTTCAAGGTATTAGCTGTTTTATCTTTAATAGTTGCAATAATTTTTACCATTTTTTATCCACAAAAAAGCGTTTATGATAAGTCAGAAATAAAATTTAAAGGTATAGTCTATAAAAAGAAAATCAATAACGATAAAACTGCATTTTATATTAAAGGTAAAGAAAAAATAGTAATAAACTACTACCAAGAATTATTAGAAGATATTAATTTAGGTGACGAAATATCTGTATCAGGAAAAATAAAAGTACCAAGTAATAATACTGTTCCCAATCAGTTCAATTATAAGAGATACCTCCTTAACAATAATATATTTTATACTGTTACAGCCAAGTCAGTAACTAAAACTGCTAATAATACTAATGTAATATATTACTTAAAAGGTAAGATTAATGAACGAATCGATAAAATAACTTATGCCAATGAATATTTAAAAATTTTCATTTTAGGGGATACTTCTTCTTTAGATGAAGAAACAAGTAAAAGCTACCAGCAAAATGGCGTTTCTCATTTGTTTTCTATTTCAGGTATGCATATAAGTTTATTTGCCGCTATTATTTTATATGTCATGAAAAGAATATCTTATAATAACTATTATAATTATAGTATAGTCATCTCATTTCTTATATTTTATTCCCTCCTTGTAGGTTCTTCACCATCTGTTATTCGTAGTTTAACTATGTATATATTATTTGCTATAAATAAACTTTTTAATTTGAAAATAAAGAATTTGGATATCATGTGTTTTGTACTAACAATAATGCTAATTATAAACCCATATTATCTATATAACATTTCTTTTCAATATTCATATCTCATTTCTTTCTCACTAGTACTATTCAGTTATAAATTAAAAAATATTAAAAATAAAATAATGAAGTCTCTATATACGTCTTTCATTTCATTCTTAGTATCATTTCCCATTTGTATTTACAACTTTTATCAAGTAAACGTTTTCTCCATTATTTTAAATATATTTTTAATTCCCTTTGTAAGTATCATAATATTTCCACTATCATTAGTGTGTTTCATTATTCCAAAATTAAGCGTTATCTTAAATATTTTTACTTCTATTTTACAATTCATTTCTCTAACTATATATAAATACAAAATAGGTCAAATTGTCTTTTCTAAGCCATCAATAATTATTGTATTAATATATTACATACTTATCTACTTATTTATTTACAATAAGAAAAATATATATTTATTAATTATTATTGTATCCCATAAATTATATCCATTAATCGATTCATCATTTACAGTAACTTACTTAGACGTTGGACAAGGTGATTCAATCTTTATAAAATATCCTCATAATCAAGGAAATATTTTAATTGATACTGGTGGTATCGTGAATAGTGATTATCAAGTAGCCATTAATAAAACTATACCATATCTTAAAAGTTTTGGTGTTACTAAATTAGATTATTTAATACTAACTCATGGAGACTATGACCATATGGGAGATTCTAATGTTCTAGTAAACAATTTTAAAGTCAAAAATGTAGTATTTAATTGTGGCCCTATAAATACCCTAGAAAAAGAACTAAATAAATTGTTGAAAGAAAAACAAATTCCATCCTATTATTGTATAAATAAAATAAGTATTAAAAATAACAAATTAGAGTTTTTGAATACAAAACATTATGATAACGAGAATGATAATTCAAATGTAATATATACGAATTATAATAATTATAGATTTTTATTTATGGGAGATGCTGGTTTGTCAAAAGAAAAAGATATATTAAAAAAATATAATCTAGAAAGTATAGACTTTTTAAAAGTAGGTCATCATGGTTCAAATACCAGTAGTAGTGAAGAATTTATTACAAATATTCATCCAAAGTATTCATTAATTAGTGTTGGTAAAAATAATAAGTATGGTCATCCAAAAGAATCAGTATTAGAAGTATTAAGTAATAGCAAAGTCTATAGAACAGATTTAAATGGTTCGATTGAAATAAAAATAAGTAATAATAAATATATGATTAAAACTTATAGTCCATAAAATTAATACAATTGACAAATATAACACAGTAAGAAATAGTTTTAATATGGATTGCATAAGCAAATATCTAAAGAAAAAACACACAATAAGGTAAACTTTTTATGATTTTGTGCATAATATATAATGTGCCGTGAGTTCGCAGAGCTTGCGTTTATATAGATAAAGAGTTAACTATTGTTAGCTCTTTTTTGACAATTTATTCTTTTAATTAGTTTTATAATTAAATAGGTGATTTAAATGGTGTATGTAGATTTATTGGTCTTAGAAGATTTAATATCCAACTATTGCATTTTATTAGGAGTAAGTGTTTTGCTAAATCGTCATACAAAAATTTCTAATATATTCCTTGCTTCAGTAATAGGATGCATTCCTTTGATATTTATCTTTACTAAAATTGATAAAATAGTTATATTTTTAATATCAATAATATTTTCTATTATTATGTCATTAGTAGCATTCAAGTATAAAGATATTATATACACCATAAAAAATGTTATTTACCTATATCTTGTAAGTATTTTTTTAGCAGGTTCAATATATTTAATTAATATATACTTTCTACCAAAGTTAGATAATACATTTCTAAACTTTTTAGCATTAATCATCATATTTCCTATAATTACTTTTACCTATATCAAGAGTATTAAAAAAATAAAAATAACATATTCTAATTATTATCTTCTTGACATATATTTAAAAGACAAGCCAAAAATCACAGTAAGTGCATTTTTAGATACCGGTAATACTCTAAAAGATCCATATAAGCATCGCCCCATAATTTTGATAAAAAAAGATCTTATTAATTACCAAGATGAAAAAATAATTATTGTTCCCTACAATACTATTGACAGTCACGGAATAATGGAGTGTTTCAAACCAGAAAAAATATATCTTGATAAAGTAGGGGAAGTAAAAAATGTTTTAATTGGATTGATTGATGAAGTGGGTATTGAAGGAGCAGATTGTATCTTAAATAAAAAAATATTAGAGGGGAGACAATTATGTTAAAAAAATTATTTATAAAAATAATGAAGAAGTATCAAAGAATATTATTTGTAGGAAGCACTGATATCTTACCAGAACCACTAACTAAAGAAGAAGAAATGAAGTATGTTGAAAAATCTATGAACAATGATGCCAAAGCTAGAAATAAGTTGATTGAACACAATCTTCGACTAGTAGTATTTTTAGCCAAAAAATATGATAATACTGGGACTGATCTAGAAGATTTAGTGTCTATTGGAACCATCGGTCTAATTAAAGCAGTCAACACTTATCGTTTGGATAAAAATATAAAACTAGCCACTTATGCATCTAGGTGCATAGATAATGAAATATTGATGCACTTAAGAAAAATAAAACGCAAAAAAACGGAAGTTAGTTTTGAAGATAGTTTAAGTTACGACTCAGATGGCAATGAGCTTCATCTTGAAGACGTTCTAGGAACTGAAAAAGATATTGTTACCAAAGGCCTTGACGATGAATTAGATAAAAGTATTTTGCTAGAAGAAATTGAAAAATTATCTCCTCGTGATAAAGAAATTATTGAATTAAGATATGGTTTAAATGGTAAAAAAGAAATGACTCAAAAAGATGTTGCCAGTTTATTAGGAATTAGTCAATCATATATTTCAAGAATAGAAAAAAAAGTAATAAAGAAATTAAAGTCAATTATAAAAAGTTAATTATATGTAAAAAACTGTCCTATATCCATTTACTTAAATCTATGTATATGTATAAAGGACAGTTTTTCTATGCCAAATAATAATCACAATATTAAATATTAATTGTCAATCAAATATTTTTTTAATGCTTCTAATGATTCGTTGTTATAAATAATGTTATATAGACAAGAAATAAACTTACTCTTACATTTTATAGATTCCAGTATCCTGTATATAGCTACCAAAGAATCAAGCCCCTCAATAGTGTTATTACTAATATATTGCTTAATTTCCTGTTGATTAAGTCTCTTACCAATCATTAGCCCCAAAGTATAATTTCTACTATTAGTAGAAGTACCTGTCAGCCATAAATCACCAATACCTGCATAACTTAAAATAGTATTCTCATTTCCCCCAAAGAAACTTATCATTTGTCCAAGTTCATTAATAGCCTTAGTAACAAACATACACTTAGTGGATTCATTGTACTGAAGTCCTTCAATCATTCCAAGAGAAATAGCAAAAATATTTTTGAATGCTCCGCAAATTTCTATTCCAATAGTATCACGTGATATAACAGCCTTCAAATATTCATTTTCTAAGCTCTTCTTAGTAAGCACACCGCTAGATTTATCTTTAGTACCTATCATTAATCCCATTGGCTCTTTGATAAGCATATCTTTTGCAAAAGTTCCTCCTGATAAAATAACTATTTTCTTAGTATTTAATTCCTTACTAAAAATCTTACTCATAAAAAATAGCTTTTCTTGTAAAACTCCTTTAGAAGCAATACAAATAACTTGTTTTTTGTTATAGTATCTTTTTATTTCATCTAAGGTATTCATTAAGTATTTACTAGCTACAACTACAAAAATTATTTCTGCATCATTAATAGCATCCGCCATATTTTCACATAGTTGCATCTTTTCATTAAGCTTAAAACCAGGTAAAACTTTTTCATTTTCTCCTTCATTTGATAGTAATTCATATTCCTGCTTAACTTTAGTCCATATATTTACAGTAACATTATTATCAGTAAGAGTATTTGCCAAAGCCAAACCATAAGCTCCAGCACCAAGTATTGCTACTTTCATTATTTCACCATCCTTATTTTATCATTAACTTTAAAGTCATAATAACCAGTTGGAAACTCTAGTGTTTTAGTTGCTCCCCTTTGAGGCCATATAATTCTATTTTTATCTAGATTTTTAAAAACAACTTTAATACAATTATCCTTATCACACATTATTACATCGATTTTCTCTCGCATAAAGAAAGTATGAATACTATTGCATTTTTCAAATAATAAGGCTTTAGAAATATTCTTTTTAAACATATTTCCCATAAGTCTAGTATAAAAAGATTTACAATTAATTAACTCAATTTCTTTATTGTTATAAATAAATTTCATTTTCTATCACTACCTATCTAAATTTTATCAAAAAACGGCTTAATATTCAACATTTAATTTTACATTAATTATACATTTATATGATTAGAAATAGAATTGATTATTGTAAGTTATTTTCAAGTTTAATTTTTTTAAAAAGTCTTAACATTCATAAATAAAATATGGTAAAAAAAGCCTAACTGTGTTATACTAATGATAGGTGATAAAATGACAAATAGAGTGAGAAGTCGTAAAAAAAGAAAATTGAAAATAGTTCCTATAATTTTAACTTTGCTGCTAATAATTGTTATCATCCTAGGAGTATCAAAATTAATGAAATCATCTCCCGTTGCGATAGTTAATAAAACTTATTATTTAGCATCAACTACCAATAATGTTTCAGTGTACTCCTACGATAAAGAAAATGATAAAATGACTGAAGCTAAAGAATATGTCCGTGGAACCAAAGTAAAGTCAAAAGACAAAACAATCACTATAGGTGATATTGAATATAAAGAAATTACCATAGATGAAAATACATACTATATCCCTGAAGCGTATTTAGTACAGGATAATAAAAAAATAGTCCAAGAAACTACTAAATATATTAGAACTTCAGTAACTGTGTACGAAAATGAGAAAGACTATAAAATAAATTCATTTATCAAAAAAGGAAATAAAATAGATATTCTTAACTATGATAAAATAGACGATACAGGTGCTGTAAATATGTATCAAATAAAAAAAGATGATATCACTGGTTGGGTTTATGCTAAATATTTAGTTGATACCGAAGAACAAGCTACTGCTAATTATAATGAAAATAATACCCATGATATTCATAAAGATAGAAAATATAGTAGAGAATTATATGGTGGAAAAGCCTCAACCTTAGATTATTATCCATATGAAAAACCAGAATTTGCGGATAACCCACTTCAAAAAACTGCTAAAGCAATGTATTTGAATGCTGGCTCTAATGTCATTAATAATATAGATTCATATTTATCGATAGCTACATCAAGTGGAGTAAATGCCATCGTTGTAGATTTAAAAGATGGTGCTCTTGCATATCCAATGGAAATTGCAAAAGAGTATTCTAAAACAGCATATGAGACTGCTATTAACAGTTATGATACTTATAAATCAGCTATAGATAAAATTAAAAAAGCCGGAATATATGTCATTGGTCGTATTGTTGTATTTAATGATCCTCATTATGGAAAAGATCATCCTGAAGATTGCATCAGTTCGCCAGTCTCATCAAGGTTATGGCCATCAGCTTTCAGTAGGGGAGCCTGGGAATATAATGTTGCTCTATCAAAACAAGCCATCGATGATATGGGCTTCAATGAAATACAATTTGATTATGTAAGATTTCCCGAAGATGCATACAACATGTCACAAAATAGCAGCACTGATTTTAAAAATAAATATAATGAAGAAAAAGCTGAAGCTGTTCAAAACTTCTTGTATTATGCTGCCGATCAAATTCATAAAGAAAATGTATATTTATCAGTAGACGTTTTTGGAGAGTGTTCTGGTACTTATGTAACATCATATGGTCAATATTGGCCAGCCATTTCAAATATCGTCGATGTCATTAGTTCTATGCCATATACCGATCACTTTGGAAGAAGCGTAGACACATGGAGTAATGCTTATCAAACAGTCAACAACTGGGCAAAAGGCGCTGCTGAAAGACAAACAGAAATTCCTACACCAGCTGTAGCTCGCACTTGGATAACAGCCTACGATACACCTTATTGGAACCCAACAGTTACGTATGATGCCACTAAAATAAGTGATCAAGCAAGAGCATTATCAAATGCCGGCTTAAAAGGTGGATTTATTACATGGAATTCATCATCTAACATAAATAAATACAATCAAATAAAATCAGCTTTTTCAAAAGACTATTAATTAATAAGGAGATATAATGAAAATAGAAATAAATAATAATACATATGAAATAATTAAAAACTACAAAGATGCCTATGAAGAAGAAGAATTTTTATCAAAATGTACTGATTATTTTTACGACTATGATTACATAGTAGGGGATATAGCATATGGCAAATTAAGATTGAAAGGTTTTTATGATGAAAAGTCTAAAAAAGTTAATAAAATAAATAATTATAAAAATTTAGATAAATACCTAAAATTAAACTGTGCCCCAGATTGCAAATACTTTGTAGCCAAAAAAGAATCAAAAAACAAGAGTTAAAAATATTTGCCACAAATATATTGTCAAATAAAATCATTTGTGATAAAATCAAATTATAGATAAAATAAATAGGAGGAAAATATGAATCAAAAAAAATTAATTGGAACTATTATTGGTATAATATTCTTTGTAGTATTAATAGCTGGAGCAACTTTTGCTTGGCTTAGTGCAACAGCAACTGTTACTAATGGAACATACAATGTATCTACCAAAAACTTCGTTATTAATTACGTTGGAGGCGGAACAATCAGTTCAGTACCAGTACTTAGTACAGCTACACCAGCAACAGCCACTGTAAAGCAATTAAGTGCAGCCTTAGCTAATAATTCCGTAGCAGGAAAATTAACTATAACATTAACTACAGAGTCAACTTCACTATTAACCACATCAGGAGCTATCAATTATGTCGTATGTACAAGTACAACAACAACATCATCTTGTGCAAGTAATTTTAATAATAAAGTAGCTGGTGGAACTATTACTAAATCAGGAAATCTTACATTATATACTGATACTAGTGATCTAACAACAAGTACAAAATACTATTTCGTATATTTTTGGGTTGATGCTAGCAAGGTAACAAATGAAATGATGAGTAATAATCAAAATGCATATAGTGGATATATCCACGCATCAGCTGCACAAACACAATAATAACTAATTAAAAAGAGGTGAAAAAATGAAAGAAAATAAGAATAAAATTATAATTTCAGTAATTGCTGTATTATTAATAGCAGCCATTGTAGCTGGTGGAACATATGCCTACTGGTCTTGGACAAGTAACACTGCGCAAAGAACAAATGTAGGATTCACAGTGGATGCTCCCAATATGAGTGCATCTATTGAAGGTAATGGAACATCAACAGTTTCTTCTTTAGCACCAACAACATGCACAAATTCAACATATGCCATGAAAAAAACTGTAGCCATAACTTATACAAATGCTACAAGCGTAGCTGCAAAATTAACTGCTAATTTAAAAGTTACTGATGTAACCGCTGGAGTATCTACTCCAAGTAGCACAGAGTTAGGAAAATTAAATTACGCTTTAACGACATCAAGTACTAGTTGTGCTGCCGGTACTGGAAACTTAACTGGTACATTTGCAGGAAAATTAACAGCTGGTTCAACAGTACTTACTCTAGATCTTGATGTACCAGCAAATACTGCTGAAAAAACTGTAACATATTATTTATATGTATGGTTAGATAGCACATATACTCATCAAAATGTTGGTGAAGTAAATAGTGATCCAATGCAAAATTTAAGCTTTACTCTTCAATGGGATGGATCAATGGTACAAGTAGCAGGATAATAACAAAAAAGAGACTTCAATTAAGTTTATACACTTATGAAGTCTTTTTATATGAAAAAATTTGGATAATTATTATTAGCATCTTTCACAGTTGATTTTTCTGCAACAATCTTATTAGTATCAATAGCGTTTTTACTATTAGTTATATTACCCCTAGAATTGTTAACACTATTATTATTATTATTATTATTATTATTATTTTCTCTCTTACTAACTGTCTCACTACCAAAAGCTTTTGCTAATTTAAACATTGATTTCATATTATTAACCATTGGTTTTGCTTGCCTAATAAGTGGGATAGTCTGATTAACTACATTTAATGTCTTGTTAGCACCACTGAGTAGTCCGCTAAAATTAAAAGATCTAAGTGCCGAACCGATTCGACCAAACAATCCTACACCACGACCGCCAGCAGCCATCATCGGAGCATTTCCCATTACACTTCCCATCATTGGTGCAGCACGCATACCCATACCTGCCATATTTGGCATAAAATATCTACCTGGATTCATAATTAATATCCCTTCCTAACATAATATATGTAAAAAATGTAAAAAAGTTTTTAAAAATATAAATATTTGTGATACAATTATAATATATGGAAAAATAAAAAGGTGGTGAATGACTTGAACAATAATCAAATTAATTCTCAAGGCAATCATAATCAACAAAATTCAAATAATCTTACACCTCAAGTGGCTTCTAATCAAAATCAAAACAAGGTCACAGCACAAGTAAAAAAAGATTTTTCTGATCGAGGTGCCGACAAAAAAACAACAGTAAAACTAAAAAGATTTAAATATAAAGTAAAAGATCAAACAGGAAGCACCATTGAAAGCTATTTTGATGCCGAGAACAAAGTAGATGTTGAATCATTTCTTATAAATAAAGGTTTAACAATCATCTCTATTGATGAAGATAAACTATCAACAAAATTAGGCTTAGCCAATATGTCATCATCAACAAAAATGAAATCAAAAGATTTAAATTTCTTTTTGACACAGTTATCAACTTATGTAAAAGCCGGAATACCTCTCTTGGATTCAATGGAAATACTTAGTCGTCAAGCCAAAAAGAAAAATACTCAAATGCTATATCGAAAAATAGTATTTGATTTAAATAGAGGATTATCATTTAGCGAATGTCTTGAAAAACAAGGTAAAGTGTTCCCTAAAATGCTAATAAATATGCTAAAAACCTCTGAAATGACTGGAGATTTAACAGGCGTTCTAGATGATATGGCTGCATACTATAAAAGACAAGATAGTAATCGTAAACAAATAATTAATGCCATGACATACCCTTCAGTATTAATGGTTTTTGCCGTTGCCGTTTTGACTTTCGTTATAACCTATGTAGTGCCTTCATTTACCTCAATGTATGAATCAACCGGATCAAATTTACCAGGCATAACCGTAGCCATCATAAATATTAGTGATTTCATTACTGGAAATTGGTACTATATCATTGGAGTTATCGCTCTTGTAGTAATCATATTTTATCTCTTATACCATTCATCAAATAAATTTAAATACGGTGTACAGTATCTAATTATGCATATTCCAGTTGTTAAAGATATTGTTAAATATAATCAACTAGTAACCTTTACAAGTACTTTTTCTACGCTTATCAAACACGACGTTTTTATCACAGATAGTATGGATATCTTAAGTAAGATAACTGAAAATGAAATATATAAAAAAATGATTAATGATGCCATAGTTAACCTAAGTAAAGGAAATGGCGTATCCGTAGCTTTTAAAGGACAATGGGCTTTCCCAGAAACAGCTTATGAAATGTTAGTAACTGGTGAAAAAACAGGTAAGCTAGGAGAAATGATGGAACATGTAGCAGCTTATTATCAAGAAGAACAAACAAATATTGTATCAAGATTAAAAAGTTTAATTGAGCCAATCATGATAGTTTTATTAGCTGTTATAGTAGGTGTCATCCTCTTAGCAGTTGTAGTACCGATGTTTGACATATATAGTACAATTTTATAGTAGGTAAGGGGAGTTTTAAATGGAAAAAATATATTTATTAATATTTTTCATCTTTGGAAGCGTAATGGGTTCATTTTACCACGTAATTGCCACTAGATTATCTAAAGGCGGTTCGATTGTAAGCCCAGCTTCCCATTGTGAAAAATGTCAGCATCAATTGAAATGGTATGAATTAATTCCCATATTATCATACATTTTTCAAGGTGGAAAGTGCCGTAAGTGCCACACGAAATTACCAATAAGTTATCTTTTAATAGAGATATGCACCGGTATATTATTTGCTGTTTGTTATCACGTATTTGGCTTTACACTTGAATTAATCACTGCTATCATTTTTGTATCTAGCCTAATAATTATCATAATAAGTGACATTGAGCACATGATAATATTAGATGAAGTATTAATAATAGCTTCGTTTGGCATAATTATAGTAGACTTGTTCTCTATAGGAGCCTATGAAACTTCACTAAGAGTTGTTGCCGGAATTGGTGCATTTCTAACGATGCTCCTTGTAAAAAAAGCTGGTGATTTAATGTTCAAACAAGAGTCCTTAGGTGGTGGAGATATAAAACTAATGTTTTTAATAGGTCTAGTAATAGGATATCCGATGGCTGTATGCAATATTTTCTTTGCTACCTTCATTGCTTTTCCAATTGCCTTATTCCTTTTAATATTCAAAAAAGATAACATTATTCCCTTTGGACCATTCTTAAGTATGTCAGGAATAATTCTCTACATATGGGGATTAACCTTTGCAGATATAATCAATTTTATAATTACATAATTTTAAAAAATTCAGATCATATAGAAAAGAGGTAAAATATGAAAAAAAGAACTATCAGTATAATAATCATAATGTGTCTATTATCACTAGGAATTGTTTCACTATATACCACTTTTGCTTACAATGAAGAGAATACCAAATTAGATAACTCAACTGCTGACCACAACTTAATTTACTCTCTAAAAGAAACTACCAGTAAACAAATTATAGTCTCTCAAAATGAAGTGAAATTTGTTGATATAACTCTTGAAAATCCATACACTTCAACGATAAAATATGGTATGTATTATTACATGATAAGTCCTGTAACCACCCCAAATGGCTTTACAGCATCATTATCAGAAGATTCACAAGACGTCCTAACAAATATAATAAAACCATCTCAAACTAGGACAGTATCAATAAAATTAACTAATAATAGCACACAACAAGTAGAAATTATTTTAGGAGCCCTAGTAGGATTTGAAAAAGGTAAAATTGAGGATCTTGTTCAAAATGGAGAAGTATTAATAAAATAAAAAATATATAAAAGAAAAGAGGAATAAAATGAAAAAAATTGCCATTAATGGATTTGGCCGAATTGGTCGATTAGTTTTTAGAATTATTGAAGAATTAGATGACATGGAAGTAGTAGCAGTAAATGACTTATCAACTCCTGAAGAATTAGCATATTTACTAAAATATGATACCAATCATGGAAGATATAACAAAAACGTTACTCACGATGATGCCAATATTTATGTAAATGGACGCCAAGTAAAAGTTTACAAAGAAATGGAACCAACTAATCTTCCGTGGAAAGAATTAAATATTGACGTTGTCTTAGAGTGTACCGGAAAATTTACCAGCTTAGAAAAAGCTAACGAACACATTACAGCCGGAGCCAAGAAAGTTTTAATATCAGCCCCAGGAAAAGGTGAAATGAAAACAGTGGTATACAATGTAAATCACGATATCCTAACCAAAGATGACATCATAGTATCCGCAGCTTCTTGTACTACCAACTGCCTTGCTCCTGTACTAAAAGTATTAAATGATAACTTCAAAATAATAAAAGGTAACATGACTACAATTCATGCTTATACAAACGATCAAGTTACCCTCGATGTTGCTCACAAAAAAGGAATTATGGAAAGACGTGGAAGAGCCTGTGCAATGAATATGGTGCCAACTTCTACCGGAGCCGCCAAAGCAATTGGCAAAGTCTTGCCTGAATTAGAAGGATTAATTCTAGGATCAGCCATAAGAGTACCAGTATCAGACGGTTCACTTGTTGACCTAGTAGTAGAAGTAGAAAAGCACACTTCTAAAGAAGAAATTAATGAAACATTCAAGAAAAATTCCAATGAAACACTTGAATATACTGAAGATCCTATTGTATCATCAGATATCATTTCTTCTACCTGTGGAGCTACCATTGATGGAAATCTAACAAATATAATTGAAGTAAATGGAAAACAATTAATTCATGTTGTAGCATGGTATGATAATGAAATGGGTTATTCATATCAAATGGTAAGAACTCTAAGAGAATTATAGAGTTCTTTTTCTTGCATGACTCACCAAATCAAAATACAATTAATATTCATATAAAAAAATATCATACTAAAAACATACCTTAAGAATATTATTAATATAAAATAATTATCAAAAATAACTCTAAATTTAAAATACAAATCAAAAAGTCTCATAGAACCCAATTTTATGATTGATATTATCAAAAAAATATGATATTATAATATATATAATAGTTAATAGAATAGGAAATGCGGGTGATATAAGTTGGAATTTAAAAAAATAATAATTATACTTACTGTCACTATAATAGCAATCTTTGGTTTAATGTTTGGCGTTAGTTATGCTTGGTACGCATATTCAAATGCCGAAACAAATATCAATGGTACAACAATCAAAGAAACTCCGACAGTAATATTCACCCAAACTGAATTTATCAGCTCCACTACCACTATGCCAATTTATGATGAAGATAGATATACATATGCTAATAAGAATAGTTTCAACATTACATTTAATGAAAACTTAAAAAAATATCAAATCGGTCTTGAAATAATGTTAACAAACATAAATATGGCCAGTGAATTAAAAATTCCTAATTATAAATATGAACTAGTTCAAAATAATAAAGTAGTAGCAAAAGGAGATTTTAGTACTCTGGGAGACAGTGCTAGCTTAATAGTACTTCCAACAACCATAATTGAACCAACAACATATCCCGAAACATATAATTATGAGTTGTATATTTGGTTAAGTGAAGACAACACTGATCAAAACTATTTAATGAATAAAGGATTCAATGCTAAAATAAAAGTTAACAGTGCATTAAAAAGAAAATAACCAAAAGTTGTTGATAAATGAAATGAGGTAAAGAAATGAGAAAGCAAGTATTATACTCTATAATGTCAATATTGTTACTTACTATTGCTGTAATAGGTTCAACATATGCTTATTTTTCTGCCTCAGCCAGTAGCAATGAAAACGTCGAAGGAACAAGTAAAACGTTCGATGTAATTTATACTGGTGGAACTACTATTAGTGGTCCTCTAAATCTTGGAAGCAAAAAAGAAGATGGATTAAACACTACTGTTAATATTAAGATGGCAGAAGGAAGTGCCTTAGCAACAGCTACATTATACATAAATATCGAAAAAATAACTTCAAACTTAGCAACCGAAGGATTCGTCTGGGAAGTAATCGGAACTAAAAATAATACTCAAGTATACTATAACAAAGGTAACTTCGTTGGTACCAATGATACAACAAAGAATATCGTAAATATCGTTGAAAATTATAAATTATCAGAAGAAAATACTTCTTTCACCGTATACTTATGGATAGATGGCAATAAAGTGGACAATAATATTGTAAATGCCGAATTTCAAGGATACATTGGAGCAAAGACAGAGAACTTTACTGGTGCAACAGTAAAATAATTATTTAGTTATATAAAATAACATATTAGAAAGCTAACTCATCCAAAAGATGAACAGTTTGACTCAATATGTTATTTTTTTCATAAATAAAAATATAATTTAATAGGTGAATTAAAATGAAAATAATTATTGATCCATATCGTGGAGGCCAGGATACTGGGCAAAATATAAATAATAAATATGAAAAAAATCTTCTACTTGAACTTTCAAAATACATGTCCGAAGAATTTAATAAACAAGGTATAGATACTGAACTAGTCCGTACTAACGACGTTCAATTAAGTGACGATGAGCGTAACAGCATTATAAATGAAATTAAAAATAATAATGATCTAATAATTCAAAATAGAATTTCTGAAGGTAATGAATTTGATATTATCTATCCCTTGCGAAGCACTGATAAGTTACCTAGTATGATTAGTAGTAATCTAGAAAGTAACAATATAAATGTTAACAAATATTACCAGCGCCGTTTACCAACTAATACTATCCTTGATTATTATAATATAATTAGAAATACCTCTCCAAATGAAACCATTATAATAGAGTATCCTCCAAGTGAAAATTATAAGTTAACTGTAGATATAATTGTAGATACTATTGTAGAAAGCCTAAACGGACAAAAAAAGTATACTGTCGCTAAAGGAGACACTTTATATCAAATTGCTAAAAAATATAACACTACTGTAGCAGAAATCAAGAAATTGAACAATTTATCATCTAATAATTTAACACCAGGTCAAATACTTAAAACTCCGTCTATACCAAAAGAGACACCTTCTACTAGCAATTATTATACATATACAATAAAAAAAGGAGACACCCTCTATCAAATTGCCAAGAAATACAATACGACTCCTGAAGCCATCAAAACTGCCAATAACTTAACTTCCAATACTCTAACAATAGGAGACACTATCAAAATACCAAAAGCTAATTCCGAAACTTCGTCCACACTACCACCATCAAATGCTAACTCTGATATTTATATAGTCAAAAAAGGAGATACCCTCTATCAAATTGCCCAAAAATACAATACCACCGTCGCAGAATTAAAGAAAAATAACAATCTTACTAACAATAACTTAACAATAGGTCAAGTATTAAATATCCCTGCACCTGTAAAAGAATACTTTATATATACAGTCAAAAAAGGAGACACTCTCTATCAAATTGCCCAAAAATATAACACCACCGTCGCAGAAATCAAAAAACTAAATAATCTTACTACCAATAATTTAAGTCCCGATCAAAATTTAAAAATTCCTCGTTAAAAGTCATAATATCAAAATAAATGAATATATTATAGTGTCACTATATGTGATAGATAAAACACAGGAATTGTGTTTTTTTCTATTTAATGTTATACTAAAAATAGAGGTATAAAATGAGAAAATTTATAAAATTAATTATTAAAACATTTTTATTATTGCTATTTGTTGCTATTGCAATAAATATATATATGATTATTAGTGTCAAAGATCAGATTATTTCTATCTCAGATATTTCAAACGACAAATATGATTGTATATTAATTCTAGGAGCAGGAATCAGGCGTAATAAACCAAGTCCTATGCTAGAAGACCGTTTAACAACTGGAATAGAAGTATATAACAAAACACCCACAAATAAAATCATTGTTAGCGGTGATCACACTAAAGAAGATTATAATGAAGTAGTTGTTATGAAAAATTATCTATTAGAGCATGATATTCCCGAAGAAAATATTTTCATGGATCACGCTGGTATTTCCTCATATGATAGTATTTATCGTGCAAACAAAATATATAAAGCTAATAAAATAATCATCGTAACCCAAAAATATCACCTTTACCGTTCATTGTATATTGCTAACAAATTAGGGTTTGATGAAGTATATGGCATTGCATCCGATAAAAAAGCATATGTTAATCAGTCTAAAAGAGATATAAGAGAATTCTTTGCCCGCATAAAAGACTTCTTTAAATGCATTATCAAGCCATCATCTACTTATCTAGGAGAAACTTATCACATATCCGGAGATGGCACTAAAACTGATGATACAATTGCTAATTAATTATAAAATTAATCTACATTTAATCCAAATAATATCCTTCAAGATAAACAATATAAGTAATAGGAAAAATAAGTTATCACTCGTTTGTAGTAGATAGCTTTTTTAAATAAACAAAAAAGTTACAAAAGTCAACACAAAGTTAAAAAAATGTGTTATAATATAGTCCGATTTAGGAGTGATAATAAAATGAAAACTGACGACTTTGATTATTATTTACCAGAAAACTTAATAGCACAAACACCATTGTTACAAAGAGATGCTTCACGTTTACTTATTTTAGATAAAAAAACAGGTCAAATAGAGCATAAGCATTTCTCTGATATCATTGATTATCTAAATAAAGGAGATGTTCTCGTTTTAAATGATACAAAAGTAATGCCTGCTAGATTATATGGTACCAAAGAAGAAACAAAAGCCGCTATTGAAATATTAATGTTAAAAGAAAATTCTACAAATACTTGGACATGCTTAGCTAAACCTGCTAAAAGAGTAAAAGAGGGTAGTGTAATAGTATTTAGTGATAAATTAAAAGCCAAATGTGTTGGCATTGGCGAAGATGGCATAAGAATAATGCAATTTATCTATGATGGTATCTTTTATGAAATTTTAGATGAATTGGGAGAAATGCCTTTACCACCATATATTCATCAAAAACTAAAAGATAAAGATCGATATCAAACAGTATATGCCAAAAATATAGGCAGTGCTGCCGCTCCGACTGCTGGACTTCATTTTACTGAAGAACTATTAGAAAGAGCAAAAGAAAAAGGTGTATTAATAGAATATATAACTCTTCATGTTGGACTTGGAACATTTAGACCAGTAGCCGTAGAAGACGTTACAAAACACAAAATGCACAGTGAGTTTTATTGTATGAGCAAGGAAACAGCAGAAGTCTTAAATAAAGCAAAAAAAGAAAATCGTCGTATAATTAGTGTTGGAACGACTTCAACAAGAACCTTAGAAACAATCGCCAATCTATATGGTGAATTTAAAGAATGCCAAGGTTGGACAGAAATATTTATCTATCCAGGATATGAGTTTAAAGCAATAAATGCTCTAATAACAAATTTTCACTTACCAAAGTCCACTCTAATAATGCTTGTCAGTGCCCTTGCCGGTAAAGAAAATATAATGGCTGCTTATAATGAGGCCGTAAAAATGGAATATCGCTTCTTTTCGTTTGGCGATGCAATGTTCATAAAATAGCTCAAAATCCTTCAAAAAATAAACAACATGTGTAAAATTTGCGTAAAGTTAACAAAAAGTTAATAAAAATAAAAGTAATCTACAAGTTTTTTTACAATATCATTATTGGAGGGGATAAAATGAAGATTACAAATGAAATGATAAACGAAATAAGAAATAAAACAGATATCGTTGAAGTAATATCAAATTATCTACCATTAACACAACGTGGAAAAAACTACTTTGGAGTTTGTCCATTTCATGATGATCATTCCCCAAGCATGAGTGTCTCCAAAGAAAAACAAATCTTTACTTGCTTTTCCTGTGGCGCGACTGGTAATGTTTTTACCTTCGTAGCAGATTATGAACATATTAGTTTTTATGATGCCGTAAGACTTCTAGGAAAAAAAGTAGGTTACGATCTTGGCGACTATCAAGTAGTAAAAAATAAAAATGATGAATCATATGAAATTTACGCCTTAGCATGCAAATTTTATCAAAATAATTTAAATACAAACTTAGGTCTTAACGCACAAGAATACTTAGAGAAAAGACAAATAGATAAAGAAAGCATTAAGAAATTTAAAATTGGTCTATCAATGCCTAAAACTTCTTTAACTGACTATCTCCTAAGTAAAAACATTCCACTAACTAAATTAGTTGATTTAGGTCTTAGTCATGAAAATGGTACTGACTTATTTTCCAATAGAATCATGTTTCCTTTGTATGATCTTGAAGGAAAAGTAATAGCCTTTTCAGGTAGAATCTATAATACCAAAGATTCCAGCAAATATATTAATACTAAAGAAACAGCAATCTTTAAAAAAGGAACTATATTATATAATTATCACAATGCTAAAGAGCTTTTAAAGAAAAATGATTCAATCATTGTTATGGAAGGCTTTATGGATGTAATTAGAGCTAACACCATAGGTGTCACAAATTGCGTTGCAACCATGGGTACTGCCTTAACCAAACAAAATGCTAACTTGCTAAAGAAAACAGCCAACAATATCATTTTATGTTTTGATGGCGATAAAGCGGGCGAAGAAGCCACTATCAGTGCCATAAGCATTTTAAAAGAAATAGACGTTAATCCTAAAGTAATTCGTCTTGAAGAAGATTTAGATCCCGATGAGTATATTCTAAAATATGGCCAAGAAAAATTCAAAAATAAAGTAGATTTTCCTGAAAGTGCTATTGATTTTATGATGAAAATTCATAAAAACTCTAAAAATCTTACTGATATTGAAGACATTTCAAAATATCTAGACGAGGCCATAAATGATCTACTAATAGAACCAAATCAAGTTATAGTAGAATTAACTCTCAACAAATTATCAGAAGAATACAAAATAGGATATCAAATACTAAAAGACAAATATACCTTACTTAAAACAAAATCACAAAAAGAACAGACTAAAAATCAAAAAAATGATTATCCTAAAAAAGAAAAGATTAATCAGTATGATAACGCTTCAATAAGTCTAATATATTACATGTTGCGAGATTCCAAAATAATTAGTCTAGTAGAACACAACATTACGTATTTTCCCAACACCGAAATAAGAGCTTTATCAAATGAGATTATTTCATATTATCATAAATATAAAACTATAAATATTGCTGATTTTATTAGTTATATTTCTGACAAAGAATCTGAAATGAAATTATTTAATAATATTATGAATTTACAATTAAAAGATAATTATCTTGAAGAAGAGATAGATGATTATATAAAGGTTGTAAACTCATATCCTATAAAAAAGAAAAATGAAGAATTAAAAAATAAAATAAAAAATGAAAAAGATCCAATAGAACAAGCAAAACTATTGAATGAATTACTATTATCATTAAGAGGAGTGAAAGAATGATAGAAGAAATAAAACCATATGAGGAAAGAAAAAAAGAATTAATTGCTAAAGGAACTGAAAGTGGTTACGTTACTTATGAACAATTAGCCACTGCCTTAAAAGGTCTAGATTTAGATAGCGATTCATTAGATGATTTGTATAACAGTTTAATGGAAGCAAATATTCAAGTTGTAACTGATGATGATTTATCAGGAGAAGATTCTGGCGATGCTGACATTGGAGGTAATTTTGATGACCTTTTAAAAGATAGTACACTAGCTAAAGAGCTAACAATTAGTGACCCAGTTAGAATGTATTTAAAAGAAATAGGAAAGATTAGCTTATTAACACTTGATGAAGAAATGGAACTGTCAGCTAGAATTGTTGCTGGTGACGAAGAAGCAAAAAATCAATTAGCAGAATCTAACTTACGTCTAGTAGTATCAATAGCTAAAAGATATGTTGGCCGTGGAATGCTTTTCCTAGACTTAATTCAAGAAGGAAACATTGGTCTAATGAAAGCAGTTGAAAAATTCGATGCCAGCAAAGGTTATAAATTTTCAACTTATGCTACATGGTGGATTAGACAAGCTATCACAAGAGCCATTGCCGATCAAGCCCGCACTATTAGAGTTCCTGTTCACATGGTAGAAACTATAAATAGATTATCAAGATATCAAAGACAATTAACTCTAGAATTAAATCGTGAACCAACTGAAGAAGAACTAGCAAAAAAAATGCATATGTCATTAGATAAAATAAGAGAAGTAATAAAAATAGCCCAAGAGCCAGTATCATTAGAAACTCCAATAGGAGAAGAAGATGATTCTCATTTAGGAGACTTTGTCAAAGATGAGAGATCAATGTCACCTGAAGAATATACCGTTCATGAACTATTAAAAGATGAAATTTCTGACGTATTACTAACATTAACTGAACGTGAAGAGCAAGTATTACGTTTAAGATTTGGCCTTGATGACGGCTGCTGCAAAACTCTTGAGGAAGTAGGGCAAATGTTCGGAGTAACTCGTGAGAGAATCCGTCAAATAGAAGCTAAAGCCCTAAGAAAATTACGTCATCCATCAAGAAGTAGAAAATTAAAGGATTTCTTAAATGATTAAACTATCAAAAAGACTAGAAGAAATATCTAGTCTTGTTCCTTTAAAAGCAAGAGTTGTAGATATTGGTTGTGATCACGGATTACTTGATATATATCTGTATCAAAATGGTATAGTATCCAAAATAATAGCTAGTGATATAAATGAAAAAGCCTTAAGCAATGCTAAAGAAAATATCAAAAATAATAACTTGGAAGATATCATCGAAACTCGTTTAGGCAGTGGCTTAGAAGTTATAAACTTAAATGACAAAATAGACACTATAATAATATCTGGTATGGGAGCATATACCATAGTAGAAATACTAAAAAATAACCCAGAAATATTATCGACTATTAGTACAATTATCATTCAAAGTAATACCAAAAACTATTACCTTCGTAAAGAAATAACTAAAATGAATTATCTAATCGAAGAAGAAAAAATAGTCAAAGATAATAATAAATATTATACAATTATAAAATTTACAAAAGGATATCAAAAGTATACTAAAAAAGAGTTATATTTTGGCCCAAAGCTTTTATCAAATTCAAGTAAAATATTTGAAGAATATAAAAATGCTCAATATCAAAAACTAAAAAATATAAAAAAGTCTATTCCTAAAAGAAAATTTATGGAGTGTTATAAAATAAAAAAAGAACTTGATTTTTATAAATAATGAACTCATTTCAAAACAAATGAGTTTTTTGTATTAGAAAATAAAATAAAGAGAATTAAATTTTAAAATTGTATCACAACAAAAATAGGGTAGAAAGACAACAAAAAAAAACAAACTCTTAAATCATAAAAGTTTGTTAATTTCTAAATGGTGTCCCGTATGCGATTTGAACGCATGACCCTTTGATTAAAAGTCAAATGCTCTACCGGCTGAGCTAACGGAACATTAATATGGTTGCCTCGGCTAGACTCGAACTAGCGAATGTCACAGTCAAAGTGTGATGCCTTACCGCTTGGCTACGAGGCAATGATATCTAACCAAAACAAAGTGGTGGAGGGACATGGATTTGAACCATGGAACCCTAAGGAACAGATTTACAGTCTGCCGCGTTTGACCACTTCGCTATCCCTCCAAAAAAAAGATGGTGCCGAAAACAGGAATTGAACCCGTAACCTACTGATTACAAGTCAGTTGCTCTACCAATTGAGCTATTTCGGCAATACAATGGTGGGCGATATAGGACTCGAACCTATGACCCCCTGCTTGTAAGGCAGGTGCTCTAACCAACTGAGCTAATCGCCCACAAATCACTCGTTTTTACCATTGCGACATTGTTTCGCACTGACATTTAATAATATACCACGAGTTTTGCCATGTGTCAACTATTTTTTTTACATTTTATCCATAATTTCTTTTATTTTTTCATTAATCCATAAATCTAAATGTTCTTTAAGTGGTTCAAACCCGTTAGTAAACTCATTATCTTCACTAATTACCTTACCACTATTTCTATAATCGATATTTTTAATACTTAACTTAAATTTATTATTTTCTTCATCAATATCTACAACTTGTGCGTATATCTTATCTTTAATCTTAATGTAATCATTAATATTTTTAACATAGCCACTAGAAATCTCTGATATATGAATTAATCCATCATATTTATTATTAATAAGTACAAAGGCTCCATATTTTTGAATACCAGTAACTACTACTTCAATTATATCATTAACTTTAATTTCATCCATAATATTTCCACTTCCAGCCATATTATAACATTATTTTTTATAAATTCAAAGTTATAATTGAAAAAAGTTAAAAAAAATATTATAATTTATATGGGGTGAAAAAATGGATATAGAGAAAAAAATTATCACAGTATTAGATAAAATAAGACCATACTTACAAAATGATGGTGGCAATGTTGAATTTGTTAAATATGAAAATGGTGTAGCATATGTCAAACTAATCGGTGCATGCAGCAATTGTCCACTAGCAGATCATACCTTAGAAAGTGGCATTGAAACAGCTCTAATAAATGAGATACCAGAAATCATAAAAGTTGTCAATGTAGAATAAATCATATATTACTATGATTTTTTTTTAGCCACTCAATTTCCTCAAGATTATAATAATGAGCCACAAATCCTATTACATTTTCCAAATAAGTCTCATAATCATCTATTCTTGATATAATATCAATTAATATTTTCTCTTCAGCATTATCAATCAAAATATCATTATACATTTCAAAATAAAAACTAGGATAAAGCAATCTTGCAATTAAAAGTTTAGCTTCAAATACTGTTATCATTGCATCCTTAAAAAAAACTTTTAACTCTTCCCAAATAAACATATTATTAACAAAGAAGGCTCTCTTTATATACTCAGCTACATCTCTAACCCTATAATCATATATAATATTTAATGGATTATATAAGTCCTCCAGCGTATCGTTAAATCTGATCTCCTTGTGACTAATTACATACTGATATCCTTTATTAATTTCAATCATATTATAGTAGCTAATTGCATTTTCTGCTAAACCAACAAAATAATTAAAACTATCAACAATCAAAGGATATTTCTTTCCGTTTTCATTAATTAAATTCTCTAAATAATCTATCTTCTTTTCCCATAAACTTCCCCAATTAATATTTAAGTCACCAGTAGCATCACTTTTAGATAATAAAACAATTTCCTTTAATGAAATATCATTCTTAATATTGACATATATTTTAAGTAGAATATATTTAACCCCATTATAAATACTGACTATTTCATTATCTTTATTAACAATAATTTCACTAACTAAAGTATTATTTATCATCTTTCTATTAATGTTATATATCAAATTAATATCTCCATAGTCCTCATATACATATAATTTATATAAAGAGTCATTACTATAAAAAGTATAAAATTTATCTTCCATCGTTATATTATCTATCTTAACATTATAAAAATATTCTATAAAATTTTTCATCAATATCCCTCACTTAAGTCTATGCTTAATTTACAAAATAATGTAAAAATAACTTAGTAGTAAAAAAGTTTGACAAAAACAAAAAAACATGTATATAATTGGTAAGAAAGGACGAAGATATATGTCACAAAAATTAGTAATTGTCGAATCTCCTAGTAAGAGTAAGACAATCGAAAAGTATTTAGGTTCAAATTATAAAGTAGTATCATCACTAGGTCACATAAGAGATTTATCAACAACCGGAAAATATGGCTTTGGTATTGATATTGAGAACAATTTCAAACCAACATATGAAATAATTAAAGGAAAGAAAAAATTAGTTAATGAATTAAAAAAAGATGTCAAAAATTCAGACTTTGTATATCTTGCAACCGACCCCGATCGTGAAGGGGAGGCTATTTCTTGGCATCTATATGACACCCTAGGACTTGCCAAAGGTAAATATCAAAGAATCGTATTTAACGAAATTACCAAAAATGTTATTTTAGACAGCTTTTCAAAAGCCCGCGACATCGATGAAAATTTAGTAAAATCCCAAGAAACAAGAAGAATGCTAGATAGAATCATTGGTTTTAGATTAAGCAAATTAATGCAATCAAAAACCGGAGGAAAGTCTGCTGGCCGTGTTCAAAGCGTAGCCCTAAAGTTAATAGTAGATAGGGAAAGAGAAATTGAAGCCTTTGTTCCTGAAGATTATTATGAAATAGAGGCCATGTTTTCAGAGTTTTCTGCCAAATTAGATACATATAATCATAAAAAGATAGAAATTAAAACTGAGTTTGAGGCTAAAGAAATACTATCAAAACTATCCAAAGCATTTAACATTGAAAGTGTTGAAAAGCAAGAAAAAGCAAGAAAAGCTAAGCCACCGTATATAACTTCAACACTTCAACAAGACGCCTCAAATAAATTAAATTTTCCTGGTAAAAAAACCATGATGCTTGCACAAAAATTGTATGAAGGTGTTTCCCTAAAAGATGAAACTGTTGGCTTAATTACATATATGAGAACTGACTCAATTAGATTATCAGAAGAGTTCATCAAATCAACATATGGCTATATTAGAAATACCTATGGTGAAAATTATTTAGGATATGTCAAAAAAACTAAAAAAACTGACAATGTTCAAGATGCCCACGAAGCCATCAGGCCAACAAGTATAAATAGAACTCCAGAATCAGTAAAAGCATATCTAAACCAAGATGAATATAAACTATATAGCATGATATATTATCGTGCCCTTGCATCATTAATGGCTGATGCCAAAGTAGAATCAACTACTATTACCTTAGACAATAACAATTATCAATTCAAGGCAACTGGTAGTGTCCTATTATTTGATGGTTACCTAAAAGTATATAATGATTATGAAGACAGCAAAGAAAAAATACTCCCAGACTTTAGCACTTACAAAACAAAAGTTATTGCTGCCAACGATATAATCTATACAATGCATACAACAAAACCTCCAGTAAGATATACTGAAAGTAAGTTGATAAAAGATATGGAAACTCTAGGAATAGGGCGTCCATCAACATATGCAACTACAGTAGGAATATTATCTGAAAGAGGATATGTTAAAATCAATGATAAAAAATTCTATCCTACTGAAATAGGAATTGAGACAACAGATAAACTTCAAGAATATTTTAAAGATATTATCAACGTTGACTACACTAGAGAAATGGAAGAAGATTTAGATAAAATAGCCGATGGCAATTTAGAATATACAAAATTACTTTCTAGATTTTATAATGAATTCGAGCCAAAAGTAAAAACAGCATTTACTAATATGGAAAAGAAACCAGCTGAAGAAACAGGGGAGTTGTGTCCAAATTGTGGTAGCCCATTAGTTATCAAAAGAAGTAGATATGGTTCATTTGTGGCTTGTTCAAATTATCCAGAATGCAAATACATAAAAAATGATAAAGAATCACCAAAAGAAATAATGGATTGTCCAAAATGTGATGGAAAAATAATTGAAAAGACTACCAAAAAAGGTAAGAAATTCTATGGATGCAATAATTATCCAAAATGTGATTTTGCAACTTGGGATAAACCAATAAATGAAAAATGCCCAAATTGTGGTAATTTTCTAACAGAAAAAGGCAAAAAAATCAAATGTTCTAGTTGTAATTATGAAAGATAATAATAAGCCAGTTATGTAAATTCATAATTGGCTTTTTCATCTTATCTTTATAAGATAAGTAATTCAAATTAAAAACTAAACACGTAGTTTAAATGTTTACTCAAAATATAACAAAAATAAATCAATATAGATTTTTCTATTTTGGTATGTAAATGTTACACAAAATAAAAAAAGGCAAAAGAAAAAAGCCTCGAAATACAAGGCTTTATAATCTAAATGGTCGGGAAGACAGGATTTGAACCTGCAACCCCTTGGTCCCAAACCAAATGCTCTACCAAGTTGAGCCACTTCCCGAAAACTGGTGGAGAATGAGGGACTCGAACCCTTGACCCTCACGGTGCAAACGTGATGCTCTAGCCAACTGAGCTAATTCCCCACAAGCAATATAAATTATATATTAAAAAAAAACGTTTGTCAATGAAAAATTATAAAATTTATTCAAATATTTTAAATTATGTGATATAATTCATACATGTGAGGTGCAAAATGAATGGAAATAAAGCAATAACAAAAAGAGATATAGATTTTGCCAAGTGGTATACCGACGTAGTAACTGCTGCAAAACTTGCTAGATATTCAAATGTAAAAGGATGCATTATATATGAACCAAATGGTACTGCAATTTGGGAAAAAATTCAATCTGTAATGGATAAAAAATTCAAAGAAACAGGCCATAAAAATGTTCAAATGCCAATGTTAATTCCTGAAGGTTTACTAAGAAAAGAGGGAGAACTAGTAGCAGGTTTTGCTCCTGAAGTAGCATGGGTAACACAAGGCGGAGAAAAGAAACTTGATGAAAGAATGTGCATTCGTCCAACTAGCGAAACATTATTTAGTGATTACTATCATGAAGTAGTTAAATCATATAAAGATTTACCGTTAAAATACAATCAATGGTGCAATGTTATGCGCTGGGAAAAAGAAGCAAGACCATTTTTAAGAGGCAGAGAATTTTTCTGGCAAGAAGGCCACACAGTTCATGCTACTCGCGAAGAAGCTGAAGCTGAAACTCAAAAAATGTTGGAAGTATATAAAAATTTCTTTGAGGAGTATCTTGCTATCCCCGTTTTAAGTGGCCGCAAAACTGAAAAAGAAAAATTTGCCGGAGCAGAATATACTTTAACAATCGAAGCTCTAATGTATAATGGTGTATCATTACAATCAGGTACAAGTCATTATTTTGGACAAAAATTTTCTAAAGCATATGATATAAAATTTGTAAACAAAGACAATAAATATGATTATGCTTATCAAACTTCTTGGGGAACCTCAAATAGAATGATCGGAGCCCTAATAATGGTGCATGGAGACGATAATGGACTAATCCTTCCACCAAAAATAGCTCCTGTACAAGTTGCCATCATTAAAGCTACAACTGACGAAAAAACCAATGAGCTAGCTGAAAAGATTCATCAAACACTAGATAAAGCCAACATTACATCATACATTGATGAAACTGAAAAATCATTTGGATATAAATTAGCTGAAGCCGAAGTAAATGGCATTCCAGTTAGAATAGAATTAGGAAAAAGGGACATTGAAAATAATCAAATAACCATTGCTAGAAGAGATACATTAGAAAAAAATACTATTTCTATAAACGAAAATATCGTAGAGTATATTGAAGATTTAATGAAAAAAATTCAAAAAAATCTATACGAACGTGCAAAAGCTAGAAGAGATAGTATGACATATAAAGCTAAAACAATTGATGAAATAAGGAAGATAATGTCAACTCAACCAGGCTTCATTTATGCACCATGGTGTGGTAACACTGAGTGTGAATTAAAAATGAAAGAAATAAATGGTTTGAAGTCAAGATGCATCACCGAAGAAAATGATCATGATAAATGCCCAGTATGCGGAAAAACTTCAAAATACACTGTCGTATGGGGCATTCAATATTAAGTTGAAAAAAAATAAAATATATGATACAATAACAATAAATTAAGGAGGAAAATATGGAAACAGCAGTTGTAATAATATCAATATTGTTAATTGCCATCGTTTTATTACAAAGTGGCAAAGCTGAAAGTGCTAGTATAATTCAATCTGGCGGTTCAGAATTATTTCAAAATAGAAAAGAGCGTGGCACAGAGTTACTAATAAGTCGTTTAACTTTTATCCTTGGCTTTACTTTCTTTGTACTATGTACATTCATATCTTTTCTATAGTCTAATCAATAAAATTAATTAAAGTACATAGTTGTTTAGCAAATATATTGCATATGGAGTGATAAAATGAAAAGAAAAATGCTTATTATAACACTTATATTATCAGTATTACTCTTAACTTCATGTAAAGGTAAAGAGACTATAAGTGATAGCAAAAAATTCGCTAGTGAATATACTCAAGTCCAAGAATACAATGTCTTTACTTATCGAAGTGAAGATGAGATTATCAAAATATTAGAACATGGCACTGGCATCGTATATCTAGGATTTCCTGAATGTCCTTGGTGTCAAGCCTATGTTCCAATTCTAAATGAAGTAGCTGATATTGAAGGACTTGACAAAGTATATTACTACAATATTTTAAAAGACCGTCAAGATAACACAGAGTTCTATCAAAAACTTGTGAGCATCTTATCAGATAATTTAAGATACGATGAAGAGGGAAACAAGAGAATTTATGTCCCAGCCGTAATATCAGTTGTAGAAGGAAAAATAACTGGTTTTGATGATGAAAGTTCATATGATACCCTAGGTTTTAACGATCCAAAAGATTACTGGACAGAAGAAAGAATTAAAAATCTAAAATTAAAATTAACAAATATGATATCACCAGTAGTAGAAAATAAATGTAGCGAATGTAATAAATAATTAATAATAAAAATTCACCTAAAAGTAACTTTAGGTGTTTTTTAATGCAATCTTGTCTAAATTTTCAACAAAAAAAGTAAAATGATATGTCCTTCTTTAATAATATTAGTGAAGGCCAAGAAAGGAGCAAGATGCATGAAAGATTAATAAAAATAAATATAATAATAGCACTAATGCTAATTATTATCTCTCCAAAATTAGTCAAAGCAGAGGAGAGTATTAACATCACTGAAAATACCAAAATAAAATACAAGTGGTATATCGAAGAAAAAGTGGATGAAACATACTTACCAAAAGGAAGTCAATTAACTGAGTATTTAGAGAATCCTTACGATGTAAAATATGGTAAATATAGCAACTGGAGTTATGACTTATGCAGTTCATCCCGAGAAAAATATATTGTTGATGTAAACACTGAAAGAATATACAAAAAAGTTCAAGCAGCAAGGTATATTAAGATTGTTAATTTATCTAATCCAAATGTTGTTAGGGTGTTCAGAAATTTATATGAAATACCATCGGAGAAAAAATTAGTATCCAATAACACAGTAATTATAGACCTAAAAAACATGATTGATATTGAAAATATTCAAATATATATTGACACTCTTGGAGAATATGATATATATATGTCTTCTAGTGAAGCAATATTAGCATTATCAGTATATAAACACGTAGTAAATGAAAGATTAATAAAACCAGACAAAACATGGATTACAGATAAAACAACATATGCCGTAGATTACTTGCATGAAAATGTTCCTGAAAACGAATTTAGGAAATTTACTGCTTTTAGAACTTCTTGTCGTATCAAAGAGATCTTAACATATCATTATAAATTAAAAAAGAAATACTATGACAACAACTATCATGAATACATTGAAGGTTATATACCTGATACTAGTGATTACATAGTAGAATATACTGGAGAACTTCCAGAAAGAATCATTAATATAACAAAGACAGTCAAAGAAATCACTCCAATAAAAGAATATATTTATTTAGAAAATGATAATTCTACTAAAGATAACGACAATAAAAATGGAAATAAAGTAACTGAGCAACCACAAAAACAGATAACTAAGACAAAATATATTGAAAAGAAAATAACCGAAAAAGAAAAATATATTCCCCTAAAAATTTATATTATCTTAGCTTTACTAGTCATTGCAAACATAATTCAAGCCATAAAACGTATGCGAAAAAAGTCGAGCAAAACAATTGACTAGTATTGTCGAAACAGTAGGCAAAAGTCAAAAAAAGTGTTAAATTTTAAGAGAAAGGAACAACAAAATGTTAGATATAAACTATGAGTTTAGAAAAGGTATCTTTTTCATTCGGTTAATAGGAGAAATGAATGATAAAAACTATTCCAATGTAAAAGCACATTTAGAAGAATTAATAAAAGTTAACAAGTTTAAATATATTGTTTTAAATACCAATGATATAAATAAAATTGATTTAAATGGACTAAATTATATTTTAGAAATATACAACACCTCTAAAAGTGCTGATAGTCAATTAATAATATGTGACAAGAGCAGTATAATCAATAAAATATTTTTAGGACTAATGCCAAGTATAAAAGACGAATCTGAAGTATTATAAAGGAGCTAAAATGAACGATATATCATCAATAATATTAGAAAATGAAAGATTAATTTATTCAGTAATAAAGCGTTATCAATCATATTTTGAATTAGAAGATTTATATCAAGTAGCTGCAATCGGGCTAATCGAGGCAAGTAAAAATTACAAAGTAGAGTATAACACCAAGTTTACTACTTATGCCTATCCGTATATTATCGGAGAGGTTACCAAATATATTAATAGTTCTCGTTCAATAAAAGTTAGTCGTAAAAATAAAATTCTATATCTAAAAATATTAAAAGCAAAAGAATTGTTATCTCAGCAGTTGATGAAAGTACCATCTATTCATGAGTTATCGCAATTTCTAGAAATAGATGAACAAATTATCGAAAACACTATAATTATTAACTCAAAAGTTAACAGTTTAGATCAAATGGTTAGTAACAGTGACAAGAGCATGGAATTATATGACACAATAGGTTACTACGACAAAAACATTGAGTCATACCATATAAAAGAAGCTATAAATAGCCTAATGCCAGAAGAAAAACAAATTATAGAGTCAAGATTTTATGAAGAACTATCTCAAAGAGAAGTAGGTGAATATCTTGGAATTCATCAAGTAGAAGTGTCACGCAAAGAAAAGAAAATACTTCAGAAACTTCGTGATAGTATTGGTAATTGAAAGTAATATTTATCAATTAGTTTCTAAAAATATAAAAAAATATCGTAAATTAAAAGGTATGACACAAAATGAATTAGCCAGGAAATGTGGATATTCATATGCATATATTAGAAGAATAGAAGCTCCTAATTGTTCAAAAGATTTTTCTCTTCAAACAATATACAACATTTCTATAGCATTAAATATTCCACTTGAGAATTTATTGAAAAATAATAACATATACTATAACATGAAATTAGTTAATAGAATGGAAAATTATTTAAATGATAATGATTGTAAAATAACAATAAAGAAAAATAAAATAAATATAAATAATTATCAAGAAATATTAGATTTTTCCCCAGAAAAAATAACTGTAAGGTGTGAAGATAAAATATATATTATTGAGGGCACAGATTTAACTATTGTAAAAATGCTTGATAATGAATTACTAGTAATTGGTAACTCCAAAAACATTTTCATAAAATAGATTCTTTAAGCATAAGTATTTATAGGTGTATTATGAAAAAAAACTATTTAAAAGTAAAAGTAGTTGGTAAGCATATAAATAACTATGTGAAATGGTTAATAAAAGAAAAAATTCCTATAATAGAAATGAAAAAGATAAATAGCAGTGAACTGAATTTAATTGTCTATTATGAGGATTATTATAAATTAAGTAAATATTCAATTACATATAAAATTACAATCTTAAAAAAGTATGGAGTTATTAGGATAAAGGAGTTTATTAATCAAAATATTATCATCCTGACAAGCTTAATTTTATCAGTATTATTACTATACTTTTTATCAAATTGCATATTCTCAATCGATATAGTATATAATGATCAAAAATTATCAAACCTAATAAAAAAAGAATTAGCTGAATATGATATCAAAGAGTATACATTCAAAAAAAAATATCAATACTTAGATGAAGTTAAGAAAAACATTTTAAAGAAAAATAATGATATTTTAGAATGGATTGAAATAAAAGAAAGTGGTACTAAATATATTATTAAACTAGTAGAAAGAAAAAAAGAAAACATTACGAAAGAGTATGATTATCAGTCTATAGTATCAAATAAAAATGCCATTATAAAAAGCATAAAAGCCTATAACGGTGAAAAAACACAACTAATAGATCAATATGTGAAAAAAGATGACACAATAATTAGTGGTATTATGACAAAACCTGATGGCACACAAATATATACTAAGGCAAAAGGCCAAGTACTAGGAGAAGTTTGGTACAAAGTCAGTATAGAATACCCATTATATTACAAAGAAGAACAGCTAACAGGAAAAAGTAAAGAAATTGTGGCAATACAAATATTTAATAAAAAAATACCAATCTTGCCATACAAAAAGTATAAACAATTCAAGTCTACAACAACTACTATATTAGAAAATAATATCATACCTATAAAATTGATTAAGGAAAAGATATATGAACTGCATTTAGAGGAAGATATATATACTGAAGAAACCGCGGTAAACAAAGCCATTGAAATATCCAAAAACAAGATGAAAAATGGTAATGACAAAATAATAAAGTTTAATGATTTTATGGTTTTAAAAAAAGAAAATCAAAACTCAAAAATAAAATTAGAATTATTCATCTCAGTAATAGAAGACATTACAAAAGTAGTAGAAATAATTCAGGAACAAGAAGAATAACTTCTAACATAGAAAATAAATCAAATAAAATGTACAAAAAAGCAAACAAAAAATTTAAAATATATTTACTTCAAATGAAACTTATTATATAATAAGCGTATAAGATAGGTGATAAGATATGATACAAACACAAACAATAGATATTCAATATGTAAAAAAGATTTTAGAGAATTGCCCAAATTATGATAAGATAGTAAACTATGAATACCCATATGGAGATATATTGTCAAAAAAATTAATAGATTGGTATCGTGAGCTGATTTTTTCAGCCAACGGTAATAATGAAAATCAATTAATGCTAATAAGAGCTCTAGATCGAAGCCTATACTTATATATAAAAGACAATAGATACAAAAGAGGTCTAAGAAAAATAGTCAATGTTGATGAATTAACATTTGAAAATAAAGGTATCATCAAAGAAGTAATAAAAAAGTTAATTGATTTTACTAGTAGTTATGAAAAAAAAGAGGTCCGCGAAGTTAAAGTAGCAAAGTGGTTATAGCAAAATATATTCATCATAATAAATACATACAATGATATAGAAGAATAATGTATAGAAGAAATAAAACAAATATATAACTTTACAAATTTCTTCTTTTTTTATATAATTAACTTGGAGGAAATAACATGGGAAGAGAATTAAGAAGAAAACAAGCGAAAAGAGAAGGAAAAAGCCTAGAAAAAGAGCAAATAAAAGAAAAGAATCAAATAAAGAATTTAGTGAAAATAACATGTATATTAGTATTTATAGTAGCATTGATATATATAATTTCCGTAAACTTTATTACTAAAGAAGCCAATTGGTTTAACACAAAAAAAGATAATAATACAAATGAAAACACTTCAAGTGTCAAAAATTCAATTTTAGCATCTTCAATTTTTAAACAATCAGAAGAAGAATACTATGTTTATTTTTATGATTTCAATAAAGAAGATACTGCTATAAGCAATATTATAAATTCAAAATTGTCAGATTCTAAAGTTTATAAAGTTGATACATCATCAGCCTTAAATGCTAACTATGTATCAGAAGAAAGTAACAAATCAGCAAAAACACTAGAAGATTTAAAAGTGTCAGCACCAACATTAATAAAAATCTCAGGCGATGAAATAGTTAAGTATTATGAAAAAGATGAAATAAAAGATAATCTTTAATTATAAAATATTGAAAAAGTTTACTGCAAAACTATGTCTCTTATTCAGAGTCCACATAAAAACAGTAAACTTTTATTTCTTAAGTATTAAAAAAATCACTATAAAAAACTAGTATTTCTTAAATATTTCTACAAAAAGCCTTGATAAAACAAAAAAAACTTGTATTTTTTAAATAACTGTGATATCATTTATAAATGAAGCAATCCGCTAGATCTATTTATTACTGATTTATGATTGTGGTTAAAAGAAAAGGAGAGTGAATACGATGGCTAAAAATTTAATTGAAAAAATTAATGAAAAGCAAATCAAGAAAGACATTCCTGAATTCAGAGTTGGATACACTGTTAATGTAGGTTGTAAAATCACTGAAGTAAAAGGTGGAAAAGAAAAAGAAAGAATCCAAAACTTTGAAGGAGTAGTCATTTCAAGAAAAGGAACAGGTGCAACAGAAACATTTACAGTTAGAAAAATATCTTCTGGTGTTGGTGTTGAAAAAACGTTCCCAATCCATAGCCCAAACATTGCTTCAATCGAAGTAGTTAAAAAAGGCGTTGTTAGAAGAGCAAAATTATATTTCTTGAGAAACAGAGAAGGTCGTTATAACATCAAAGAAGAAAGATAATAAACTGTTCGAGTTTATTTTCTTTATATTGTATATTGTGTGGAGGTAAAGTGAAAGAGAAAATAAAAAATCTAATTCCTTATGCTGTCATAATTATAGTAGTAGTACTAATAAGAACCTTTATCGTAACCCCGGTTATTGTAGTAGGAGATTCAATGGTACCAACTTTAAAAGATGGTCAAGTACTATTATTAAATAAAATTGGTTATCACTTTAGCGATATAAAAAGAAATGATATAGTAGTTATAAATATTGGTAAAAGCGAAATAATTAAAAGAGTAATCGGTTTGCCTGGAGAAACAGTAGAATATCGTAATAATACTTTATATATAAACGGTCATGAAGTAAATACTGAAGAGTATAATTTTGATACTGAAGACTTTACATTAAAAAGTATTTGCAATTGCGATAAAATTCCCAAAGATAAATATCTAGTATTAGGAGACAATAGACAAGTTTCTTCAGATAGTAGAATTATTGGATTAATTGATAAAAAAGACATTGAAGGAAAAACAACAATAAGTCTTTGGCCAATAAAAAAAATAAGATAGCGAGGTGACTCTTATGGCAATAAATTGGTATCCTGGGCATATGGCAAAAACCAAAAGAGAAATCAAAGAAAAAATAGATTTGATTGATATTGTTTTTGAAGTAATAGATGCCAGAATTCCTAGATCATCAAAAAATAAAGACATAGATGCATTAATTAAAGACAAACCTCGAATACTTATAATGACTAAATATGATTTGTGTGATCAGCAAAAGACTCAGAAATGGATTGAACACTACGAACATGCTGGGTATAATGTAATTCCAGTAGATTTAATAAACAATCCAAATCTTCACAAAATTTATGAAGAGACCAATAAACTAACAAAAGAGTTAAATGAAAAAAGAGCAAAAAAGGGATTAATGCCACGAAAACTTCGAGTATTAATTTTAGGTATTCCAAATGTCGGAAAATCAACTTTAATCAATCGTTTGGTAGGCAAAAAAGCAACTAATGTTGGAAATAAACCAGGAATCACAAAAAAGTTAGAATGGATTAGAATAAATAATCAAATTGAACTGCTTGATACTCCTGGAATATTATGGCCAAAATTAGACGATGAAAAAACTGCTTTAAATTTAGCAGCAATGACTGCAATAAAAGAAGAAATATTAGATACAGAAGAAGTAGCAATCTATATCATTAAAAACATGCTAAAATATTATCCAAATAACATAATATCTAGATATAATTTACCAACAAGTAAAGATATCATAGAAATTATTGATTCAATTGGTAAAAAGATTGGAGCCATAAAAAATCAAGAAGTAAATTATGAAAAAGTTTACACCACAGTAATTAAAGATTTACGTGATGGATATCTTGGAAAAATTACTTTTGATGAATATCCCAATTAAAGGATTATAGGTGATAAAATGAAAATAGATTTAACAAAACTAATAACTAATAGGGTACCATATATAAGTATTAACGAAAACATTACAATCCCAAATGAATATATAGAAGGCTCCCTAATTAAAGAATTGCATAATGTTTCTATTAACGCCAAAATAAAAATTGATGAAGAAAATGAATTAATCATGACTGGTAACATTAAAGGAAGTATGACCCTTCAAGATGACATAACTCTAGAACCTGTTGAATATGAATTTGACAGTGAATTAGATGAAATACTAGACAAAGACAAAACAGAACTAAATCTTATAGATGTTTCATGGCAAAACATATTAGTAGAAATTCCTTCAAAGGTGCGTAGCACTAATGAAGATGTTGAATTAAGTGGAGATGGCTGGCGAGTAATTTCTGAAGAAAAATACCAAGAAGAAAGAAATACTGCTAACAATCCATTTGCCAACTTAAAAAATTTAATAAACGCAAAGGAGGAAAAATAACATGGCAGTTCCATTTAGAAAAATTAGTAAAACTAGAAAAAACATGAGAAGAACTCATTATAAAGTTACCGCAAACGGTTTAGTAAAATGTACAAATTGTGGTGAAATGATAAGACCACATAGAGTTTGTCCCAAATGCGGATTTTATAAAGGAGCAAATAAATTAGAAAAAGCTAACTAATTTAAAATAATAGATTCCATCAACTAACTACGTTGGTGGTTTTTTATGTATAAAAGTATTAAATTAAAAAAACTTCAACAAAGCTAAAATAAAATTTGATCATTATCACATATTAATGCCATATAAGTAAAATAAAGATACAATAATCATCAATTTAATTAAAAAACTTTCAATCGTAACAGAATTATGATATAATTTACTTGAAAGTAGGTAAGAGAAATGTCAAAATTAGATGAAAAAAGAATGATTGATGATATAAAATTATTATCCCTTGATATGATACAAAATGCCGGCAGTGGTCATCCAGGTATTTGTCTAAGTGCCGCTCCAATGATATATACATTATTTGCCAACCACATGGTTTATGACATTGATAGGCCAGAATGGTGTAATCGAGATCGCTTTGTTCTCTCAGCAGGGCATGGGTCTGCCTTACTATATGCCACAATATATGCCACAACCGGTGATTTTAGCATTGATGACTTAAAAAAATATCGCCATATAAATTCCCAAACTCCAGGTCATCCAGAACTAAACATAAAGAAAAGAATTGAAGCAACCACTGGATCACTAGGACAAGGATTTGCCACTGCAGTAGGTATGGCTATAGCAGAAAAGCATTTAGAAAGCAAATATAATACTAAAAAATTAACTCTATTTAACTATAATACATATTGCCTTTGCAGTGATGGAGATTTAATGGAAGGAATATCTTATGAAGCAGCATCCCTTGCCGGCGAATACAAGTTAAATAATCTAATTGTTTTGTATGATGCTAACAAGATGACCCTAGATGGCGCCCTAGATAAAGATTATAATGAAAAAATAGCCAATATGTATGCCGCTCTTGACTGGTGCGTTTTAACAGTTAAAAACGGTGATAAACTATCTGAAATAAATAAAGCCTTAGAAGCCGCCAACAAAAGTAAACAACCAACTCTAATAATAGTAAATACAATTCTAGGAAAAGGTTCAGAATATGAAAACACCAATAAAATTCATAGTAAACTAGAAGACGATGATTTGCATCAAATTAGAGAAAAACTAAAAGGAACAGGACCATTTGAAATTGATGAAGATAACCTTCGCCATCTTCGTAGAAGCATTAAAGAAAGAAATGAATTTGCTTATAGCGATTGGTATAAAGATTACCAAGAATATGTTAATACAGCCAGTGAAAGTGAAGTGGAAAAACTAAATGATCTTATAAACGATGAAGATATTATCTTAGATTTAGAAAAAGTAATTGATAAAGAAAAACTATTTTTAGATAAAACAATGCGTGATATTAATTTTCAAATAATGAATGTAATATCAACCTTTATTGACCGTTTTATCGGTGGCTCTGCAGACGTAGTTTCATCCACAAAAACTTATTTAAAAAATGGAGGCAATTATACAGCTGATAGTTATCAAAATAAAAATATTGCTTTTGGAGTTAGAGAAAATGCCATGGGAGCAATATTAAATGGTATCGCTTTGACCAATATTCGCTGCTTTGGATCAACATTTTTAACCTTCGCAGATAATATGAAACCATCAATAAGAAATACTGCCATCATGAACTTACCGGTAACATATATTTTCACTCATGATAGTTTTATGATAGGTCAAGATGGTAAAACTCATCAACCAATTGAAGAATTATCAATGTTACGTACAATTCCTAATTTAGAAGTATATCGTCCCTGTGATTATAAAGAATTAATTGGTTCATGGCAATTGATATTAAAAAATAAAAAGCCAGCAGCTCTAGTTATCTCTAAAAATCCAACAGAAAGCTACAAATACACTTCAATCGAAGAAACATCTTTAGGTGGTTATGTTATTAGCGAAGTAAAAAATCGCCTAGACGTAATCTTAATTGCATCCGGCTCTGAAGTTACTCTTGCCATGAAATTAAAACAAGAATTATTAAAAAACTTTATTGAAGCAAGAATTGTATCAATGCCAAATATAAAAGAATTTTTCAAGCAGTCAAAAGAATATCAAAATCAAGTCTTACCAAAAGGATATAAGCGTATGGTAATAGAATTTTCAAATGACCCAACACTATATCGTCTAGTAAAAAATGATGAAGATATAATTAACATAAACACATTTGGAAAAAGTGGAACCCCTGAAGAACTACAAAATGAGTTTGAACTAGACCTAGCCAGCATTATCATAAAGATAAAAAATAGTATATAATAGCTCATAATTCGACAAAAAATACATAGTTAAAAAGCTAAGATATTATATGGTGATACTATGCGAACATATTATATCTTTAAAATTAATAAATATTTTGCTTACATATATAAAAAATGGCCTTACAAAATGTACAAAATAATTGAAGAATTATACTATACAAAAGAATATGATGAATTACTAAGCTATAGATACTACAAGAAATTTGCCATTGAATTTAATAAATTAGCTCTAAATGAATACATATATAACATTAATAAATCAAGTCAAAACTATACACGTGATAACAATATCCATTTTCTAAATAATGGAAAATACAATATTTTAACAATAACTTCTACATGCTTAATCCTCAAAACAAATGATATATATTCTGTATTTTTAAATGATTTAAACAGCACTCTTGATAACATATTTGTATGTGATTTCAAAAATAAAGACTATTTTTGGCTAGATTTGTTAAATAAAGATAGACAAAATAACTTAAGTTTAGTATAATTAACTAAAGAAAGGACGTATTAATATGCTAAAAGATATTTTATATTTATTAGTTGGCTTAATAGCAGGAGGAGTTGCAGGATTCTTCATTGCTAGAACATATATGAAAAAATATTTAAAAAAGAATCCCCCAATAAATGAACAAATGATTAAAGCAATGATGAGTGGTATGGGGAGAACACCATCACAAAAACAAATAAATCAAATGATGAAACAAATGAATAAATTTATGTAATAATAAAAAATGTAGAAGATAAGTAAAATAAAAATTCTTCATAGAGAATCCATGGTTGGTGTAAATGGATAAGAAATTTATTTGAAAGCTCCTTCTATTAATGTGACCAATCCTCACCGGCTAGAACCGTTATCAAAATTAAGGTTATATATACAAAATATATAATTAGGATGGTACCGCGGATTAATTCGTTCCTAGAAATGAATTAGTTCGCTTTTTTATTTAAGAAAATTTATTTAAAAGGAAATAATTAAAAGAAAAAAATAGATTATTTATAAGAGGAGGAAAAAAATATGAAAAAAATAATCGCAGTAGTAGGTATGTGTGGCGCTGGAAAAAGTGTAGTTGCCAATTATTTAGAGGAATACTTAGGATACAAAAGAGTATATTTTGGAGGCGTAACTATGAAAAAATTAGCCGAAGCCAATCTTGAAGTAAATCCTGATAATGAAAGAAAAATTCGTGAAAAATTACGTCAAGAATTAGGAATGTCTGCTTATGCCAAAGTATTATTACCAGAAATAAAAGAATTAGCCAAGACTGATAACGTCGTACTTGATGGCTTATACTCATGGGCAGAATACAAATATCTAATTGATGAACTTCCTAACATGAAAGTAATTGCTGTCGTTACTGACAAAAAACTTAGATATAAAAGATTAATTCAAAGACCTGCAAGACCACTATCAAATAGTGAAGCCGAATATAGAGATATATCAGAACTAGAAAAACTTGAAAAAGCACAACCAATTGCTTTTGCCGATTACTTCATTTGCAACAACAAAGGGGTAGTAGAAGCAGTAGACCAATTAACTGATATCTTAGGCTATATGTCCAAGAAAGAAGAGATGAGAAGATAATGAAAAAATTAACCGGGAATCAAATAATTAGAATGTACCTAGACTTTTTTAAAGCCCACGGACACACAGAAATAGAATCCGCTAGTCTAATTCCACACGATGACCCTACAGTATTATGGATAAACGCTGGCGTAACTCCACTAAAAAAATATTTTGATGGTACAATAGTTCCCCAAAATAGAAGAATAACTAGTTGTCAAAAATGTATTAGAACTGGTGATATAGAATCAGTAGGAGTAACAGCAAGACATCACACATTTTTCCAAATGCTAGGAAATTTCTCTATCGGAGATTATTTCAAAGACGAAGCATTAACATGGGCTATGGAACTACTAACCAGTCCGAAATACTTTGGCTTCGATAAAGAAAAATTATATGTAACAGTATATCCAAGTGACACCGATGCTTATAACAAATGGCTTTCTCTAGGAATGCCTAAAGATCACATAATCAAATTACGTGGCAACTTCTGGGAAATTGGAGAAGGTCCATGTGGCCCAGATTCTGAAATATTCTATGATCGTGGTCCAAAATATGATAAAGAAAAATTAGGTATAAAATTATTAGAAAAAGAAATTGAAAATGATCGTTATATAGAAATATGGAATAATGTTTTCAGTCAATACAATGCCAAAGAAGGTGTTCCAAGAGACAAATATCAAGAACTACCAAGCAAAAATATTGATACAGGAATGGGCGTTGAAAGAATGGCTTGTATCATGCAAAACGCTGAAACAAATTACGAAACAGATTTATTTTTACCAATCATGCATGGTATTGAAGAACAAGCTCTAATCAAATATTTAGGTCAAATGGAGTTTAAAGTAATCGCTGATCATGTAAGAACCTTAACTTTTGCCTTGTCAGATGGTGCTTCATTTGAAAACTACGGCCGTGGCTATGTCCTAAGAAGATTACTTCGTCGTGCAGCACGCATGGGTCGCAAACTAAATATATCTCACACATTTATGGCCTCTCTTGCTGATATTGTCGTAGATAACTACAAGGAAATATACCCTGAACTAGAAACTAATCGTAATATGATCAAAGAACTTATAACTAAAGAAGAAGAACTATTCCAAAAAACATTACTTCAAGGTGAAAAGAAGCTTGAAGAAATATTTACAACTTCAAAAAATAATATGATTAGTGGTAATGATGCTTTCAAACTATATGATACATATGGTTATCCAATTGAGTTAACAGAAGAATGTGCCAATGAGCGTGGCTTTATCGTTGATAACGAAGGCTTCAAAAAATATATGGAAGTGCAAAAAGAGACAGCTCGTCGTAATCGTAAAGTTGATTCAAGCATGAATGTCCAAAATGAGCTTCTCTTAAACTACAAAGAACCAAGCAAATTTGTAGGATATGAGACCCTCGAAGTAAAAACATTCATCCAAGAAATAATTAAAAATGATAAATTTGTAAATAAATGTAATACTGAATGTTATATTTTCATTCACGAAAATCCATTCTATGCTGAAAGTGGTGGCCAAGTAAGCGATAAAGGTACCTTGAAAAATAACAGTTGTCAACTAGAAGTCTTAGACGTCATTAAATGTCCTAACAAACAGCACCTCCTAAAAGTTAAAGTTATTGAAGGAACAATCATAAAAGGAGAAAGTATTATTGCTAGCGTAGATCCAGAATTTCGTGCTGCTACAACAAGAAATCACTCAGCTACCCACTTACTACAAAGAACTCTTCAAGATTTGTTAGGTAACAGTGTTCACCAAGCCGGAAGTAGAGTAGACAACAACACATTCAGATTTGACTTTACTTACCGTGGAAAACTTTCTGATAAAATGATTGTAGAAATAGAACAACTAGCTAATGAAAAAGTAAAATCATCTTCTCCAAGCAAAATAGAGTATATGTCTCTAGAAGAAGCTAAGCAAAAAGGAGCAATGGCTTTATTTGAAGATAAATATGATGACATTGTTAGAGTAGTAATGATGGGAGATTCTATTGAATTATGTGGAGGTACTCACGTCAAAAATACCAAAGATATAGAAAAAATAGCAATCCTAAAACTAGAAAACAAAGGTAGTGATACTTATCGTATCGAAGGAACAACTGATAACCTAATTCCTGAAGAACTAAAGAAAATAACAAAACCATACACCGAAGAAATAACAAAACTTCTAGAAAAATCAAAAACACTAATTAAACAAGCTACTGCTGAAAAAGTAAAATGTTGCTTTGATTTTGATATAGAATACCAAGAATTAGATAGCTATGCCGACGTTGTATACTATAAAGAACAACTAGAACGCTTAAAAATATCAATAAAGAAATTAGAAAAAAATATTAACGAAGAGTTAACTAATAAATCTCTAGAAAATATTACAGATTTCTTAAAAGTAAAAGAAGAAATAAATGGTTACAATACAATTATCGCTACTACAAGTAATTATGACATACCAACATTAAAACAACTAGTTGATAACATTACAAATCAAGAAAAAAATATCTTTGTATTAATTGCTAACATGAATAAATCTAATGTTAATATAATCTGCAAAACAAATATTGACAACGATAAAATTCACTGTGGAAATATAATAAAAGATATATGTACAAAGTGTGAAGGTAATGGTGGCGGCAATAAATTCTTTGCTCAAGGTGGCGGTTCTAATGCCAAAAATATAATTACTTACCTAAAAGAAGTAAAAGAAATTTTTAAAAATTTAAAATAACGATAAAATAAAAAGTCCTAAAAAGTTAAAGGCATCTTAATATATGCTAAATAACAAAGTTTAGGATTTTTTTATGTCCATATTCATAATTTTAAAATCTATTCAAAAATTCTCCGAAATTCAATAAAATGATCAAAATATATAGAAAAATATTATTATTTTTAAAAAACAATGCATAATAATAAATATGAAAAATATAAAATTCTTTAACACATATCTTTTTATATCTACATTTTCTAGAAATATTTTAGATATATATTCGGTGGTATTTCTTTATCAAAAGGGCATGTCATTTCATACAATAATAGGTTTATATGCTATAATTTACTTCCTTGGCTCTATTATCAGTTCATTATCTATAAAAATTGGCAATAGAATAGGGTATAAATATATCTTATTTCTATCAACTATCGTCTCCGCCATTGCCTTTTGTTTAATTAAAACCTCTCAAAATCCATATTTAATTGCTATAAGTTTATCACTATCAATTTTTACCTATCATCCAATAAGGCACTATTATGGTATGACTTTGCTAAATGAAAAGAAAAAAATTAGTTCATCATTAATTCTAAGTTATCTTGCTTCTTTCCTTGCCTCATATGCTGTCATTAAAGACTTTAATCTTATCTACTTAGTCATAATAACCGCCATTGGTCTCATTCCTACTATTTTTATCAAAAGTGCCCCATCAAGAAAAATATCAAAAACAGCAATTTTGTCAAAAAACAAAATTCTCTTTTATATCTTTGATCAGTTTAAAATTCTGTTTCTACTACTAGAACCTCTATATTTATACACGATTTCTAAAAAGATCTCATTTGTTGGAGTATTCAATATAATAATAACCTTTTCCTCTATCATATGCCTATATTTGATTTCTAAAAAAAGTATCTTACACAAAAGTTATCCATTTATAAATATATTTTTTGTCATAGTTCTACTTGTAAAATTAAATATCACTAATCAAACATTTCTCTTATTAATAGCTATCTTAGAAGGAATAGGTATAAAAATAAATGAACTAATCAGCACCATGAATTTATATAGTAACATTAAAGAGTCAGAAAAAGAAAGATATCTAATCACTAGTGAACAAATATTCTGTTTAACTAGAGCCATCATTTTTAGTACAATTTATTTATGTAATATAGAATTAACTATCACTATGTATCTACTTCTAATTGGTGTTTTCTTTCTAAGCTTTCAGTATCATCCAAACCTTTCCCAAAAATAAAAAAACGTGAATACTATCACATTAACCAGCTAGCAGTTATTCACGAATTCTTAATATATAATACAATTTATATAATTTTTTCCACATTTTTAAAATTCATTTTTGCAATTTCAGGTAACTTATTCTTGCCATACTTCTTCACAATATCCATCCCCACCGTGTTAACTATATCCCCAGCTCCCTTAGGTAAAACCATTCCTAAATCTTTACTAATCTTATCCATTTCTCTTAAAAAGATATATCTACTTATCAAAGAAGCACACGCTACTGATAGACATTGATCTTCCGCCTTAGTTAAAAAAGTTATATTATATACCTTAAAACTAGCATCCTTTAAATGAAAGTAATAACTTCTAGGATTTTCAAACTGATCGACAACAGCATATTCATATGGATATTTCTCTTTATTAGCAAATCCAGCCAAAACCTTATTATGTAAAATTGCTTTCATTTTATTCATATTCATATCAGAACTATACATTTCATTATATTGCTTATTAGTAAGTATAAAAGTATTATATGGAATTTTCTTAATAATCTCTGGCACAACTTTAATTATTTCACTATCACTCATTTTCTTTGAATCTTTTACACCTAAATCAAGTAAAAAGTCAACATTTGCTTTATCCACATAAGTAGCACTAACAACGATAGGACCAAAAAAGTCACCAGTACCCACCTCATCACTACCAATTGAGCTAATTCTAATAGGAAGTTTTCTCTCAACTTCTTTTTTCTCCTTTTTATTATCGCTACTAGTAACCTTAGCTGTTCCAGAATTAATCTTTTCTGTTTCTATCCAAAAATCAGCCGCCAAATCAGCATCTCTTCCTTGAAAAACAGCCTTTCCTGAATTGTATAAAGTTACAACCGTATCACCATCATCAGCTTGTAATATAGCATACTGAGGAGTTTTTTCCCTCTTAAACTCATCAAAATAATCAATCATCATTTCTTTAGTTTTTTCCCCAACAACCAAAACCTTCGTAATAACTTTATTATTAGCCATATAATTTACACCTCATTAACATTTTAACACATTTTTCTTTATTTTTATCATAATTTATTATATAATTACCATAAGGAGGCACAAAATGAATATTAATTTAGTAGATGCTATTATACTATTAATTATTTTATTAGGAGGAGTAATTGGTTTTAAAGAAGGTGTCATCAAAAAATTAACAAGCGTTGTAGGTCTAGTAATTGTAATAGTCCTATCATTCATTCTAAAAAATAAACTATCTGTAATTTTTTATGAAAATCTTCCATTTTTTAACCTATGGGGAGCCTTCAAAGGAATTCAGGTACTGAACATTCTCTTTTATGAAATGCTTGCTTTTGTAATTATTGCTTCAGTATTAACAATTGTCTACCGTTTAATCTTAGGATTCACTGGTATCATTGAAAAAGTACTAAAAGCCACTGTAATCTTAAGCATCCCATCAAAAATTTTAGGCTTCATCGTCGGATTAATTGAAAATTACATTTGGGTATACTTAATTCTCTTCATTTTAACATTACCAGTAATAAATTTAAAAGAAGTATACGAATCAAAAACCGCCGTTTTCATTATGGAAAAGACTCCAATATTATCAAAGTATACTAATAAAACTTTAGATATCTACAATGATTTATATGCTATTATCGATAGTGAAGGCACAAAGACAAACGAACAAGTAAATGAAGAAGCTATGGACTTAATGTTAAAATATGAAATAATTACTAAAGATTCTGCTAGAAAACTTATTGACAAAAATAAAGTAATTGTAAATGATGATAGTTTTCTAAACAAATATTAAAATGCAAAAGGAGATAATATAATATGGAAATAATACATTTAGAGAAACAAAATTTTAAAAAATTAATTCAAGAACCAACAATTTTAGTAGATTTCTATGCTAACTGGTGCGGACCATGCAAAATGCTTTCCCCAATATTAGAAAAAGTTTCTAGCGACATAAAAGTCATCAAAGTAGATGTTGACAAATTTGAAAAACTATCTAGAGAATATGGTATTATGAGTATTCCTACAGTAATTCTTTTTGAAAATGGCGAAGAAGTAAAAAGAAACATTGGCTTTATGTCACAAGAACAAGTTGAAAAATTCATTAGTAATAAATAGTGTATCAAAAAAAGGTTGACAGCACTTTAACAATATGCTATCATATTAAATGTGTGAAGGAGGAATAATCATGGCAGTAAAAATGAGATTAAAAAGAATGGGCGCTAAGAAAGCTCCATTTTACAGAGTGGTAGTTGCTGACTCAAGAAGTCCAAGAGATGGAAAATTCATTGCTTTAATAGGAACATACAACCCATTAGTAGCTCCTGCTGAAATTAAAATTAATGAAGAATTAGCTCTTGAATGGTTACATAAAGGAGCAATCCCAACTGATACTGTAAAAAATCTATTAAGTAAAGCAGGAATCATGAAGAAATTTCATGAATCTAAATTAGGTGAATAATGGATTTAGTAGCATTAACCGAAACAATTATCAAAAAAATTGTTACTGATTCAGAATCAGTTTCTGTAAAAGAATTTGAAACAGAAGAAGAAAATACTATTCAAATAGAAGTCCTAATATCATCTGATGATATGGGTAAAGTCATTGGTAAAAATGGCAAGATCATTAATAGTATCAGAACTATCGTCCAAGCATCTTCTTCGCTAGGCGATAATAAAAAAGTCAAAATTAATGTTGACTCATACTAAAAAGCAGCAATGCTTTTTTCTTTTATTATCTTCTTAACCATATTACCAAAAAAATCATCCTCTCCAAGTATTAATCTTCTTCTTGAATATTCCTATCAAAAATACAAATAAAAAAATCATATAAATAATTATGGAAAAATGTGAAAGAATTGTCCAATTACTTTAAAAGCAGTTACAAATATGATATAATTAAAAAAATAAAATTAAAAGGAGAATCACATGAAAAAGAAAATAATAATAGAATCACCTGAGGCTGTTGAGGTAAAAAAAGTAGAAAAAAACGTTCAAAATAAGCCTTATCATAAATTAATAAATAACAAATTTGTGGAATGGTTAATTTATATGATAGGTTATGCTATCGTTTTGGTAGTAGTGTCAGCACTATTTAAATCATTTCAAATAAATTTATCACACTATGGCATTTACGCTTTATTAGCTTCAATAATTATCTATGTTTTAAATCAAACAATAAAACCAATTATAAATTACATTACATTGCCTTTAACAATAATGAGTTGGGGACTACTATATCCTCTCTCAAATGTTATTATTCTATACTTAACTAGTTTAATTTTAGGTACAAAGAATTTTTATCTTAGTGGTTTTTTCGCTCCATTTATTATTGCAATCATAATTTCTTTCCTAAATATATTAATGGAAGGTCTAGTTCTAAAACCAATTACAAAAGGAACTAACAAAAATGGATAGAGTACTATTAACCCTAGGACCAATAAAAATTTACTACTATTCGGTAACTATGTTAATAGCTATCCTAACAGGTATATATTTGGCCATCAAAGAAAGTAAAAGAGTAGGCATGTCATCATACATTAGCGACCTACTAATATCATTAATAATTTTTGGAATAATAGGAGCCCGTCTATATTATGTAATATTTAATTTTTCTACATATCAAAATGATATTCTCTCAATTTTAAAAATATGGGAAGGCGGTCTTGCAATTTATGGTGCTGTAATAGGCGGCTTTATCGCTATAGTCTACTATGCCAAAAAACAAAAACAAAGCATTATTAAAACAACCGACATAATTGTTCCAGGGCTTTTACTAGCACAAGGAATAGGTAGATGGGGGAATTTCTTTAATCAAGAAGCACACGGCCCAGTAGTATCACTAGAATTTTTAGAAAAATTACACTTGCCACAATTCATCATTGATGGTATGCACATTAACGGCTTGTATTATGCTCCAACATTTTTATATGAGTCACTTTGGTGTGTCCTAGGCTTTGTCATTTTGATTATAATTAGAAAAATTACCAAAAGAAAAACTGGAATTATGACATGTAGTTACTTTATTTGGTATGGCCTAGGTCGTTTATATATAGAAGGAATGCGCACTGATAGCCTTTATTTAGGCTCTTTAAGAATCAGTCAAATTGTTTCATTACTCTTGATAATAATTGGAATAATAGGTATAATAGTAGTAATAATAAAAAAAATAAAGGAAGAAGGAAAGCAAATGAATAAACATTATGATGCAATTGTCATTGGTTCAGGAATAGCCGGTATGACAGCAGCAATATATTTAAAAAGGGGTGGACTAAATCCACTAATAATAGAAGAAAACGCTCCAGGTGGCCAATTAAATAGAATAACTGACATTGAAAACTATCCTGGATTTCTAAAAATAAATGGTCCAGATTTGGCTAAAGAAATATATGATCAAGTAGAAAATTTAAAAATTGAATATTTATTTGATAAAGTAATATCTACTGAATTAAATCAAGAAGAAAAAATTATCAACACTCTTAATCACAAATTAACATGCAAATACTTAATTATAGCCACAGGTCGTCTAAGCAAAAAACTATTTGGTGATGATGACAAGTATGCCGGTAAAGGAATTAGTTACTGCGCTCTTTGTGATGGCAATTTATATAAAGGACAAGACGTCGCTGTAGTAGGTGGCGGAAATAGTGCCTTAGAAGAAGCATTATATCTCTCAAAAATATGCCATACAGTAACACTTATTCACCGAGGAGAAACTTTTAGAGGTGACCAAACTCTAATAAATGACGTTGAAAATACTGAAAACATTAAATGTGTGTATAATTCTAATATTACAGAATATAATATAGAGAATGACAGATTAGCTTCAATTTTATTAGATAATGGAAATAAAATTGATGTAACTGGTTTATTCATATCAATTGGAAGCGTACCTAGTGCTGAAATCTTTAATGTAGAAAAAGATAAAGGCTTTATTAAAGTAGATGATGAATGCATGACAAACATTGATAATGTATATGCCTGCGGTGACGTTATAAAGAAAAATGTTTATCAATTAACAACTGCCTCATCAGAAGGTACAATGGTCGCATATAGTATAATAAAGAAAAATAAAAATAGTAAAAAGTAAAAAAAGAGTAGTAATATGCCAAACTAAAATCAAAGCTTTAAAAAAGGATTGACAAAGCACATATAAAGCGATACAATGAATTAGAACTTTGAAAGCCAAAACCGTAAAAATAGGGTTAAAAAGTATAAGAATTAACCCTAAAAAATACAATAATCAACAAATTTTAAAAAAATTGAAAAAACTTTTAAAAAAGTGTTGACATTGGCTGAATAGTTTGGTATATTATTAACTGTCATCGGGAAAAACCCCTTGATAAAGAAAGAAAATGTTCTTTGAAAACTGAGCAAAACGTCAATTTGAGTAGCAGAATTTAAACTTATAAAAAGCTTAATATCTCGTTAGAGATTTATTTTTTTGGAGAGTTTGATCCTGGCTCAGGATGAACGCTGGCGGCATGCCTAAGACATGCAAGTCGAACGAGACGACCTTTGGAAGACCGAAGTGCTTGCACTGAAGTAAGAAGAAGATCATCGTCTAGTGGCAGACGGGTGAGTAACACGTGGGTAACCTACCTTCAAGCTGGGGATAACAGTTGGAAACGACTGATAATACCGAATAAGATATAGCAATATATTGAAAGGAGCCTTTAAAGCTCCACTTAAAGATGGGCCTGCGGCGTATTAACTAGTTGGTGAGGTAATGGCTCACCAAGGTGACGATGCGTAGCCGAACTGAGAGGTTGATCGGCCACACTGGGACTGAGACACGGCCCAGACTCCTACGGGAGACAGCAGTTAGGAATATTCGTCAATGGGGGAAACCCTGAACGAGCAATGCCGCGTGAGTGATGAAGGCCCTATGGGTTGTAAAACTCTGTTGTATGGGAAGAACGGCTATATTAGGAAATGAATATAGAGTGACGGTACCATACCAGAAAGCTCCGGCTAACTACGTGCCAGCAGCCGCGGTAATACGTAGGGAGCGAGCGTTATCCGGATTTATTGGGCGTAAAGCGTGCGTAGGCGGTTTATTAAGTTTAAGATAAAAGCCCGGGGCTCAACTCCGGTTCGTCTTAAAAACTGGTAGACTTGAGTGTGGTAGAGGTAAATGGAATTTCTAGTGTAGCGGTGAAATGCGTAGATATTAGAAGGAACACCAGTGGCGAAGGCGATTTACTGGGCCATAACTGACGCTGAGGCACGAAAGCGTGGGGAGCAAATAGGATTAGATACCCTAGTAGTCCACGCCGTAAACGATGAGTACTAAGTGTTGGAGATTCCAGTGCTGAAGCTAACGTATTAAGTACTCCGCCTGAGTAGTACGGTCGCAAGGCTGAAACTCAAAGGAATTGACGGGCACCCGCACAAGCGGTGGAGCATGCTGTTTAATTCGAAGATACGCGAAGAACCTTACCTAGACTTGACATCCCCGGCAAAGACATGGAAACATGTTGGAGGTTACCCGGGAGACAGGTGGTGCATGGTTGTCGTCAGCTCGTGTCGTGAGATGTTCGGTTAAGTCCGCTAACGAGCGCAACCCTTATCCTTAGTTGCTAACAGTAAGATGAGAACCCTAAGGAGACTGCCGGTGATAAGCCGGAGGAAGGTGGGGATGACGTCAAATCATCATGCCCCTTACGTCTAGGGCTACAGGCGTGCTATAATGGCCAATATAAAGAGAAGCAATACCGTGAGGTGGAGCAAAACTCCAAAGTTGGTCTCAGTTCGGATTGAAGTCTGCAACTCGACTTCATGAAGTTAGAATCGCTAGTAATCCTGAATCAGAATGTCAGGGTGAATACGTTCCCGGGTGTTGTACACACCGCCCGTCACGCCACGAAAGTCTGTAATACCCGAATGTGGTAGCCTAACCTTTTAGGAGGGGGCCATTTAAGGTAGGACAGGTGATTGGGGTGAAGTCGTAACAAGGTATCCCTACGAGAACGTGGGGATGGATCACCTCCTTTCTATGGAGAAAGAAAAGAAACGAACGAAAAGAGTGCTATGAATAAAATGTTTTGCTTAGTTTTGAAAGAGTGTTAACTCTTTCAAGAAGTTCTTTGAAAACTGGATAATGTGGTGACATTTTTTTGACGGAAAATGTCATAGATGATTTTATTGAAGAATCTCATCAAATTAGGATAACAAAAAATGGTGATTAAATTAATAAGGGCGTATGGTGGATGCCTAGGCATTAGAAGATGAAGAAGGACGTGACAAACGACGAAATGCTTCGGGGAGATGTAAGTAATCTTTGATCCGGAGATATCCGAATGGGGGAACCCACTAGTGGTAATGCACTAGTATCTCATAATGAATATATAGTTATGACGAGAGCAACCCAGTGAACTGAAACATCTTAGTAGCTGGAGGAAAAGAAAGAAAAATCGATTCCGTAAGTAGTGGCGAGCGAAAGCGGAAGAGCCCAAACTAGACTTAGGTCTAGGGTTGTAGGACATTCAATACGGAGGAAAAAGGTACATTATAGTTGAATTACTTGGAAAGGTAAACTAAAGAGGGTGAAAGTCCCGTAAACGAAATAATGTGCACTCTAGAGTGAATCCTGAGTACGGCGAGGCACGTGAAACCTTGTCGGAAGCAGCGGGGACCATCCCGCAAGGCTAAATACTCTCTAATGACCGATAGTGAACAAGTACCGTGAGGGAAAGGTGAAAAGAACCCCGGGAGGGGAGTGAAATAGAAACTGAAACCGTATGCTTACAAAAAGTTCGAGCCCGTTAAAGGGTGAGAGCGTGCCTTTTGCAGAATGAACCGGCGAGTTATCGTATAATGCAAGGTTAAGTTGGAAAGACGGAGCCGAAGGGAAACCGAGTTTTAATAGAGCGAATAAGTATTATGCGATAGACCCGAAACCGAGTGATCTAGCCATGAGCAGGATGAAGTAGTAGTAAAATACTATGGAGGACCGAACCGACGTACCCGGAAACGTGCGCGGATGACTTGTGGTTAGCGGAGAAATTCCAATCGAACTCGGAGATAGCTGGTTCT
>CAJJKI010000003.1 GCA_905188025.1 uncultured Eubacteriales bacterium | reverse complement strand
TTATACTTGCATTTAAATCCCTATCTATCGTTACTCCACAATTATTACATTTATATGTCCTTTTACTTAAATCTTTATATACTTTATTCTGGCAATCACAAACACTACATATTTGACTAGATGGATAATATTCATCTAATTGATAAAAATATTTTATCCATAGTTTTACTAATCATTATTTTTTTGATTAGTATTATGAACATATGTTTGTTAATGCGTTTTTGTATATTTTTATATAAACTAAAAGAACTTTCCTATACAATAAAAAATTATTTAACAAATATAAACTTCATAATCATTATTTTATTACCCTAAAATCTCTCTATTATAAAAAAAGCCTTATAAATACTACTATAAAATACCAAAAAGCTATAAAATAATTGACATTCCCGGCTTTTTATAGTAAAATTATGAATTGTAATTTGAGGAGGGATAACATGGCAAAAAAAATAACTAATAAAAAAGCAAAAAGTGTTAATAATAGACCTAACTGTTTAAAAATAACTAAGAGAACTCAAAAAGTTAATTTACAAACAATCACTACTGCTAACGGTAAAAAGATAAAAACTAGTGCTAGAGAAGCAAGAAGCATGAAAAAAAATAGTAAATAACCTTACTATTAAAATATAAGTAAAGAGCTATGATTATATCATAGCTCTTTTTATCTAGTTATTCCACTATCATTTATCAAATTATTGTGAGAAATTAAAAAATTAGAAAAAGTAGCATGACAATTTTTTAAAGCATTATTTTTTTCTTCAAAAACCTCATGTCTAATTGAAGTAGCTATAACTCTATCAGAATCTGTTATTAAATCAAAAAATCTATTTCCTCTTTGTACAAAATCACAAGATTTTAAAATATCTTCATAACTATTAATATGTGATTTAACAGCGTTCAAATACTTCTCTATTTGTTGACCAATAGCAGATTGTTCTTGATCTAAAAATAAATATCCGCTACCATCAGGATACATATCAGCAATAGCAGGTCTAACAATAAAATTGCCAAGTAATTGAGGATATCTTCCATATTTATCATCTATTACCTTTGCTACTATAAATGAATCTCTTCCACAATTTACTACCCCATAGTATTCTGCATCTGCTAAAAGTAATCCTTCTTTAATACCTATCCCTTGCCATGAACCACTTGGCTTATAATCATTAGCATATCCAAATTCAATTTTTTTCATATAGCATCCTCCTACTAAAAATATATCATATAAAAATATTTATGTAAATGTTAAGATTATTTATATACATATTATTTTACACATTTAAATAAAAGAAGATCCATCAAGAATCTTCTTTATATTATTAATTAGTTATATACTTATAATAATTATTTTCTACTATCATTCTACTAATAGCTACTCTATTACTAACTACACTGTTAATAGTATCAACATATCCATCAGGCACATCATCTATCTTAGCCACAAACTTACCTGAAGAAGCATAATAAGTACCCTTATTAGTAACCCATGATTTATCTTTAAATATTGCTATTCCTTCACTAGTACTTAGAATATCTTTACCCATAATTATTCTTGAATCATATTTTATTCCAAATAAATTATATACTGTAGGTATTACGTCAATACTCATTCCTACCTTACCTACTTTAACACTCTTCATCTTACTATTATATATAATTAAATTATTACTATTAGCTTCAATCAAACTATCTCTCTCATAACTAGATAACATATTAATATGATCTATAGACAAGTTATATGGATAATGATCCGCTAAAAGAACAAATACTGTATTATCAAGTTTACCTGCCTTATCTAACTCATCCATTAGTATCTCTAATGCTTTATCAAGTTCTATTTGTGTAGCTAAATATCCCTTAATCTCTTCAGGATAATCTAAATCATCTACCAAATCTTTATTCTTCTTAGCAATAGCATTACCTGAATAATTATAATAAAAGTGTCCTGATACTGTCATATAATAAGTAAGAAATGGTTCATCACTATTAATATAATCTCCTACTGTAGCTTTAATCATCTCCACATCACTCTGTGGCCATTGTTCACAATTAATAAGCTTTTCAAGTCCATTATAACAACCCTTATAATTATCTAATCCTTGACTCTTTAAATATACATTTCTATCTTGATAGAAGGCACTATTATCATGATATGCATAAGTATTATATCCAAGTCCTTTAAATACTGTACCAAGTCCATATGGATAATATGCTCTTCCATCTCTCCAAGAACTAAGTATTGTATTATCAGCATATAATCCCGTTAAAGCTTGAAATTCTCCCCCTATCGTCGATAAATTATTTGAAGTATAAAAATTCTCAAAATCAAATCCTTCATGAACCAATTTATATAAAGTAGGAGTCAGATCTTCTCTTACTGCTATTTCATTAAAGCTCTCAGCTACTATATATATCAAATTCATATCTTTAAACATTCCCGTATATTTATTTTGCTTACTACCAGTTTCGTTCTTCATAAAAGTATTAATTTTACCAATATTTCCTTCTCCTCTAGAAAAATCTATATCCATAACATTATCTTTATATTCAAATATCTCATCATCTTCATTCTTAATAACTGGCGTACTAACTAAATCTATCTTTTCATTAATTCCAAATATGCATCTATATATATCTAAATAAGTAGCAGCAGGCACTCCCAATCTCTCTATATTTAAAGATACATTATTAGTCTCAAAATATAAATTATATATTCCTCCTACTTCTCTCTTCTGAATATATATATTTCCTACATATAATCCTATAGCTACTAAAAATAAACCAAAATGTATACCTATATCTCTAATATTATATCTATCATATCTAAATCTTTTTTTAAATACTATAAGTAATATTACTGGTATAAAGAATAATAATAAAATATACCAATTTTGTAATATAGAAATAATTATATTTTTACCAAACTTTAATGTTTGATCACTTTGCCTAAATAAAGCTATTGAAAATGGCGTTATAAATACTTTATAAAATACATAGTATAGCCCATACCAAAACCATAAAAAGATATAAATAATATATGTCATTATCTTATTAACTTTTTTACTAAATATACTTGTCAAAAATAGTATAACAAAAGCATTAACTACAGCAAATAAAAGTATATTTATAACTGTTGTTCTAAGATAGCTATCATATGCAAAAAAATTAAATATTAAATCCATATATATCAAAGATAATAATATATATAAATACTTCTTAAACTTCATTACTACCACCTCTAACTAAAATATAGTTCTTCAAATTCATGAATTGTCTCAGCAAACATTTCTGTAGCTTTCTCTACTACTTCAGGTTTTGATAAGTCTACTCCTGCTAACTTTAATGATTCAAGAGGACTCTTACTATCTCCACATTTAAGAAAACTAATATAGTCTTCCTTCTTTATTGTTCCATCAAGTAATCCATTAACTATATAGCAAGCTGCTGACAATCCTGTAGCATATTTATAAACATAAAAGTTATAGTAGAAATGAGGTATTCTTTCCCATTCATATCTAATATAATCATCTATATATACTTCCTTACCAAAATATATTTCATTTAATTTATAATATTCATCACTAAGTATATCTGCACTAACTGGCTTATCCTCTTCAATCATTTGATATATCTTTTTCTCAAACTCTGCAAACATTGTTTGTCTATATATCGTAGCTCTAAATAACTCCATAAGCCTATTCAAAATAAACATTTTCTCATTCTTATTATTACTATTTTTAATAACATGTTTAGCTAATATAAGTTCATTAACCGTAGAAGCTACTTCCGCTACAAAAATTGAATAATGACCATACTGATAAGGATTATTATGTCTCGTATAATAACTATGCATAGAGTGACCCAACTCATGAGCAAGCGTTGACATATCATCATATTTATCCTGATAATTCAAAAGCACATATGGATTAGTATCATAGCTTCCTGATGAATATCCCCCAGTTCTTTTTCCTCTATTAGGATACACATCAATCCATCTATCTTGAATACCTTTCTTAACTATACTAGTATATTCTTCTCCTAAGATACTAAGTGCTTCAAGTACTGTCTCTTTAGAACTCTCAAAATCATATTCTTTTCTATCTTCATTAATCAAATTAGCATACACATCATATAAATGTAATTCGCTTACTCCAAGTACTTTCTTCTTAAGTTCATAATATTTATGAAGCACATTCATTCTCTCATTAATAGTAGCAATTAAATTATCATATATCCTAGTATCTAATTCATCATGATACATTGCTGCTTCAAGAGCACTCTTATACTTCTTAATCTTACTAATAGCAACTTCTTCTTTAATATTAGCAGTAATTAAATTACCATATACATTCTTATATTGTTTAAATGTCTCATACATATCTTCAAAAGCAGCTTTTCTTACTTCCCTATTATCATCTTCAATATATATACTATATTTACTATTATCAAGCTCATAATCTTCATAATCTACAACAAAATTAGGAAATACCATATCAGAGTCTTTCATTAACTCATATGTCTCATAATTATTTCCAAACGTCTTTGATAATTCAGCCAATAACTTCTCTTCACTATCAGATAAAGTATGTTCCTTATATCTAAACATTTTATCAATATATCTCTTATATTCCTCTAATTTTTCATTCTTATCAATTAACTTATCTACTTCTTCTTTATCTAACTTAAGAATATTAGGTTCAATAAAATAAGTCCTCTTAATAAATTCACTACTTAAATTATCTACTTCTTCTTTTAATTCTCTATTCTTATTAATACTAGTATCTTCATCACATAGCAAACTAACATATACTTCCAGTTTACTTATTCTTCTAGATACCTCCATATATAATTTTAATACCTCATATAAACTATCTTCATCATATTGAATATCCTTATACTTATCAAACTCAGTAAGTTTCTCCTTCACCTGATTCATCTCTTCATAAAGATCTTCACGACTACTAAAAATACTACTCAAATCCCACTTATAACATTCTTCTATTTTTTCTCTATTCATATAAGTATCCTCCTCTTTAAGTATATCAAAATTATTACATAAAATAAAGTCTAATAATATTAAATCAAAAGAAAAAGTGGTATAACCACTTATCCTTGAATTTTCTTGATTTCTTCATAGTATAATGCATTAGCAGCATTAATATAAGGCACTACATATATACAAGCTAAACCAAAAGTAATTATGCATAAGAAGAACCATAAAATGAAACTAAGACCAAATACAAACAAATTCCATTTGTGTCCACGCATCAATTCTTTACTATTATTAATAACATCCATAGCTCTAATATTCTTATCAGTACCATTCATATCAGCTATAATATATTTCCACATAGAGTATCCAAATGCTGCTATTATACCAGGAATAACTAATAATAGTGACCACAATGTAATAAATAAAGATACTAAAAATGCCGTAAGTACACATAACCATAAGTTTTCTTTAAAGTATTTAAAAATATCACTTAACTGGAATTCTTCTCCTCTAACTAACTTCAATATATAGTAGGTAATACCAATCCCCATAACTGCTCCTAAATATGTTATAACAAAATCAAGCAATTGTCCAAGCATACTAGTCTCTGTACATTTCATTCCCTCAAAATAACTTTCACTTACTCCAAGCCAGCTAGCTAAATCTTGATACTGAAAACTACAATCTATCTCCTTAGAAAACAATGTTGATATAATAGTACTTACTATTACTAGTATAATACTAGATACAAGCAAAGGCTTCCATATATTCCAAATATTTCCTTTAATCTTCTCTCTTGCCTGTTTTTTGATTTCCTTTCTATCCGGTTGTCTCATAAAACACCTCCCTCCTTATATTTATATTAAAATTATATCATACTAATTATCATTTTAAAAGAAAAAGACTTAATGATATTACACATTAAATCTAAAATAACAAATATCTCCATCCTGCATCAAATATTCTTTTCCTTCAAGTCTCATTTTTCCATTATCTTTAACGTCCTTTTCTGATCCATATTTAACTAGATCATCATAAGACATTACTTCTGCACGAATAAATCCTCTCTCAAAATCAGTATGAATAATACCTGCACATTGAGGAGCCTTCATCCCCTTTCTAAAAGTCCATGCCTTTACTTCATCACTTCCTGCTGTAAAGAATGTCGCAAGTCCAAGTAATGAATATGTCTTCTTAATAAGTTGATCAAGTCCTGACTCAGCAATACCAAGCTCATTCAAGAAAGCCTTCTTATCATCATCATTTAATTCCGCTAACTCGCTCTCTATCTTAGCACATATCATAACTACTTCACTATTTTCACTCTTTGCATATTCACACACTCTCTTGTAGTAGTCATTTCCTCCATTAAGAATATCCTCTTCACTAACATTAGCAACATATATAATAGGCTTTAATGTTATTAAATTAAATGATTTAATTACTTCTAATTCATCTTCATCCAAATCTATCTTTCTTACTGGTATATTTTGTTCCAAATTAGTCTTTATCTTCTTAAGAGTATTAATTTCTAATAGTTCTTTCTTATCCTTAGTCATCTCTGCTTTTTTACCAATACGATTAATTCTTCCATCAATTATTTCCAAATCCGACATAATAAGTTCTACATTTATAACTTCAATATCTCTAATTGGATCAACACTATTATCTACATGAATAATATTCTTATCATCAAAGCATCTTACTACCTCTACCACTGCATCTACTTCTCTAATATGTGATAAGAATTTATTCCCTAACCCTTCACCTGTTGAAGCGCCTTTCACAAGACCAGCAATATCCGTAAATTCATAGGTCGTCGGTACAACTCTCTCTGGTATATACATTTCTTCCAATACTTCTACTCTCTTATCAGGTACAACCACTACTCCAACATTTGGATCAATCGTAGCAAATGGATAATTAGCAGCTAATATATTCTTCTTCGTAATCGCATTAAATAAAGTTGATTTCCCTACATTAGGAAGTCCTACTATTCCTGCTGTTAAACTCATCTATATCACTTCTTTCACCTACATATTATAACAAATATCATGTAATTTAACAAGAAAAAACAACCCTATTTCTAAGATTGTTTCAGTCAATTATAAATAACATTTCTAGTATGGAATAAATTTAAGAATTATCTAATGTCTAATTATATAAAACAATAATATCTAAACTATATTTAATAAAGAATTATTGCTTCATCATATCACTAAATCCTTATAAATGTTTCCTATAACATTACTCCTGTATTAAGCCCTAAAGGTAACCCTATAATATAAAATCCTATAATTATCAAAAACCATAGTATAGAGAATGCAATAGTATAAGGAACCATCAAACTCATCGCATCAGTTAAAGTAATAATATCTTTCTTCTTACTATTATATATTTGTAAAAAGCCTATCAATATAACAAAATAAGTAAATAATGGCGTAATTCCTTTTACTGAACTATCAGCAGCTCTAAATACTGCTTGAGAAAATTCTGGAGTAAATGAACTTTGCATAAACATAGGTACAATTACTGGAGATAATATTGCCCATTTTGTTCCCAAAGCTGGTACAAAGAATGTACTTATAGCTATAATTATAAATGTAAATATTATTAGTACAATTCCCGTTAATTGCATATTACCAAGCAGCTCTGACAAAGATACTACTATAAATACTCCAATATTAGTTTCCTTAAATATCAAACAAAACTGTGCAGCAAAAAATATCAAAACTAATAGTGAAGAAAATCCTTTCAAATAATAACTCATACAGTTCATAATATCTTTATTATTTTTTATTGTCTTTACTCTAAGTCCATATATAAGTCCTGCAAAAGCTAACAATACTGCAAATATAAGTACTGATCCTTGTCTAAAATAAGAATCATCTCCAAATAATTGTGCTACATAAGTCTTTTCTTTCAAATTAAGAAATAATCCCGAAAAAGGTAACCCTGGGGTAATACAATATACTAGTATCAAAACTACAATAAGCGTAGACAATAAAGCCATCACTACACCCTTCTTTTCTTTCTTTGATACTTCTGCAGTCAAATCAATATTATCTTCTTCATCTATTGTATATCTACCTAACTTAGGAACCACATACTTCTCCGTAACAACCATTCCCAAATACGCTATAAGTAAAGTAGCAAATATCATAAATATAATATTACCATGTAAACTAACTACATAATTTTGATCCAATATCTTAGTAGCATTCTGCGTATAAGTAATTAACGTATTATCCACCCCATTAGCTACTATATTAGCACCATATCCAAAAGAAATACCTGCAAAAGCAGCACATATTCCTGCAGAAGGATGACGTCCTAAATTCATAAATAATATAGCAGCCAAAGGAATCAAAATAACATAAGCAGCTTCATAAAACATTGAACTAATTACTCCTAATAAAACTACTAAAAAAGTAAATAATTTTCTAGGTTTATCTTTAGTAACCATCTTAAAGAAAGAATTTAAAAATCCTGACTTATAAGCAACTCCTACTCCCATAAGGCCCACTATCAAAGTACCTAAAGGAGCAAAATTAATAAAATTATTTATCATATTACTAACCAAGTACTGAAGTCCTGTTCTATTAAATAAATTATTAATTGTTACTACCTGAGTCTCCAAATCTCCTGTCACACTATTAACATTATAATAAGTAGTCTCCAAGTTTAAAATATTACCAACACTACTAACTACCATTATAATTATCGTTAAAATAAATAGCAAAAGAGCCGGATGTAACCTAACTTCCTTCTTTTTCATAACATTCCACCTTCTTAATCTTTTTATTAAATTCTACACGTGGCATCATTACTACTCTACCACAATTCAAACACTTAATCTTTATATCAGCACCCACTCTAACTATTTCAAATCTATTAGTCTTACATGGATGTTCTTTTTTCATTATCACAATACTTCCAAGTTTATAATCCATATCTTTCTCCTCTAAAAAAATTATATCATTATTTTATCTTTTTATCAATGAAAAAAAGATTAGTCTTCCAATAACCAATCTTCTCCTTTAAAAGGCTCATATCTAAGTAAATCATTATAATCTTGTTGTCTAAGTACTTCATATACTGCTATTGCTACACAATTAGAAACATTTAAGCATCTAATATCATCGGAGCAAGGTATTCTAATACATCTATCCAAATACTTCCTTAGTATCTCTTTAGGTATCCCTGTACTCTCTTTACCAAATATCAAATATATATTCTTACTCTTATCAGTAAAATCTATCTCACTATGTGGCTTCTTTCCATACCTTGTAAAAAAATAATATTCTCCAGGATTCTTCTCCACAAAATCATCAAAGTCATCATACAAAGTATAATTAACTTTATCCATATAATTAACTGCACTTCTCTTAACTATTCCTTCATTTAGGGCAAACCCAAGTGGTCTAATTAAATGTAATTTTGCTCCTGTACCAGCACAAGTACGCATAATATTTCCTGTATTCTCTGGTATCTCCGGCTCAAATAACACTACATTAATCATCTATCTCTCCCCCATTAACAAGCTTTATATCATTAATAAATTTTTCTACCTTTTGCACATCATACCCATTATCTCTAATACTATAAATAGTCTTTATCTTCCCATCTTCAAAAACCATTATATTAGGAACATCCGTTATATTTGCATAATTAACAGTATACTTATCCTTCATCTCACTAATCTTCTTCCCACTATTAAGTTCATCCGTAATATTCAAATATAACACTTCTTTATTTATCTTATTATTCTTTATACTATTCTTAAATTTTTTTTCAAACTTAGTAATATCTTCATCATTAAGTATTCCTACATATATAATTCCATCAGGATTTTCTACTAAATAATCATCTAGTTCATTATAATTAATAACTGTCATATACTTATCTAGTATTACCTCTCCCTCCTTAGTAGACTTATACGCTGTAAACCACATATATAAATAATATACTATTAGTAAACTAACTAATATTACTACCCCCAGTATAACATAATTCTTTCTTGGTATCTTTCTAAGCTCTTCTTTCATCTATAACATTCCCTTCTATTTACATTTTAACAACTATTAATCATTTTGTAAATATATATATCTTTAAAATAATAGACAAATTTGGTATAATTATTTATATGAAAGGAATATATTATGAAAAATATTTTTAGTATTTCTTATCCCTCTCTTGAGGAATATTTTAAAAACATAAACGAAAAAAAATATCGTGCTACTCAAGTATATGATTACTTATATAAAAAGCGTATGTATAATGTTGATAATATGACTAATATTAGTAAAGAAGTACGTAACAAGTTAAAAGAAGATTTTGACTTCTCATTTATTAAACTAGTCACCAAACAAGAAGATACTGACGTTGCTAAATATCTCTTTGAACTAACTGATGGTAATAAAATAGAATCCGTTCTTATGTATCATAATTACGGTATCAGTATCTGTGTCTCATCACAAGTTGGCTGTAATATGGGCTGCCGTTTTTGTGAAAGTGGCCGTCTCAAAAAAGTACGTAATCTTGAACCATACGAAATAGTAGAACAACTTCTTTTAATAGAAAAAGATATTGGTAAACGTATCACCCATGTAGTAGTAATGGGTATCGGAGAACCATTCGATAACTATGATAATGTTATGGACTTTATCCGTATCATCACTTCAAATAAAGGAATTGACTTAGGATCAAGACACATAACCGTATCAACATGTGGCGTCGTACCAGGAATAAACAAATTCATGGAAGATTTTAATCAAGTAAATCTAGCCATATCACTCCATGCTCCTAATGATACCATTAGAAATAAAATTATGCCTATCAGTAAAGCCTACCCTCTAGAAGAATTAATGACTACTATCAAAAAATATCTAAAAACAACCAATAGAAGAGTTACTTTTGAATATATTATGTTAGAAAATGTAAACGATTCCCTAGAATGCGCCAAAGAACTAGCAAATCTCTTAAAAAATATGAATTGCTATGTCAACTTAATACCTTACAACGAAACCGAAAATATTGAATTTAAACGCTCAAAAAAGGTGCAAATTTTAGCATTTTATGATATACTTAAGAAAAGTGGAATAAACGTAACAATAAGAAAAGAATTTGGAGGAAATGTTGACGCCGCTTGCGGACAACTAAGAGCTAAATCTTTATAGGAGGTAAACAATGCAAACATTCTATTTTACTGACCCTGGAAAAGTTAGATCACATAACGAAGACAGTGTCACTATTATAAATAATGATAAAAAAGAATTTGTCTTAGCAATTGCTGATGGCATGGGTGGTCATAAAGCCGGAGAAGTTGCTTCAATGATCGCTATTAACCATATCCGTGATAGTTTCTACAAACTAGATACATTAGGAACAAAAGAAGATGCTATCGAATGGCTAAGATTAATCGTAAAAGAAATAAATGATGAAATATTTGCTTACGCTAAAGAGCATCCCGAAAGCAAAGGCTTAGGTACTACTCTTGTCATAGCAATCAAAACTGAAGATTATATATTATATGGAAATATTGGAGATAGTTCCGGATATGTCATAAAAAATAACGTATTACATAAAGTTACTAAAGATCACACCTATGTATCTATGTTATTAAATAATGGCCGTCTCACTGAAGAAACAGCCAAAAATCATCCCGGCAAAAATCTTCTAACTCGTGCTCTCGGAGCAAATAACCCTATCGATATTGATATTTTTGATGTCGATACTTCCGTAAAAGGCTTATTTCTCTGTAGTGATGGATTAACTAATATGTTAACTGAAGAACAAATAGAAAAAATATTAAATAGCGATCTTGAAGTTGAAGAAGCCGTTATTAAACTAATTAGAAAGGCTAACTCTCGTGGCGGTACCGACAATATCTCTATCGCATACCTAAAAAAAGAAAGTGGTGAACAGTAATGTTATCAAAGGGGCAAAAAATTAACAATCGATATGAAATTGTTAAATCAATTGGCGAAGGTGGTATGGCAAATGTTTATCTTGCCAACGACAAAATACTCGATCGTAAAGTAGCCGTTAAAGTACTACGTGGTGACCTCTCATCAGACGATCGTTTCATTCGTCGTTTCCAAAGAGAAGCTTTATCCGTATCTAATCTATCGCATCCAAATATCGTCGAAGTATATGACGTTGGCGAAGAAGATGGTGAATACTATATCGTTATGGAGTACATTGAAGGAAAAACCCTAAAACAACTCCTAAAAAAGCGTGAATCCCTTACCCTAACTGAAGTCATTGATATCATGACCCAGCTAACTGATGGTATCGCTCATGCCCACGAATCATATATCATTCACCGTGATATAAAACCACAAAACATTATGATCCAAGATGATGGCCGCATCAAAATAACTGACTTTGGTATAGCCATGGCACTAAATGCCACTCAGCTAACTCAAACCAATTCCGTTATGGGTAGTGTCCACTACTTACCACCTGAACAAGCTAGTGGAAAAGGAGCCACCGTCAAAAGCGATATCTATTCAATGGGAATACTCATGTATGAACTATTAACTGGTACCGTTCCCTTCAAAGGAGACAATGCCGTAGAAATAGCTCTAAAACACATGAAAGATAAAATTCCTAGTATTCGTAAACAAGATCCATCTATTCCCCAATCAGTAGAAAATATTCTTATGAAAGCTACTGCCAAAAATCCTCGAAACAGATATGATTCTGCTAGAGAAATGCATGATGATCTTGTAACGTGCCTAACTGAAGAACATGCTAACGATAAAAAGATAACCTTTGAATATCCTGAAAATGATATAGATAGTGATACACCTACCACTCCACCAGTGACAAAACCTAAAAAGAAAGTTGAAAAACCAAAAGATAGCGATGAAGACCTTGAAGACACTGAAGAATTAGTAACCGAAATACCTAACGAAAACAGTGATGATAAAGATAGCGATGAAGATCCTCTCGAAGAATATTTTGAAGAACCTAAGAAAAGAAATACTCTTATCATTATCTTATCAACATTCTTCTTATTACTATTAATAAGTCTTGGAGTCTTTTGGCTAATAACTACCAAAGAAGTAAAAGATGTCGTTGTACCTAACGTAGAAAACTTAACTCTTGAAAAAGCTATCCAAATTCTAAAAGATAATGGCTTTACCTATACCACTGAAACCAAAAACAGTGAAGAAATTGAAGCCGGAAAAGTAATCAAAACTAGTCCAAAAGCTGGCTCTACCAGAAAAAAAGGTGACACCATTACCATTATTGAGTCTATCGGTGGAAACTATTCATATCTTGAAGACTATACCGGTAAAAATTATACCGAAGTAAAAGCTAAATTAGAATTATTAAAAATCAATGTCCTTATTGAGAAAAAAGACGTTGAAGATAAAGAAAAATATAAAGATAAAGACAATATCATCATTGATCAAAATCCAAAATATGTTGAAGGAGAAGAAAAACAAGTAATCGAAGCTGGTGACACTATCACTCTCTACATTCCTAATATCGTCGATGAATATCCTGATATGGTAAGTGAAGGTTGGAGCCTCAGTGATTTTATCGCCTTCGCCGAAGAATACAAACTAACCTTCATCGTCCAAGACAGTACTGGAGCTACTATTCCTGAAAGTGAATACAATAACTATTCTAGTGCTACCATTACTAATCAATCTAGAAAAGCTGGAGATCGTATTCTAAGTAATGTTACCCAAAAGATCACAATAAACGCTACTATCAAAAGTGAAGAGCCTAAAAATGATGATACTACTAATACCGATAACCCATAACAAAATAAGGAAGTGATTTATGACAGGCCGTATTATTAAAAACATTAGTAACGACTACACCATCGAAGCAAACAATAAACTATATACCTGTAAACCTCGTGGTAAGTTTAGGATAAATAACCTTACTCCTCTTGTCGGAGATATCGTTGAATTTGATGAAAAAAATAACTACATCCTTGATATAAAACCTCGTAAAAATTCTCTTATTCGTCCAAGTGTTGCTAATATTGATTTAGCCATTATTGTTACCAGTGTTAAAAATCCTGATTTCGATACTAACTTACTTGATAAAGCCCTCACTATAATTTCCTATAATAATATTGAGCCTATCATCTATTTCTCTAAGTTAGATTTGTTAAATGAAGAAGAAAAAAAAGAAATATCAACATATATAAACTATTATCAACATATTGGTTACCTCGTATCCACAGATCCTGTTGATTTACTAAATAAAATTCAAAACAAAACCGTTGTCTTTACTGGACAAAGTGGTGCAGGTAAATCTACTCTAATAAATAAAATAGATCCTGACTTAAATCTAAAAACTAATGAAATATCATATGCTCTTGGTAGAGGTAAACACACTACTAGACATACTGAAATATTTCATACTCACAATACCTACATTGTAGACACCCCAGGATTCTCTAAAATAGATTTCTATGATATGACCAATATTGATATTCGTGACAACATGAAAGAAATGTTTGATAACCTAGAATACTGTAAATATCAAGACTGTCTCCATCGTACTGAAGATGGCTGCCATGTCATTGAACTAGTTAAAAATAAAGAAATATTAGAAAGCAGATATAAAAATTATCTAAGCTTTATAAATAGGTGATTATATGATAAAAATATCCACATCAATTCTTGCTACTACTAATAGAGAAGAAGCTGTTACAAAATTAAATCAAACTAATAGTGACTACCTACACATTGACGTAATGGATGGTAAATTTGTTCCCAATACCCAGTTCACTATAACTGAAATAAACCATCTAGCTGACCTAAGTCAAAAACCAATAGACCTTCATCTCATGGTAGAAGACCCCCTATTATATATCAATAATTTAACTAGCAAGAACATTTCATCAGTAACTATTCACATAGAAATAAATCAAGATATCAAAAACATAATAAATATTATTAAAAAAAGATCATATAAAGTTTGCCTTGCTATCAAACCAAAAACAAACCTTGAAGAACTTATTCCCTATATAAATACTATCGATATGATACTCGTCATGAGTGTCGAACCAGGTTTCGGAGGACAAGAATTTATTCCTGAAACCATCACTAGAATCCAAAAACTAAAAACAAAATATCCAAGTATTCTTATCGAAGTAGACGGAGGAATCAAAGATAGCAATATTAAACTCATAAAACCCTATACCGATATCGCAGTAGTAGGAAGCTATATCACAAAACAAAATGATTATAATGAAGCAATTAATAAATTAAAAAATTAGTTGCTTTTTTTATGTTTTAATTATTCATTAATAAACCATAATATTCATAGAATGAAGATGAAAGGTGATAAAATGATAAGCAATTTTAATGAAGAAGCACAAGAAATATTAACTAAAGCAAAACTAGAAATGTTAGAATTAAAGCATCCATACGTCGGTACAGAACACTTAGTATTAGCCATTCTCCATACCAAAAATGAATTAACTGAAAGATTATCTAAATATAATTTAACTTATCAAAAATTCAAAAAAGAAATAATTAATGTAATTGGAAAAGGTAGCAAAAAAAGTGAATTTTTTCTTTATACACCCCTCTTAAAAAAAGTAATTGAAAATGCCATCATGGATAGTAAAGATAATAATAATGGCATTGTTACTATAAATCATCTCTTTGCAGGACTCTTAGATGTCGGTGAAGGTATTGCTATCCGCCTATTTATGAGTATGAACCTAGATCTAGATAACATATATGATGAATTTACTGAAAAAATATTCAATAGTCCCAGTACAAAAGAAAGTCATCTCCTAATCGAAGAACTAGGCACTAATATTAATACTCTAGCTAAAAATAATGAATTGGATCCCGTTATCGGCCGTGATGAAGAAATCAAGAAAATTGAAGAAATACTATGCCGCCGTACCAAAAACAATCCTCTCTTACTAGGAGCTCCCGGTGTTGGTAAAACTGCCATCATCGAAGGCCTAGCACTCCTTATCGAAGAAGGAAAAGTACCACCTAAACTACAAAACAAACAAATTATTTCCCTTGATATGGCCAGTGCTGTTGCCGGTACAAAATACCGTGGTGAATTTGAAGAACGTATGAAAAAAATTATCACTGAAGTAGAAAATAATCCCCATATCATTCTCTTTATCGATGAAATACACACCCTTATCGGAGCTGGCGGAGCCGAAGGAGCCATTGATGCTTCAAACATCCTAAAACCAGCCCTTGCCCGCGGAAAAATAAGATGCATTGGCGCCACCACCACTGATGAATACAAAAAACATTTTGAAAAAGATAAAGCCTTAGAAAGAAGATTTCAAAATATCACTATCGAAGAGCCTTCCATCGAACAAACTAGAGAAATATTAAACAAACTAAAACCCCTCTATGAAGAATACCATAACGTCATCATAACAGACCCAATTATTGACAAAATACTCTCTCTAAGTGATAAATATCTATATAATCGTTTTCGTCCTGATAAACAAATTGACGTTCTTGATGAAGTATGCAGTAAAGTTAACATTAAAGGTAACGAAAATATCATCAAATTACAAACCAATCTAAAGCAAATAAGAGACAAAAAAGAATTATATATAAAAGAAAATAATATTAAAAAAGCCTATGAATATAAAATTAAAGAAACAGAATATAAAAACAATATAACTATAAATAATGAACCTACTACTGTCACTGAAAAAGATATTGCTACCGTTATCAGTAGTAAAGCTCATATCCCCGTATATGAAATAATTAAAGATAATAAAAAAGATATTGAAATCCTTGAAAATAAACTAAAAGAAAATATCATCGGACAAGAAGAAGCCATTAGTAAACTAGTAAATCTAGCTAAGAGAATTAAACTAGGATACAAAGACAATAAATGTCTCTCTCTTCTCTTTAGTGGCTCATCTGGTACCGGCAAGACAAAACTAGCTACCATCTTCGGAGAACTAATTTCCAACCAAAAAGTAATTAAACTTGATATGTCCGAATACTCCGACAGCACTGCCATCAGTAAATTTATTGGTTCAACTGCCGGATATGTAGGATATGATGATAACAAATATGCCCTAAGTCAAATAAAAGATCATCCTAATGCCACCATAATCCTTGATGAAATAGATAAAGCTCATCCTAAAATAATTAATCTCTTCTATCAAATCCTTGAAGACGGCCTCATCACTGATGCTAAAAATAATCAAATATGCTTCAAAAACAATATCATTATCATGACCTCAAATATTGGTAAAAACAAAACTAATATTGGCTTCAATACAAGTAAATCATCTGTCAGTGAAGAATTAAAAGATAACTTTAATATTGCTTTCCTCAATAGAATCGATGAAATAATTAAATTCAATAACCTAAATAAACAAGATATAGAAAAAATAATTAATCAAAAATTACACAATCTAGAAAGCAACTTTCCTAATACTAATATCACCATGTCAAAAAATATTCTTGAAGAAATCCTAAACGAATCTCATTATCAAGAATATGGAGCTAGAAAAATAGATAAAATAATTAAAAATCATTTAGAAAATATCATTATCGATAACCTAGTTAATAATAATTATAATATTAATATAGATAGCATTTTTTCCAAGTAAGTGGTATAATATCACCTGGTGATATAAATGAACAAATCAATTCAAATACTATGTAAAGAAGAATTAGCTAAAATTACTACTCCTAAAAAGATTCTCTTACATAGTTGTTGTGCTCCTTGTAGTTCTCATGTTATTACATACCTTGCTCCATATTTTAATATAACTGTATTATATTATAATCCTAATATATATCCAAAAGAAGAATATGAGAAAAGAAAACAAGAACAAATAAAATTAATAAATGAATTAAATACCCCTAATAAACTTGATTATCTCGATTGTGACTACGATAACGACGTTTATGAGGAATTAATCAAAGGATACGAAAACTGCCCTGAGAGAGGCGCTAGATGCCCCATATGCTTTAAATTAAGACTAGAGAAAACTGCTAAACTAGCTAAAGAACATAATTACGATTATTTTTGCACCACCCTAACCGTTAGCCCATACAAAAATGCCACCCAAATTAACGAAATAGGAGCTTCACTAAGTGATAAATATCAAATCAAATGGCTCTATTCCGACTTCAAAAAAGAAGATGGCTACAAAAAATCAATTGAACTATCAAAAAAATATAATCTCTATCGACAAAACTATTGTGGATGCATCTATTCCCAAAGAAATAAAATCACTGATGATTAATATATTAAAAAGAAAAACTACTCAGTATATATCTACTAAGTAGTTTTTATATTACATATTATTATTTTACTAAACTAAAATATTTAAATGCTTCATATCCTAAGAAAACACAAGCTGATACAAAGAATAAAATTGCTATAACCATAAAGAATTTATTATTAGCAAATCCTGCCATTTTACCATTAGTATTTGTTTGAGTAGTATTAACTACTGGTTCACTCTTCTCTACTGATTTAACTTCGTCTACTCCAAACTCTCTAATAGGCTCTACATTTTGTGTAAGAACTGTCTTATCATTACTTACTTCTCCTAAAGCCTCATTTAGATTAGATTCTTTTGAACCATCAAATACTAGTACATTTTCTTTTTTCTCTACTGGTGTTTGTATTGGTGTAGAAACAACTGGACTCTCTACTACTGGAGCACTTACTGTTTCAGGCATAGGAGGAACAGCTGGTGTAGGTATAACTGGAGTAACTGGTATTGAAACCTCTACTGGCTTTTCAACAGGTTCAGGTGTTGGTAAAATAGCCACTGGTTCCGTTACTGGTGTACTTTGAATATCATTAACAGTTATCTCACTAACTGGCTTAATTCCAATTGATGATGGTGTTTCCATCTTTTTTTCTTCCATATTAGGAATATTTATACTAGGTATTTCAGGAGTTACTTCATTAGGGACTTCTACCTTAGGTTCTTCTACTTTTACTCCCTCCACTTTAGTTACCTGAACTGAAGGCATTTCTACTTTAGGAGCCTCTACAACTGGACTCTCTACTGGAGGAACAATATTAGGAATTATATCAGGCAATATATCTTCATGAGTTTCTTTTGGAATATCATTAGTAGGAAAAATATCACTAACAGGCTCTTCTACCTTTACTTCTTCCTTAATATCATAAAAATCTTCCGTTACTTTAGTAACAGCTTTCTTAACAGTAGTAATATATGTTTTTTGAACATTAATATTTTGTTCTTTCTTATCGATATTTTTAGATACAAAACTTATTTTCTTACCACTAGCTAAAATAATCTCTCTAGTATCTAATCTATCTTTCTCTGTATCAACAGCATACTTAATAAGTTCCTTAACCAAAGAAGCCATCTTTTCTTTTTCCATAGAGTCTTCAATATTAATCATATTACTAGTACCATTAATATTACTTAATAATTTAGATACAAAAATATTATCATTATCACTATCTCTCTCTATTGAATAAATAATATAATCACTACCATCAACATCTACTACACAAATCTTATTAGCAGTACGATCAATATTATGTTCATCAATAACTTTTATATTTTTACTTTCTATCATAATTTCCTCCTCGCAAGTATAAAGATATCATTCTCTATACCTACACTCCTATTATTAAAGTCATTATAACATAAAATTATTATCTATTCAAGAATTTTCCTATATATATCTTAAAAAATTATCTATTTTTCCATAGAAAAACTCCCTAAATGTGATATGAACCTCGTTTCTCTTATGTCCAAGAAACGGAGTTCAGTTCAAATATACTAGAGAGCTTATAAATTTATTATTTAAGCAGCCTTTTTATTCATATCTTTAACTAATTGTAATTTTTTAACATTAGCTCTTTCTTTTTCTAACATTTTCTTCTTCATTATTTCTACTTTAATTTTATTACCAAGTATTTTATTTTCCATATCATTAATTTTAGCTATGACTTGTTCATATTCATAGAAATCCCCTTGATATTTCTTAAATTCTTCATTATATTTAATTTTTAATTTAACTATATCTTCTAAAGTACTAGCTACTATTTTATCAGTATAATCAAGATCATTAATAGCATTCTTTATTTCACTAGAATAATCTATTGCTTCATATACCATCCTTTTAGTTTCTTCCCATTTCATATTTTTATATAAATTACTAACAACATTCTTAGTAACAAGAGTCTCCGTAGCAATTGAAGGAATAACTCCCTTTAAAGGATTAAGCATCAAAAGTCCAACATATTTAAACGATCCCATCAAGAATTGTCCAAATCCTTTTAAACGATATGATACATCTTCTCTAGAAGTAATCTTCCCTACTTTTTCATTTAATTCATCTAAATTCTTTTGCTGATCCCTCACAAATCTATTATAGTCATCATTTGCTCTATCAATATTATAAACATCAGCCTTTAACTTATCAAAATTAATATCTCTTTCCTTTAATTTTTCTACTTGTTCTTCTTTTTCTTTCTCAAAAGAATAAGTCTCTTCTTGTAACTTATCTATTCTCAAATATAAATATTTATATACGTCTAATAATTTATAATCTTCTACAGTAGCCTTTATTTGATTATTAGAAAATTTATCTTTAAGTTCAATAATATCATCTACTAAATTATTATCATCTATTTCTAACAAATATTCAAAATCATAATTATCTCTTAAAAAGTCATATTTCTTCTTCAACTTGTCAATTTTACAAAGCATCTTCTTAACTTCATCAACTGTTTTTTGACATTCTCTTAGTTTAGTATCATCACCGTTAACTTCACTTAAAATATATAATTCACTTTGTAATATTTCTAATTCATTAACCGTCTTAATCAAATTCTTTTTAATTAAATCTATTATTCTTTTCTCTAGTTTCCTAGCTTCTTCCAAATCATTTTCTTTTGTCACTTTATTTTGAATATTTTCATTATTAATATCACTATTTGATAATTTACTTTGCTCTTTCTTAATTAAAGAAACATCTATTTTCTCTACTTCATTCCTCTTATCAGCATAACTTCTAGTATTACTATATCTATTAATATTCTTCTTAGGAATATATAAAGTACCCATTCCTTGTACTGAGACATTTCCCTCATGAATTATCTTTTCTTTATTTATAAATTGTTTCTCATTATCAAGCGTAACATTTCCTTTACTAGACATTTTTTCTTCATCATTGTTAATCACTGAATCATACACCATTAAAGGAATAGCAGCCACTACTTTAAGAAAATTCTTATAAATAACCTCACTATCTTCAATCTCTCTTTGTGTATTCTTTTTACTACGACCTAGTCTTATATCCCTAAGCCTTTCAGTAAATTTACCTCTATTACCACTAGTAGCCATTATTACACCTCCAAATAACACTTATATTATAGCATATTTCTATAAATAAACAAAGAAAAAGCCAGTATATCACTATACTAGCTTATATCATTAATCTAAGAATTTTTCTTCTAATACTTCAGATGGTTCATCATCAAAGAATTCTTTCTCTAATGTATAACCAATATCCATATATTCCTTAGCACCTGTACCAGCAGGAATAAGTTTACCAATAATAACATTTTCTTTTAATCCATGTAAATTATCTACTTTTCCTTTAACTGCAGCCTCAGTAAGAATTCTTGTAGTCTCTTGGAATGAAGCTGATGCTAAGAATGAATCAGTTTGAAGTGAAGACTTAGTAATACCAAGTAAGATAGGTTGTCCAATAGCAGGCTTCTTACCTTGTAAAATAACGTCTCTATTACCTTCAGTAAATTTATTAATTGAAACTACTGTACTAGGTAATAAATTAGTATCTCCAGAATCCATAATTCTAATTTGAGAAATCATTCTCTTAGCAATAAGTTCAACGTGTTTATCATTAATATCAACACCTTGTGAACGATATACCTTTTGTACTTCTTTCAAAATGTATTGTTGAACAGTATTAGGGTCAGTTACTGCTAATAATTCCTTAGGACTAATATTACCTTCAGTTAATCTATCACCAGCTACTACCTTATCGCCTTTTTCAACTCTAAGTTTAGCACCATATGCTGATAAATGTTCTCTAACTTCATTAGCATTTTTAATATATATCTTAGTTCTACCCTTTTGATCTTCAATCTTAGATACAACACCATCAATTTCAGCTATAAGAGCTTTTCCTTTAGGAGTTCTAGCTTCAAACAATTCTTCAACACGAGGAAGACCTTGTGTGATATCGTCTCCACCAGCAACACCACCAGTATGGAATGTTCTCATGGTTAACTGTGTACCTGGTTCACCAATAGATTGAGCACCCATTGTACCAACAGCTTCACCAATCTCAACAATATTACCTGTAGCTAAGTTTCTACCATAACACTTACAACATACACCATGATCAGTTCTACATGTAAGTACTGTTCTAATTTCTAATTCTTCAATACCAGCAGCTATAATCTTATCTGCTATATTTTCAGTAATATATTCATTTTTATCAACGATAACTTCTTTAGTATTAGGATCGATTACTTTCTTATTAGTGTATCTTCCTAAAATTCTATCGTATAATGGTTCAATAATACCATTCTTTTCATCTCTAAATGCAGATACTTTAACACCTTCAGTAGTACCACAATCTTCTTCTCTAACGATTAAATCTTGTGCTACATCAACAAGTCTTCTTGTCATATAACCAGAGTCTGCAGTTTTAAGAGCGGTATCAGCACTACCTTTTCTAGCACCATGTGTAGATAAGAAGAATTCAGATACTGTTAATCCATCTCTAAATGATGACTTAATAGGAATTTCTACTGGTTCACCATTTGGTTTAGCCATCGTACCACGCATACCAGCTAACTGTACGAAGTTAGAAATAGATCCACGAGCCTTAGAGTTCATCATTATGAAAATTGGGTTATCTTCATATTCTTCACTCTTTGCATAAGCTTCAAGTTCTTTTTCAATATCTTTCTTTGCCTTATCCCAAATACCAATTACAAGATCAAATCTTTCTTTATCAGTAATCAAACCTCTTTGATATTGTTTAGTTACTTTCTTAACTTCAGCTTCTGAGTTAGCTATAATTTGATCCTTTTGCTTACTAGTTACAACGTCTGATGCTGCAATAGTAATACCAGAATAAGTTGAATACTTAAATCCTTGATCTTTTAATTTATCAAGCATAATAGATGTCTCAGTAGTTTTATATTTCTTAAACATTTGAGCTATTATCTTCTCTAAAGTACCCTTCTTAAATGCATCAGCTTTAGGTATTTCTTTAATCTTTTCAGGAATATTTTCTCCTGGAGCAATAAAGTATTTATTAGGAGTATATTTCTCAATATTCTCATCAGTTGGTTCATTAACATATGGGAATGAATCTGGTAAGATTTCATTAAATATTAACTTACCAACAGTAGTAACTAAATATTGATCTTTATGAGAATCTAAGAATACTTTATGCTTAAATGAATTTACAGGAACAACTATTCTTGTATGTAAATCAACTTCTCTTCTATTATAAGCCATTAATGCTTCATTAGAATTCTTAAATATTCTTCCTTCTCCTTCATGACCAGGTTTTTCCATAGTTATATAGTAATTACCTAAGATCATATCCTGACTAGGAGTAACGATAGGCTTTCCATCCTTAGGTGATAAGATATTATTAGCACCTAACATAAGTATTCTAGCCTCAGCCTTAGCCTCTTCAGATAATGGAACGTGTACTGCCATCTGGTCTCCATCGAAGTCAGCATTAAATGCTGTTGTAACAAGTGGATGAAGTCTAATAGCTTTTCCTGACACTAGTTTTGGTTCAAATGCTTGAATACCTAATCTATGTAATGTAGGAGCACGGTTTAACATAACTGGATGCTCTTTAATAACTTCTTCTACTACATCCCATACTTTAGGATCTCTAGTATCAATCATCTTCTTAGCAGATTTAATATTATTAGCTATCTCTTTAGATACTAAACCATTAATAACATGTGGTTTAAATAATTCAAGAGCCATCTCTTTAGGAATACCGCATTGATACATTTTAAGATCTGGTCCAACTACAATAACTGAACGACCTGAATAGTCAACACGTTTTCCTAATAAGTTTTGACGGAATCTACCTTGTTTTCCTTTTAACATACTAGATAATGATTTTAATGCTCTATTACCAGCACCAGTTACACTTCTACCACGACGACCATTATCAAATAATGAGTCTACTGCTTCTTGTAACATTCTCTTTTCATTTTGAATAATAATTGAAGGAGCATTTAATTCAACTAATTTCTTTAAACGATTATTTCTATTAATTACTCTTCTATATAAATCATTCAAATCAGATGTAGCAAATCTACCACCATCAAGTTGAATCATTGGTCTTAACTCAGGAGGAATAACAGGTAATGCCTCTAGAATCATCCATTCAGGCTTATTTCCTGACTTAGCAAATGAATCTAATACATCCAATCTCTTAACCAATCTAAGTTTCTTTTGACCAGTAGCTTCAGCTAATTCTTTTTGAAGAGCATCTAATTCTTTCTCTACATCTAATTCACTAAGTAATTCCTTAATAGCTTCAGCACCCATGCCAACTCTAAAAGTATTACCATACTTTTCATAATAAGCTCTATATTCCTTATCAGATAAAGTTTGTTTCTTTATTAAAGTAGTAGCTCCTGGATCAAGTACTACATATGATACAAAGTAAATTACTTCTTCCAAATCTCTTGGAGACATATCAAGACATAATCCAATATAAGAAGGAATTCCTTTAACAAACCAAATGTGACTTACTGGTGTAGCAAGTTCAATATGTCCCATTCTTTCTCTACGAACTTTAGACTTAGTAACTTCTACACCACATCTATCACAAACAATATTTTTATATCTTAATCTTTTATATTTACCACAACTACATTCATAATCTCTAGTTGGTCCAAATATTTTTTCACAGAAAAGTCCATCTCTTTCAGGCTTTAATGTTCTATAGTTAATAGTTTCAGGTTTTAATACCTCACCATAACTCCATGCTCTAATATCATCAGGTGATGCAATTCCTATTTTTAAAGCTTTAAATTTATTAGCCTCTAACATTAGAAATCACCTCCCATATCATCAAAATCATTTGACTCAATGCCATCTCCATATTCATCTGGCAAATCTATATCAGCCAAATCATCTTCAAATTCATCTTCCTCATCATCCAAATCATCTTCTAATGAATCATCTTCAGTTGCAAATAAATCAGGTTTTTGAATTTCTTCTGATACTGGCATATCATCCTCATCGTCTTCTTTTTCAAGTTCACTAATACTTACTTCCTCATCATCATTATTAATTACTGAAATATTTAATCCTAATGCTTGGAATTCTTTAATTAATACTCTAAATGATTCTGGAATACTTGGTTCAGGTAACGATTGACCTTTAACAATAGCTTCATATACTTTTACTCTACCTACAACATCATCTGATTTATAAGTAAGTATTTCTTGAAGTACATGTGATGCTCCATATGCTTCAAGAGCCCAAACTTCCATTTCACCAAATCTCTGTCCACCAAATTGTGCTTTACCACCAAGAGGTTGTTGAGTAACAAGTGAATATGGTCCAGTAGCTCTCGCATGTAACTTATCATCAACCATGTGATGAAGTTTAATCATATACATTACACCAACATTGATACGATTATCAAATGGTTCACCAGTTCTACCATCATATAAAACTGTCTTACCATCAGGATCCATTCCAGCTTCAGCCATCATATTAGCAATATCATCCTTCTTAGCACCATCAAGTACTGGAGTAGCCATATATACACCTAACTTCTTACAAGCCATACCCATATGAAGTTCAAGTATCTGACCAATATTCATACGAGAAGGAACACCTTGTGGATTTAACATGATATCTACCGGAGTACCATCTGGTAAGTATGGCATATCTTCTTGTGGTAATATTAATGAAATAACACCCTTATTACCATGACGACCTGACATCTTATCTCCTACTTGAATCTTTCTTTTTTGAATAATATATACTCTAACTACTTTGCTAACACCACTAGGCATCTCATCATTATCAGCCTTAGTGTATACTTTTACGTCATGAACAATTCCATCTCCACCATGTGGAACAGTAAGTGAAGAGTTTCTAACTTCTCTAGTTTTCTCACCAAAAATAGCATGTAATAATTTCTCTTCACTAGTCAAATCAGCCATTCCCTTAGGAGTTACTTTACCTACAAGGATATCGCCTTCCTTAACTTCAGTACCAATTCTTATAATACCATTTTCATCAAGATTCTTTCTAGCTTCTTCACTAACATTAGGAATATCACGAGTAATCTCTTCAGGACCAAGTTTAGTATCTCTACATTGAATTTCATAGTCTTCAATATGTAAAGAAGTATAAACATCATCCTTAACCAATCTCTCATTCATAATAACGGCATCCTCAAAGTTATAACCATTAAATGTCATGAAAGCAACTACAACATTCTTACCAAGAGCTAACTCACCCATGTTTGTACTAGGACCATCAGCAATTACTTGTCCTCTTCTTACTTTATCTCCAGCTCTAACTATTGGAGATTGGTTAGCAGTTTCTCCTTGGTTAGATCTTTCAAATGTTGTAAGTTCATATATATCTTTACCTTTAGCATTCTTAACAATAATCTTCTTAGCATCAACATATTCAACTACGCCATCAGCCTTAGCTACTACTACGGCACCACTATCTCTAGCAGCCACATATTCAACACCAGTTCCAACATAAGGAGCTTCAGTAGTTAAAAGTGGTAATGCCTGACGTTGCATGTTCGCACCCATAAGAGCACGAGTCGCATCATCATGTTCCAAGAATGGAATCAAACTAGTAGTAATAGAAACAACTTGTTGTGGTGATACGTCGATATAATCAACCTTATCAACAGGAATAATTACATTCTCACCATTAAATCTACCAGCTACTGTACTATCAGTAATCATATTATCATCATTAACATTAACTGTTGCTTGAGAAATATAAAAATCTTGTTCTTCAGTAGCAGTTAAATAATCTACTTGATCAGTCAATTTACCATTCTCTACCTTACGATAAGGAGTCATGATAAATCCATATTCATTAATCTTAGCATAACTAGCAAGTGAAGTAATAAGTCCAATGTTTTGTCCTTCTGGAGATTCAATTGGACAAATTCTACCATAGTGAGAAGCATTAACATCACGTACTTCAACGCCAGCTCTATCTCTAGAAAGTCCACCAGGTCCTAAAGCAGATAATCTTCTTTTATGAGTAAGTTCTGCAATCGGATTAACCTGATCCATAAATTGAGATAATTGGCTACTACCAAAGAATTCCTTAATAACAGCTGTTACTGGTCTAATATTAATTAATGTCTTAGGGGTAACAGTCTCCATATCTTGTGTAGTCATTCTCTCACGAATAACTCTCTCCATTCTACTAAAACCAATCTTAAATTGATTTTGTAAAAGTTCTCCTACTTGTCTAATTCTTCTATTACCTAAATGGTCTATCTCATCATCATGTCCAATACCATCCATTAAATTTAAATAGTATGATACTGAAGCATAAAAATCAGATATTGTTAAAGTCTTAACAGTAATAGATTGATCATTACCTATTACTTTTACTTTCTTCTTTGGATTAATTGGAGAATATACATATAATACTTGAATCATATTAGCATCATTCAAATCAGTATTAATCTTAGCTTCTACCATTCCATATCCATCTTTTAAATATTTATCTAATTCAAGAACTACTTCTTTAGTAAGTAATGTTCCATCAGCAAGCTTAACTTCTCCATCAATAACAACATCTTGTGCCAATACTTTACCTACTAATCTATCAGTAATATTAAGTCTTTGATTAAATTTATATCTTCCAACTTTAGCTAAATCATAACGAAAATTATCAAAGAATCTAGTAATCAATTGGTTCTTTGAACTATCTAAAGTTGTAGGTTCACCAGGTCTTAATTTTTCATATATTTCAATTAACGCCTCATCAGTATTTTTAGTAGAATCTCTCTCTATAGTATTCTTTAAATATTCATTGTTATCAAACATATCAAGAATATCTTTATCACTAGATAAACCAAATGCTCTAAGTAATGTAGTAAGAGGAACCTTTCTAGTTCTATCAATTCTTACATATAAAACATCCTTAGCATCAGTTTCATACTCAAGCCAAGTACCTCTAGTAGGAATAACCTTAGAAGCAAATACTGGTTTACCATTTTTATCTACTTCTTTTGAGAAATAAACACTAGGAGATCTAACTAATTGGGATACAACTACTCTCTCAGCACCATTAATAACAAAAGTACCACTATCTGTCATTAAAGGCATATCACCTAAGAATATCTCTTGCTCTTTAACTTCTCCCGTTTCATTGTTAAAAAGTCTTGTTTGTACCTTTAAAGGAGCTGCATAAGTAATTTGTCTATCCTTACATTCCTTTATAGAATACCTTGGAGTATCGAAGACATAATCATTAAACTCTAATGACAAGCTTCCAGAAAAACTCTCCACCGGAGAAAAGTCTTCAAGTACCTCTTTAACCCCTTCAGTCACAAACCATTGATATGATTCCTTTTGAATTTGCAATAAATTATCAAGTTCTAATGAATTTTTAATCATAGAAAAGTTTCTTCTTTTTCTATAATCGCCACTTTGCTTTACTTTATAAGCCATTAACTTTTCACCCCAATACCTAAAAATTTTAAAGACATGCACGCCAAAAAGACGTGTTTCCAATATATAATACTATCATCATCCACGTAAAAAGTCAACGAATAATTAAAAGTTTTTATAGATTTTTTCACATTTTAGTAAACATTTTATATATATTTAGGTATTGGTATCTCTATCACTAAAATTAACTATCTATTTTCCTATTCTATCATATCTACACATCTTAAAATTAATATCTTTATAAGTACCTTCATCTAATACTTCACAAGTCCATTCTGACTTATCAAATTCAGGAAAAAAAGTATCAGCTAAATCACACTCATCATCTATTTCCGTTAAATAAAGCCTATCAGCATATTTAATAAATTGAGCATATATTGAAGCTCCTCCTATAATAAAAGTCTCTTCATCCTTATTTAAATAATTATCGAGCACTTCATCAATTGAATACATTGTCTTAACATTTCCCTCAATCTTATCAAAATTAAGTACTACCATATCTCTTCCTGGTAAATCTCCTGGTAAAGAATCATAAGTTTTCTTTCCCATAACTACTGTATGCCCCATAGTTGTATTCTTAAAAAATTTCATATCTTGAGGAATATGCCAAATAAGTCCATTATCTTTACCAAGTTCTCTATTTCTTCCTACTGAACATATCATACTAATCATCTTATCACTCCTATTGCGCTAATGGAAAACTAATCTTTCCATGATGTTTATAATCAACTACTTTTATATCTTTACAATCTTTTGAATTATCAAACTCAAAGAAATCTTTCACCTCAGGATTTATCCATAACTTAGGAGCTGGCAAATCTTCTAAAGTATCAAATCTCTCTATTTGTTCTTTAATCCCTTCTACCTGATTAACATATATATGAGCATCCTTTATAGACCAAAACATTTTACCAGGCTTAAGTCCAGTACAATGAGCTATTAAACAAAGAAGTGTTGCATATTGTGTAACATTAAAAGGAAGACCTAAAGGAACATCACAACTTCTCTGATGAACCCAACAATTAAGTTTACCATCAGTTACATCCCATTCACTACTCCATACACATGAAGGAAGTACCGCTGTCTTAATATAATCATCTTGCCATAAAGTCATAAGCATTCTACGATCATTAGGATTATTCTTTAAAGTATCAATAAGTCTCTGTGTATTTTGAAATTTATTATTAATCCAACCATAAGCAGTCCCAATAGTATGAGCCCATTCCTTACCAAAATCCTTAACAATATCTTTCTTAACCAACTTACCGTCTTTATCTAATACCATTTGATTAGCATACCACTTGCCATCTTCATGAATCTCCCATTCATCCCATATATGAACATTTCTATCTTGTAACCATCTTACATCATTAGACTGTACTTGATAAATCCATAGCATCTCTAAAATAGCTTGTCTAAAAAATAATTGCTTAGTAGTCAAAGCTGGAAACTCCTTAGATAAATCAAACTCAAAAGAATATCCTGGTATTTTAATAGAATTAATTCCAGTTCTATTTTCTACCTCTACTCCATCTTTTAAAATCTTCTTACATAATTTTATATATTCCTTATCCCACTTTGACATACTTTCACTTCCTATCATCTATAACAAGTATATCATAACACAAAAAGAAATATCAATACAGTTTACAGAAAAACGTCAAAAAAAAGAATCTATTTCTAGACTCTTTATATAAACTACTTAAGTTCTACAGTAGCTCCAGCTTCTTCGAATTGTGCTTTAAGTTGTTCAGCTTCAGCTTTGTCAACGCCTTCTTTAACGTTTCCACCGTTATCAGCAATATCCTTAGCTTCTTTTAATCCTAAACCAGTGATATCTCTAACGATCTTGATAACTGCAATCTTATTTGGACCAGCAGCTGTTAATACAACATTAACTTTTGATGGACCTTCTTCAACAGCAGCTACAGCAGGACCTGCTGCTACAGCAACTGCAGATGGATCAACACCAAATTCCTCCTTCATAGCGTCTACTAATTCTTTGATTTCAAGAATTGACATTTCTTTTAAAGCACTAATAAATTCATCTCTATTTAATTTAGCCATTTTTATTTCCTCCTTTAATAATATTAATTTTCTTTACCCTTAGCATATAAATCTAAGCAAATAGATAAGTCTCTTACAGTTCCCATAAGACCTGCTGCTAACATAGTTAATAACACATCTCTTGATGGAATTGCTGCATATCTCTTCAAGTCTTCTAAGCCAGCTACTTTTCCTTCAATAATACCAGCCTTAAGTTCAAGTGCATTATGATCTTTAGCAAAATCATTTAATACTTTTACTATTGAAAGTTCATCTGTTCCAAATGTTACTGCACTAGGACCAGCTAAGTATTCATCCATATTAATGTTAAGTTCATCAAGAGCTCTCTTAGTTAAAGTATTTTTATATACTTTATAATCAGCTCCATTCTCTCTTAGCTTTTTTCTTAGTTCAGTTACTTCTGAAACACTAAGTCCACGATAATCGAACATAACAACTGATTTAGCATTTTCAAATCTATCTTTGATTTCAGCTACTACTGATGCCTTTTGTTCAATAATCTTTGAATTTGCCACCTATCTTCACATCCTTTCTCTATGCCATAAATAAAAGTCCTCATACGAGGACTAAAATACATATATATATTTTTATTCCTCGGTAAGATTTTTAAACAACATTGTCCTTACTGTCTTTGGCATAATTTTTCTTCATCGATAAGTATTATATCAAATCATTTACTATTTGTCAAAAGAATTTAAATCAAGTTTAATTCCAGGACCCATAGTAGAAGATATAGATATATTTTTAACATAATTTCCTTTCACTGTAGCAGGTTTAATTTTTAATATAGCTCCAACAAAAGTATTTAAGTTTTCAAGTAATTTTCCTTCTTCAAAACTAGCTTTTCCAATGATACCATGAATATTTCCAAAACTATCAGTTCTATATTCAACTTTTCCCATCTTAGTTTCTTTAACAGCCTTAGCAACATCCATTGTAACTGTACCAGTCTTTGGATTAGGCATAAGTCCTTTAGGTCCTAAGATTTTACCAATTTTACCAAGCATTGGCATCATTTCAGGAGTAGCAATGATTACGTCATAAGAGAACCAATTTTCTTTTTCGATTTTTTCAATCATATCAACGTCTCCTACATAATCAGCTCCTGCTTCTTTAGCAGCTTTTGCTTGATCACCTTTAGCAAGTACCAATACAGTTTGACTTTTACCAGTACCATTAGGTAAAACAATAGCGCCTCTTAATTGTTGATCAGCTTTCTTAGTATCTAAGTTAAGATTCATAGCAATTTCAACAGTTTCATCAAACTTAGTATTAGAAGTTTCTTTTACTAATTTAATTGCATCCATTGGAGCGTATGCTTTATTCTTCTCAATCTTAGTAGCTATCTCTGCATATCTTTTACTTTTCTTCATAATTTCCTCCTTCTGAGGTCGTGTATATACACTTCCACATTTTTTGTGGTTTGCGGACTTTTACTTCGTAGAAAAATTACTCTTCTACTTTAATTCCCATGTTACGAGCAGTTCCTTCAACTATCTTCATAGCATGTTCTACATCATAAGCATTTAAATCAGGTAACTTAGTTTCAGCTATTTCTTTAAGTTGATCCTTAGTAATAGTAGCTACAGTCTCACCTTTAGCAGCTCCTGATTTGATCTTAGCAACTTTCTTTAATAAGAATGCTGCTGGTGGAGTCTTTAATACAAAATCAAATGTTCTATCTTCAAAAATAGAAATTTGAACTGGTACTATATCTCCCATCTTATCTCTAGTTGCATCATTAAATTTAGTACAAAATTCTTGTAAATTAATTCCTGCTGGTCCTAAAACAGTTCCTACTGGAGGAGCTGGTGTTGCTTTTCCTGCAGGTATTTGTAATGTAATTTTCTTTGTTATTGCTTTTGCCACGAAAAACACCTCCTATATAATAATGTTATCTTTTCGCGAGTGGTCTTAATAGCCGTCCGCAGCCTCCCACTTAAGTTTCTTAACTATATAATAATACACAGTCGCGTCAATAATATACCATAATATTTTTTAAAATGCAAGTTTTTTTATTTTAAATTTTCAATTTGTGAAAGTTCTACTTCAACAGAAGTCTCTTGACCAAATAAATCTAACAATAATTCTACTGTCTTTTTCTCTAAATCATAAGATTTAACTTTACCAGACATATTCTTAAATGGTCCATCAGTAATCTTAACTTTTTTACCTTCAGCTAAGTCTTTACTTAAATCTATTCTAGACATACCCATATTAGATAAAATTCTATCTACTTCTTCAGGTAATAATGGAATAGGTTTAGCTCCTTTACCAGAAGACCCAATAAATCCTGTTACACCTTGAGTATTTCTAACAATAAACCATACTTCATCAGACATAATCATTTCTACAAGAACATAACCAGGAAACATTTTTTTAACTCTTTCCTTTTTTACTCCATCCTTGTATTCCACAACAGTTTGTTCAGGAACAATAACTCTAAAGATACTCTCTTGAATATCCGCTGAGTTTTTAATCATCATATCTAATTTTTCTTTTACTTTGTATTCATAACCACTAACTGTATTAACTACATACCATTCCTTTTTCATTACTTCGCCAAACTCCTTACTAATAAAGCTATCCAATCAATTCCATAGAAATATATTCCAAAGAAAAGTACAAACATAACTGTTGCTATAGAATATTTAACTAAATCCTTACCATTAGTCCATCTAATTCTTTTAATTTCTTTACCAACACCTTTGAAATATTTTCCAATTTTCTTAAAAATATTTTCCTTAGCTTTCTTTTCTTTCTTTACAGTTTTCTTCTCCGCAATATACTTCTCTCTCTTAGTATTCTTACTAGCAACTGCTTTTTCTTCTACTTTTTCTACTTTTTTCATAATACCTCCACATTAATCCAAAATAAAAACACCTCAGTGCTAAGTAAAATATAGCACATAACCCTATAAATGTCAACCATTTATCAATATATTTTAATAGAAAAAGTAAGAACCGTTAAGCTCTTACTCTCTCTTGCCATACCTGTTGTATCATAAAGTTCAAAAACATAACCACTCAATCGTTACATTACTTTCTCTGAACTGGCTGGTCTGACATTAATTGCTTGAAGTCCTTTAGGAGTTTCTATTAAATCAAATTCAACTCTTTGTCCTTCAGATAAAGTCTTGTAACCATCTTGCTTAATAGCAGAATAATGAACAAAAATATCTTCATCTTGCGCATAATCAATAAAGCCATAACCCTTTTCATTATTGAACCACTTTACATTTCCAAACATCTTAACACCTCACAATCTAGTAATCACTTACATATTTATTATACCGCCGACAGGCATCACTAGCAACAAAAACGAAACAATAAATTTCGACATATTTCTAGTCCCTATTTATCTTTTGTATCACTTCTTTTTGCTGCCTGTCGATTAAAATCTTATCACAATTAACTAGATGATTTTATTAACAACCCTAATAACATGATTAAAGACCTTAATATAAACAAATTACTAAAAAAGAAAAAGATACTATTTTCATAGTATCTAATTAATCTTAATATTCATAATTTCTAATATTCTATCTAAATCATTATTATTTTCAAAACTAATCTCTAATTTCTTGTTACCAACTTTTACCTTAGTACCAAGCACTTCTCTTAATTCTCTCTCGACATATTTATATTCATTATTTTCCTTAATCTTTTTAATAGGATTAGCTTTCTTTATCTCTTCAAATGACATTAACTTTTCAAGTTCTCTAACTGATAAACCTTTTTCTACTACCATATTAGCATATTTCTTAATCTCAGCAGTATCCTCTAACTTACTAAGCTCTCTAGCATGACCCATAGATAACTTACCAGTCAATACCATTTCTTGTACTGAAGTAGGAAGTCTAAGTAATCCCAAAACATTTGTAACATTGCTTCTACTCTTACCAAGCTTATTAGCTAACTCATCTTGAGTAATATGTAAACTATCAATTATTCCCTTATATGCCCAAGCAAGTTCAATAGCAGTTAAATTCTCTCTTTGTAAGTTTTCAAGTAAAGCAATCTCTCTCATCATATCATCAGAAAAATCCTTTACAATAGCAGGAATCTTATCCAAGCCAGCTAACTTAGAAGCCCTTACTCTTCTCTCACCAGCAACCAAATCATATCCCTTGATACTTTTCTTTACAATAATTGGTTGAAATACACCATAATTCTTAATTGACTCAGCTAACTCTTTCAAAGCTTCATCATTAAAAGTCTTTCTAGGTTGATATGGATTAGATCTAATCTCTGATAAACTAATTTGTTTAATATCATCTTGATCAGCCGAATCCAATATATTTGACTCAAATGAATCAAAATCTAAAACTTCACTAGCAAATAATTGCTCAAGTCCTCTACCCAATGCTTTGTTCTTTTGTTCCATTTCTCTCAATTACCTCCCTTGCTAAATTAAGATAGGCCTTTGTGCCCTTTCCCTTTGGATCATAATCTAATATCGTCTTTCCATGACTAGGAGCCTCCGCTAACTTTATAAGTCTTGGAATGATTGTATCATAAACTCTTTCTTTAAAGAACTCCTTAATACTACTAATAACCTCTAATCCTAAATTAGTATTTACACTAAGCATTGTTAACAAAACACCCTCAATATCTAGATTAGGATTAACCTTTCTTTGTGCTAACATAATTGTATTAATAAGCTGCATAATACCTTCCAAAGCATAATATTCACATTGTACCGGTATAAGTACTGAATCAGCTGCTGCTAAAGCATTAGTAGTAAGTATTCCCAATGATGGTGGACAATCTATCAAAATAAAATCATATCTATCCTTAACCTTACTAAGTTCATCCTTAAGTCTCGTAACCCTATTTATTTTTTGATTAGATTCACGAAACTTTCTTTCTAACTCAATAAGTTCCATCTCTACTCCTGCCAAATTCAAATAAGCTGGTATTACATCCAAATTAACACTCTTAGTTTTAACAATTGCACTATTTATATCAGATTTTAAAGTTAATACTTCATAAATACTATTAGATAATCCCTTCTTTTCCACACCAACACCAGTAGTAGCATTTCCTTGTGGATCCAAATCAATCATTAGTACCTTCTTACCAAGCATTCCCAAAGAGGCCGACAAATTAATACTAGTAGTAGTTTTACCTACTCCACCCTTTTGATTAACAATTGCAATTATTTTACCCATGTTTACTTCACCTCTTTATGCATAGCTATCTTATAACATATGTAATCACTATCTATTCTATCAAATTTTTCACCCTTTGAAAAGCCCTTTTGTTAATTTTTTGTTAACATATTCCTTCCATCTCTCTATCAATAATTAACTTATATAAATAACTATTTGCATGTTTTACATGAGCACACCAACTATTATAACTAAGTAACACTCTATGCCTATCAAAAATTTTTTATATTTATTTATCATTCTACAAGAATTATCAGCATTTAGGAATAATATAAATATTAAATTTTAGACACTATTTTTATAAGAAAATTACTATAAATCTATAATTATTTACTTCTTATCATTATTTTGATATAATACTTACGAGTTAGGAGGAATATTCATGAATTTAGATTATCTAATTACTTCTTTAAAAGATATAAAAGATGATTATATTGTCATTGGAGTATCATCCGGTCCAGATTCCATGGCTTTATTACACCTATTAGAACATAATACTGATAAGACTATTGTATGTGCACATATTAATCATAGTGTCCGTAAAGATAGTGAACAAGAAGCTAAATACCTAAAAAATTACTGTAAAGAACATAATCTAATATTTGAATATTATAAAATTGCTAACTATAAAGAGAATAATTTTGAAAATGAAGCTCGTACTAAGAGATATAAATTTTATGAAGAAGTGCTAAATAAGTATCATTCTCATAGTCTCTTCTTAGCTCATCATGGAGATGATTTAATAGAAACCGTTTTAATGAAAATTATTCGTGGCTCTAATTTAGAAGGTTATGCTGGAATAAAAACCTATTCCAAAATGAATAACTATACTATTATTCGCCCCCTACTTAGTATAACAAAAGAAGATATACTTAAATATAATAAGGAAAATAATATTAAATATTTTATTGATAACACTAATGAAGATACCAATTATACTAGAAATAGACTTAGAAAGAATATCTTACCGTTATTAAAAAAAGAAGATCCTAGTGTTCATCTAAGTTTCTTAAAATATTCAAATACACTACAAGAATATTATAATTACTTAGAAGACATTACTAAAGATAAAATCAATACTTATTATCAAAATAATATTATTGATATATCTTTATTTAATAAAGAACACCCCTTCCTAAAGAAAAATATTATTTTCTATCTACTAAGTAATATCTATCAAAATAAAGCCAATATTATTAAAGATAAACATATAGAAGATATTATTAAATTATCTACTAATAATAAACCTAATTCAAAAGTTATCTTGCCAAATAACTATCAAGCTAGAAAAGAATATAATTATATCTATCTAGAAGAAAGAAATGAATCAAATAATAACAATTATAAAATACTATTTGATAACTACCTAGAAATAAATGATCTAATAATTAAAACAATTAATAGTAGTACTGAAGATGGTAACAATATATGTCGACTAAATAGTAAAGAAATATCATTACCATTATATATAAGGAATAAACAACCAGGTGATTATATCGAAGTTTTAGGACTAAATGGTAAGAAAAAAATAAGTGATATCTTTATTGAAAATAAAATACCTAAAGATAATAGAAATACTTATCCGTTATTAGTAGACTCTAATAATAAAATATTATGGATTCCAAATATAAAAAAATCTAAATATAATGTTAAAAAGCATGAATTATGTGATATAATACTAACTAGTTACAAAAAAGGAGGAAATTAAATTGAAGAAAAAAGGAAATAATCTAATGCCGTATGTATTTTTACTAATATTTATTATTGGATGCATGCTTCTAGTTAATTTACAAGGAAGTGTAGTCAAAGAATTAAATGCTAGTGAATTTATGACAGCTTTAGAAGAAAACAAAATTGAAGAAATAACTATTATTAACAAAGTTCGTTCAAAAAACTATGAAATAACTGGTAAATTAAAAGACTATAAAGAAAATGAAAGTTTCAAGTTATACTTACCAGTATCAGAAGAATTTATGAAGAAAATTGTTGCTGCTGAAGAAGAACAAAGTTTCAAATTAGTTGTAGAAAGAGATTCAGACACTTCCGCTTGGTATGCTCTATTAGAATATGTACCAACAATATTATTAGCAGGAGTTATGATATGGTTATTCACAAGACAACTAAGTAGCAGTGGTGGCAAATCAATGGACTTTGGTAGAAGCAAAGCTGTCTTAGTAAATGGTGAAAAAACAGCCACTTTCAAAGACGTAGCAGGCCTAACTGAAGAAAAGGAAGAAGTACAAGAATTAATAGACTTCCTAAAGAACCCTAAAAAATTTCAAAGTATGGGAGCTAGAATTCCTAAAGGTATCCTCTTAGTAGGCCCTCCAGGAACTGGTAAAACTCTTTTAGCAAAAGCCGTTGCTGGTGAAGCAAAAGTTCCATTCTACTATATTAGTGGTTCTGATTTCGTTGAATTATTTGTAGGTATTGGAGCATCACGTGTAAGAGATATGTTCAAGCAAGCTAAAATGAACGCTCCATGTCTAATATTCATCGATGAAATTGATGCCGTTGGAAGACAAAGAGGAACTGGCCTTGGTGGTGGACACGATGAAAGAGAACAAACACTTAACCAACTATTAACTGAAATGGATGGTTTCGGAGCTAATGAAGGAATTATTATTATTGCTGCTACAAATAGACCTGACGTTCTAGACCCAGCATTATTAAGACCAGGAAGATTTGATCGTCAAGTTACTGTATCACTTCCTGATAAACAAGCTCGTAAAGAAATATTAGCAGTACATGCTAAAAATAAAGTATTAGATAAAACCGTTACCCTTGATAATCTTGCAAAAAGAACACCAGGATTCTCAGGAGCTGACCTAGAAAACCTACTTAATGAAGCTGCCTTATTAGCCGTTAGAAGAAATAAAAAAGCAATTACTATGGCTGAAATAGATGAAGCAACTGATAGAGTACTTATGGGACCAGCTAAAGTAACAAGAAAATATACTGATAAAGAAAAGAAACTCGTAGCATACCATGAAGCAGGACACGCTGTACTAGGATTAAAACTAGATGGTGCAAACGAAGTGCAAAAAATCACTATCATCCCAAGAGGACACGCAGGTGGTTACACAATGATGACTCCTAAAGATGATACATTTAATTACACTAAAAAAGAATTACTTGATTCTATTTGTGGTTTATTAGGAGGACGTGTTGCTGAAGAAATTACATTCAATGAAGTAACTACTGGTGCACACGACGACTTCAAAAAAGCTACCAATATTGCTAGAAAAATGGTTACCGAATACGGAATGAGTTCCCTAGGACCAATGATGCTAGATGAACCTGACGAAAACACTTTCTTAGGTAGAGATTATAATAAAAATAAAAATTTCTCTGATACCGTAGCATATGAAATTGATGAAGAGATGCGTAGTATCATTAATGAATGTTATGAAAAGAGCAAAAAGATTCTAAAAGAAAATCAAAAATTATTAAAATTAATTGCTGAAACACTTCTTGAAGAAGAAACAATTACTAAAGAACAAATTGATTCATTAGTAGAACATGGCAAGTTAATTAAACCAGAAAGTGATGAAGAATCTACTGAAAAAGCAACTACTGAAGAAAGCAAGCAAAAAAAAGAAAGTAAAAAAGTTATAAAAGAAGATAAAGAAAAAGACGAAAAATAATCGTCTTTTTCTTTTAATAAAATTTTAAAGAACAACCAAAATAGTCGTCCATTAATCGTCCATTCTTAAAATTAATTCTCCATCCTTAGAATAGAAATATTTTTCTCTCACATATTTAGCAATATAATCAGGATCTTCTAATTTTTGAATATCTGTCTCTAACACTTCCTTCTCTTTTTCAAGATCCTCCATTTTTTTATTTAAACTAACCTTCTCAGCTTTCATTTGTTCAATCATCTTTAAATTATTAAATAGATTATACCCTAAACTAATAGTAATAGCACCAAAAACAAATACTGCCATAGCAATTCTAATTTTATGCTTAGAAGCTTTTCTTTTTTTCTTTGTAGTCTTATTATTGGAATTTTTCATGCTATCACCTTCCTATCCTTACACACTGTCATTATATCACAATCATTACTATTTGACAAACTAAATAAAACAACATTATTTTTTTTTATGTCCAACTGTCAACCAATACTTTTTAATATAAAACATAATTATATAACCAACCAATATCATTAATAAAAAATATATATGTAAATATCCATTATTAATATACAGTAAACCCCAAAAGTATAATAAAGACAAACCGATTGTAAAAATAAAAGAATAAATAATCTTCCAAAATAACTTTCCACTAAAAGTAATCTTATTAAATAATTCTAACAATATATAAAAGAATATGCCAAAAATGAAGGAATAGCCTAACGAATATATTTGAATATTTAAACTCATTATTTAAATAATTTACCTAAAAAAGATTCTTCTTTATTCTTATTACTTCCAGTATCCATATATGTAATACTATCTATTCTTCCCTTAATAGATACATTACCTTGATAAGTATCTAACTTAATAATTTCCAAATCACTACCTTTTATAGTTAAATATCCAAGCGTAGTATCCATTAAAAACTCTTCACTATCAAAACTATCTATCTTTTTAACTCCTGTTACTACTATATTTTTTCTCTCAGCTAAATTAATACCATGATTAAAACTAGTGTCTATTTCTCTAACATTATCATAAGTTACATTCTTATCCATTTCATCACCCATTTAATCATATGTAAAGAAAATAATAATATGCATGAAAAAAACACCAAAAGGTGTTTATTCTGCTTTTTCATAAGCTTCAATGATTTCTTTTTCAAAAATTTGACGAGTTTCAGAATTAATAGGATGAGCAATATCTCTATATCCACCAGTAGAAGTTTGTCTACTAGGCATAGCGATAAATAAACCATTATCTCCTTCAATAATTCTAATGTCGTGTACTGCAAAACAATCATCAATAAGTACTGAAGCTATTCCTTTCATTCTTGAATTTTCTTTGTCAATTTTTTTAACTGTAACTGAAGTAATTTTCATTAAGTTTACACTCCTCCTCTAGAAAATATTATTTTCTAATTACATTTTAATTCATTTATCTTATAAAAGTCAAGTATTTTATATATATTATACACTCTTTCTTACACTTTTTACCAATTTATAAATATATTTTAATAGTTTTCGTCATAATATCGATATAACTAAAGCTCTTAATATCTCCATTACATAATCTTATTGTAAAAATATTTCGATATATCTTAAATATAATTCCTTCATATCTCTCTTTTCTATTTCTACTTCCATAGTATATAACTACAATCCTACTACCTATCTTTCTAGATAAATAAGCCCTTATATTTTTTATATCCATTATCTTGGATACCCTATATACATAGAGCCTTTAGTAATAATACCACCCATACCATCTGCTCCATACTTTGTTTTCTCTAATATTTTAATTATATCGATATTATTATTCTTATCAGAAAAAGATAAACATGATGCTACAATAGCAGGATCAAGTGCATGAATATTAATTCTCTTTGGACTAGAAGCAAAATTAGCCCCAGCCTTAATCAAATCCTCATAATTAGACTGACATGCCCCTGCCACGATAAAAAGCTTTTCATGTGATTTTTCATACTCTCTTGCAGCATTCACAGCATTAACAAAACTAGAAGTATTTTTATATTTTAGCCTCTTACTACGAGAAAAAGAATCGTGTCCTGTAAGCACTAAAATATCTGGTTTATATTTTTTTAAAAGTCCTTCTACTTGCCCAGCCATCTCACCTTCTCTCAAATATAAACCATATGCTTTAATCTTATTTTTTTTATAAAATGTCATGCACTTCTCTAAATAATCCTGATCTCCATCCAAATGAAGTATCCTACCTGGTAAATAAAAATATTCATTCCTATTTAAATTCCGATACTCATCAATAGTAGGTCTAAAACTATCAGTCTTATCTTCTTCATCACATTTTACTAAATCATCATAATAACTATCAGCATACAATCTAACAGTAACTCCCTTTAAATAATATATATCATTCTTAATATCAATAATTCTAAAAACAATATCATTATTATAAGAGTTTCTTGTAACATAATCCCCTATATTAAACATTTCATTCACCCATTTAATCATATGTTAGATAATAAAAAAAATAACTATAAATTATTAGCTATTTCTACATATACCTCTACTGGTAAATCTTCTGCTCTATTATTTAAACTATAGTTATTTTTATTCAGTATTGTCTCTATTTTATCTAAATCATATTCTTTTAAATTGTTTCTTAAATTCTTTCTTTTGTATTGAAAACTATCTTTAATTAATTTATCAAATATTTTATTGTCTTCTATTTTATATTTATTATGTTTAACTAGTTCTATTACAGCACTATCAACATTAGGAACTGGATAAAAACAATTTCTACCTACTTTAAATAGTTTTTTAATATCGTATCCAGATGATATTTTAACTGATATCATTCCATATTCTCTACTACCATTATGAGCTGATAATCTATTAGCAACTTCATCCTGTACCATAACTACTATTTTATCAGGATACAACTCCGTCATAAGTTTTGTAATTATCGGAGTAGTTATATAATATGGTAAATTTGCTACGACATATATTTTATCATAATCATATTCTTTTATATCATCACATACATTTTGATCCAAAAAATCATTAAATATAATTTTATAGTTGTCATTACCACGAAGTACTTCTTCTAAAGTATCTTTAAGTCTAGTATCTATCTCATATAACAATGCATATTTTGCTAATGGTACTATCTTTTTAGATAAACTACCAGCGCCTGGCCCTATTTCTATTAACAAAGTATCTTTATCTATTTTTGCACTATCAACAATTTTGTTGATAATATTTTCATCTCTCATAAAGTTTTGTCCATAAGCTTTCTTATATTCAAATTTATCCATCTATATCCCCTCCATAACTACCATTATTTTATAAAGTTTTTATCTATATGTCAAGAAAAAAGAGCCTAAGCTCTTAATTATAACCATATCTATTTCCACCAGTTATAATATACTTATCACTATAACTAGATACCCACCAAGCTCTAAAACCTAAATAACTATTATTTCTTATTCCATTCAAACCATCTAAAACCGCTTGCTTAGCTGTCTCATATTTAGATGATCCATATTTATTTCCACCTGGTAAGTATGCTTTATAAGCACCTGATGAATATACCTCAAATTGTCCTTTTTTAATAACTTGATCATATGGACTAGCTCCAGCCCATCTAACCCACTTATCAGAGTCACACCTATTCAAAATAACAGATACTACTCCTAAAGCGTCATTTAAATTTTTATCAAACTCCGTAGACACTACGGCTACCACTACATCGAATTCATTATCACTTAAATCATAAGTCTTATTACCTTCAGTAACAATAAATCCCATCTCTTCATTATTAATATACTTACTAGCATCAATAGAAACTAGTGGCGTACTGTCTACTTCCTCTTTTTTATCTTCTAACACTTTATTATCTTTAATATCTTCAGATATAACATCAATAGAAGGCAATTCTTCTAGAGTCATATCATCCAATTTCTTCTCGATACTGGTTACATCTTCTTCTTCAAATAACAATGATACAGAAGTAGCTATCTTATCTAGATTATTATTATGTACTGTACTAACATGTTTTTCTACTCTAATATCATTATTAAATACTGTTGTGAAAAATAGACCTACTATTAATAATTGAGTACCAATCACTAATAAGCTAGATACTGTCTTTCTCATAAATAAATCACCTCATATAATCATTTAGGTAATATAATACTAACACAATATCTGACTTTTGTCAAATTTACTTCCACACTTGTGCCCATCATTCATTCATGCCAAAAAAACACTTTTCCGCATTATTTCCAGTAATTACGGCCACTTTTTCCACTGGTACCCCCTTTATATCAGCTATTTTTTTAGCAATAATTGGTATATATTTAGAACTATTTTTCATACCACGATATGGTTCAGGAGTTAAATAAGGAGCATCCGTCTCTAATACAAAATATGCTAAATCTAATTCTTCTAATACATTTTTTATCACTTTAGCATTCTTATATGTACAAACTCCTCCTACTCCTAATAAAAATCCCTGTTTTATAAATTCTTTAGCCATCTCCAAACTACCACTATAACAGTGAATACTTCCCCGTACATTATACTCTCTTAATATATTATATGTATCTTGAATAGCATCTCTACTATGAATTATTACTGGTTTATGATATTCTTTAGCTATCTCCAACTGTCTCCTAAATACTGTTATCTCTTTTTCTCTATCCGTATTGTCATAATGATAATCAAGACCTATCTCTCCAATAGCTACTATTTTCTCATCATTAATATGCTCTCTCAAAAAGTTCAAACACTCATCATTATACTCTTCTAACTCCGTCGGATGAAACCCAATCGCGCCATATACAATATCATACTTTTTAACTAGATCCAATACTTCCATATTAGACTTCATATCACAACCATTAACAATTATCTTCTCTACTCCTGCCTCCTTTATCTCCTCTATTACCTTAGGAATATCTTGATAATCTTCACTTGTAATATGACAATGCGTATCAATATACATTATATCTACTCCTTCTTGCTTTTTATAATCAGAAAAAACTTAAAAACACAACAAATTACTACAAATAAATATGTCAAATCAAATAATGAAATACTACCCATCATGTTAACAATAACTACCGCCATTAACACCATCAAATACATAAAAACTGCTAATTCCTCGTGTTTTTCCCTTTGCATTGTTTCTCCTTTCCTGTTAACTACAAATTAACTATATCAAAATTACCCGTCAATGTAAATTATCTCATCATTATTAATATAATTTTACATTTTATGTCAAAAGAAAAAAGTCGAAAATTATTCTTCGACCTTTTCAATTCTTTTAAATAATACTTCAGGTTCATTAACTTTATTACCACTAGGATACTTTCCAAATACTTGAACACTATCATAATCTTTAATATCAGTATTAATTTGTTCAAATATTTTATCAGCAGTATCAGGTAAATAAGCTTGTAAATATACTGTAATAATTCTAATAGCTTCAATTAAATTATATATAACTGTAGCTAGCCTTTTCTTCTTAGATTCATCTTTAGCAAGTACCCAAGGCATAGTTTCATCAATATATTTATTGCATCTACGATAAGCTTCAATCACTTTTTCTAAAGAATCAGCTATTCTAAACTTATCTATATCATTATTAATACTATCTTTTAGTCCTAGTATTTGTGCCTTAAATTCATTATCAATATCTTCTACTACTTCTTTATTTTCCACTACCCCATCAAAATATTTTTTAGCCATACCAATTGTTCTATTAACTAAATTTCCTAACACATTAGCTAAATTACTATTAATAGCCTCAATAAGCAAATCTTCTGTATATACACCATCTGAAGCATAAGGCATTTCATGAATCATATAAAATCTAACTGCATCTACTCCATATTTATTAACTAAATCATCAGCATATACAATATTACCTTTAGATTTACTCATCTTATCATTACCAAATAGCATCCAAGGATGACCAAATATATGTTTAGGCATCTCTATATTTAAAGCATGTAACATAATAGGCCAATAAATAGTATGAAATCTTAATATATCCTTACCTATCAAATGCACATCAGCAGGCCAATATTTATTATATTCAGGAGTACTTTCTCCTAGAGGATTATATCCCAAGAAAGTAATATAATTAGATAGCGCATCTATCCATACATAAATAACATGCTTATCATTAAAACTAACAGGTACACCCCATTTAAAACTAGTTCTTGATACACATAAATCCTGTAATCCTGGTTTAATAAAATTATTCATTATCTCATTCTTTCTAGCTTCAGGAAGAATAAAATCATTATGACTCTCAATATACTCCTCTAACCACTTAGAATACTTACTCATTTTAAAGAAATATGCTTCTTCAGTAGCTTCCTTCACTTCTCTTCCACAATCAGGACACTTTCCATCTACTAATTGACTCTCCGTCCAAAAAGACTCACAAGGAGTACAATATAATCCACGATATTCTCCTAAATATATATCTCCTTGATCATATAATTTCTTAAATATTTCAGCTACAACTTCCTTATGATGCTTATCCGTAGTTCTAACAAACCTATCATAACTAGTATTCATAATGTCCCATATCTCTTTAATAGTCTTAGATTTATCATCTACATATTCTTGAGGACTAACCCCCTCATTAATAGCTTTCTCTTCAATTTTTTGACCATGTTCATCAGTTCCTGTTTGAAAATAAACGTCATATCCACATAATCTTTTATATCTAGCTATCACATCCGCTAAAACTATCTCATAAGTATTTCCAATATGAGGTTTACTTGAAGCATATGCAATAGCAGTACTTATATAATATTTTTCTTTATTCATTATTATCTCTCCTATCTGTACTACCAATACCACCAATTCTTTCACTCATAGTATCATCATCATCACATATAAAATATTTCATAATAATACCCTGCGCAAAAGCATCCCCTTTTTTAATCATATATTCTTTATCTCCTTCATTTTGTAACTTAATCCAAATATGTCCTTCATTATCTTGATTATTATAATAATCTCCATCAATTATTCCTACTTGATTACACATCCGCACATTATACTTAAATCCCATACTACTACGAACAAATATCCCTAAAAATTCACCATCTTCTAAAGATATTTTAACTCCTGTAGGTATCTTTACCATCTCACCTGGCTTAATTACAATATCCAAAAATGATATAAAATCATACCCTGCACTTTTCATAGTTTTTCTAACAGGTAACTGAATATCTTGATAATCACCTTCACTTATATCTTTAGCAAATTGTCTAAAACTAATCTTTTCAAACTTACGCATAAACACCTCCACAAAATAAAAAAATAAGGCAATACTTAAGGACGACATAGCCGCGGTACCACCTTATTTTATAATCATAATAATTATACACTCAGAGTTATAACGGAACCACCGGTCTAGCTTACATATCAACTAAACGACTCCAGAACCATTTATAATAGTGGCCTTTATCTATTTCACACCTGCATAGACTCTCTTTAAAATTTCACTATTACTCTTTCCTTCAAAATCGATACCTGTATTATAACATAACATTTTAGGATATGCAACAATTACAAAAGAAAAACTTCTCCCATAATAGAAAAAGTTTATACAAAAATAATCATTAACAAAAATAATTACTAAGCATATTAGCTAAAATCATTCCTAATTTTTCCTCTTGCTCTAACATTGGTGTATCCAAAGATAAAATAATAACTGATCCAATAGAATCTCCATTATTTATAATAGTAGACACAGTATAATACCCAAACTCTTTCATTCCAGGACTAATCTCTATCTCTTTCTTCTTTCTTTCCACAAAAGAATCTCTTCTCTCTATCATTCTCTCTACCGTTTCACTAATTCCCATATTAATATATTTCTTAGCTAAATTACCTGCTATTGCTACTACCTTATCAGTATCCGTAACAATCACATTATATTTAAGTACCTGATAAAAAGAATCAGCATATACCTGTGCCATATCCATTGCATTCTCTATTTGTGAATATTTCTTTAATATAATATTTTCTCCCTCTACCACTATTTCTAAATTATCACCATTCTTAAGTCTCAAATTCTTCCTAATCTCTTTTGGAACAACTATTCTCCCTAATTCATCTATTCTTCTAACAATTCCTGTTGACATAATTTCCTCCATTCACAATTATTTTGCGTAAAGATCATAAATATATACGAAAAAAGAACACTTTATCAAAGTAATTTCTCTTATCAAAAGTATTCTTGTCAACAAATATTTTTACTTAATCATTTCTTTAATTTTAATAAGTATAGCTATTAAATACATTAAATAATGCTTCTCTAAATTTATCTTATCAAGAATAACATATATCTCTCCATTCTTATAATCAAGTCTAAAATTCTTATTTATTTTATATGATTTCATAAATAGTTCATCACCCTTTAGTTTCATCGACAATTCATGTGGTAATCTCATCATAACCATCTTCTTATCATCAACTACATTAACCACATCCAATGATTTAGCTAATTTTTCAAACCATTCTTCATACATATAAATAATCATTTCATCAGTTAACTTACCAAATCTATCCTCAAGTTCTTCCTTAACATTACAAAATCTATCATAAGAATCTACTTCATTAATTCTTTTATGAATAATAATCTTAAGTTCCGTATCCATAACATAGTTATCATCAATATGTGTTGATACATTAATAAGTGGCTTATCATTAACAGGAGTTTCCTCTTCTTCTACTTCTTCTCCCTTAGACTTTCTAATAGCTTCATTAAGCATCTTCAAATATAAATCCACCCCAACAGTATCAATAAATCCTGATTGTTCACGTCCTAAAATATCACCAGCACCTCTAATAGATAAATCCCTCATAGCTATCTTAAAACCACTACCAAGCTCTGTAAATTCCTTAATAGTATCCAATCTCTTTACTGCTATATCATTCAAAAACTTATGCTTACTATACATTAAATATGCATACCCTATCTTATTACTTCTACCAATTCTTCCTCTTATTTGATATAACTGTGAAAGTCCAAATCTATCAGCATCAATAATAATCAAAGTATTAACATTAGGTATATCTATACCCGTCTCAATAATAGTAGTACATACAAGTACATTATACTTTCCATGAATAAAATTATTCATCTTATTCTCTAATTGATCCTTAGTCATCTTTCCATGTGCAAAATCAACCTTTGCTTCAGGTACCAATTTACTTATCTCAAAGACCTTATCCTCTATTCTCTCTACACTATTATATAGAATAAATACCTGTCCACCACGACTAAGTTCCTTATATATAGCATCTTTAATAACCAAATTAGATTCTTCTAATACATAAGTTTGAATTGGATATCTCTCCTTAGGAGGAGTCTCTATTAACGCTAAAGATCTAATTCCAGTAAGAGACATCTGTAAAGTTCTAGGTATTGGAGTAGCTGATAAAGTAAGCACATCAACATTAGCCTTATATTTCTTAATCTTCTCCTTATGAGTAACTCCAAATCGTTGCTCCTCATCAATTACCAAAAGACCCAAATCTTTATATTGAATCTCATCACTAAGTAATCGATGTGTTCCAAAAATTATATCTATCTTACCTTTCTTTAAATCATCAATAATTTGATCTTGCTTCTTCTTATCCACAAATCTATTGATAAGAGCTATATTAACCGGAAAAGTTTTAAATCTGTCCTTAGCAGATTCATACTGTTGATTAGATAAAATAGTAGTAGGACATAAATAAGCTACCTGCTTACCATCATTAACTGCTTTAAACATTGCCCTAAAAGCCACTTCCGTCTTTCCATAACCAACGTCTCCACATAATAGCATATCCATAGGCTTTTCCTTTTCCATCTCCGCCTTAATCAAATTAACTGCCCTTAACTGATCAGCCGTCTCCGTATAAGCAAACTCACTATCAAATAATGCTTGATTCTCATCATCCTTGGAAAAAGCGTATCCCAAAGATACCTCTCTCTCTGCTGATACCTTGATCAAATCACCTGCAATACTCTCCAGTTTTTCCCTAACCTTGCCTTTTTTCTTACGCCAATTATCATTAGATAAACTATTAAGTCTAACACCAGCCCCCTCTTTACCAGTAAACTTTGTAATTCTATCAATATTTTCAACAGGAATATATAATGAATCTCCACCATCATACATAATCTTAATATAATCTTTATTATATCCCTGCTTATTCATTGTAAATAATCCTTGATATACACCTATACCAAACATTTCATGAACAACATAATCTCCTACTTGTAAACTAGTAATAGCCTGTATCTTAGTACCAATCTTATATTTACTCTTATACTTAATAATCTCATCCTTATAATTAAATAGATCATTACGCCCAATAACAACATAATCATTAAATATAAACCCCTCATAAACATTCTTATTAATTAAATTAATCTTTCCCTGTACTATCTTATCTTCACTAGTTAATACTATATCATCAATTTCTAAATATTTAACTATTCTCTTAGCACTCTCTTTATTATCAATACATATAATTACTGTTTTCTTATCATTAATATATTTAAGTATCTCTTCTTTAATTAAATTATAGTTTCCATTATATTTAGTAATAGGATCATATCTATAACGATAACACTTAACACCCCTACCCATATCATCATCATAGTGATAATAATATACATACTTATTACTCTTAATATTAGTAAGAGCAAACATATAATTAGTATCTACCTCATGAGGATTATCATGATCATACTCCATAATAGAATCAATGAGTAATTCATAACTCTTAAGTAACATATTATAATCATAATAACTTATCATATCATTACCAATATAATCGCTAAGAGACGCTATATTATTACTATAATATTTTAAATATTTTTGTTTCTTAATCGAATCATCCCTCTTATTATCAAGTAAAAATTCCGTAAAAGGATATATTGTAACTTCTTCTATCTCCTCCAAAGACAACTGACTATCAACGTCAAAATATTTAATACTATCAATAGTATCTCCCCAAAATTCTATTCTAACAGCATTATCATAAGAAGTAGGAAATATATCTAACACATATCCCCTTACCCCTATTTTACCAGTACCATTTACTAAAACTTCTCTTTCATATCCTATATCAAATAACTTTTCAAGTAACTTCTCTCTATCAACATCCATCCCCTTCTTAAGAACTATCTTAGCGTCATTCCATACTTTCTTCTCCGGTAAATATCTTAAAAATCCCATTAAATTAGTAACAACTATATATTTATTATCTCTACATAAAACATTTAAAGTATTAATTCTCTCTACCTTGAATTCTGGACTTATCGCAATAGCCTCCGAAGTCAAAAAATCATCCATCGGAAAAAATAAAACCTTATCAGTATAATTAAGTAATGTTTGATAAAGTAAATTAGCTATATATGTACTACTAGCCACGACCAAAATACCTTTATTATTTCTAATAAAAGTATCATATATATTAATACATGTAAGTTCCTTATTAAGACCTGATATTGCATAATTATCATCATCATGTATATCAAATACTTGATCAAAAAATTTCATATCTATCCCTCTATAATCTACTATTATATTTGCCTATCAATATATCTCTATTCAAATTAATATAATCTTGAATAAAATTATCTAATACATGAAAACTATCATTAATTAACTTTAATTCATGACTATTAAATTTACCTAGTACATAATCCTTAGTATCTCCAAACTCAATATTAGAAATACCTATCTTAAGACGTAAAAATTTCCTACTATTAATATTTAAAATAATATTCTTAATACCATTATGTCCACCATCACCATGATTAAACAATAACTTAATTCTTCCTACATCCATATCTAAATCATCTTGAATAACTAATATATCTTCTTCTTGAATCTTATAATAATTAACATATTTTATAACAGCCTCTCCTGATAAATTCATATATGTAAGAGGCTTAATCACGATAAGCTTCTCCCCATTAATTGTAGTTATATATTCCATAGCTTTAAATTTATTATTAGTAACAAACTTACCTCCAAAAATATAATCTAAATACATAAAACCAATATTATGTCTTGTATTAACATATTCACGCCCCGGATTACCTAAACCAACAATTAACTTCATTATTTATCTCCTCCATGAAATTCCATATATACAGTATTCTTAGATATTTTTCTTTCCTTAGCTACTCTTTTAATAGCATCCATACTACTAAGTCCACTTCTTATATATAAATTTACACTATCTATTATTGACATATCTTCATCATATTCTTCTTCTTTAGCAGACACCACGATCACAAATTCACCCTTCATCATCTCTGAAGAGCTTAGGGCTTCACTAATCTTTCCCACAAAAACGCTCTCATGCAATTTAGATATCTCTCTTGAAATACTAATATATCTATCCCCAAATATCTCTAACATGGCTTCTAAAGTTCTAACAATTCTATGTGGAGCCTCATAAAAAACCAACGTATACTCACTATCCTTAAGATTAGTAAGTTCCTCACGCATTTTTTGTTCCTTACTAGACAAAAACCCATAAAAAGTAAAATGTTCAGAACTTATAGAAGATGCCACCAAAGCTGGTACAAAAGCACAAGCACCAGGTAAAGCAATAACATTATACCCTAGTTCTTTTAAAAATTTTACCGTTTTATATCCTGGATCACTAATAATTGGTGTCCCTCTATCAGTAACTATAGCTACATTTTTATCCTCTTTCAAATAGCCTAATACCTGATCCTTAACATTTTCTTCATTATGATCATCTAAATGTATTAGCTTATTCTTAATCTCAAAATGATTTAATAATTGTAGTGTCACCCTAGTATCCTCAGAAAAAATAGCATCAACCATCTTTAATACTTCAATAGCCCTAAAAGTCATGTCTCCCAAATTTCCTATTGGTGTAGGTACTAAATAAACACTAGGCTTTCCATCATAACTCTCCTGCCACATTATCATCACTTCCAAACATTTTTCTTATCTCTTCATTATAATTATTATCATCATCATATACCACTAAAGGAGGTAACAATTTCAATCCTGCTTTACCATTCTTTGTTCCCTCAATCAACAATATATTAGCATCTTTTTCCTTCTTTGGATACACAAATTGGATCCTTTTAGGTTCTATATTATATTTTTTCATTAACATTAATATTTCCATCAATCTCTCAGGTCTATGAACAAGAGCAAAAGTTCCATTAGTTTTAAGTATATATTTAGAAACCCTAATTACCTCTTCCAAATTAGTAAAAACTTCATGTCTTGCTATAAGCTTATTCTCATTCTCATTAACATAACTACCATCTTTATATTTAAAATAAGGTGGATTACAAGTAACTATATCAAAAGCCTCCAAATATTCATCATTACATAAATCACTAATATTAGCATTAATTAACTTAATCTGCTTGTCCATACCATTTTCATTAACTGAGAGTACCCCCATATCATAAATATACTTTTGTAACTCTACTCCCAAAATATTAGCTTTCGTCTTAAAAGATAATAGCATAGGTATTGGAGCATTTCCCGTACATAAATCGATAATATTTTTATCAGTCATCCTAATAGATACAAAGTTAGCTAACAATACAGAATCTAAAGAAAATAGAAAAGCCTCATCATCCTGATATATAATATTATCACCAAAATTTAATAATCTATTTCTTACTCTCATCATTAACTTCCACTAAAATAATTTCTCCTGTACTAAGTAAAACCTTATAATTTCTCTTAAATACATCTACTGAAATTACTCTACCATCTCCCTGTTCCGTCTTAATCTTATTACCAACATCAGGAAGATTTTTCTTATATTCTTTATAATTTTCATTTTCATACTTTAAACAACAAAGAAGACGTCCACAAGCACCATTAATTTTACTAGGATTTAAAGATAAATTTTGATTCTTAGCCATATTAATAGAAACACTATCAAATTCAGTTAAAAAACTATTACAGCAAAGCTTTCTACCACAAGGTCCAATACCACCTATTTCCTTAGCCTTATCCCTAATACCAACCTGTCTAAGCTCAATTCTTGTCTTAAATATAGATCCCAAATCCTTAGCTAACTGTCTAAAATCAATCCTATCATCAGCCAAAAACCTAAATATCAATTGTTCCCTATCAAAAGTATAGCATGCATCAATAATCTTCATTTCTAACTTATAATTATCAACTAAATCTCTACACTTAATAAGTGCTCTCTCAGCATCCTTTATATTACTCAAATACTTCTTTTGATCACTTTTATTAGCTACTCTAATAACTTTCTTATATTCTATATCATGAGAAATTTCATCTTCCGGTATTTCACTAACAACTTTTCCGTACTGTAATCCTTTTTCAGTTTCAACAATAACATTATCTAATATATTAACTAAAACATCACCTGCATCAAAAAAATAAGTTTTCCCAGCTTCATTTAACTTTACTCCAACTATTTTCATAACAAACCTCCAACATTCACTACTACACTATCCATAAGTAAATTAATATTAACATTAAATTTAATTGAATCCCTAGCTTCCAACAAATAATTAATAATTCTAAGAAGTTTATCCTGAGAAATATTCATCGACAACTCTTTCAATTCTTCTACATATTTCTCATATTTAATATTCAAAATCCCTTGCTTTAACTTAAGCATATCATAATACATATCTATCATTGTATCAAATATACCCATCATTAATTCTCGATCTTTACCAATCAACTTGTCCATCCAAAAATTATCTTTATTAATAAAAACTTTTTTACCATTATTAGTAACATTCTTAATAAATTCAATCACTATCTCATCATATTCACTATCAGTACAAGTATTAATATTACTACTTAATTTAATTCTTTGGCATCTAGATATAATTGTAGGCAATATATTATTACCATTATTAGTCATTAAAATAGCAACTAAATCATTATCCGGCTCCTCTAAAAATTTAAGCATAGCATTAGCAGTTTCAGGACGCATCTTTTCACATTCACGAATAATATATACCCTCTTCTTACCTTCCAAAGCTTCCCTAGAAAATTCCTGTTGTAAATTAATTATTTGCTGTTTCTTAATAAGTAATCCATCAGGTTCAATAATTTTTAATTCAGGATAATTACCATCATCTATTCTCTTACATATATTCTCACCATCAATAGAAAGCTCACCACAACCACATATAATAGCCTTAACAAACTCAAGAACTATCTTAAAAGCTTCAGGATTATCATTTTCCTCTATCAAATAAGCGTGACTTATCTTATCATTTCTTACCTCATTAAATAATACATTACATACAGCATCATTTTTGTACTTTTCACCAATCATAAGTCACCTTCTAACTATCAAATACATATCAAAGAAAATAAAATCAACATTAAAATAGATGGAATACCACATAAAGCCACCAAAAGAACAGTAATCACATTAATAGGAATAATTACATTAAGTGGTAAAGCCAATTTATTATAACCATAAATAAACAAAACTGCAACTATTATTTTCTTTATAATATTAAATATTTTCTTAAACATATAATCACCCAGTAAAATATATGTTCAAATATTATATTTATGAAATATCTTTTCTATCCTCAAAAGCCATCTCTAATGTCATTGAATCAATATATTCAATCTCAGTACCCATAGGAATACCTATTGGAATCTTTGATACTCTCACATCATATTTAGATAAAACTTTTTTAATATATTGCATTGTTGTCTCCCCTTCAATACTAGGCTTCAAAACAACAATAACTTCAGTTACCCCGTTTTCTTTAACTCTTTTAACTAAATTATCTATATTAATATCTTCAGGATTCACTCCATCTAAAGGAGAAATTAAACCTCCTAAAACATGATATTTACCTTTATAATTACCCATCTTTTCAAATAAAACAATATCTTTAGGTTTCTCAACAACAAATATTGTCTTATCATCTCTACTAGTATCACCACATATATTACAAATATCCATATCAGTTATATTATTACATATAGGACACCTTTTAATATCTTTAAGTGATAATATAGCATCAGCAAAAGTATCTAACTTTTCTTTATCAAAATTCAATATTGAAAAAGCCATTCTTTCTGCTGACTTTTCACCTATACCAGGCAAATTCTTTAAACAATCAATAACATTCCTTATACCATTAGGATACATTTTACATTAACCCTGCCAATCCTTGACCAAATTTACCCATTTTCTTTTCTTTATCTTGCGCTATCTTTTTAGTAGCATCATTAACAGCTAATAATATCATATCCTCTAGCATTTCTTTATCAGAAGCATCAATAGCCTCATCTAAATTAACCTTCACTTCTACAACTTGATATTTACCATTCATTTTAACACTAACTATTGAAGAATTACCTTCATATATTGTTCCTTCTAATTCCTTTTGTTCTTTTTGAATTTGTGCTTGCATTTTTTGTGCTTCTTGTAAAATTCTTTGCATATTCATCTTTATTCACCTTCCTATTTAAATTCTATAATATCTTCACCAACAATATCAAATAATCTATCAACAACTGTAGGCTCATTTTCCACTACAGTATTATCAATTATCTTATTTTGTTGTTCAAATTCTTTAAGTTCATATTTTTTACCACTTTTTATATTTTTAATATACTCTTCACGATATTTATTCCATTCATCTTTAGTAATTACAATAAAATTATACTTATCATCAAATAAATTATTAATAAATTCCTTACATATCAACAAATTACGAGAAATATTATCCACTATTGCATCATATTTACCAGTAAATATAATATATCCTTCACCTGCTACTTCTAAGTCTGTATCAACAAACAATGACACTGCAGAAGCAAATCTCTTATCTGTCAAATATTCTTCTATTTTACTAAACCTGTCCTGTAAATTTTGCTTAACCATTTTTGAAGCTACTGCAAAAGCATTATTTATGATAATATCTTTATTGATAAAAGCATTTTCCTTATTTTCTTCAATTAAATCATTATCACTTGGCACTTCTTGTTGTAAATTTTCACTTGTTAACTTACTGTCATTTTTTTTATCACTATTTGTAAAATTAAAAGCTAAATCATACTTATCTTCATCATTCTTTTTCTCTATCTTTTTTTTACTATCTACAATATCATCATTCTTTTTATTTAAATTATTCATAATAAGCAAAAAGTTAGCAATAACAACAACAGTCTGTCTAGAAACATATCTAAGCTTATCCATTAATGCATTAATACTATCTATAATATTAAAAATATCACTCTCCGAATACAATTTAGCAATCTCTTTAACATACTCAACTTTACTCTTTATTAAAGAAATATTAACATTCTCTTGATATAATACAACATCCTTCAAAAAACAAACAACATCCTCAAAAAACTTATTATAATTTTTTCCATTCTCATTCATCTTTTCAAAGAATAAAGTAATATTTTCCGCTTTTCTTTCAGCTAAATCAACAAATAACTTATATATATCTTCCGAAGAAATATTTCCACATACTTCATAAACGTCCGAAATAGTAATCTTATCATTCGTGAAAGATCTAATTTGATCAAGAAAATTAATTGAATCTCTCATTCCACCATCTGATATTTTAGCTATCTCATACAAAGCTTCATCCTCAATATTAATCTTTTCTAAATCAGCTATCTCTCTTAATCTTTTAAATATATCTTCTATTTCAAGTTTATTAAACTGAAATTTTTGACACCTAGAAGTTATAGTTAAAGGAATTTTATGATATTCAGTTGTCGCCAATATAAATATTACATGTTTTGGAGGTTCTTCTAATATTTTCAGTAATGCATTAAACGCTTGTGTAGTAAGCATATGTACTTCATCAATAATATAAACCTTATATCGACAAATACTAGGTACTAAAGTAGCTTTCTCACGTAAATCTCTAATTTCATCAACACCATTATTAGAAGCAGCATCTATTTCAATTACGTCATTACTATTAAATAAATTACGACAGCTCTCACATTCATTACATGGCTCACCGTCTTTTAAATGCTCACAATTAACCATCTTAGCTAAAATTTTAGCAGTAGTCGTCTTCCCGGTACCACGAGGACCAGAAAATAAATATGCATGACTAATATTATCCTTTGATATTGCATTAGATAATATTTTCTTAATTTCATTTTGACCAACAACCGAAGAAAAATCCGTTGGTCTATACTTTCTATATAATGCTAAATAAGCCATAGTTCACCTCATTTCAACCATACATACTAATTATAACATATTTCACGATTTATTTCTTTTATTTTCAAAAAATAGTTGCAATAATTTCATATATTTATCATGTATTTCCTTATTATTAATTTTAGTTAACTCTATGTACTCTTCAGGATTAAAACGAACATTAGTTCTATCACATATATAATATACTTTTTTAATTCTACTCTCCACTATCGCACCAGTACACATCATACAAGGTTTTAAATTAACATATAGCTCGCACTCAGATAATCTCCAATCACCAACAGTTTTACAAGCATTTTCAATAGCATTAATCTCTGCATGTCCAATAACAGTAGAATTATTACTCCTAGTATTAACTCCTTCACCTATTATTTTACCATTATAAACAACCACAGCACCCACTGGAATTTCATCATTAAAATAAGCTATTTCAGCTAATTCCATAATTTTATTAATATATTCAATATTCATCTATCAACACCTAAAATAATTATAACAAGAATTATCTTCAATTCAAAGAATATAATATTAGTTTACACTCAATGTTCCACGTGAAACATTATTCTCTATCTATAATTATTTCCCGGGAAATATTTTTTTAATAATAGTAATAAATTCAGAAATAAGAGAAATTGTATATATCTTATTACAAAACATAAAAAATTGATAAGATTATATTACAATATTTTAAAAACTGCAAATGTAATGAATTAAAATTTAAACTATATGATTAAGCATAGTTCCACGTGGAACATATAAAAGCGCAATACGAAACAATAATAGAAAAACAGGGTAATGTTTCACGTGGAACATTTTTCTTTTTAATTCAATATAGAAAATATTAAACATATATATAAATAATAATTAATTAAAAAAATTAATGCTACATAGTTCCACGTGAAACATTGTTCTCTATCTACAATTATTTCTTGAAAAATACTTAATAATAATAATAAATCCATAAATAAAAAATTGTATATAACTAATTACAAAAATTAATAAAGTAATATTGTGACATTTAAAAAATTGCATATATAATAAATCAAAATTTAAACTATATAGCTATACATAGTTCCACGTGAAACGTTATAGAACAACTTTAATAAAAATAACAATTCTACAAAGTATTATGTATCTTAATATAAAATAAAAAAACAATGTTTCACGTGGAACATTGTAATTTGAAATATAAAAAGCGCACACAATAATTAATAGTTAAAGCTGCTATCTTCCGATCCTGACTTGGTTCCCACATTATTGTCGCGCAAATAAATTATACAACAATCATAAATTAAAGGCAAGAATTTTATAATTAAAATTAAATAAATAATTACACTCAATGTTCCACGTGAAACATTCTTTTTTTAATCCACTATAAAAATTATTAAACATATATAAATAATAATTAATTAAAATATTAATGCTACATAGTTTCACGTGGAACGTTGAAATTATTCATAATAAAAACTTGTAGCAATAAAATAAAAATATTTAAATAAATATATTATATAAGGTTCCTCGTAGAATATAATAAAAATATAATTAAAATGTTAATATAAATAAAGAAAAAAGTATCAAAATAAATAAAGATACTATATATTCATAAAAATGTAATATATGTTTCACGTGGAACATTGATAATTTTATATAAATAAAAATTGCAAATACATATCAACATTTTTTTAAAAATTGTAATTATATAATTGCAAAATTTAAAAAAATGAATACAAATAATTACAGTTTTTAATTATATTGATTTGCTCTATCAACAAGTAAAAATAATTATTATCAAAAAATAAATAAAAAAATTATTTCCCGGGAAATATTTTTATTATAAAATATGCATACATATCACAAAAGAAAAAATGCTCTATCAACAGGTTAATGGCTAAAATGCTAAATTTTATTATAAAAAGACATAAAAAAAGCACATTTAATGTGCCCTTTTATTAATATTAATTATCTTGAGTAACATCAGTAGTCTCAGAAGATTCATTAGTATCACTATTTTCTACCGTATCATCCTCACTAGTATCAACAATAGAAATTGAACTTACCTTTTGACCTTCACGTAAATTAATCAATTTAACACCCTGCGTTACCCTACTCATTTCAGATATCTTATCAACAGCTAATCTAATAATAATACCCTCATTAGTTATAATAATTAAATCTTTACTATTGTCAACAGTCTTAAATGAAGTAATTGAACCATTCTTTTCAGTAATATTTAAAGTTTTAACACCCTTACCTCCACGATTAGTAACACGATACTCACCAATTGGAGTCTTTTTACCATAACCATTTTCAGTAACAACCAATACGTCTTCATTCTCTTCAGCAATTTCCATACCAACAAGAATACTTCCATCTAAAGTAATACCCTTTACACCACTAGCTCCGCGGCCCATTACTCTAACCAAATTCTCAGCAAAACGAACCATTCTACCATTAGAAGCAGCCATTAATATGTCACACTTACCATTAGTATTCTTAACAGAAATTAACTCATCATCTTCCCTTAAAGTAATAAACTTCTTACCATTAGCACGAATATTATAGAATTCAGATACATCAGTTCTCTTAATTAATCCACTCTTAGTAGCAAATACCAAATACTTACAACCATCATTCTTTGATCCATTCAACAATGAAGTAACATATTCACCTTGCTCCATATTTAACAAGTTAACAATAGGTAATCCCTTAGATTGTCTACTATATTCAGGAATTTCATATCCTTTAACACGATACACCTTACCCTTATTAGTAAAGAATAAAACATAATCATGTGTAGAACAATTAAGCATTTGCTCAACAAAATCCTCTTCATTAATAGACATACCCTTAATACCAACACCACCACGATGTTGAGTTTTATACGTATCAACAGGTAACCTCTTAATATAACCCTTTTTAGTTAAAGTAATAACTATCTTTTCCTCAGGAATTAACGTTTCATCATCAATATAATCGATAGCAGTCATATCAATATGAGTCCTACGCTCATCAGCATATTTATTCTTAATCTCAAGCATTTCCTTTTTAATAATATCTAATACCTTTTGATTAGAAGCTAATATAGATTTCAATTCTTCTATCTCTATCAACAAGGCATTAAGTTCTGCTTCAATCTTATCTCTCTCTAATCCAGTTAAACGTCTTAATTTTAACTCTAATATAGCATCAGCTTGAACATCTGATAAATTAAATCTACTAATTAACTTATCCTTAGCCTCAACATCACTCTTAGCATTTCTAATTATTTGAATAACCTCATCAATATTATCTTGAGCAATCTTATAACCTTCTAAAATATGAACACGCTTCTCATCCTTATCAAGATCAAACTTGGTTCTTCTTATAATAACTTCTTTTTGATAATCAATATATTTAGCAATAATATCCTTAAGACCTAAAGTTCTAGGAGTACCAGAATCAATCATCAAGAAGATAATACCATATTGAATTTGAAAATTAGTATGCTTATATAAATTATTTAATACTACTTGCGGATTAGCGTCTCTTTTTAAAGTAATAGTAATCTTAACCCCATCTTTTAAATCTGTATGATAATCAGATATACCATCAATTATTTTATCTCTAACAAGTTCTGCTACCTTATTCTTAAGTTCCATCGTATTAACACCATAAGGAACTTCAGTTATAACAATAGAACTATGATTATTATGTTCAACTATTTCTGCTCTACTTCTAATAGTAATAGAACCTCTACCAGTTTCATAAGCTTTTTTAATACCAGAATTACCAAGTATAATACCACCAGTAGGAAAATCAGGTCCCTTAATATGTTGCATTAATCCCATTGTATCTATCTCAGGATTATCAATATAAGCAACACAACCATCTATAACTTCACCCAAATTATGTGGTGGAATATTTGTAGCCATACCAACAGCAATACCCATAGTACCATTAACTAAAATATTAGGGAATCTACTAGGAAGAACAACCGGTTCATCTAATGTTTCATCAAAGTTTTTAGTCATATCAACAGTATTCTTACGAATATCACTAAGTAATTCTAATGATAGTTTTGACAAACGTGATTCAGTATAACGCATTGCTGCAGCCCCATCACCTTCAATATTACCAAAATTACCATGGCCATCTATCAAAAGATAACGTTGATTAAAATCTTGTGCCATTCTAACCATTGCTTCATATATAGAACTATCTCCATGAGGGTGATAATTACCCATAACTTCACCAACAGTTTTAGCAGATTTTCTATGCGGTTTATCTGGAGTATAACCAGAATTATACATACTCCATAAAATTCTTCTATGAACAGGCTTTAATCCATCTCTTAAATCTGGTATTGCACGTGAAGTAATAACACTCATTGAGTAATCTAAGAAAGATTTTTCCACTTCATCAACAATATTGTTCTCTGATAAACTATCTCTCTCATGAAATACCCCACTAAAATCATTACCATCATCAGCTATTGAATCATTATTTTCCTGTACTGATGCACTTGTATCTTCACTAGATTCATTCATATCATTCATAGCTCTATCAACAAGTTCATCTAAATTTTTATTATTTTCTTCATTCATTTAACATTCACCCCCTACTATATATCAAGATTTTCAACAAATCTCGCATTCTCCTCAATAAAACTTCTTCTAGGTTCAACATCATCACCCATAAGTTTTTCAAATACTTTATCTGCAGCTACACAATCATCAACAGTAATTCTTCTTAAAATACGCTTATTAATATCCATAGTAGTTTCATTTAACTCTTCAGCATCCATTTCACCAAGTCCTTTCATACGAGCTATCTCTGCCCTATTTCTTACTCCTTCAGGTAATGATGCTAAATATTCTTCTTTCTCTTTTTCATCAAGAACATATTTTCGTGTTTTACCATGCATTATTCTAAATAAAGGTGGCTGAGCAGCATATACATGTCCTGCTTCTACTATAGGTTTAAAGAATCTATAAAATAATGTTAACAATAATACTCTAATATGTGATCCATCAACATCGGCATCGGTCATGATTATTATCTTATCATAACGAAGTTTATTTAAATCAAATTCTTCTCCAATACCAGTACCAAATGCTGTAATAATTGTTCTAATTTCCTCATTAGATAAAGCCTTATCTAGTCTAGCTTTCTCTACATTTAATATTTTACCTCTTAATGGAAGAATAGCTTGTGTCAAAGAATCTCTTCCCTTCTTAGCACTACCACCAGCACTATCTCCCTCGACTATAAATATTTCTGATATTTTAGGATCTTTACTCTTACAATCAGACAACTTACCAAAGAAATTAGTAGTAGCTAAATCTGTTTTTCTAGTAATTTCTCTTGCTTTTCTAGCAGCATTTCTTGCTCTACATGCCAACATTGCTTTATTAACAATAGTCTTAGCATCCTCAGGATTTTCTAGTAAAAATCTTTCAAATCCTTGTGAAAATACATTATCAGCTAATTTTCTAACTTCAGAATTACCTAATCTACCTTTAGTTTGTCCTTCAAATTGAGGATTAGGATGCTTACATGAAATAATCATAGTAAGACCTTCTTTAACATCATCACCAGTCAAAGAATCATCTTTATCTTTCAATATTCCATTTTTTCTAGCATAAGCATTAATAACTCTCGTTAAAGCTCTTCTAACACCTTCTTCATGAGTTCCACCATCATGGGTATTAATATTATTAACAAAAGAGTAAATATTCTCAGTATATCCAGAATTATATTGCATTGCTACTTCAAATTGTACTCCATCTTCTTCTCCAGATAAATGAATAATATCATCATGAATAGGAGTTTTTCCTTGATTTATAAATCTAACATACTCACTAATTCCACCTTCATATAAGAAAGTCTCACCAATAGTATCCTCCATATCACGATCATCTCTTAAAGTAATAGATAATCCACGATTTAAAAATGCTAATTCACGAATTCTAACTTTCAAAGTATCATAATCATATATTTCACTATCAAAAATATCAGGATCAGGTTTAAAAGTAACTGTAGTACCTGTTCTATCTGGACTACAAGTATCAATAACTTTAAGAGGTTCAACAGTATGTCCACCATTTTCAAATCTTATAAAGTAAACCTGTGCATTTTTATATACTCTAACCTCTACCCATTTAGATAAAGCATTAACTACTGATGCACCTACACCATGTAGTCCTCCTGATACTTTGTATCCTCCACCACCAAATTTACCTCCAGCATGAAGAACAGTATAAACTGTTTCTACAGTAGATTTCTTTGTTTTAGGATGAATATCAACAGGAATACCTCTACCATCATCTTTAACAGTTATTGAATTATCTTTATTAATAACAACTTCAATATTATTACAATATCCTGCTAAAGCCTCATCAATAGAATTATCAACTATTTCCCAAACTAGATGGTGTAATCCTTTAATATCAGTAGTACCAATATACATACCAGGTCTTTTTCTTACTGCCTCAAGTCCTTCCAATACTTGAATATCCGAAGCATCATAATGTTCATTCTTATTTTCTTTCATATTATCACGTCCCTCTCTTTAGTCGTAATTTTTATAAATTACTGCTCCATTTTCTATTTCAAAAATATATGAATTATTAATATATTCTTCATCTACATTACTCAAATCAGTAGTTGTAATAATAGTTTGCATATCCTTATTTAAATAATTAATAACTTTATTTCTTTTATTAATATCCAATTCACTAAACAAATCATCAAGTAATATTACAGGATTCTCTCCACAAATATCTTTAAATACCTCTATCTCAGCTAATTTAAGAGCCAATACAGCCATCTTTAACTGCCCTTGTGAACCATATAACAATAAATCATTATCTTCCAAAATAAAGCTAAAATCATCTCTATGAGGCCCTATCAAAGTACTACCATAAATTACATCTCGATTAAATCCAGCATCAATTTTTTCCATAAGCACTTTTTCAATATTATTCATATCACTTAAATCAATATTAGTAATATACCTTAAAGATAAACCCTCATAAGAAGAAATATCTTTAAAAATACTACCAATATATCTATTAAGTAAATCAATAAACTTCTTACGATACTTATATATATCAATAGATAAAGAAATAAACTTCTCATTTAAAATATTCATATATTCTTTATTATAGTTACCTTCACGAATGATTTTTAAATATTCATTTCTTTGTTTTAATATAACATTAAATTCATTAAGTATATTTATATATCTAACATATAATTGACTAATCTCTATATTTAAAAATCTTCTTCTATTACCAGGTCCCTCTTTTATAATACCTAAACTATCAGGAGTAAATAATATTACTTTAAGTTTACCAATAAAATCACTATGTTTCTTTATCTCATTACTATTTATCAATAATTTCTTACCATTACTAGTAACATTAATCGTAAGTTTATTACTAGAATCTTTATCAACAACAACTGTTGATATACTAGTACCCTCTTTATCACGCATAATAATACTTTTATCATTATTTATAGATATCGGTTTAGTAATAGATAAATAATATATAGCTTCTAATATATTAGTCTTTCCTTGGGCATTATTACCAATAATTATATTTAATTTATCATTAAATGATATATCTAATTTATTATAATTTCTAAAATTTTTTAGATTTAAATTTTGAATTTTCATATCAATATACCAACCATATAATATCACGCCCATAAATATACATTATCATTTAATAATTACACTATAATTATACCATAAAATCCTTAAAAATAAAAGAAAAAGTCCTTTTTTTATAAACTTTTTCTTCTTTTTTTTATCTCATAATGTAATAGTATTGCTTTAGTAACTTGATTGTCAAAAATATAGTATGAAAAGTCAAGTAAAATAGTTTTATTTCCCTTAAAATTAAGTCTAGTTTTATCATCAATTTTATCATAACTATTTAAATTATTAAATGATACCCAAATATTATTCTTTAATCTTGGTGATTTAAGCGGAAAAAAGATAATATCTCTTGATTCTTCAATTAATACTGGTGCTTTAGAAGATATATTTACTAAGCTTTTAGTCATCTTTATTCTTTGCATCAAAGTATTTCCAAAATTTATACAAGATTGATTAACTATATCCCTTGCACTTTCATCAACTAAATAATCACTATCATATGTAATAACTCTAGTTTTATTATCATCAAGTCCTATCAACAAAAGTGTTGATCTATTAATTTCATCCAAAATAATCCCTCCTTAACCTTTTATTAAATCATACTGAATTGTCAAAATTTGTCAAAATATGTAGAACTCTCCAAAAAATAAAAAAAATTAGACTTTATTGTCCAATTTTTTTATTTTTTTCTAATTATTAATAAGTTTTTATAGGTAATACTAATTGAATTAATGATACTTCTTTATCACTCTTAACTATAATTGGTGAATTATCATCATTCATAAGAATATGTATCTTCTCTGAATTAAAGCTCTTAATTGCTTCTAACATATACTTAGAACTAAAGGATATAGACATTTCTGAATCATTATCAATATTAATTTTTTCTTCTACTTTACCAATTTCTGGAGAATTAGAAGATATAATCAATTCTCTATTATGAAGTACTAACTTAATAGTATTCTTATCTTTATCAGATGTAAGTAAAGAAGCTCTATCGATCATATCATATAAATCTCCATAATTACATTCTATATCAATTCTAAAATTATTAGGAATAATATTTGAAGATACTGGATATGTACCACTAATCAATCTAGATAAGAAAATTATATTCTTATATTTAAACAATACTTTATTATTAAATATATGCAAATATACATTCTCTTTATCATCTTCAAGTATTCTTGCTAATTCTAATAAATTCTTTCCTGGTATAACTAAATTAAAGTCATTTTCATATTTTTCTTTTAAATTAATTTGTTTTCTAGCTAAACGATAACTATCAGTAGCTATAACTTCTAATATTTCTCCATCTAATTTAAAATTAATACCTGTCAAAAGAGGTCTAGTTTCAGATAAAGAAGTAGCAAAGAATGTTTGATTAATAATATTTTTAAATACTACTGGATTTAATACTATTGGATTCTTAGTCTCTTCTAGATCAAGATTAGGAAATTCATTAGGATCAATACCATTTAAATTAAATTCAGATCCTGTTGTTTGAATTATCATATTATATCCATCAACTACTTCAATAGTAATATCTGTATCAGGTAACTTTCTAATTATTTCTACTATATATTTACCACTAATAACAATACTACCAGTTTGTACAACTTCTGTAATCTTACTCTTTTCAATAAATGTTCTAATAGATATATCTGAATCACTTGCTGATAAATATAATCCATCCTCCAATAAATCAAATTTAATACCTGTTAATATTGGAATTAAATTTTTACTTGAAATAGCCTTTGAGGTATTCAATAAGTTTTCTAATAAAATACTTTTCTTAATAACAAATTTCATTTTTATTTTTCCTTCTTTCTTTATTAAATTATTACTAATATTATACTTGTTGAAACTGTTGAAAACTCTTCTCATCTCTTTATTTATAAGGGTTTATTAATCAACAGTTTATGTTGATAAGTATTTTTTTATTAACAAGTATCAACAATCTAAGTCAAACTCCTCTTTAAATCTTGTATTACTTCTTTTAAATCTTTATTAGTATCAAGCTCTTTTCTTATCTTTTGATCAGCACTAATGATCGTAGAATGGTTTCTTCCTCCAAAATAAGACCCTATTTTAGGAAAAGACTCATCAGTTAACTCTCTACATAAATAAATTGCTATTTGTCTAGGAAAATTAACTGAATTATTTCTATTCTTTCCTTTCATTTGTTCAATACTAATTTTATAATAATCACATACTACTCTTTGTATTCTTTGTATATCATTCTTATAAAAGCTTCTATCTTTAAGTAAATCTTTAAGAGCATCTACAGCAATATCTAATGTAATCTTTCCTTTATTAAACATTGAAGAATAAGCTAAAACTCTAGTAATAGCCCCCTCTAGTTTTCTTATATCAGAATCAAAATTATTTGCAATATATTCAATTACATCATTAGGAATATCACTAGCAGCCTCTTTAAAAGCTAATTTGTTATTTATTATATTAATTCTTAAATCATAATCAGGAGTTGTAATATTTGTTGTAAGTCCCCAATTAAATCTAGTTAACAATCTATTCTCTAATGAATTTAAATCATCAACAGATCTGTCGGAAGCAATAATAATTTGTTTATTTGCATTATATAATTCATTAAATGTATGAAAGAATTCTTCTTGTCCTTTCGGAGCATTACTTAAAAACTGAATATCATCAATAATTAATACATCAATATTACGATATTTCTCTTTAAATGCATCAATTTTATCAAAATTATTCTTATTATCATTACCTCTAAATATCTTTGTATATTCATCTACAAACTTATCACTTGAAATATACAAAACTTTTTTATTAGTATGTTGCACTATATAATTACCAATTGCATGCATTAAATGTGTTTTACCTACTCCACTTTCTCCATATAAGAATAATGGATTATAAGAGCATGGTTCTTCAGCAATAGCCCTCGACGCTCTATAAGCAAATTGATTACTTTTACCAACTATAAAAGTCTCAAAGGTATAATCCGGATTCAAATTAGCATTTAATGAAGATTGTTTTTCATCATCATAATTAACTTCCAGAGCCATTTGCTTACTTTTTTCTTCTTTAATTTCTTTTTCTAATTCGCTTCTCAGCAAAATATTAATTGTTATATTAGAATCAGTAATTCTATTCATAACATCCGTCATCATATCAAGATAATGGCTTTCAAGGTGCTTTTTAGTTAAATCTTGGTTTACTACAATAGTTGCTATATCATCTTTTAATGAATATAACTTAGTCTCATCTTCTCCAAACCAAGTAACTAATGATACATCAGAAACTTCATTCTTAATATTTTCTAAAAATTTTGTCCATAGTTCTTCATTACTCATAATAGCTACCTCACTTACAAGTCTTAATTTTATTTTAACATATTACTGCAATTTGTCTATCCTTTTTTTTACTTTCAACAACTTATCAACAGGTTATCAACAAGTTTTCAACAATATAATACCATATTTTTAAAGGCTTTTAAAGAGTTTTCAACAATTTTCGACATTTTTCTTGTGTGTGGATATTTTTTTCAACAATCGTTATAACATGTTGAAAACTAAGGTTTTTGTCGAAAACTGTCGTAAAGTTATGTACAAAGCCTGTTGATAGAGCAATTTTTTCAACAATTACCTGTTGATAAGTCGAATTTTGTTGATTTTTGTTGTTGAAAGTAAAAAAATTTCTCTTTTTTCCTGTTGAAAACTAAAAAAAATATTTCCCGGGAAATATTTTTATCTCTTCATTAAATTTTTATCAAAAAAAAGAGCTAACAACTAACTGTTAACTCTTCCATTCAACTATCCACTTATCATATATTGAAGCATTAGCACTTTGAGGCTCTGGATTAGGCATTTGCATTTTAACTATCATAGGTATTCTCATCATTCTACCAAAAGCTACACAAGTACCAGACTGCAAAGACTTTTGTTTCTCAATTACGTCCGAACTAATATTAGGAACCATCTTCTTTATATATTCCAAATCCGTCGGATGATTTAATTTAAAAATAATAAAATTAGAACACTGTGATAATACTGTCTCTGAAAGCTCCGTAGGTCTTTGAGTAATTAAATCCATAATTACTCCAAATTTTCTACCTTCCTTAGCAATTCTCTCAAAAATATTATATCCTAATATATCCAAATCCTTATCTCTTTGTACATAACGATGCGCTTCTTCAAGCATTAAATGTATTGGCATTGCTCCTCTAGGTTGTAACTTCTTCTCAAATTTAAATAATATTCTTGAAATAATCTTAACTAAAGCCTTAGCAAGCCTATCATCTATCTCTTCTAAAACAAAATTAACTATTTGTACTCTACCATTTCCATCATTAGTAGTTAACATAGAATTAATATACTGTTCTGTTGATATAAAGTTAGGTACATTAAAGAATTCCTTACTAGAACTATTGTTAATTGTATGTAACTTAACCTTTAAAGCAATAGCTTCACTATAAGATTTCTCATTAAGTAATAATCCTTCACTAATCAAAGCAAAGTTTAAAGCAATCTCTAACTGGTCCAAAGTAAAATATATTGGTACATAATCTTCATTCCATTTAGTATTATTATCAATAAAACTTTGTATATATTTAGTAACTAAAATTCTCTCAACAAATTCTCCATGATTATCAATATCAAAACACTTTCTAAATTCTCTTGTATATCCAATACCAGGAACCTCTGCATCAAGATTTAATTCTTTAGTATAACAATCTTGTAAAATATTAAATATTTGGTCTCTTATCTTAGCGGCTACTTGATTAGAATACAAAACAGATATTATAGCCTTAGCTATTAAATGATTCTTATATCTAATAGATTCTTCATCATTCCTTGCAAATACTGATACCAAACTAAGCATCTTCTCTATAATATTAATTTGAAAATAATCTGTAATATCCAATAAATTAGCATAATCATCTACATCCATAATCCATAAAGGAATCTTTATTTGATTACCACTACTATCAGTCTTATCAGTAGTATACAACTTATAATTAAAATTATTATTAATACTATGAATATTTCTAAAAGCTGCATCATACTCACTAGTGTTATTAAAAATAAATATATTACTATTAAAAGGAATTTTATCTTTCATATTGAAAAAATTTTGTATAATTCTAGCTACACCACAAGTTTTACCAGATCCAGTATTACCAAAAATAGCCATATGATTACTAAACATTTCATTAATATTAACCTTTATAGGATAATTATTATATAGTGGACTTAATCCCAAAATCATTGTTCTACTATCATTATCCCCTACTAATTCACCTAGTTCCTGCTTGTTGATAATTCTAATCATAGAACTTAAAGTAGGTCTTCTTATAATACCACTATAAAATCTCCCATCAATAAATTCCCCCAAAAAAGAAATCTTAGCTTCATTGTTGATAACTTCATCAATCTCTCCCAAAATTTTCTTTTCTTTATCTTCAAGGATAACATTATAATTAAGTATATCATCACTGATATTGTTTGAAATTTGCACTATAGCATAGTTTTTAGTAATTGACAAAATCTTTTCAAACATAACTATCCCTCTATTCTTTCATAATAATTATAACAAAAAAAAATGTAAAATAAAAGCAAAAACTTAAAAAAACCTAAAAATTTGTTGACATAATTGCCGTTGTCCTATATAATAAAGAAGATTTTAACTTGGAGGTGTTAATTTATGAAGAGAACTTATCAACCAAATAAAAGAAAAAAAGCCAAAAAACATGGATTTTTTGCAAGAATTAAAGGTAACGTTTTAAATAAAAGAAGAGCAAAAAAAAGAAAAAAACTTTGTGCATAAGCCACTACTAGTGGTTTTTTGTTTATAAAAAAATATACAACCCATTATAAGGAGAAAATATGAATAAAGATAAAATAATTCAAAAAAGTGAAAAATTTACTGAAATTATCAGTCAAAAACATAGCGTTAAAAATAAATATTTCTCTATCTTTACTGAGGTTTCCAATGATTCTAATAATAAATATGGTATAACTGTTCCTAAAAAAGTAGGAAAAGCCCATATCCGTAACAAATTAAAACGCCAAATCAAAAATATTATTATTACCAATGAAAAAGATATACAAAATGGCTTTAACTATGTTATAATTATAAAAGAAACCTCTAAAGAACTAGATTATCAGTCTTTAGAGAAAGAATTATTAGAATTACTGAAGAAAGTGAGAAAATAAATGAAAAACAAAAAACTAAGAATTTTTACTCTCATCCTTTGTTTATTTCTATTAACAGGATGCACTAAAACATTAAAAAATGGTAAAGAAATAGTTAGAAATAATGATACCGGTCAAGTACTTACCGAAAACATTATTTGTAAGCCAACCGAACAGTCTACTATTGAAATATATGAAAAAAATAATGTAGATATCGACAAATTACCTACATGTGATAAATTTACTCCCCTAGCCAACTATGAAGGCTTATGGACAAGTATCTTTGTAAAACCATTAGCGTGGGTTATTATAAAAATAGGTTCACTCCTAAACAGTTATGGCTTATCAATAATAGTTACTTGTATCTTAATTAGATTAATTCTATTCCCTCTAACTAAAAAAACAGCTATGCAATCAGAATTAATTAAACAAGCAACTCCAGAATTAACTAAGTTAGAAAAGAAATACGAAAATAAAACTTCAGTTGAAGATCAAAATCGTAAAGCCCAAGAAATGATGCTTATCTATCAAAAATATAAAATTAACCCATTAGCAGGATGCCTAACATCATTTATCCAATTACCATTACTCTTTGCTTTTTATGAAGCAATCAATCGTACACCAGCCATCTTTGAAGATAAATTCTTATTCTTTAAACTAGGCACTACTCCATGGTATGGTATCAAAAATGGTGAATATATCTACATTCTATTAGTAGTATTAATTTTTCTAGCAACCATCGTTTCTTTCAGAAAAACTTTAAAAGATCAATCAGCAAGTGCCAATGCTGGAATGAATATGAAATATATGCTTTACTTTATGCTAGCAATAATCACTTATAGTTCATTCACCATTGCTTCCGCTGTAGGTATCTATTGGATAGTATCAAATCTATTCAGTATCATCCAAAATCTTATGGTTGAAAGAAAGAAGGTTAAATAATGAAAAAAAATATTTATAATGGAAAAACATATGAAGAAGCTTTAGAAACAGCTCTAAAAGAACTAAATCTAACTGAAAATAATGTCATCGTTAATGTTCTTGAAGAAAAAAGCAGCTTACTTAAAAAAAATGTCAAAATAGAAGTAATTGATTACAATGATATTATTGATAGTATCAAAGAAAATATTAATGAAATAACTAAATTAATGGGTCTAACTGTTAATCTAGAAGTAAGAAGAAGAGAAGATAATATAACTATTAAAATTTTCTCTGATCATAATGCTGTACTAATAGGACATAACGGTAGAACAATCGAAGCACTTCAAACAATAATAAGACAAATTATCAACAATGAAACAAAGAACTATATTGGTATCATCCTAGACGTTGAAAACTACAAAGATAAAAAGAATCATAGTATCGAACTATTGGCTAAAAAAGTAGCTCGCGAAGTTGCTAAAACAAAGTTTGAAACAAAACTAGATAGCATGAATTCATATGAAAGAAGAATTGTTCATAGCACTCTAGCTAATGATAAATATGTTTATACTGAATCCGTTGGCGAAGAACCAAATAGATGCGTTGTTATAAAACCAAAAGAAATCTAAAATATAAAAAGATATAATGAAAAAATAATTATATCTTTTTTCTTTATTCTGTGGTAAAATATCTTGGTAAAGAAAAAAACACCTGTATAAAAAGAAAGGAAGGATAACATGGAAGATACAATAGCAGCTATATCTACTGCTTTAGGTGTCGGAGCTATCTCCATCATAAGAGTAAGTGGCCCTGAATCAGTAAATATAGTTAATAAAATATTTGATAAAGATTTAACTATCGCTAAAAGCCATACCATTCATTATGGACATATTATAGATCAAAATAAAATAATAGATGAAGTCCTAATCAGTATAATGCTTGCTCCAAAAACCTTCACCAAAGAAGATATCATTGAAATAAATTGCCATGGTGGTATCAGTACTACTAATAAAGTATTAGAGTTACTTCTTACTAATGGAGCTAGATTAGCTGAACCCGGAGAATTTACCAAAAGAGCTTTCTTAAATGGCCGAATCGACTTAACTGAAGCCGAAGGAGTTATGAATTTAATCGAAGCCAAAAGTGATATAAGTAGACAACTATCAATAAATCAATTAACTGGTAGTGTCTCAAATCTAATCGAAGACTTGCGTAGTGATCTAGTAAGTATCATCAGTAACATTGAAGTTAACATTGATTATCCAGAATATGATGATATTGAAGTTTTAACAAATGAAAAAATAACTCCATCAATAAAAAAATTGCTATCAAAAATAACCAATATCCTAAATAAATCAACTGATGGCAAAATAATAAAAGATGGTATTAATATAGGTATTATTGGTCGCCCAAATGTTGGCAAAAGTAGCCTATTAAATGCCCTTTTAGAAGAACAAAAAGCTATCGTTACTGATATTGAAGGTACTACTCGCGATATTGTTGAAGGAAGATTTATTCTAAATGGCATCGTATGTAATATCATTGATACAGCAGGCATAAGAAAAACCGATAACCTCGTAGAACAAATTGGAGTAGCCAAAAGCTATGAAATAATTGACTCATCAGATTTAGTAATATATCTATTAAATAACAATGAACCACTAACTAAAGAAGATCAAGATCTTTTAGATAAAATAAAATCAAAAAAACATATCATTGTCATAAATAAAATAGACTTATCAACAAATCTTGTCATTAATGACTCGTCAGTAATCAAAATGAGTCTTAAAAATAATATTGGATTAGATGAATTAAAACAATCAATTATAAAACTATTTAATTTAGAAGAAATAACTACTAATGATCCTACATATTTAACCTCTGCTAGAAGTATAGCTCTTTTAAAACAAGCCAAATCAACCATTGAAGAAAGCCTAAATAAAATATCAACTTATCCAATAGATATTGTTGAGTTAGATCTAAAAGAAGCTTGGTCTCTCTTAGGAGAAATAATTGGCAAAACATATAAAGAAGAGTTAATTGATGAAATGTTCTCAAGATTTTGCCTAGGAAAGTAAGTGATAAAATGAAATATGAATATAACATAATTGTCGTTGGAGCTGGCCATGCAGGTTGTGAAGCCGCTCTAGCATCAGCTCGTATTGGAAAAACTACCCTTTTAATAACTTCCAATATAAATAATGTAGCTACCTTACCATGTAACCCATCAATTGGTGGTTCTGCTAAAGGAATAATAGTCCGTGAGATAGATGCACTTGGTGGAGAAATGGGTCGTATAGCAGATAAAACAGCCCTTCAAATGAAAATGCTAAATTCCTCTAAAGGGCCAGCTGTAAGATCATTAAGAGCCCAAGTAGATAAAGTAACATATCCACAAGAAATGTTGAAAACTCTTAAAAAACAAGAAAAATTAACCCTACTAGAATCAATGGTCGAAGATTTAATTGTTGAAAATCAAGCAGTTAAAGGAGTAGTCCTTGCGGATGGTACCAAAATTCGTAGTCAAAAAGTAATCTTAACAACGGGTACTTATCTAAAATCAGATATCCTAGTAGGTAGTGAAAGAACAAGAAGTGGCCCTCATGGCGAAAAGCCCTCAATGCACCTAAGTGATAAATTAAAATCATATGGCTTCGATATTCTAAGACTAAAAACAGGCACTCCCCAAAGAATAGCCAAGTCATCAATAGACTTCAGTAAAACCCAAGAAGAGCCAGGAGACCCTGTATGTTACAGTTTCAACACCGAAGAACCTCATTATTATGATACATCTAAACAAATACCATGCCACTTAATATATACTACAAAAGAAACACATAAAATAATTCTAGATAACCTAAATAAATCAGCTATGTATGGTGGACGTGATGACATAAAAGGTGTTGGTCCAAGATATTGCCCATCTATTGAAGATAAAATAGTTCGTTTTGCTGACAAAGAGCGTCACCAACTATTTATTGAACCTGAAAGTATCTATTATGATGACATGTATCTTCAAGGATTTTCTACCTCTATGCCTCGTGACGTTCAAGAAAAAATGGTTCACTCTCTCCCGGGATTAGAGCATGCCATTATCAATAAATATGCCTATGCTATTGAATATGATGCCATCTATCCTACTCAAATAACAAGATCACTAGAAACAAAAGTATTAAAAAATCTATATACCGCCGGTCAAATAAATGGTACAAGTGGATATGAAGAAGCCGCTGGTCAAGGTATCATCGCAGGTATCAATGCCGCTTTATCAATAGATGAGAAATCCCCACTAATCTTAAAAAGAAATGAATCATATATTGGAGTTCTTATCGATGATCTAGTTACTAAAGGCACTATTGAACCATATCGTATGCTTACTTCTCGTGCTGAATATCGTCTCCTTCTTCGTCATGATAATGCTGATATTCGCTTAACTCCATATGGATATCAAGTAGGATTAATTAAAGAACCTCGTTATGAAAAATTTACCCAAAAATTATCATCAATAGAGTCTTTCAAAAATTATCTTCAAACAACTAAATTAAATCCTACTCAAAATACCAACAATTTATTAACTAGCCTTTCAAGTGCTAACATAAAAGATTCAATAACTCTATATGACCTTTTAAAAAGAACTGAGATAACTATTGAAAAATTAAAAGAAAATGGTTTACTAGATGACTCATACAAAGAAGATGTCATGGAACAAGTAGAAATATCTATCAAATATGCTGGATATATTGATAAAGTAAACAAAGAAGCTGCAAAAATGTTAAAACAAGAAGAAAAACAAATTCCTATTGATATTGATTACAAAGATATTCCTAATCTCGCTAGCGAAGCTCGACAAAAATTAGAAAAGGTAAATCCAACTACAATTGGCCAAGCCCTAAGAATAAGTGGAGTAAATCCAGCTGATATCTCTATCTTATTAATATATTTAAGGAAGAAGTATAATGAATAAAGAAGAATTTATAAATGAATTAAAACACCTAGATATAAACATTTCTGTTGATACACTAAAAAAATTAGATGCTTACTATCACTTATTGGTAACTGAAAATGCTAAATACAACTTAACAACCATCACTGAAGAATCAGCTGTATATCTTAAGCATTTTTATGATTCCCTCACCATTGTAAAATCTATCAACCTAAAAGATGAATACCTTCTAGATATCGGTTCCGGAGCTGGTTTTCCTGGTCTAGTTTTAAAAATAGTATTTCCAGAATTAAAAGTAGACTTGCTAGATTCAACTGCCAAGAAATGTCATTTTCTAGAAAAAGTTATCACTGAACTAGATTTAAAAAACATTCATGTTATTTGCGCTCGCGCCGAAGATTATGCTCAAGAAAATCGTGAAAAATATGATATTATCACCTCACGTGCTGTTGCTCCTCTAAAGCATCTCCTAGAGTATGCTATTCCACTATTAAAAATAGGAGGTACATTCGTTTCCCTAAAAGGTAATATCACTGAAGAGCTAAATAATATTGATAATTATTACAAAAAATTATATCTTGCTAATGAATCAATAATTAATTTTAATCTTCCACATGAAGCCGGATACCGTACTATATACAAAATAACAAAAACAAAACAAACTCCCAAAATATATCCAAGATCATATTCTCAAATAAAAAAAAGAGATATCTAAAACATTAGAAAAATAAATCTAATGTTTTTTAATATCTATTTTTTAGTCTCTCTATAATAAGCCATTTCAGCTAATTGTTTACTAATACTATCTAGTTCATCATCATATTCATCATTAAGTATTTCCTCAATATCAAATAATAGTTCATGAATGCTGCCATATTTTTCATACATAATTCCCCTATCACTTAAAACATTAACCTGATAATCACTTAATAATAACCCATTATTTCTTCTCTTCAAAATGCTATTATCTATATCAGCTATTTCAATAGCATCTTCAAAACTTATTTCTTTATTACTAGTTTTCATCTCACACCTCAAAATAAATATTTTTATACTTACTAGTATATCACATAATTTTTAAAAAAAACTTGAAAAAAATATTGAACTAGTGTATTATATTATTATAAGATAAAGAAGAATGAATATAAAGAGGGTGATATTTTGCAAGAAAATGCAAGTCTTGTCAATTTGAATATTGATTTGCTAACTCCCAACCCCTATCAACCAAGAAAAACCTTCAATGAATCAACTATTAAAGAGTTAGCAGAATCAATAAAAACATATGGTATAATTAACCCTATTCTCGTTAGAAAACAAGGTGATATCTACCAAATAATTGCCGGAGAAAGAAGATGGCGTGCTGCAAAAAGTCTAAATCTTCCAACAGTTCCTGTAATTATCAAAGATTTAGATGATCAAAAAATGGCTGAAGTAGCCCTAATTGAAAATCTTCAACGCGAAAATCTAAATTCTATCGAAGAAGCTGAATCAATCAAACAAATTCTAGATTTAACTAAAATGAATCAAAATGAATTAGGAGCTCTTCTTGGTAAATCTCAGTCAACTATTGCTAATAAATTAAGATTACTAACTTTACCAAAAGAAATACAAGAAGCCCTAATTAATAAAAAAATAAGTGAAAGACATGCTAGAAGTCTCCTAAATGTAGAAAATCCTACTAAACAAACAAATTTTCTTAAACAAATAATAGATAATCGTCTAACAGTTAAAGATTTAGATGAATTAATTAAAAAAGATCAAGAAGAACAAGATGAAATAGAAATGACTATTTCTGATATTATGAAGTCTTTAAAAGATTATAAAGAAGATAATACTAATGGAAAAGAAGAAAAGGAAAGTGATAATATGAATAATGGAAACTTTTTTCCTAATTTTAACAGTCAAATTAACCCTAATTTAAATAACAATAATACTTCATTAAATAGCTTAAATATGCAAAGTATGAATGAACCTATGGCACCAGTTCAAGAAACTGTAATGCCAACTCAAAATATTGCTCCATCAGTAGAGCCAGCTAACGTAGCAGCAGCTAATCCATTTATTAATTTTCAAACACCTGCTCCTACCCCAGTAGCTCCTGCTATTGAGCCTCAAATGCCAAGTATAGAGCAAAGTCAACAAGTAGAGCAATTAAATACTCCCCTATTTAATAATACAAATGAAAATCCAATACCTGACTTTACAAGCTCTATCATGAGTAATCCCACACCAGCCACTCCTGAAGTATCTCCAACACCAGCTATAAATTCTGAATCAACAGCTTATGTTGATACTCCATTATTTAATAGTGAAATAAATAATCAACCAGTTAATACTCCAGTAGTAGAGCCTACTACCGTTCAAGAACCAACAACTTTTGTTGATACACCACTTTTCTCTACCTCTAAAGGAGTATCACCTATTAATAATGAACAGCCAGTACCAACACCTGAACCATATGAAGTTCCTGTTACTAGTACACCAGTACCTGAAGATAAACTTACTAAAACAACAAATTTCCTAAATCAAGAAGGTATTCAATATAAACTATACAGTAATGAAACAAATCATTGTATCATCATAGAAATATAAAAATATAATAAAAATCAAAAACATTAGATTGACTAAATATCATCTAATGTTTTTTTATCCATCATTACCTCCATTATCATTACTTGTACCATTATTACTATCACTATTATCATTATTATTCATATCATTATTTTCTTGCTGCTCATTATCTTCATCTTTAAATACCGCATCCCAATCATAACTATTATCTAAATAAGGCTCTGTTCCCTTCAAAAAATAGAAAATTTTTCCCTTCTCATTATCATTTTTAATTAACTCACCAGTAATAGGATTAACTAACACTCCTATAATATTACTTGGAGCCTCATACCAAGTACTTTTTTTATCTTTCAAATATCCTTCCATTGTTTCTATCCAAATATCTTTATGATATCCCGTATCATTTTTATCTAATATTCTATTATCATCATATCCTGTCCATATTCCTAAAACAGCCTCTTTATTATATCCTATAATCCACATATCAGTATTTGTAGTTCCTGACTTGATAGAATACTTCTTTGTCATTCTAGGAGCCAAACTAATCATCGTTGGATAATTATAATTAATAAAATCTTTATCATATGTATAAGTTAACATTTCATTTAATATATATACCAAACTTTCATTTAGTATATTAACTTTCTCCTCCTTATATTCATATAAAACATTCCCTTTACTATCTAAAATCTTTTTAATTAAATGTCCATGTACCTTACTCCCCATATTAGCAAAAGCCGAATATGCACTAACCATATCCATCAAACTAATTTCTTCCGTTCCCAAAGCTAGTGAAGGAACAGCTTCTAAATCATTACTAATACCTAGTCTATTAGAAATATTCACTAACTTTTCTTCTCCTAAAAATAAATGTGTTTTAACAGCATAAATATTATCAGAGTATGCAATAGCAGCTCCCATAGATAAAGGTCCATTAGCATATCTATCATTATAGTTTTTTGGAGTATATTTCTTATTATTAGCAAATGAAAAAGTAGTTCTCTCACTAATAAAAGAAGAAGCTGAAGTAAACCCACTCTCCAATGCTGCGTAATATAAAAATGGCTTCATAGTTGATCCAACTTGTCTTTTAGCCTTAATAGCCCTATTATATTGACTACTATTATAATTAGTTCCTCCAATCAAAGCTAATACTCCCCCATCATTAGGATCCATTAGTATAGCCGCTATTTGCAAGTCACCAAGTTCTTTATTATTAACAGAATTTTCTAATTCTTTTTGAGCATTTATATCTAAAGTAGTATATATTTTTATTCCCCCAGTAGTTAACAAAGACTCAGGAATACTAGGAATAGTTTTTAATTCTTCCAGTACAGCATCTTTATAATATAATAATCCTGAAGTAATATCTGTTCCCCTATTCCCTATATAATTTAATTTTTCTTGATAAGCATTATCTAACTCTTCCTGACTAATCTTCTTATTATTCATCATCAAAGTAAGTACAGTTTTTTGTCTTTTTTTAGCCAACTCTTCATTAGTAAGAGGAGAATAATTCGAAGGAGATTGAGGTATCCCTGCTAACATTGCTGCTTCTCCTAAAGTCAAATCTTTTGATGATTTATTAAAATAATATTTAGAAGCATTCTCTATCCCAAAAATTCCCCCATAATTAATAGTATTTAAATATCCCTCTAAAATTTCATCCTTAGTATAATGTGTCTCTAGTTCAAAAGCAAGTACTGCTTCATCAATCTTTCTCTTCCAAGTCTTTTCATAATTTAAATATAAATTTCTTGCATACTGTTGCGTAATTGTCGAAGCTCCTTCCAAAAGACTCCCTGAAGCAATATTCTTAATCATAGCCTTCCCTATTCTTAAATAATCAAATCCAATATGATAATAAAAATGTTTATCTTCAGTAGATAAAGTAGCATCTATTACATAAGGACTAACATCATCCAAAGAAACCCAACTATAATTATTAAATATTTGTTCCCCATCCATATCATATAAATAATAAGATTGATTTCTTGATATTTGAATTTTCGGAGTAATTAAACAATAAATATATAATCCTAAATTAGCTAAAATAAAAATTCCTACTAATATCAAAATAACTTTCCCCATCTTTTTAATAATTTTCATATATTTTTATCCTCCATACCATCAAAAAAACCTTATTTATCAACAGTTTTTCCTATCTATATTTATTATTTCTAAAAAAAGTAAAAATATGAGTTCAAATTTTATATAACTTATGATATAATGTCTAGTGAATTCTTATTGGAGGTGTTTTTATAAAAGTTAAATTAACTGGATATTTACATAATTTAAAAGAAAATTCTCAGTATTCTATTGATACTCACGGAATTAAAAATAAAGAAAATATTACTTATCTTGATAATGATACTAAAACTAATATAAAAATATATCCTGATAAAGTAATACTTATTCGTGATAACCATGAAATAAATCATTCTATGACTTATGATTTATCAAAACCAACAAAATCTGAATACTATCTTAAAGAATATAATACTAGTCTATTTTTTAGTATTCGTACTACTTCTTTAGAAATAAAAGAGAATTATTTAAAAATATCCTATCAAATAGAAGAAAACGATGAAATAAATGAATATATATATTTATTAGAAATGAGTGATGAAAAATGAGTATAAAAAAAGAATTACAACAAATAATAAAATCAAGCCTAGAAAAAGCTGATATTGCTTTGGATTTAGATAAAATAGTTATTGAAATTCCTAAAGATGCTACTCATGGTGACTATTCTACTAATGTAGCTTTAGTATTAACTAAAATTCTTCATAAAAATCCTATGGAAATAGCTAATACAATCAAAGAAAATATTGCTAGTGATTCTATTGATAAAGTAGAAATAGCCGCTCCTGGTTTTATAAACTTCTATCTCAATAAAGATAAGCTATATCAAGAGTTATCTACTATTATTGAAGAAGGCAAAAACTATGGTAAGAATAATCTAGGTAATAATAAAAAGGTAAATATTGAATACGTTAGTGCTAACCCTACAGGTACCCTCCATATAGGTCATGGTCGTGGCGCTGCTTATGGTGATAACTTATCAAGAATAATGTCTGCATCAGGCTACGACGTAACTAGAGAGTACTATATAAATGATGCTGGAAATCAAATGAATAACTTGGGTATATCTATCAAAGAACGTTACAAAGAAGTTTGCGGTCTTCCTTATGAAATACCTGAAGATGGTTACCACGGAAAAGAAATAATTGCCTTAGCACAATCAATTTATGAAACATATCAAGATCAAAAATTATCTGAAGACATAGAATTCTTTAAACAAGAAGGATTAAATATTCTTCTTCAACAAATCAAAAAAGATCTAGATACTTTCAGAGTTAACTTCGATGTCTTTACTAGTGAAAAATCTTTATATGATCGTGGCTATGTTGAAAAAGTATTAACTTCTTTCAAAAAGAATGATGAATGTTATATCGAAGATGGCGCCCTATGGTTAAAAACTTCAAATTATGGTGATGAAAAAGATCGTGTTATCGTAAAAAATGATGGTAACTACACATATCTATTACCAGATATTGCCTATCATGCTAACAAAATAGATCGTGGCTTTGATATGTTAATAGACGTCTTTGGAGCTGACCATCATGGTTATGTTAACCGTCTAAAAGGAGCCCTAGAAATTCTAGGATATGATAGTAGTATCCTTGACGTAAAATTATTACAGATGGTAAGATTACTAAAAGATGGCGAAGAAATAAAGATCAGTAAAAGAACTGGTAAAACAATTACATTAAATGACCTTATCGAAGAAGTTGGTATTAATGCCACTAGATATTTCTTTGCTTCAAAAAGTCTTGATACCCAAATGGATTTTGATATCTCATTAGCCATTAAAAATAGTAATGAAAATCCAGTATATTATATTGAATATGCTAATGCTAGAATAACTTCAATACTAAATAATTATAAAAAAGAAATAGAACCATTAAAAGAATATCATACATTAAATGAACCATTAGCATATACTATTATGAACAAATTACTAAACTATACTGATACTATTATTTCAGCGGCAGAAAAACGTCAGCCCCATATTATTTGTAATTATGTCTATGAATTAGCTACCCTATTTCACTCATATTATTCCCAAGAAAAATTTATTACTGAAGATGAACAATATACCAGTGAACATATGGTGCTATTAAAATCAATAAAAATTGTAATTAATAATTCACTTAATCTACTTGGTATAATTCCAAGAGAACAAATGTAGGAGGATCAAAATGAAATTAAGTAAAATGAATAAAGAAGATTTAGAATTATTATCATATACTGATATTGCCAAATTATATTTAGAGGAGAATAAAACTACTATGAACACTGCTGATTTATTTCACCAAGTATGTTCATTATTAGGATTGTCTGAAAGAGATTATCAAGAAAAAATAGCTGATTTCTTTCAATCATTAACTACTTCTAAAGAATTTATCTTATTAGATGATGGCAAATGGGATTTAAAAACTAATCATAAAGTAAAAATAGATATGGATGAATTATATGAAGATAAAGATGATGAAGAACTAGAAGACGAAGATTTAGAGGATGAAGAGCCAACTGAAGAAGATGAATATAATTCTATCGATGATGAAGAAGAATACGCTGAAGAAGATTTAGCAGATCTAACAATATTAAATGAAGACGAATTAGATAGCGAATAGCTGTCTTTTTTAATGCTATCTAAATAAAAATCTATCATATCAAAGTCTTTCTATGCATAAAGTATATCAAGGTGAAATATGAAAAAAATAAAAATTGGTATACCCAGAGCCATACTTTACTATCGTTATGGAGTTCTATGGAAAAATTATTTTGAATCATTAGGATTAAACGTAGTCTTAAGTCCTGAAACAAATCATGAAATATTATCATTAGGCATTAACAACTCTATCGATGAATCTTGTCTCTCATATAAAATATATCTCGGACATGCCCTATATTTATCAAAAATATGTGATTATATTCTTGTCTCTCGTGTATGTGACTATGGAAAAAAAGATAAAGTATGTACTCGTCTAAATGGCTTATATGATAACTTAAAAGAATTAATTCCTAAGGACATGCTATTAAATTTTAACATTGAGCATACTCACCATCATTACCAGTCACTAGGACTCATAAAAATAGGCTTTAAATTCACTAAAAATCCCTTTAAAATAATTTATAGCTATCTATATGCTAAAAATAAACAAAAAAAACACGATCAAAATAAAGCCAACGAAGAACTAAATAAACTATCTCGTCCTCAAAAGAAAATCTTAATCCTCTCACATTTTTATAATATTAAAGATAAATATATAACTAACTATTTTCTAAAATATCTAGAAAGTAATAACATAATTCCTATCATGTCAAATAATTTTCCCAAAAAATTAACTACTGAATTTTCTCAATATTTTTCAAATACTCTATATTGGAAATACTCTAAAGAAATGATTGGTAGCTTATATTATTGTCTTCATCAAGTAGATGGCCTTATTTTTATTTCTACCTATCCATGTGGTATAGATGCTCTAGTAAATAATCTCGCAATAGCTAAAAATAAAAATATTCCCACTCTTAATCTCTTAATAGATGAAAACATTACTGATCTAAGCTTAGAAACTAAATTAGAAAGCTTTATTGATATCATAAATGGAGGAAAAAATGAATAAAATAATATCCTTTCCCCATATGGGCTCCTACTATATCCCTATCAAATATATCATATCTAATATAACTAAATGTGAAATCTTAATACCTGAAGAAAATAATAAACATACTATAGCCATTGGTTCAAGATACAGCCCTAGTGAAGTATGTATGCCCTTCAAATATAATCTAGGTAACTATATCAATGCTCTAAATAAAGGAGCTAACATTCTAATCCAAGCTGGCGGTGGCTGTCGATATGGTTATTATGCTGAATTACAAGAACAAATTTTAAAAGATCTAGGCTATAACTTTGAATTCATTAACCTCATTCAAAATAACCATCTATCTATTAAAAAACTATATAAATTATCTAAAAAACTAAATCCCAAATTAAATATATTTAAATTTATAAACTCTATCATAAAAGGCTTTTTTATTCTAATATATATGGATAAACTAGATGATTATCTTCGTAAAAATATGGGCTATGCAGAAGATCCTAGTATGTTTACTATATCAGAAAATAAAATGCATCAAGCCTATTCTAATTCAAAATTAAGTCTCTTAAAAATCATTAATATCTATAAACAATATAAACATATCTATCATTCTATCCCTCTCAAAAATATTCCTCGTACCAAGATTCTTCTTATCGGTGAATTATATTCCCTAATGGATTTAACCTCTAGTCACAATCTAGAAAGAACTATCATTAATCAAGGTATTGAAGTGATTCGCTATACTAATTTAACATATCTCTTATTAATAAAAAAATTCAAACGTCATTATCTTCTAAGAAAAACTAAGAAATATCTAAAATATCCTCTCGGAGCAGATGGTACAGAATCTGTATATCATACTCTAAATCATGCTAAACAAGGCATAAATGGCATTATCCATATCAAAAGTTTTAGTTGTGTCCCTGAAATAAATGCTATGCCTATCCTATCACAAATAAGTGAAGAATATCATATTCCTATTCTATATCTAAGTTTTGATGGTGAAAATAATATTAATAATATTGATACTAAATTAGAAGCCTTCTATGACATGCTCCTATCATCTAAGCTTTCCCATCAATAACACTATAATAGTACCATCTTTATCCATTAAATAATTTAATATCTATATATTTTAAGAAAAAGATACAAAAATATTTTGTATCTTTAATTTTTATGTTATAATATATATTGAATAAGAAGGTGGAAATATGGATGGGATAATTTTTATTGTTCTAATTTTACTAACAATGTTAACAACCTTTTGTCTATATAAAATGCTAGATAAAAGAGGCCTCTACTTTGCTTTAGTACTTATGAATTTATTAGCCTTTGTATTATCATTTAAGATATCATCTGTCTTTAGTATGAATATTAATCTAGGCATCATCCCATTAATTGCGTCTCTTTCTATCATCTATCTATTTATAACAAAATATGGATACAAAGAAACCAATAATCTTTATCGTATTTCCCTATATTCAAATATTACCATTGGTCTATTACTAATAATTATGAATTATTTTATTCCTGCTATTACTGAAACAGTATCTATCAATATGCAAGGAACCTTTGAATATAACTATAAAATATTACTTATATATCCAATAATAATGTTTATAAGTCAATACGCTATTACTAAACTATTCAAATTAATTAATTCATTACAAAGTAATATCTATATTTGCGTAACACTAACATATATCATTACTGGATTATTATATACAATTATCTTCTATGCTTTATCATATATTAATATCTTAAAATTCAGTAACTCTATCTTCTTAGGAATATCTACATATATTATAGGCATTCCTATCACAATAATTAATCTTATTCTTATAAATTATCTATCTAAAAAGCAGGTGACAAAATGAGAAATATAATTTTAATTATTCTAGAAATGTTAGTGTGTTATATATCAATGTTAGTATTATATAAAAAATATAAAACAGATGGTCTCTATGTATATGGTATTATAGCTACCTTTGCCGCTTGCATCATGAGCCTAAAACAAATAGATATCATGAGTGTTACGGTACCAATAGGCTTTGCAACAAGTATTTCTATCATCGTAGCAGGAAACCTTATCACTCAAAAAAGAGGCCCTGAAGAGCTAAAAACTTACCTAAGCCTAATTCTCATAACTGCCTTAGTAAGTTGCTGTTTCTTAAATCTATCTGGCCTAATCAAAAGCAGTAAATTTAATGAAATGGCCAATAAATCATATGATAGTATCTTCAAATATAATCTAAGAATTTATTTAGCTCTAATAATATCTACGCTTATATCTACTTATCTAAGTAGTAAAATATATTATCTCATCAAAAGATTACAAAATAAAATAATATTAAGTAATATCTTCTCAATAATCATAATAGAATTACTAGATAATGTTCTATTTACCTTAATAGCATTCCTATTTGATTATGAATTAGTAGATTTAATGTTATGCTTAGTATTTAGATATATGATAAAAACAATTATTGGTCTATTAGGAACCATTCCTCTATATATTGCCAATAAAAATAGTTAGTAAGGAGTATGTATTACTATGAGAACAAGAAAAAAAGAATTAATAAGTGATGAATTAAAGCCCTTTGTAGGTAAATTAATTAAAGAGAATCGTCAAAAATATAACTATTCCCTTGAAGATTTATCTGCTGCCCTAAATCATCAAAAAAATCGTCAAACATTACATAAATATGAAAGTGGATTATTAAATATCCCTTATGATCTTTTCTTTGAAATATGTAATATTTTCAATATTGATACCTCTATCTTAAATGAAGTAACTACTACTCCAGAAGAGAAAAAGACCCTTGAAAATAAATTTGTAAAAAACTATGTTACTAGTAGTAGAGCTGATAAAAATTTAACTACTAAAAACGAAAAGATTATCAATACTTATAAAAATGCCAACTATGAACCCTTAGTAGGTAAATCTGAACTATCTATTAAAATATTAGATGATTCTATGTCACCATATTATTTAAAAAATGATAAAATATTTTTTGAAAAACAAGAAGACTACAAGAATGGTGATGATATAGTAATAGCCACTAAAAGTAATATATTATCAGTAAGAAAATTATATAAATATCCTAAAGGAATAATATTACAAGCTATGAATCCTAAATATCCAAGTGTTAATGTAAATATCATCTCATCAGATATGATTCTAGGTAAAGTAGTAGCTATTCATCGTGAAGTAAAATAATATAATAAAAAACAGTCAAACTTAATCATTGACTGTTTTTATTTATAAAAGACTAATTTAAAGCATCTTTTAATTTGTTTCCAGCTTTGAAACCAGGAACTACTCTAGCAGCAATTTTAACTTCTTCTCCTGTTTGAGGATTTCTACCAGTTCTAGCATCTCTCTTTTTAGCAGTGAAAGTACCAAAGCCAACTAAAGTAACTTTTCCTTCCTCTTTTAATCCTTTTTCAACACCTGCTAACATAGCTTCTAATGCTCTAGTAGCATCAGCCTTTGTTAAGTCAGCATTTTCAGCAATGTATTCAACTAAACATGCTTTTGTCATTTTTAATTACCTCCATTTTCTATTTTAAGCAAGAATTATCTATGCTTACAACAATACAATATCATGAATTAACTTTAAAATCAATAGTTTAGCAAAAAAAAGACTATAAAAAGTCTCTTTTTTTAAAGTGTTTTACAAAAAAATGTCTATATAACAATAGCTATCATTGTAGAGCTACCTTTATTAATTATCTTTGTTAATGTTTGACATAACTTATATCTTACTGAATCAGGCATCATTGCTAATTTTGCTTGTATTCCTTCTTGAACAATTACGTCTAAACTTCTACCAAATATTTCACTCTTCCATATGTCATTATTTTTATTAGTATCTGTTAAATAATTAATTAATTCCTTACTTTGCATTTCACTACCTATGATTGGTTCAAATGTTGATTCTACGTCAACTTTAATCATATGTATTGAAGGAGCTTTAGCCTTGAGTTTTATTCCATAACGGCTTCCTTGTTTAATGATTTCTGGCGTTTCTAACTTCATATCATCAAGTGTTGGCGCTGCTATACCATAACCAGTTTGTTTAACCGTCTTAAGAGCCACCTTAATTTGATCATACTCTTTTTTAGTCTCATTAAACTCTTGGAATAATCTTAATAAATCAGCCTTCGTATTTATATCAATATTCATTATTTCTTTAAGTACCTGATTATATAATCCATTTGGTGCTGATAAATTAATAGTTACCTCTCCAGTAGCAGTATCAACATCTGATAAATAAGCCTTCTCAATATACTCACAATCACTAAAATAATTAGTTATTGATTCTACGTCTCTAATCTTATCAATAGTTAAAACACTCTCTTTAATCTTCTCGATATATGTTTTCTTAATATAATGATTAGGAGTAAGTACTGAAATCCAATCAGGAATATTAACCTTAACTTCCACTACTGGAAATTCATATAAAGCCTCTCTTAAAATATTATACATATCTCTTTCTTGCATTAATTCCACATTAATTGGTAAAACCGGTACCATATATTTATTCTTTAATTCTTCAGTTAACTTAACAGCCTCATTACCAGCTGGATTCGTCGTATTAAGAAGCACTATATAAGGCTTTCCTATCTCTTTAAGTTCATTAATAACTGTCTCTTCAGCCTCTAAATAGTCTTCCCTCTTAAATTCCCCAAAAGATCCATCAGTAGTAACTACAATACCAATAGTAGAATGATCCTTAATAACCTTCTCTGTACCAATTTCCGCTGCTTCTACAAAAGGAATAGGTTCACTATACCAAGGAGTCATAACATATCTAGGACCATTCTCATCATCAACACCCTTAGCATCATTAATAACATAACCTACACAGTCAATCATCTTAATATTAGCAGAAAATTCATCAATCATTATTTTAGCAGCATTAGCAGGTACAAATTTTGGCTCTGTAGTCATAATCATTTTCCCATTAGCAGCCTGTGGTAATTCATCTAAAGCCCTTTTCTTTTCAAATTCATCCTGAATATTTGGAATTACTAAATTTTCCATAAATCTACGAATAAAAGTGGATTTACCAGTTCTTACAGCACCTACAACACCTAAATAAATATCTCCACCTGTTCTTTTAGCAATATTTTTAATAACATCTATTTTTTCCATAATTTCCCTCTCTTCAATAAAAGATATGTCATTATTTATAATATATTCAAAAAAAGAAAACATTTTATTGTTTTCCTTATAACTTTATTTTTAAGTTTTATAATATATTTACTTCAAATAATCCTTCAAGAATTGCCCTGTATAACTATCCTTGCACTTAGCAACTTCTTCAGGAGTACCAGTAATTACTACCTTACCTCCAAAGCTACCACCATCAGGCCCTAAATCAATAATATGATCTGCTACCTTGATCACGTCAAGATTATGCTCAATAACCACAACAGTATCTCCATTATCAACAATTCTATTTAATATAGTTAATAGTTTCTCAATATCATATGAATGAAGTCCTGTAGTAGGTTCGTCTAATATAAACATACTCTTACCAGTAGGCTTTTTTTGCAATTCTTTAGCCAATTTCACTCTTGCAGCCTCTCCACCAGATAAAGTCGGAGCACTTTGACCTATCTTGATATATCCAAGTCCTACGTCTTGAAGAGTTTTAAGCTTATGAACAACCTTTGGATGATTCTCAAAAAATTCAATTAATTCATCTACTCTCATCTCTAGTACGTCATAAATGTTTTTACCCTTATATTTGATAGAAAGTGTTTCTTTATTATATCTCGTACCATGACAAACGTCACAAGGAACATACACGTCAGGTAAAAAGTGCATCTCAATTTTCTTTACACCGTCTCCCCAACAAGCTTCACATCTACCACCCTTAACATTAAAACTAAATCTACTCTTATCATATCCTTTAATTTTAGCTTCCTTAGTCTCTGCAAAAATATCTCTAATATCATCAAATACCCCTACATAAGTAGCTGGATTACTTCTAGGAGTTCTACCTATAGGATTTTGTGTAATAAGTACAACTTTATCTATCTCATCAATACCCTTAACTTCTCTACATTTACCTGGTCTTTCCTTAGAAGTATATAAATTACTAGCTAAAGTCTTATATAAGATCTCGTTAACTAAACTACTCTTACCAGATCCAGATACCCCAGTAACACAAGTAAAAGTACCAAGTGGAAAAGCTACATTAATATTCTTTAAGTTATTTTCTTTAGCTCCCATTATTTTAACAAACTTTCCATTACCTTTTCTTCTCTTCTCAGGTACCTGTATCTTTCTCTTACCAGATAAATATTGTCCAGTAATACTATTCTCATTAGCCATAACTTCTTGAGGTGTTCCAGCCGCCACTACATGTCCACCATGTTCTCCAGCTAATGGCCCAATATCTACTAAATAATCAGCAGCTAACATAGTATCAGTATCATGTTCTACAACTATTAAAGTATTTCCCAAATCTCTCATTTCAAGTAATGAATTAATTAACTTTTGATTATCCTTCTGATGCAATCCAATACTAGGTTCATCAAGTACATAAAGTACTCCAGTTAATTTAGATCCAATTTGAGTAGCCAACCTAATTCTTTGGCTTTCTCCACCAGATAAAGTACCAGCAGTTCTACTTAAAGTTAAGTACTCCAATCCAACATTTATCAAGAAATCTAATCTATTATCTATCTCTTTAATTAATAAAGCTGCAATTTCTTTCTTTTCCGGAGACAATTTAAGCCCATTAATAAACTCTTTAAGTTCTCTAATTGATAATGAAGATACTTCATAAATGTTTTTCTTATTAATAAGTACAGATAAAGCTGCTTCACCAAGTCTAGCCCCATTGCAAGTAGGACAAACACTTTCTCTCATATAAAGCTCTATCCATTCCCTAATCCAACTACTCTTAGTCTCAACATATCTTCTCTCTAAATTAGTTATAACTCCCTCAAAATAATCTTTAGAATTTCTTGTATTACCATTCTTAGAAGTATATTTAAACTCCATTATATCAGGAGAACCATATAAAATAATATCTAATTTCTCTTTCTCTAAATCCTTAATTTTTTTATTTAAATCTATATCATAATATTTAGCTACTGTATCTAACTGAGTTCTATTAATATTATCATCATCTATACTAAAAGGTTTAATAGCTCCTTCATTAATAGATAAATTTCTATCAGGAATAACTAAATCAATATCTAGATTATACTTAACTCCTAAACCTTTACAATCAGGACAAGCCCCATAGGGAGCATTAAAAGAAAATATTCTAGGCTCTAATTCTAATAATGAAAAATCACAATAAGGACAAGCAAAATCTTCACTCATAAGCATCTCTTTCTCTTCATCAGGTAAATCGATAATGATTTTTCCATGAGCTAGCTTTGAAGCAGTTTCAATAGAATCATATAATCTAGTTCTTATCTCATCTTTAACAATTAATCTATCAACAATAACTAGTATAGTATGTTTCTTATTTTTTTCTAATTCAATATTTTCTGTTAATTCTCTAATTTCACCATCTATTTTGCATCTAATATATCCATCTTTTCTAAGTTGTTCTAAAGTATCTTTATGTGTACCTTTCTCTCCTTTAACTACTGGTGCCATTACCATAATCTTAGTACCACTTTGTATTTCTAATACTTTATTAGTCATCTCTTCAATACTTTGTCTAGTTATAGGTTCATGATGTCTAGGGCAATAAGGAACACCCACTCTAGCATATAAAAGTCTTAAGTAATCATATATTTCTGTAATAGTACCAACAGTAGATCTAGGATTTTTATTAGTACTTTTCTGATCAATACTAATTGAAGGAGATAATCCATCTATAGAGTCAACGTCTGGCTTTTCACTACCACCTAAAAACTGTCTTGCATAAGCACTTAAACTCTCAATATATCTTCTTTCCCCTTCAGCATATATCGTATCAAAAGCTAAACTACTTTTGCCAGATCCAGATACTCCAGTCATAACTATTAATTTATTTTTAGGTAACTCAATATCAATATTTTTAAGATTATTAACTCTAGCTCCCTTAACAATTATCTTATCCATAAAATCACTCCTAAATATCTATTATATCTATTTTTTAAAAAAAGACAACTAACTTAGTCATCAATTTCCATAATTTTTTTAATCTTTTGTCTAATCCTTTGAAAAGTATTATATATTGATTTAATATCTTTATTTAAAGTATTAGCAATTTCTTCAAAAGTATAATCATTAATTCTCATTTCAAATACTTCTTCTTCAAAACTAGTTAACTGTTCTTTTATTTTTTTAACAAAATCTTTTTCATTATCACGAGAAATAAAAGCTTTCTCAATATTAGTATTATCACTAACTATATTTTCTAATCCTTCATCTAAAGCTACTGCTTCATTAAGTAATCTATTTTTATTTTGAGTAACTCTTCTCACATAGTTATTAATCTTTCTCTCTATACATAAACTAGCAAAAGTATAAAATGACGCTGTATCATCTTGTGAAAAGTTTCTTATTGCTTCATCTAATCCAATATATCCCTCTTGTATTATATCATTAATCTCTATTCCATGATGAGTAGCTTGTAAAAAAGCAGTTTTACTTTTCTTAACAATTAATGGCTTATATTTTTGATAAATAATATTAATAGCATCTTCATTATTTTCTTGTGCTAAAGCTATTAATTCATAATCATTATTTTCCATTATAAACTCCTACTATTAACAATTTGTGCTAATACTATTCCACAAGATACTGAAGCATTCAAACTATTAATTTTTCCTATCATAGGAATTTTAGCAATATAGTCACAATTATCTCTAATAACTTTTCCCATTCCTTTGCCTTCATTACCTATCACTAAACATACTGGCATATTATAATCTATTTGTGTATAATTTTCTCCATCCATATCTGTACCAACTAGCCAATATCCCATGTCTTTAAGTTTTCTCATAGTAGCTCCTAAATTAGCCACTCTAATAATAGGCATATTATATATTGCTCCAGCACTAGTCTTAACTACAGTAGCGTTAACCCCTACATTTCTATCATTAGGAATAATTATCCCATCAATACCAAGAGCTTCACAAGTTCTAATGATTGCTCCAAAATTATGTGGATCTTCCAAATGATCTAACATTACCAATATTGGCTTATTTTTCTTGATCTTATTTAAATAATTAAGATCATATGTCTCTACGTCATCTACTTCTAATATTATCCCTTGATGAAGTCCATCTACCTTACTATCTAGATATTTATTAGGAACAATATTATACTTAATCTTCTTCTCTCTAATTAAACTCATTAATTCTCTATCATTAAATTTATCTGCTAAAAAGATTTTATTAATCTTCTCTCCACTATTAATTTTCTCTCTAGCTACATTCTTTCCATATATATACATTTTATTCCTCCAATTCAAAACCCCAGTTTAATAATCCCCCATCAAGATTATATATCTTAGAGTATCCCATATCTTTTAGCTCTTTAGCTGCCTCACTACTTCTAATACCAGTAGCACAATATACAATAATATTTGTCTCTTTATCATAATTAATTCCATTAATTTCACTAAGTGGTATATTTACAGCATTAGCAATATGTCCCCCATCATATTCATCTTTTTCTCTAACATCGATAATTATAGCTCCTTCACTATTAATAATATCCATCGCTTTATTAGAATCAATTGTCTGATATTTAACTCCACACCCAGTAATTAATAAACATATAATCAATAAACTAATTATCTTTTTCATTTTCATCCTCCAAAATCTTATCAATAATTTCTTCTAATCGTTCTCGTTTTTCTTCTAAATAAAGGTATCCAATCAATGCTTCAAATCCAGTAGAATTCTTATAAGTAATTATATCTGTATTCCTTGGATGATTTCCTCTCTTATAATTTCTTCCTCTCTTTACAACATTCATCTCTTCTTCACTTAAAAAGTTATCTTCCTCTAATTTTTTTAATATTTTGCTTTGTCCTTTAGCAGATACATATTTAACAGCTTCTTTTTGTAAATCTTCTACTAAAGCAATTCCTTTTTCAATTAGATATTTTCTAATATATACTTCATATATTGCATCCCCTAAATATGCTAAAGTAATGACATTAATGTTTCTTGTGTCCATTTCTTTCACCAACACAATTTTATCATATAATTCTTAATTTTACAAACTAATTAACTATATGTATCCTAGTTTACATAATAATCTTTGTAAAACAATTTTAAATTAAAACAAAAGAAAAAAATTTTTCCTAACTACTTCAAAATAATGAATTTTTTTTACTTAGAAATTTCCGCCACTTTTCTCTATATAACTTCTAATAGTAACACCATCCTTACTCTTTGAATAAAAAAATTAATTCATCATCTATTTTGTTCTAATTACAATTTAATATTTATTTATATTACCTCTAACAATATATTATATGAACATACGTTTGTAAATACATTTTTAACAATTTATATGCTAAAAGTAATAATTTATATATTAAAATCTATCTTCTCATAATTTATACATAAAAAAGAGCCAGTATAATAATATATACCTAGCTCATAAGTCATATCTATCATATGACATTATTATTATTCACATATATTCAAAAAATATACAAATAAATTCAAAAATGTTATAATATTTTTAGGAGGTAACAATGAGAGAGATAAAAATTGGTAAATGCTACCGTCATTTTAAAGGAAAGCTATACCGTGTACTAGACATTGTATATGATAGTGAATCTCCAAGTGATTCAGAATATCGCAAAATAGTAGTATACGAAGCTTTATATGGTGATCATTTAAAATGGGCTCGCCCATATGACATGTTTGCTAGTGAAGTAGATCATCAAAAATACCCTGATATAACTCAAAAATATCGTTTTGAAGAAGTAGAAGAAGACAATTAAAAACATCTCTAAGATGCTCTTATAACTAACATAAGTCATCATGAGATGTTTTATTTTTTATTTATAGTTTACTATAATATTCATATCTAGCCTTAGCCCATTCTTTTTGCTCTTCTAATAATTCATTAGCTCCATCAGGATTAACTTTCTTCAAATTAGCATATCTATTTTCATTAGCTAAGAACTGATCATATACTTCCATATCAATATCTTTAGAATCAAGACTAAATGTCTTAGTATCAGGATTATATCTAAATGTTAAGAAATATCCACACTTAGAAGCTAAATAAGCATCATCCAAACTATGTTCCATTCCTGTCTTAATACCATGCTCAATACAAGGAGCATATGCAATAACAATTGAAGGTCCCTTATGATTATTAGCTTCCTGTAATGCTTTCAAATATTGTTCTTTATTATATCCAATATTAACACAAGCAACATATACATGAGGATAACACATAGCTATTCTTGCTAAATCTTTCTTATAATTTTTCTTTCCACTAGAAGTAAATGATGCTATAGATCCAATATTACTAGATTTAGAAGATTGTCCTCCAGTATTAGAATATACTTCTGTATCTAAAATCAATATATTTATATCTTCATTAGTAGACAGTACATGATCAAGTCCACCATATCCTATATCATAAGCAAATCCATCTCCTCCTATAATCCACATAGATTTAGGAACAATATAATCTTTAAGCTCATTCAAATATGTATGTTCATCATAATTAATTTCATCACGTACTTCCTTGCATATCTTATAGTCATCCATATTATCTAACCATTTTTTAAATACTGGATCATCATGTTCTTCCATATATTTCTTAATCTTATCTCTCTTAATATTAATACCAGTTTTAATTCCTAGTCCAAATTCAGCATTATCTTCAAATAAACTATTCGCCCAAGGTACAGAATAAGGAGTAGATGGTGCACTAGCGCCATATATTGAAGAACAACCAGTAGCATTAGCAATAAATAAATTATCATTAAATACTTGAGTCAAATTCTTAATATAAGCTGTTTCACCACAACCAGCACAAGCTCCTGAATATTCAAATTTAGGATCAGTAAATCCAATATTTTTAACATTAACAACAGGTGCTTCATAAGAAACTTTATTTTCATTTAAATATTCATAATTATCATTAGTAAACACTTCTTTATCATATTTCTTCATTTCAAGAGCTTTATTTCCCATTTTACCAGGACAAATATTAGCGCAAAGTCCACAACCAGTACAATCTTTATAACTTACTCCAATAGCATATTTCTTGTTCTTAGGAAACATACTAGGAATAGCATCTTCATAATTATCATCCTCATCAAGTAAATAAGGCCTAATAACAGCATGAGGACATACAAAAGCACATTGATTACATTGAATACAATTCTCATTATTCCAACAAGGAACATTCTCGGCTATATCACGTTTCTCATACTTAGTACTTCCTCCAGGATATATACCTGACTTTCTTTCCATAAAAGCACTAACTGGTAAACTATTTCCTTTAAGTAGTCCAATAGTCTCATCAAATGATAAATCCTTTCTCTCACTATAAGTAAGATTTATCCATTCCTTATCAACATTAACTTCTTCTACATGATCAGTTGCTTCTTCAACAATTCTATTATTAACATTAACAACACTTTCTCCCTTATGAGAAAATCTCTTAACATTAGTCTCTTTCATAATATCTTTAACCTTATTAACATCCAATATCTTAATAATATCAAAAATACATATCTCCATACAAGTACTAATCTTATTTTTAAGTCCTAATTCATTAACTAATTTATAAGCATCAATAATATAAAACTTAATATTTTTATTAGCTAATAAATATTTAACTTTATTTGGTAATGATTTAACTAATGTCTCTTTATCTAACTTAGTATTCAAGAATAAAGTTCCACCTATAGTTAAATTATCTAATATATCATATTTATAAATATATTCTTCTTTTGATACTACTACTAATGAAGGATTATTAACATAATAAGGACACTTAATTTCATTATCAGAAATTCTCATATGACTTCTAGTAACTCCTCCAGATTTCTTAGAATCATATTGAAAATATCCTTGTACATATTTATCAGTATGATCTCCAATAATCTTAATCATATCTTTAGAAGTAGAAACCATTCCATCAGATCCATATCCATATATTAAGAATTCAGTCATCTCATTAGGAATAACAAAATCCTCAGGAATATCTAAAGATAAATTAGTAATATCATCATTAATACCTATAGTAAAATTATGATGCATCTTATCACTATTCATAAAATCAAATACAGCTTTAATTTGTGCTGGAGTAGTATCCTTTGAAGATAACCCATATCTTCCTCCAATTATTTGAATATCTCTATCTTTTAAAGCTGCCACTACATCCAAATACAAAGGTTCTCCTAAACCAGCTGCTTCTTTAGTTCTATCTAATACTGCTACCTTCTTAACACTCTTAGGAACAACTTCAAGTAAATGCTTAGTACTAAATGGACGATATAAATGTACTTCAACCATTCCATATTTAGCACCCTTACTATTCAAATAATCAACAGTTTCTCTAATTGTATCACTAACACTACCCATAGCAATAATAATATTTTGCGCATCACTATCACCATAATAATTAAATGGTTTAAAATTAGAGCCAGTTATTTCATTAACCTTATTCATATAATCTACTACTATATCAACAGCATCATTATAATATTTATTCCTAACTTCTACATTTTGAAAATAAATATCATCATTTTGAGCTGTTCCTCTAGTATTAAATTTCTCATTATTCATAGCTCTATCTTTAAAATTATTTAATGCTTCTTTATCAATTAATCCTTTAATTTTATCCATATCCATTAACTTAATCTTATCAATTTCATGGCTTGTTCTAAATCCATCAAAAAAGTTAACAAAAGGAAGTGATGCTTTAATAGCAGATAAATGAGCTACACTAGCCATATTATAAGCTTCTTGCGGATTAGCTGAACATAACATACATACTCCTGTAGATCTAATTGCATATATATCTTGATGATCACCAAAAATACTAAGAGCATGAGTAGCTAAACTTCTAGCAGCTACATGTAATACTCCTGGAAGCATTTCACCAGCCATTTTATAAAGTGTTGGTATCATCAAAAGTAATCCTTGACTAGCTGTAAATGTTGAAGATAATATACCTGACTGTAATGATCCATGAACTAGTGCAGCAGCTCCAGCCTCAGATTGCATCTCTACTACTTTAACTTTATTTCCCCAAAAATTAGTTTCTCCAGTATTTGCTAAGACATCCACTTTTTCCGCCATTGGAGAAGCTGGCGTAATTGGATATATTCCACAAAGTTCACTAAACTTGTATGCTACATTACTAACTGCTTCATTAGCATCCATTGTTTTAAATTTATTCATTTAATACACCTCTATTCACTATTCATTATATAACAAATAGAGTAATTATTCAACAACATAAAGAAAAAAGATTATTACTTACTACAAGTATAACCTTGAGAAGTATAATAATCTTCTAATGTATTAATATCTCTAGATAGATTTAAAGTTTTTAAATCAGTATCACTAATAGTATCATAGTCAATTACATAAGTAACTTTATAATTATTGTTAGTCTCAGTAGTATTTTGTACTGAAAATCCCTGAATATTTCCATATCTATTTTGAACAGTAGCGTGTCTATCTTTTAACCCTGCTATATCTAAAATAGTATCTGTTACTCCTCCAACAATTTGATCGATAGCATTTCCTACTACACCATCAACAATACCATCTTTATTTTGTTGAGTATCATTAGTAGTACCATCAGTACCGGTACCTACTCCAGGAGTATCTTTCTTTCCATCATTATCAGAGTCTACTCTTGTATCTTGCATATAATCATAAGTAATTCTAACTTTTTTAACTTCCTTATCTTCATAATCAATATCATATTTCATATTAGTAGTAATATTTCCAGTAGTATTTTTATAAGTACAACTCATAGTCTTACTAGCACCTGCTCCACAACCTGTAAGCATAAATACTCCCACTAAAGATAAGATTAAAAATTTTTTCATTTCATCCCTCCTTTTATTACTAATATGTCCTATAAAAATAAAATAATAATTGGTAATTTTTTCAAAAAAAATGACAAAGTTAACTTTGTCATTAATTATTAATAATCACAATTACCTGGAGTTCTAGGATAAGGAATTACATCCCTAATATTATCTACACCTGTTAAATAAATAATAAGTCTTTCAAATCCCATTCCAAATCCTGAATGAACACAACCACCAAATTTTCTTAAATTTAAGTACCAGTCAAAATCTTCTTCTTTCATACCTAATTCTCTAATTCTATTTAGTAATTTATCATAATCTTCTTCTCTTTGACTACCACCCATAAGTTCACCAGCACCTGGAACTTCTAGATCGACAGCAGCAACTGTCTTACCATCATCATTTTGTTTCATATAGAATGCTTTAATATCCTTTGGCCAATTCTTAATAAATACCGGTCCACCAAAATATTCAGTGATATATTTTTCATGTTCTCTTGCAATATCTTCTCCATATTCTGGAGCAAATTCCCATTTAACTGGAGCTTTTTTAAGTATTGATATAACTTCTTCATGATCTACTCTTACAAACTCACTATTAATAAGCTTATTAAGTTTTTCTAACAATCCTTTTTCTACAAACTTATCAAAAAATTCCATCTCATTAGGACAATTGTCTAAAACATATTTAACTACATACTTAAGCATTTCTTCCATTATATTCATATCACCCTCAAGATCACAGAAGGCCACTTCAGGTTCAATCATCCAAAACTCTGAAGCATGTGTCTTGGTATTAGAATTTTCTGCTCTAAATGTAGGTCCAAAAGTATAAACTTTTTTATAAGACATCGCAAATGTCTCAGCTTGTAACTGTCCACTAACAGTAAGAGCTGCTCTTTTACCAAAGAAATCTTTTGAATAATCGACTTCTCCATTTTTAGCCACTCTATCCAAATCTAATGTCGTAACTTGGAACATTTCTCCAGCACCCTCACAGTCACTAGCTGTAATTATAGGAGCATGAAAATAAACATATCCTCTATCTTGAAAATATTTATGAATTGCATAAGCTGCTACACTTCTAACTCTAAATACTGCTCCAAATAAATTTGTTCTTGTTCTAAGATAAGCTTGTTCTCTTAAAAACTCTCTTGTATGTCTCTTAGGTTGAATAGGATAATCTTCAGGACAATCTCCACATAAAGTATAATCAATAAGTTTCATCTCGATAGTTTGACCATTACCTTCAGACTTAATTATCTTTCCCTTAACTTTAATAGCACTACCAATATGTAGTTTTTGAATCTCATCAAAGTTCTTTAGTGAATTATCATAAACAATTTGTAAATTTTTAAAACAAGTACCATCATTAAAATCAATAAATCCAAACTCTTTTTGTTTACGATGATTTCTAACCCATCCACCTAATTCTACTTCTTTTCCAATATAATCATTTCTAAATAATTCAACAACATCTATCATGGTATTCCTTCTTTCATAGAAATATTATACCATAAAACCAAAATATTATATATCTTTTTTAATATATGGTGCAAAAAATCTTTGAGGATTTTCTGCAATCTTATTATATAAATCTGGTTTACTATGTAATTCTTCAATTATTTCAATATCAATAGAAGAAAGTTTTATAGCCATATTCATTTCATCTTCACAAACAGCATTAACCTCTCTCCCTAATAAATAGTCAGCAGAAACATCAAAAAGCTTTATCATTGTTATTAAAACATCCATACTAGGAACTCTCATTCCCTTCTCATATCCCGAAACAGAGACTTTTGAAACTCCCAATATTTGTCCTAATTCTTCTTGACTCAAGTAATGTTCCTTACGCAACTGTTTTAATCTATATCCTGAAAACATTTCTACTTCCTTATCCTTTCTACTAATTAAATTTTACTACAAATAATTTAAAATCAAAAGTCTATTTCTTCTTTTTAGGAGTTTTTTCTTTCTTTTCTTCCTTTGCTTCTTCTTGTATACTCTCATCACTAATTTCTGCTGTACTATTTTTCTTATCCTTAGCTGACGCTAAAAAACTAACTTTTTCCGCCATAATCTCCATCTTTTTATATTTAGTACCATCTTCTTTTTCGATTAGTCTTGATTGTATTCTACCTTTAACACCAATAATATCTCCAGTTTTACAATATTCATTTGTACTCTCAGCTACACCAGTCCACAATGTACAATCAATAAAATCAGTATCATATTCTCCATTAACATTTTTGTATGACCTTGGTACTGCTAAAGTAATTGTACTAACCTTTTTTCCATTTTCAGTTAGTTCTAAAGTTGGATCATTAACTAATCTACCTACCAAAATAATTTGATTAACCATTACTTTTCCTCCTTTCCAAAGCCACTATAGCATAATCTCAAAAACCAATCAAATTACTAAAAATCAAAAATTGTAAGTCAAAAATTCAATTTAACAATAATTGCCAAATATCATTTTTTTATATAAACAATTTTTTCTAAATTTTAACCTATTTTTTCAAAATATCAAAAATTGTCAAAAAAATAAAAAACTAAACACAAATTTAGTTTTTTATCAATTTAACACAAATTTTACACTATTTGCTAGTTTTATATAGTGGTGTAATACTATTAGCAATACCACTAGCATATTTATCCATATTATTAATTAAATTATCTAAATCACTTTTATTAGATATATATCCTAGTTCTAACAAATATGTTTCACTACCGATATTACTCTTAACATAAGGATTTGCTTTAATTTCTTCATTTCTATTATCTACATAAGCTCCAGTAATAATACCACCTGTTTCTCTAATAATATAATAGTAATTAGATTTAGTAGTTATATCATATGGAACTTTATCTTTATCTTCATTTTCTTGACGTGAATTTTCAATCTCACTTTCCGTAAATGTTCTAGTATATATTCCGTCCATTACTTTACTAATCTTATTAGTAGAATATTGAAGCCCTGTTTCTTCAGTAATATTCTTAACTAAAGTTTTTGCTAAGTCATAATTAATATTATCTGCAGTATACACTTCAAGTCCATGAACGGAAGCATATGTATTGCTATTAAAATGAATAGAGAAAACATATTTAGCTTTAACTTCATAAGGAATAACTGCTCTTCCATGTACACCGTATTCTGCTAACTTTTCATTTTTATTTAACTGCCCTTCTTCACGAGTTAGTTTAACCTTTAATCCACTAGCTTCTAATTTCCCTTTAACTTTCATAGCTAGCTCTAATGTTAACTCTTCTTCATTATGTCCATTCTTACTTGCACCACTATCCATACCACCATGTCCTGGATCTATAACCACGTCATAAACATTATCATCCACATTCTCCGTAACATGCATCATCATTGTCGGATAGCTCTCTTCACTATTAATAACAATCTTATTATTAGTATTACTTAATGTGTAATAAACTGTCTCTTTATAATCCGTATTATTCTTTAATGAATAGTATTTATAACTAATGTCTCCATTCTCATTTGTCTCTTTACTTCTTAAAAACAAGAAATATTCTCCCCTAGGAATCTCATTTAAATACATTCCTTCATTAACTTTATCAGACAAATTAAATTCATCACTATCAATATTAATACTAACTTCTTTAAATTCACCATTATATAGTACTAACTGAAGTCCATTTCCTTTAACCGTATTCCCATGTAAATTTAAATGAGTCCCATATATATATAGTTCATCAATATTAATAACTTCTTCTTGTATCTCTAGTTTAGGAACTTTCTCTTTAAACTTACTTTCATATAATAAGTATCCTCCAAATCCCATTAATAGTATCAAAATAATTAATAAAAATTTTTTCATTTTCGCCTCCTTATCTAAGAAAAAATTTAACTTATATTCTCTGCTAATAATCTATTTAACTCTACAGCATATTCCATCGGTAATTCTTCTCTAAAAGCATTAATAAATCCTAATATAATTAATTCTTTAGCTTTATCTTCATCAATACCTCTACTCATCAAATAAAATAATTTATCTTCTTCAATCTTAGATACTGTAGCTTCATGTTCCAAATAAGAACTACTATTATCAACAATATTTGTTGGTATTGTATCACTCTTTGACTTTTCATCTAAAATAATCGTATCACATTTAACATTACTAATAGAATGATGTGCCTGTTTACTAATTCTTACTGTACCTCTATATGTAGCATTACCTCCATTAGAAGCAATAGATTTAGATACAATATTACTCTTAGTATAAGGAGCTAAATGAATCATCTTTGCCCCTGTATCCTGAACTTGTCCCTTACCAGCAGCTGCTACTGTTATACAACTACCTCTAGCATATGGCCCATTCAAAATACAACAAGGATATTTCATATTAGTCTTAGATCCAACATTACCATCAATCCATTCCATTAGTCCATTTTCTTCTACAATAGCTCTTTTTGTAACTAAATTATATACATCACTAGACCAATTTTGAATAGTTGTATAACGACATTTAGAATTCTTTCCAACATAAATCTCTACTACTGCCGCATGTAAAGCATCTTCAGTATAAGTCGGAGCAGTACAACCTTCAATATAATGAAGCTCACTATTATCATCTACTATTATCAAAGTTCTTTCAAATTGCCCCATATTCTTACTATTAATTCTAAAATAACTTTGTAAAGGCCTATCAAGCTTAGTATTCTTAGGAATATATATAAAAGTACCACCACTCCATACACAACCATTCAAAGCTGTATATTTATTCTCATTATATTTAACTAAATGATTAAAATATTTCTTAAATAAATCAGGATATTTCTTTAAAGCACTATCAGTATCCATAAATATAACATTCTTATTTTCTAGTTCTTTAATCATATTATGATAAATAACTTCACTATCATATTGTGCCCCAATTCCATCTAAATATTTACTCTCAGCATCAATTACTCCAAGATCTTTAAATTCATTTCTAATAGCACAACTAATCTTTTCCCAATCATTAGTAAGTTCTTCAGTTCTCTTCTTATAATATGTAATACTATCAAAGTCGACATCTAATTTAGGTGCCCAATTAGGATTATCTATCTTACTAAAAGACTCAAATGACTTCAGTCTAAAATCCTTCATCCATTCAGGTTCCCCTTTAATTTGTGATATCTCTTTGACAATTTCTCTTGTAAGTTTCATCTCATCACCTCATGTAAATCTACACCATTATTATAGCATTATTTACTCAATAAGTATATGAAAACCCCATTAAATTAGCCATTTTACACAAAAAAGAGTTTACTAAAACATTTTGTAAACTCTTGCATTATACTGTTCATTCCTGTATAAAGCTAATAAATGACCATCTTTATCAAAAATAAACTTCTCATCCTCATCATCAAACTTCTTAATAACTACACCATTATTAATCTTAAATGCTTCTTTATCATCTACAACCATTCTAGGTATTTCACTTAAAGCATCCTCAATCTTAATTAATTTATAGTTATCATTCATAATATCTTCCAAAGAATAAGCTTCATCAATACTAAATTTTCCTTGTCTTGTTCTCTCTAAACTATTCATAACAGCCTTAACTCCTAGTTTATTTCCAATATCTCTCACAAGACTCCTAATATAAGTTCCTTTACTAACAGTACATTTTATCTTAAAATAAACTTTCCCATCCTTGTATTCTATTTTATCAGCTATCTCAATATCAGCAATATTAACTTCTTTCCTAGGTAGCTTCACTTCTATTCCTTGACGAGCATATTCATATAATTTTCTTCCATTTACTTTAACAGCTGAATACTTAGGTACTTCTTGTAAATATATTCCTTTAAAAGAATCAACAGCCTCTCTAATTTTATCCCTCTCTATATCAACAACTTCTGTTGATAGAATACTACCATCCATATCCAAAGTATCTGTCTCTATCCCTAAAGTAACTCCTGCTATATATTCCTTTTCATTACTAGTTAATAATTCACATACCTTTAAAGCTTTTCCTATACATACCACTAATACACCTGTAGCACTAGGATCAAGCGTCCCAGTATGTCCGACTTTCCTGGTATTAAACTTCTTACCTATCAAATTAACAACATCTCTACTAGTATATCCAGCCTCTTTATTAACTATTAGTATTCCATTCATACCTATCTACAACCTTCATAGTCTCTCTAATAATATCATTCTTAGCGTCCTCTAAATTCTTATCTATATTTAAACCAGCAGCCATTTCATGACCTCCTCCATCAAAGAATTCCGCTATTTCATTTACCTTAACACTACCATTAGATCTAAGCGATATCTTGAATCCCTCATCTTCTCTCATAAATATTGATACCTCTACTCCAATAATATCTCTTCCTATTTCCACTAACCCTTCGTGATCTCCTACCATTGCACCTACACTATCCATATCCTTCTTTGTAACATAAGAAAAAGCAATCTTTCCATTATCAAAAAATTCAAGTCTATCCAAAGCAATCCTCTTAAGTTCTAGTTGAGGCTTAGTAACAATAGTTAATACTTCTCTTTGTAAATTATATATATCAATACCCACATCAAGCATCTCTGCCGCCATCAAATAAGTATTCTTATCAACATTATCATTCTTAAATCCACTAGTATCCGTAAGAACTCCCGTCATTAAAGCTTTTCCACATTCCTTGTTGATATTCCATTTCCATTCTTTAAATAAATAATAAAGTACCTGTGCACAAGAAGAAGTATTCCCTTCAATATAATTAATATCTCCATATAAAGTATTACTTACATGATGATCAATAACTATTACCTGTGAAGCTCTATCAACAATATTGTCGATTTGTCCTATTCTCTTCTTTGAAGCACAATCTAAAACAATCACTAGATCAAAATTCTTCTGACTATTATCAACAATTTTGTCAATATCTTCTAAATACTTAAATCTTTCTGGTATCTTACTAGCTATTACCTCTACATCCTTATTCATATCTCTTAAAATAAGGTAAAAAGCTATAAGCGAACCTATAGCATCTCCATCCGGATTTTCATGAGCTAATAACCCTATTGACTTACTACTTTCAATAAGTTCTTTAATTTTGCTTTTCATTATTAATCCTCTCAATTATATCATCAATTTTTTTACCATATTCAATCGATTCATCATAAACAAAATGTATTTCCGGCATCTTTCTAATTTGTACCTTATCACATAGACAACTTCTAATAAAACCACTAGCCTTATTAAGAGAGTTCTCTACTTTCTTCTTATCTTCATCAAGAGTAGTAAAATATACCTTAGCATAAGATAAATCACTTGTAATCCTAACTTCAGTAATAGTTACAAACTTAACTTCTTTATCCTTTATCTCATCGTGTAATATTTCACTAATTTTTTCTACAAAAGTATTATTAAGCCTTTCTAATTTAACACTCATTGTCTTACCTCCTCTGATCAAATATATTATCTAGTTATATTATCTTTTTGTACCTTTTTCTCAGCTTCTTGATATCCCTTCAAGAAATTAATCTCAAAGTAAGCTTTTAAATAATCAACTTCTGGTACATATTCTTTAACCTCTTCATCTTCGAGTTTCTTTCCTTGATTAAACCAATCTCTACCAAGAGCTCTCCAATATCCTTCTAAGAAATGTTTATTATTAAGTAACTCTTGATTAGCATCAGCTAAAGATTTACCAGCTTTAAACCAATCACTAGCATATTCATCAAAATATCCACTAGTAAAATTATCTACATTAAATACTTCTTGATAAAAACTATCAGCTTCAGATATATCTTTTCCTTGTCTATATAAGTCTCTACCAGCCTCTTCACAGTATCCTTTCAAAAAGTTTTCATTTTTATGATAAATTTGACTAACATCCTCAAGCTTCTTCCCTTCACCATAAGCTTTCTTTCCATAATCATAACTATATAGTGCAGCCTCATGCCTTCTAGCTTCAATTAAATATTGTCTAAGTACATAGAATCCTTTTCCTCTAAGTTCCTCATTTGTATATTCAACTCCAGATTTAAATAATCTAGTACCTTCTTCCATTTGTTCAAACTTATTTTGTTCATCTTGATAACTAGGTCTATCACTAGCCCTATATTTTTCAATACGAGCCTTCCTTGCTGTCTCACTAGCAGCACTATTAATAGACATATCCCTTCCATTATAATAATTTCTATCAGCACTATTCTCTATCTTTGCCATTATCTCGCTACCTCCACTACTTCATAGGCTTCAATAATATCGCCCTCTTTAATATCATTATAATTTTCTATAGTAATACCACACTCAATACCTTGTTTAACTTCTTTTACTTGATCTTTCTCACGTGCTATTGAATTAATATTACCATCATATATTACTACACCATCACGAATAACTCTTGCCTTAGCATCTCTTTTAATAATACCTGAAGTAATATAACTACCAGCAATCGTTCCTACTTTAGAGAATTTAAATAGTTTTCTAACTTCCGCCTGTCCCAAAACCTTCTCTTCAAAAATAGGCTCTAGTTTACCTTTCATAGCAGCTTCCATTTCTTCAACTACTTTATATATAATGTTATATAATCTAATATCTACACCCTTCTCTTTAGCATATTCCACTATCTTATTATTAGGTCTAATATTAAATCCTATAATAATTGCCTTAGAAGCAGCTGCAAGAACAACATCACTTTCTGTAATAGCCCCAATACTACTTCTAATAACATTAACTCTAATTCCTTCAACATCTAATTTAAGTAATGAATTCTTAACTGCCTCTTCACTACCCTTAACATCCGCTTTCAAAACAACATTAATCTCTTTTTCTCCAGCTTCAATTCTATTAAATAAATCATCTAAAGATACAGATCCACCATTATTAGCATTCTTCTTCTTAGCAGCTAATTTTCTCTCTTCAGCAATTGCCTTAGCTTTCTTCTCGCTCTCAAAAGCCATAAACTTATCTCCAGCCGAAGGACTATCACTAATACCTGTAATAGATACTGGCATTGAAGGAGTAGCCTCTACCAAGTTTTCTCCCTTATCATTCTTAAGCGTTCTAACTTTACCAGCATTATTTCCTACTACAATAGCATCTCCTAATCTTAAAGTACCATTTTGAATAAGTATTGTACTAACTACTCCAAGAGACTTATCCATCTTAGATTCAATAACCGTACCAGATGCATATCTATTAGGATTAGCTTTAAGTTCCTGCATCTCTGCAATTAATAATAAATTATCTAATAATTCATCAATACCTTCACCAGTCTTAGCAGAAATATTAACAAATAAAGTATCTCCCCCCCAAGTATCAGGTGTAACTCCATTTTGACTCATTTCCGTAAGAACTCTCTCAGGATTAGCATTAGGTTTATCAATCTTATTAACTGCTACTACAATAGGTACACCAGCGGCTTTAGCATGATCAATAGCTTCTCTTGTTTGAGGCATAACCCCATCATCAGCTGCTACGATAATAATAACAATATCAGTAATACTAGCTCCTCTAGCTCTCATCTCAGTAAAAGCAGCATGTCCAGGAGTATCAATAAATGTAATTGGTTTATCCTTATAAATAATTTGATAAGCCCCAATATGTTGAGTAATTCCTCCAGCTTCTCCCGCTACAACATTAGTCTTTCTAATAGTATCCAAAAGAGTAGTCTTACCATGATCAACATGTCCCATAATAGTAATTACTGGAGGTCTCTCTCTTAAATCTTTCTCTTCATCAATAATCTCTAACTCTTCAAAATTAGCTTCATCCCTAGTAGTATCCTTCTTTAAAGTCTTACCAAACTCTAAAGCTAATATTTCAGCTGTTTCAAAATCAATAGTGGCATTAAGATTCATTATCTTTCCTAATCCCATCAATTTCTTAATTATCTCAGCAACATTCTTTCCAAGTACATTAGCAAAATCTGCTACACTCATCCCTTCAGTATATAACACAATAGAATCATCTTCAGTATTAATATTAGATTGTAATTTCTCTTTATGCTTATACATTTCTTTCTTTTGCATAGCATATTCATCTTTATTATCTTTATTATCTTTATTATCTTTTTTAGGATTCTTTTTCTTCTTTTTAACAGTAGCTACAACTTTAACTTCTTCCAATTCCTCTTCATAAGAATCATCAAAATCTTCACTTTCTAAAGTTGCCTCTTCTTCATTAACTTCAAGTGCTTCATCAGTATTTTCTATTTCATTATCAAGAAGTATTATATCATCATCCTGAAGCATATCATCTTCCTGATTAACATCTATATCTAATTTTTTACATAAACTAAATATAAATTCTACACTTTTGTTAACATCATTTGCATATTCTAATACGCTCATCATATTAAAACACCTCCTAATTATTTATTATTTTTAAAATCTCATCATATACAGAATCAGATATTTCCGTTTCCAATATCCTCTCTAATATTTTACTTTTCTTAGCTTTCTCTAAAACTTCTATATCTTTTTTAATATATGCTCCTCTACCATTAATCTTTCCCGTTGTATCTACTAAAACTTCTCCCGTAGGACTTTTCACTACCCTTAATAATTCTCCTTTAGGTAATCTTTCTCTAGTTACAATACAACTTCTCATAGGTATCTTTTTATTCTTCATTTAACTCCCCTGCCTTTTTAATGGCAATTTTATACTTCGTAAGTCTAGACGCCAATTTAACATTTTGTCCTTTCTTACCAATAGCTAAAGAAGAATTCTCATCATTAACAATAGCAAGTGCTTCCCTATTTTTCTCATCAACAATTCTAACTTCTACATTCTTAGCAGGACTTAATGCATTTTGAATAAATTTAACAGGATCCTTATCATATAAAATTACATCTATTTTTTCTCCATTTAATTGACTAAGTACACGATTAATTCTTGATCCTTTTTCTCCAATAATAGCTCCTACTGGATCAACTTTATCATATTCAGTATATACTGCAATCTTACTTCTATTACCAGCATCTCTTGCTACTGAATATAAAATAACAGTTCCATCACTAAGTTCAGGTATCTCATTTTCAAGTAATCTCTTTACAAATCCATAATGACTTCTAGATAATAAGATAAATACCCCTTTAGTACCAATCTCTATCTTAGAAACATATACCTTTATAGAAGATCCCATTACTAGTTTCTCTCCAGGAATAATTTCATCTTTTGGTAATACTCCATGAGCTCTTCCTAAGTCAACATAATAATTCTTAGCGTCTTCCCTAGATAAAGTACCAATAAGAATTTCATCTTGTTTATCCTTAAACTCTTCATTAATAAGATTCTTTTCAGCTTCTTTAACTTTTTGTACAATAATTTGTTTAGCAGCACCTACAGCTACTCTTCCAAACTCTTCTGGAATGATCTTAACTTCTGTATCAATAGTTTCCTCTAATTGTATATCATCTACAATCTTTCTAGCATCTTCAAGAGATATTTGCGTATCCTCATCAATTACTTCTTCTACTACAGTCTTATAAGTATATAACTTAATTTGTCCTGTCTCAGGATTAACTTTAGCTTTAACATTAGCCATACCAGTATTTTTCTTATAGGCATTAGCCATACCAGCTTCCATTGCTTCAATAATAATAGCCTTATCAATACCCTTTTCGGCTACCATAGCATCTACTGCTTTCATAAATTCTTTTGCTTGTTTACTATTCATCTTTACCACCCTTCTCTTTAGTTGATACATCAAGAATATAACTATCACTAATAATATCGCTTTGATCTAACAAAGGATTAATTATATTAGTTACTTCTACACAAGTATCAATATCAATAATTTCATCACGGTCAATAACAATTCTTAAAAAATAGTTACCACCTTCTTTTTCATAAACAACACTATCAATAGATATTCCTAATTTGTTTACTTCTCCTTCAATTAACTTTCTTACTTTCTCTTCCATAATACCTCCAAACTATCAATAATAAAGAGTGGATTTTCGGCCACTCTTCGTCAAGATATATCTAAATTATATCATATAAATCCATGATATTCAACTATTTTTCCAAGAAAAAAAGCACATATTGTGCTAAAATCCTACATAAATGGCGCGCCCATAGGGATTCGAACCCCAAACCTTTTGGTCCGTAGCCAAACGCTCTATCCAATTGAGCTATGGGCGCAAATCAAAAATGTATATACATTATATACCCATTTTTGAAAAAAGTAAAGTTTTTTACTAATATTATTATAGTTCTAACTTAATTTCTTTACCAGTTTCCTCGATTTTACGATACACTACTCCACAAGAATCAAACAATTTCTTTGAAGCAATAACTGAATCAGTATTAGCATACTTATCACATAAATAAACTACTTCTTTAATACCAGATTGAATAATAATCTTAGCACATTCATTACAAGGAAACAAATCTACATATATCTTTGCATTCTCTAATTCTTTTCTATTACCACGATAATTAAGTACCGCATTCATCTCCGCATGACATACATATAAATACTTAGTCTCTAGTGGACTACCCTCTCTATCCCAAGGAAACAACGTATCATGAAAACCATTCGGAGTACCATTATATCCTATTGACAAAATACGATTATCATTACCTACAATACATGCTCCTACCTGCGTATTAGGATCCTTACTTCTAAGTGCTGATAATTTAGCTATTCCCATAAAATATTGATCCCAATTCAAATAATCCTTTCTTTGCTTATTAATCTCTTTTTCCATACTTATCCTCCTTCAAAGGTATTGGATCATATCCACCCTTACTAATACAATTACATTTAAGAAGCCTCTTAATAGTTAAATAAAGTCCCTTCACAAATCCAAACTCTCCCATTACCCCAATAGCATAATTTGAACAAGTTGGCTTATACTTACAATATCCGTGCCATGGCCCAGGAATCATCTGATATACCTTTATTAATCCAATAGCTATATATTTCATTCTTTATTAACAAATAACTTATCTACATTCCTATCAGGAATCATCATCTTAAGACTCCTATCAATCCTAATATCATATTTATCTACAAAAGGCTCTAACATTTCCCCATCGATACACCATGGCTTCTTTGGCTTATCAATAAACTTAATCTTCAAATTATCCGTCTTATATAAATATAATCCCGGTACTTTCTCCACATCATACAAAGTTAAAAAATATAAACTCCTAAGAATATCTTTCTTCTTAGATATATTACATAAAAGTACCTCAAACTTATTATCATCTAACTTAACATCCTTATAAAAATTATTAATACCAGCTATCCTATTAGCACTAGATACAATAATAAAAGAAAATAGTCCCCTATATTCAACTCCATCTATCTCATAAACAATCTCATTAAGATTAGTCTTATCAAATAAAGATTTAGCTCCCTCTTTAATATATGCTAAGTATCCAATTCTTTTCTTAAGCTCCCTAGGCGTCTCATATGGAATATCCGCAAACTTCCCTATAGTAGCTACATATATAAAAGGCTTATTATTAATCATACAAATATCTACTTGCTTAACAACCCCATCAAGAGTCCTCTTAAGATTAGTAAGCATATTCTTTCCATATCCCATCATCGCCCCTATATCATTAGTAGTACCACAAGGAATATGTGCACATACAAGCCTATCTTTTCTCTTATAATTACCAGTCATAGACTCATTAAAAGTCCCATCTCCTCCAATAGATAAAACTAAATCAACTGGATCTAACTTTTCTACTATCTCTATAGCATGCCCTTTATATTCCGTATAGTATGTCTTTGTTTCATATCCATAATTATGTAGCATCTCTTCAAATTGAGGTAAATATTTAAATTTAGCCTTTCTACCACTATTAGGATTATAAATAATTGCACATTTTTTCATAGTATCACCTACAAATCTTATTCTATCATAACTCTAAAAAAAAAGAAACTGTAATAACTAATTTGTCAATTATCCCTGTAAACTACCTAGTATTACCTTTCCCTTTCATTAAATTATATCCATCCATCAATAAATAATTATTTCCTTGTACAGCCACATCACTAATCTTCATTCTCAAACAAGAATCATTTTCAAAAGGAAAACTTTTAATATCAATATTATTAAAGTGGCATCCCAATCTCAAAAATGTCCTAATAAGCTTATTAGTCAAATTACTTTGTAAATAATCCTGATACTCTTCCTTCTCATTATATTCATCTAAAGTAATCTTTCCTCTCTTCATCTTCATTCTATTAGCTATCTTCTTATTATTCCATCTCTCTATAAGTATTGAAGGTACTATAATATTATCTATTCCCAAATTCTTAAAATATGCTATCGCTATACTTAATACATATAAAAAACTAGCTGTTATATCCTTTAAATTCTCATCACTGTCATCGTTTCCTATATATCCCATTCCTACTTTATATAGTTTTCTATTTATTTGTTTCATAAACTTACTATCAGTCTTATTTTTCCCATTTTGTATAGCATAAACATATAAACTATCATTTAAGCATCCAAACTTAACCTGAGGCATTTCTACTACTTCACCCATATCATTTCTTAATCTAACTATAAATTGATAAGGCCCCTCATTAGTAATCTTATCCTTAGCTATCTCTATCTCTACCCAAGCTCCCATAACTAAAGAATATCCCAGTACTTGACTATCACAATAGTCCTCTCTCATAAATTCAATTCTTCTCTTCAAAAAATTAACCGGATCATTAAAATCCTCTATCGTAGCATTAGCCCATAAAAGAGTCATAATCGTTTTCTCTATCCCTCTACCCTCTTCATCACTCTGCCAGTTAATCATCTTCACATCATCTGAAAAACTATCTATTCCATAAAACTCTTCCGCTACCATCACATATTCATTAAGTAATCTATCAAATTCATCTTTATCATTAATCATCAAAGTAGGAATAATTAACCCATCACTATCTCCTAAATAAGAATATTTCTTTCCCATAATATCAGTTTCAAATGCAATATTATAATAATCCAAACAATCAATTCTTCCTGTTTGAGCTTCTCTTATAATATGTTTATAAAAAATATCCTCAATCATCTTACCACCTCTTGTCACTATTATATCATAATCCATCAAAAAGAAAAGACCACTCACATTACGCAAATGATCTTTCCTAGATTACAAATTATCTAAATTGACAACAAGAACCACATTGTTGATTAGTTACAACATTCTCTTCACTACAAGTATAGTGTGGTTGATAAGTATGTCTAAATATATGATTGTTAATTATTTTAGTATTAATTGGACAGATATGTTTTACTTCATGAACAATATTTCTTTGAATGCATCTTTCTCTACCAGCTTCAATAATAGGACCACTTTGCATTCCATAAGCCATGCCTTCATTTTCATTAACATTAATATTAGTATTGGTATTAGTATTAGTGTTCATATTACTATTATTAATATTAATATCTATTCCATCACCATATCCAAAATTACCATCAGGTCTAAAATCATCATTATAAAACATCTTTGTTCCTCCTATCTATTTTTATAATATGAAAGAACTTTAATTATGACTATGTAAAATGCACAAATTATCTTGACAGATAGAAAAAAATATAATAATATTAAATTGACTTTTATCAAGAATGAGGGAGAGAATTAGCTCTATGAACTCATACCAACCTGCTAAAGCAAGGTGGTAATGCTAATATCGATGAGAGAGATAATACCTAAAACATTAACTCTTTCAAGAGTTTTTTTCTTTTGATAAAAGCAAGGAGGAGTAAATGAAAAAATATATTACAAGTGAATCAGTCACAGAAGGTCATCCAGATAAAGTGTGTGATCAAATTAGCGACAAAATATTAGATACAGCCTTGTCGCAAGATAAAAAAAGTAAAATGGCTGTAGAGTGTACAATTAAAGATAATCTAATATTTATCTATGGAGAATCTTCCACTAAAGCCAAAATACCATATGAAAAAATAGCTAAAGAAGTAATAAAAGAAATTGGCTACAATGAAGAATATGAAGTAATAACTAAAATAAGTACCCAATCTAAAGAAATATCCAAAGCCGTAAATAAAGAAAAAATATCTGCTGGTGATCAAGGAATAATGTTTGGATATGCTACTGATGAAACAAAAGAATTAATGCCATTACCTATCCTATTGGCTAATAAATTAACAGAAAAATTATCTATTGAAAGAAAGAAGAATAAAGATTCAGTTTTATTGCCAGATGGTAAAAGCCAAGTAACAGTAGAGTATATTAACAACATTCCAAAAAGAATCGATACCATTATAGTATCATCTTCTCACAAAGAGTCAGTCTCTTTAGAAGAATTACGTAAGTATATCAAAGAAAAAATAATTACTTCTGTAATTCCTAAAAAATATATCGATAACAATACTAAAATAATGATAAATCCAGCAGGCACTTTCATAACTAGCGGATCATTTGCAGATAGTGGTACCACTGGTAGAAAAATAGTCGTAGACTCATATGGAGGAAGTGCCAAAGTAGGAGGCGGTTGCTTTAGTAGCAAAGATCCATCAAAAGTAGATAGATCTGGTGCTTATTATGCTAGATATGTTGCTAAAAATATAGTTCATAACAAATTAGCAAAAAGATGTGAAGTATCCGTATCATATGCTATTGGCTATGATAAACCAATCCATATAGGCATTGATACATTTGGTACAAATAAAGTACCTATGGAAAAAATATATGACTTTGTCAAGAATAACTTTAATTTTAGTGTAGACAATATTATTAAAGAATTAAATTTATACAATGTAGAATATTATAAAGTAGCAAGTTATGGCCATTTTGGTAGAGAAGAACTTAATTTGCCATGGGAAAAAACAAAAGAATTCAATTAATGAATTCTTTTAAAATGGCATCTTAAAATTCTTATTACTCATCATCTTCATCATTTTTTTCATCTCTTCAAATTGATTAAGCAATTTATTAACATCAGTCACCGTAAGTCCACATCCCTTAGCAATTCTTTGCTTTCTACTAGCTTTAATAATATCAGGATTATGTCTTTCTTCCGGAGTCATTGATAACACTATTGCTTCAATATGAGCCATTTGTTTAGGATCTATCTTAGCATTATCAAGTCCCATCTTTTTAACTCCCGGTATCATTTTAAGTAAATTCTCTAGTGGACCTAACTTCTTAATTTGATTGAGTTGTCCTAAAAAATCCTCTAGATCAAAAGTACCCTTAGACATTTTCTTAGCAGCCTTCATAGCTTCTTTTTCATCTATCTCATCTTGTACTTTCTCTACTAAACTAATAACGTCTCCCATTCCAATAATTCTATTAGCCATTCTATCAGGATGAAATTCTGTAAGTCCATCCATTTTTTCACTAACACCAATAAATTTAATTGGAATATTTGTAAGATGCCTTACTGATAAAGCTACACCACCACGAGTATCTCCATCTAATTTAGTTAAAATAACTCCTGTAAGGTTAAGTGCATCATTAAATCCAGTTATAACATTAATAGCATCTTGTCCCATCATTGCATCAATTACTAATAGTATCTCATCAGGCTTAACTTCGCTAGATATTCTTTTTAATTCATCCATAAGTTCTTCATCTATATGAAGTCTACCAGCAGTATCAATTAAAACATAATCATATCCATTTTCATTAGCATACTTAATAGCATTCTTACTTATCTCTACTGGCTCTCCTATTCCCTCACTATATACTGGAATATTTAACTCTTTACCAATCTGCTTTAATTGATCGATAGCAGCAGGTCTATATACATCACACGCTACAAGTAATGGCTTCTTACCATGTTTCTTTCTAAGAAAATTAGCTAACTTTCCATTAGTAGTAGTCTTACCAGATCCTTGAAGACCCACTAGCATAGTAATAGTAGGTTTTTTATTCATAACTAATGGAGCATTATCCCCTCCAAGCAATTCCTGTAATTCATCTCTAACTATTTTAACAAATAAATCACCTGGATTTAAGCTTTTATTAACTTCTTCTCCAAGAGCCTTCTCTTTAACTTTATTAGTAAATTCTTTAACTACTTTATAATTAACATCTGCTTCAAGTAATGACAGTCTAATTTCTCTCATCATATCAGCAATATTATCTTCAGTTATTTTTCCATAGCCCTTCATTTTATGAGCTATACCTTGTAATCTATCACTTAAATTTTCAAACATTTATATCACCTAAATCTAATTATACAATATTTTTTATATATTTTACAAAAAAAGGTTGCAATTTTCTTAATTTTTGCTATAATTAACTTACACGTGGAAATTATCTATATAAAAGCATATATATTCATGCAGATGTGGTTCAACGACTAGAATACGGCCTTGCCAAGGCTGTGACGGGGGTTTGACTCCCCTCATCTGCTCCAATGTTGACATAAGCAAACCCTTTGCGGTTTGTTTTTTTATTCCCACATAATTGCCAAAACACAAGATATCACAAGTTTGGAGAAAAATCTACGACTTTTTGGAGATTTTTTGTGCTATTTGCTGTCATTTGGTTTGCAGGTGATATGAAGTTTGATTTTTTTTAATAAAAAAGGAGTAGCATTGGTGTTGCTACTACTATCATTTTATTATGTATTACTATGATTTACTAGCCAAATAATATAATGTATGTGTGTCAATATCATAATAGTATAACTTGAAATCATGGTCTGCAGTACAAGTCAGCTTATGTTCTTTACAACCATTTTTTATTTCTTCATAATATCTATCAGGTCTAGTGAGGATCATATAATCTCCCATGGAAACTACACTCGAATTAATGTCAGCCTCGCATTTTTTATCTTGTTTAAACTCATTCTTTAAATAATTAAAAAAAACTTTTATTTCATCTAAATTATCATCGACTATAATATAATCTTCATTGTCTATAAATTTTTCATCATCCTTTAATTCATAATGATATTCTCTATATGTATTGTAATCCATACCAATATCCATATGGCAATTATAATGATCTATGTATCCATCCAAAATTTTTTCGTCATGGTATTTCATAACATTTATAATCCATGAACAAAGTAAAACTAAAAAAAGCAATATAGGGATAACTATAAGTATTTTTTTTACCATAATTCACACTCCTATATTTTTCTAATTCCATCTTCAGTATAATATTTATAAATTATATCTAATACTTTGTTTGTTTCTTCATAAATCTTATTTAAGTTTTTAGAGTTTATCTTTTTAATTTGTTCAATATCTTCTTTTAAAAATAGTTCATTTTTAGGAATACATTTTTTATGCATATTCAAAAACTCTCTACAATTATCCCATACTGTTTCAAATGCATCATATAAATCGTATTCTTTATTGTCTTTGTTTAATTTATCAAATATGCAACTTTTATAGTATTTTTCAACAGTATCATAATCATTTTTTTCAACCAGTTTTATTTTTTTTCTACTATTATATTTATATATAATTCCATAAATAGCAAAAAATACAATAACTAATATAACTACGATTGCTAAAATATTCTCCATTAAGACCTTTGTCTTTTCACTTGCAAATGCATCAAAAAGTATAGCTATACTCCCTATTATAATTATAAAAATAATGAGTGGATAATTTTCCTTAAAGTAGTTAGGTATTTTTTTCATTTTATCACATCCCTATTATCCATGACTCCACACTCCTAATTTAATGTTATATTATTAGAATCACTACTATTTACTTCATCATATAGTAAATCGGCTTTTATAAAAACTAAATATTCTGAATCAATAACTAATTCTTTAAATCTATCTTGTTGTTCTTTCGTATTATCTAATAATCCAACAACAACTTTTTTTGCTCTTTCATCAACATAGTTAAAACTATAATTATCATATTCGACATTGTCTGATTGAAAATATTGAATAATTTGATCATTAATTTTTGCTAATTCACTTAATGATGGCTTATTTTCCAAATTACTACATCCTGTAATTGTCATCATTATTAATATTGTAATTATTACAATCATTATTTTCTTTTTCATGCCTTGATACTCCTATAAATTAATATCATAAATCTCTTGTAATTTATCTTTGTCATCAACAACACTAAAAGCAAAGTTTATTATAATATCGTTAATATCATTCCATTTATTTTTAAGTGACGTTTCTACAAAACTATTATACTCATTAATTACTCCACCATTGTTTTTTTCAAAAGTAAATGTTTTATCTTTCTTTACTATCATATACAGTTCATCATTATTAAAGTTTATTTCTATTTCAGCACCTAATTCTAATTTATTAAATAATTCTTTAAATTGATTATATGATATCATAGTATCACTCCTCATTTCATCTTTATTATACCATAGTTTATAATAATTTTAAAATTAATTTAATTATAAAACTTTTTTAGGAGAAAATCTCCACACTTATTCTACGCTAACAGTTAAATTAGTGCGATATATTATCAATAATTATTAATTATGTGTTCATTCGTATATTGGAAAAAGTTGTAGATACCTACGACATTGGCTCCAGATTGATATTTAGTCGAACTTTTTAGTTCGATTTTTTAGTTTAACTTCAATTTAAAATTATTTTAGATGATTAAATTTAAAACAAGTAAAGTAATAGAATTAAAATTAAATAATATTTTAATAGAAAAAGATATATTTTTGAACAAACTAGCAAGTATTTCCTGTCTAACTTAAAACACGGTTGATAATTTAATAAATGGAAAATCAAAAAATCCTAAATTGTTAACCATTGTAAGAATTTGTGATAATCTAGAAATAACTTTAAAGGAAGTTTTTGATGATATAAATTAGTAAGCAAGACAAAATACCCTTTATTTTGGTATTTTTTAAATTTCATAATATAAAATCTTTTCATAAACTAAAATATCATATATAATAAATATATCAAAACAATATTAAAGGAGTACATATGAAAAATATAAAACAATGGATCAAAAACAATTGGCAACTATTAATTATTTGGCTAATTTTTGAAAGTGTAGCCATATCCTTAACAATATTTACAAAAAATAAATTTTATTTCTATAATTTTACTTATATTGGTACTAGCTTATTTCTAGGAGTATATCTATACGTTCATAAAGCAAAATATGCAAGAAATGTTGTTCAGTTCATGATAGGCTCATACATGTTAATCTATCTAGGTATCATTTGTGGAGAAAATATGCAAATAGAAGGCTTTTGGTATTATTTATTTCTAGGAGTCTTTGAAGCCGCTGTCATCCATTACCTCGTAGCAAAAATATGTGGCCCTCTATTCTTCGGCAGAGGCTGGTGTGGATATGCATGCTGGACTGGTATGGTACTAGACTTATTACCATATAAAGTACCAAAAGAACCCCATAAAAAAATAGGATTTATCCGTTATATAACCTTCTTCACTTCATTAATCTATGTTAGTCTATTATTTATCTTAAAAGTAGATAACCTAAGTCATATCATGCTAGTATCATTCATCATAGGTAACCTTCTATACTACATAGTAGGAATAACACTAGCTTATCTCTTCAAAGATAATCGTGCTTTTTGCAAATATATATGTCCTATCACAGTATTCTTAAAACCAATGAGCTATTTTTCCGTTATGCGTATAAAATGTGATAAAGATAAATGTATATCATGCCATAAATGTATCAAAAACTGTCCTATGAATGTTGATATGTTAGATAATTCTCGTAAAAGAACTAATGGTACAGAATGTATTCTTTGTATGAAATGTACTGCTAACTGTCCAAAGAAAGCTCTTCATTTATAAAAAATAAAGGTTCAATAAAATCTGGTGTGGAGTAAAATTTTATTGAACCTTAATAAAACGCCTTGCATCACATGTAAGACGTTTTTAAATACCTAAATTTATCTCTATTTCTATTATTTAACTAATCCAAATCCTGTTACTACACTTCTACCATTTCCTCCATTAACAGGTTGTCCATATATATTTAATGGATTATTAATTAACTTTCCTTGAATAACTAAACTACTAGAAGCACCTCCATCTAAGTTACCAGCAGTATAAGCTCCATATTGTTTTAATACTTTAGCTATTTGATAAACCGTAGGACCTTTAGCGTGTCTTCCTTCAGTTACTAAGAATAATACTATTCCATCTCTTCTTTGGGCAATAGCAACTCTTGCAGCCCCTAAAAATCCTCCAACAGTAGTATCTTCATCAACTAAAATATTTCCTTCTTGTATTAAGAAAGGCCCAAATTCTAAAGCATCTCTTACTCCAATATCAAGCGCTCCTTGACAAGTATCATTAACAAGAACCAATTTATCATTAGTATCAAATCCAATTAATCCACGACTATCTTTACTATCCCAAGTAATCTTTCCATCTTCAATAACACAGCCTTGAGGAATATCTGAACCAGTTCCCCAGTCAACAAATCCTCCACCATTAATACATACAGAAGCTCCATATCTTTTACAAATCTCTTTAACTGTTTGTTGACCAGTATTATTCTTATTAAATGCTTTTGAACTAACTAATTTAACCTTAGAAGCATCATATATTGCTACTAAATAACTCTTAAATCCATCAATCTCTAAATTAATAACTTTATAATCTTCTCCATCATTTTTAGTTAATATTTCTTGATCATATTCATTATCACTATTATCATTATTAATAGTATCACTACTAAATATCTTCTTATCAACAGAACTGTTGATATCTACATAATCCCTCTCAATAATCTTATCTTCTACTTTACTAGAAGTATATATCATTGAAGCTATCATCATATGATTATTATTAACTAAATAACTAATTACTCCCTTTTCAAATACAACTAATAATATTCCTATCACTATAACTATAGAAGTAGTAATAGCACTAATAACAGTTAACTTTCTCATTCTAATCCCTCCAATATATAAGGATTACTCTTAGTACCATCTCCACTATTAACTTTATACTTATCAACATATATTGTTGGTATAATCTTTCTAGCTAGATTACTCTTAGAAGTATCTTTACTACTACCATATAAATATACTTCTCCCTCTCCATTACCATTAATTAAATAATAACCATTTAGATCATTAAATTTAATATCATTAATACTAATCATACCTACTTTAGCCTTAATACTATCACTATTTATATCTTTATAACTATCTTTATATTCTCCTATCATCCATTTATGATTATTAATTTTACCTTTATATGATAAACTATCTAAATAACTAGTATTTAAATAATATCCTACACTATTCTTATCATTAATAACAAACTTATCACTATTACCAAACATTCTAATAGAAGTTAGTCCCTTATTTTTAACTAAACCTATCTCTTTCTTATCTATATCAAATACTCTCCATATATCTTTATCTATCTTGATATAATCTCCTACTTCTATCTCACTATCATTACCTATTATATAAGGATTATCTTTACTACCATTCCCCATACTAATATTAATCTTATTTTTATCTAATCTAATTACTGGTCTAACTCCATATAATTTATCTTCATCACTAAGACTAATCTTTTTATTATTCATAACAAAATTCTTCTCATTACTAAAATTATTTATCCAATAACTATCTCCATCTAATAGATAACTCTCATCCCCATCCATTGAATTAACTATATCTTCAATACTAGGCATTCTCACATAGTCATCTATATTTATCTTACTACAATTATCTATCTCATTATCTTTAATTATATCTTCACAATAAGAATTCTTTATCAAATCATTATATCCTATCATATCAATATATATATCATTCAAATATTTTCTCACATCATCATTCTTATTCTTTAGCATATTAATCTTTTCATTACTAACTATCTCTAATGATCCATCTCTATTAATTCTAATAATTCTATATTCTATTCCTTTATATATAATATAATTATCTGGATTCTTCCCTTTAAATATTCTACTATCTTTAATCATATAAATATCATTATCTTGAATATCTAATCCTGCTATCAAACTATTATCTATCTTTAAATTTCTTCCTATAATCATATTAATAATTAAATATATTACTATCCCTATAATTATACATAGACATATCATACAAAATATAATTCTATTCTTTTTCTTTAATTCTCTTTTTTCTTTACTACTCATATACTTCACTTCTTTATTATTTTCATTATAACAAAAGAATTATCTATCTACAATTATTTAATATCACTTTACACATAAAAAAATATAAAAATAAAAATAATCTATCCCCATAAAATACTCCCCTCAAAAAAAATTAACTAATAGTATTCTCTATCTTATCCAACACCATTCTCTTACTAGATTGCCAAACTTCTCTATCTATGATATAATCACCATATTAATAAAATTAAGTTTATTCTTAATGAGGAGTTATTATGAAGCAGTACAACTATAAAAATTCAAATATTCAAGAGGACGCCCATATCTATCATTTATGGGAGCCCCTTAATTTTACCCTAAAAGATAACTATAAGTATATTCCCACTAACTATCTATTTACACTTATATCAAATATTATCTATATCCCCATAGGATTACTTCTAATAGTAATTAACAAGCTTCTCTTTGGATATAAAATAATAAATAAAGAAAAAATTCTTAAAAATACTGGCTTTGTATCTATATCTAATCATCTTCATCCTATGGATTGTACCATGATAGGTCTTATCTATTATCCACATCGTGTTTACTATCCAACTCTTCAAAGTAATTTCAAAATTCCTTTTATTCGCCACTTAATAAGACTACTCTATGCTATTCCTATCACTACTAAACCAAATCAAAAAACTAAATTCTATAAAGAAATAAATGAATCTCTAAATAATAAAAAAATAATTCAAATGTACCCAGAAGGTTCAATGTGGCCCTACTATGAAGATATAAGAACATTCAAATATGGTGCCTTTAAAATGGCCGTTATAGCTAATGTACCCATTCAACCAGTAAAGTTTATCTTATCTAACCCTAAAGGAATATATAAATTATATAAAAGAAATAAATGTATTCATGCCATCATTCTTGATCCTATATATCCAAATCAAGATTTAGAATATTCTCTTCGTATTGAAGACCTAAAAAACCGTACTTATCAAGCTATGAAAGGAGTCAAATAATGAAAGTATTAATATTATCATGTAGCACCGGAGGAGGCCATAATTCATGTGCCCGTTATATCCTTGAAGAACTAACCTCTAACAATATTGAAGCCACCTATCAAGATTTCTATGACATTGTAAATACTAACGCTAAAGAACTATCATCAAAAATATATCTCTCAACACTAGGAGGCTCTGGTGAAGTATTCAAAAATGTCTATAAACTAGGAGAACTATATAGCAAAACCAAAGTAACTAGTCCAGTATATCTTGTAAATAAACTCCATAAAAAGAAACTATATGATTACATAACTACTAATAATTATGATCTAGTCATCACTACTCACTTGTTCCCTTCCCTAACTCTAACAGCTATTAACAAAAGTAAAAATCATCCCAAAGTTAACTTTATAACTGTAGCTACTGACTATGAACCATGCCCTTTCTTTGAAGAAACTACTCCTGATTATCTCATCATTCAAAAAGACCTAGAAGATCGTTTTATTGCCAAAGGAATTAACAAAGACGTCTTGTACTCATCAGGCATCCCCGTATCCACAAATTTTATCAAAAATGCCAAAAATATTAGAGAAGACTTATCTATCACCAAAGATGAAAAAGTTATTCTAGTTATGTTAGGCAGCATGGGTTTTGGTAAAATAACTAACATTATTAAAGACATTCTTGCCCTTCCTAATATAAAAGTATTAGTAGTATGTGGCACCAACAATAAACTTCTTGAAGAGCTAAAAACCATCCCATCCCCAAATCTCATTCCATTAGGATTCGTTAATAATATAAATGATTTAATCTATTCATCAGACATTGTTCTTTCCAAACCTGGTGGTCTATCAACTACTGAAATAACTTCTCTACGTAAGCCTCTTCTTCATATCTTTCCTATTCCTGGTATTGAGACCTATAACACTAATTTTTTCTCTACAAGAAAAATGACCCTATCATGCCAAACACCTGAAGAAATAATCAGCAATCTAACTAGCCTAATAGATAATCCTTCTCTTTGTAAGGAACTAATCACTAATCAAGAAAAATACATAAATTCTCATTCAGCTAAAGATCTAATTGAATTAATAAAAAAAAACTATATGTAAATTAAAAGACTATATATCCTAATCCATTTAAGATATATAGCCTTTTTCTATTAATTAAATATCGTTATTCTTTAATTACTACACAACTAGTTAATATTACACTTCATTATTTACTAAATGTTAAATCTTTTCCATCAATAAAATCAGCTTCAAGTAACAAATTATTATACTGATCCACTAATTCATTAGTATCAAATACAATAGTGTCTCCTTCTACTTCCCAAGCATTCTTATTCTCTACTAAGAAATTAATAATCTTCTCACTATCATCTAACATATCAATAATTTGATTAATAGCTTTCTCTACTGTCTTATCATTCTTTTCGTTCTCAATATCCCCAATTATTTCATTTCTATAAAAATCTCTATAGTAGTCATCTATTGTTAATCCATCTAGATAAGTCATTACTTTCTCTTCAGTAAATAATTCATAATAACTATCTCTACCAGTAATTAACTTTTCTTTAGTATCTTTAATATATTTTCTAGTAGTTAAAAATTCTTTTCCATCATTTACATAATTATCTACTGTTAAAATATTTGTAATTCTCTCATCATTAAGTACAGTAACTAGATCAATCAAATCATCTAATATATCCGTAAAATATTTCTTAGCAGCTTTCTCTATCTTTTGATAATCTCCAGTAGTAACTGTAGTGTTAAGCCTTCTAGAAATTTCTTTAAAGTCTCCATCTGGATCACTTACCATTTCACTTATTTCATTCAATTCTTTCTTTAAATTACTCTCTTGTTTCAAATCTTTTCCAACTAAAACTCCTATCAAAATCAATATAATTCCAACAAATATTCCTATTCCTATAAATATTTTCTTTTTCATAATATCACTCCTATCAAAATTATACTACAAGAAAAATAAAAAGCAACCCAAATAATGAAATTCGCAAGCTCATAATCTCTTCACTAATAATCATCTTATCATAAACAAATCTTATCATTAAAATTACTTTTTCCATTTTTTATTTCATTATATTAATTTTTCTCCCCCTTTATAATTCTTTCTACTTTTAAAACAGCCTTATCTAAATCATCATTAACAACTATATAATCATAGTTACTAACTTCCTTCATCTCATCTTGAGCTATCTTTAACCTGTTGTTAATTTTTTCCATATCTTCAGTTCCCCTATCAATAAGTCTCTTTCTTAATTCTTCCATTGAAGGAGGAGCTATATATATAAGCAATGCATCAGGACATATCTTCTTAACATTCCTTCCACCATTAACATCGATTTCCAATATCACATTAATTCCTTCATCAAGTTTTTCTAATATCTTAGACTTGCCTGTTCCATAATAGTTGCCATTATAAATATTATATTCCAAGAAATCTCCTTCAGCTATCTTTCTCTCAAATTCTTCTCTTGATATAAAATTATAGTTAACTCCATCTATTTCACCAACTCTTGGCTCCCTTGTTGTATAAGAAACTGAATATTCCGCCCCGAGTTCATCAATCACTCTCTTACAAATAGTACCCTTTCCCACTCCTGAAGGCCCAGATACCACTATGAATCTACCTTTCACTAACTTCACCTCTTACAATTAGTATACCCTCCCCCTATTTATAAATCAATTAAAATAAACTAACTTTACATTTAACCAGAAAAAATATTTACAAATTAACATAATCATCCCAAAATAAAACATACTTTTCTATTTGCAAATTGTTTACATAAAATATATAAAATGATATAATTGTAAATGTTTAAAGGAGGTCTATATATGAAAATATATAATACATTATCAAAGAAAGTAGAAGAATTTATTCCTAATAATAAGGATGAAGTAAAAATGTATACTTGTGGACCAACTGTATACCACTATGCTCATATAGGAAACTTAAGAACTTATATTTCTGAAGATATTCTTGAAAAGACTTTAACCTACCTTGGATATAAAGTTAATCGTGTTATGAATATAACTGACGTTGGCCATCTATCAAGTGATGCTGATACTGGAGAAGACAAGATGGTAAAGGGTGCTAAAAGAGAGCATAAAACAGTTCTTGAAATAGCTAAGTATTATACTGATTGTTTCAAAAATGATTGTGCTAGATTAAATATAAAATGGCCTGATACCGTTATTCCTGCTACTTCATTAGTACCTTTCTATATTGAAATAATTTCATCTTTACTAGATAAAGGTTATGCATATATAGCTTCTGGTAATGTTTATTTTGATACATCTAAGTTACCTGATTACTACAAGCTAACTAATCATACAGCAGAAGAACTTTTATCAGGAGTTCGTGATACTGTTGAAGAAGATACTAATAAAAAGAATAAAGCTGACTTTGTTTTATGGTTTACTAAGTCAAAATTTGAAGATCAAGAATTAAAGTGGGATAGTCCATGGGGTCTAGGTTACCCTGGCTGGCATATTGAATGCTCTGGTATATCTCTAAAATATCTTGGAGAATATCTAGATATCCATTGTGGTGGCGTAGATAATATATTCCCTCATCACACTAACGAAATAGCCCAATCAGAAAGCTATCTTGGTCATAAATGGTGTAACTACTGGGTTCACTCTGAACACTTAAACGATTCTACTGGTAAAATGAGTAAGTCAAAAGGTGAATTTCTTACAGTTGATTTATTAGTAAGTAAAGGTTATAATCCACTTGCATATCGTCTCTTTTGCCTTCAATCTCACTACAAGAATCAATTAGTATTTACATATGAATCACTAGATATTGCTAATAATACCTATAATAAACTTATATCAAAAGTAAGATCTATCAAAAAAGATGACAGTATCATAGATGAAAAACTATTTAATGAATACAATCAAAAATTTATTGATGCCTTATCAGATAACTTAAATACTTCTAATGCTCTAACAGTATTATATGACGTATTAAAAAGTGATCTAAATAACAATACTAAGTTATCTTTAATTGAATCTTTTGATAAAGTATTGTCTCTTGATTTATTAAAAGAAGACAAAATAGATGAAAATTTAGTATCTTATATTAATAAAATGATAGAAAAAAGAAAGATTGCTAAACAAAATAAAGATTTTACTCTTGCTGATTCTATTCGTCAAGAGTTACTAGATAAGGGGATCATTTTGAAGGACACTCGTGAAGGTACAACTTACGAGGTGATGAAATAATGGATTATAATAATTATTATTTTTTAGTAAACTATGGCCTTCCTATCCTAGGAGTCCTAATAACTGCTATTGCTCAAATATTTATAAATATTAGTTATAGTAAATATCGTCGAGTACCAATTACTAAAAAAATGACTGGTCTAGAAACAGCCCGTACTATTCTTGATGCTAATGGCTTAAAAGACGTCAAAGTAAATCTTGTATCTGGTAATTTAACTGATCATTACGACCCACGTAACAAAACAGTTAACTTATCACGTGATATCTATGAAGGATACTCTATCGCCTCCGTATCAGTAGCAGCCCATGAATGTGGCCATGCTATTCAGGATAAAGAGAATTATGCTTTCTTAAGAATTCGTGCTTCACTAGTACCTCTAGTAAACTTCTCTTCAAAATTTGGCTATATCGTTGTACTAATTGGCTTATTATTTAATATTATAGGACTCGCTAAATTTGGTATAATCCTTCTATTAGCAATCCTATTATTCCAATTAGTAACTCTTCCTGTAGAATTTAATGCATCGCGACGTGCCGGTAAACAACTATCAAGCTTAAATATCCTAGAGACATATGAAGAATCCGCCTCAAAAACAATGTTAATATCAGCAGCCTTTACATATGTAGCATCCCTTGCATCTACCCTACTCCAAATATTAAGATTAGCTCTTATCGTAATAGGTCGTGATGATGACTAAAAAATAAATACTGAAAATGAATCTAATCATTCTCAGTATTTTTTAATACCCTCTTCTTTCCTACATTAATCTTATCATCAAAACTATATCTCTCTTCTTTTAATAAAGTAATTTTCTTATCAAATACCATTGGAGTTAATATAATTTCTTTAATTCTACCCTTATCAAATAGTAATTTAGCTTTAATAGCTTTTACAGTATCATTACTTTTACAATTTGACAAACTAGGAGCATATATTGTTAAATTTTGTCTATTATCATCAAAAAATACTTGATAATTATGTGTGTGTCCAATAATTCTAATTTTCTCTTTTCCCTTATTATCTAACTTTACACTTGTAAAATTATATCCTCTAAAAGGCGTCTTTCTCAAATCAATTTCATGTTTAATGCAAATTCTTTCTTCTTGTATCTTAATAATTCCTTTAGCGTACCCTATTGGTATAATATCATGTCGATACTTCAAAAAATAATCTCCCACATCTCTTCCCTTATAAAGAAGCGGTGCTATATCATGATTACCTAAACAAACAAAATTTAATAGCCCCATTGGATATTTCTTAATAACGTCCTGAAGTAATTCTAAGTCATCCAAATACTTAGTTTCCTTTCCAACAGTGCCGTCCTTCAGCCTCATTACTCCATAAACAAAGTCTCCACCATGAATATTTAGACAAATACTTTCTTTATCACAAAATTCCATCACCATATCCATAAGCCCATAATCTTCTACTCTACTCCCAAAATGTGTATCTGAAGTAATAATTATATCTAATTCATCACTATTATCAATAATCTCCCTATCCATATCATTATGTACTCTATCATCTTTAATTTTATAATAAATATCTCCATCACTAGTATATTCCCTATCAAATTTAAATCCAAATAAATGAAGCTCTCTAAACAAAGAATATCCTTCTTCTTCGTTAATATTTAAATATTTAATTATTTCCTTTAAACTATACCCATTATCAATAAGTCTTAACAATATTGTACTCTTCTCATTAACCATCTTATTCCTCACATATAATTTCCTAATAGAATTCTCCCTATCATTTTATTCAAATAATTTCATAAAAATTATACCATCTATCCTAGCATAACTCCTTTTAAAAATCAATTCTTTTCTTTCCCATAATCAAAATCCGGTATAAAACTCTCGCTAACAGTACCATCTTCCTGAATAAAAGCCTTCCTTATACCTAAATTCCATGCATAATCAATAACCTCATCATATACCGTATCCTCTACCCTACTATTAAGTTCCTGATACTTACATGCCCTTACCGGAGTATACTGATTCATAATACTATAAAATATCTTATTCTTATAATTATCATATAAATACTTAAGTATCCTCTTACTATCTTCTTCCCAAGTAGGCAAAATTAAATGTCTCACAACTACTCCCCTAGTCATATTCCCGTTCTTATCAAAAATACACTTAGGTTGTTGCCTAACCATCTCTTTAATAGCCTCACTCGTATACTCAAAATAATCCTTGCATCCAGAATACTTAAAAGCTATCTCATTATTATAATATTTAAAATCAGGTAAATATATATCCACTATTCCCTCTAATAGCTTCAAAGTATCCACTTTCTCATATCCCGAAGAATTATAAACTATTGGTATCACTAATCCACGCTCTTTAGCCAACTTTATTCCTTCTATAATTAGTGGTACATAATGAGTAGGAGTCACCAAATTAATATTAGTAGCCCCTTCCCTTTGTAAATCAAGACATATATTAGCCAACTCTAAAGTATCTATCTCTACCCCATTATTAAGTTCACTTATATAATAATTTTGACAAAACAAACAACGCAAATTACACCCACTAAAAAAGATTGTTCCTGATCCATTACTTCCTGTTATTGGAGGCTCTTCCCATTTGTGTAAATAAGCCTTAGCAATCCGTATCCTATCCCCCGATCTACAAAAACCTACTTCTCCCTGATTCCTATTTACCCCACAATTTCTTGGACATAACATACATTTATTTAATAGTTCATTCATAAACTTCATCCCCATCACAAAAATATTTTATCATAAATTTGACTATTTTCTATTTTTTTTATATAATGATACTGGTGATTTGTGTGAAAATTTTAGACGTCAAATTAGAAATATCTGCCGTAAGACTCAGTCAGTTTCCCACTGGAGACAAAAATGAATTCTTATTAGTAGGTCGTTCTAACGTTGGTAAAAGTAGCTTTATCAACACATTAATTAATAGAAAAAACTTTGCTCGTACAAGTGCTAAACCTGGTAAAACGCAAACTCTAAATTTCTATTTAGTCAATGACTATTTCTATTTAGTAGATGCCCCAGGATATGGCTTTGCTAAAGTAAGTAAACAATTAAAAGAAAAATTTGGTCTTATAATGGAAGAATATTTAAAATCAAGAGACAATTTAAAAATGGTCTTCATGTTAATAGATTTCCGTCATAAACCCACTGAAGATGATGTCATGATGTATAATTACTTAAAATACTACAATGTACCAGTAACTATTATTTGTACTAAAGTAGATAAAGTAAGCAAAAATACTCATCAAAAATCAATAAATCTAATTACTAAAACCCTAAATGTATCTGAAGAAGATTTAATTCTTTTCTCAAGTGTAACAAAAATGGGTCGTCAAGAAGTATACAACAAATTAGTTGAAACACTAGAAATAAAATAATTATATAAGGAGGTAATAATATGAAAACCCCAACAGTAGCCTTAGTAGGCCGTCCAAATGTCGGAAAATCTACAATATTTAATAAACTAGTAGGTAAAAAAATCTCTATCATTGAAGATACTCCAGGAGTTACTCGTGATAGAATATATGGTGACGTTATATATAAAGATTATAAATTTCACTTAATAGATACCGGAGGAATAGACTTATCAGATGCTGATTTTAATAAAGAAATAATAGTTCAAGCCAGTCTAGCCATCGATGAAGCTGACGTTATTGTATTCATCTTAGATGGTAAAGAAGAACTAAATGCTAATGATTTTAAAATTCGTGATATGTTAATGAAAAGTAATAAAAGAGTAATCCTTGCGGTAAATAAAATTGATAATGAAAAACGTAAAAATGATATCTATAATTACTATGAATTAGGATTCCCTGAAATAATTCCTATCAGTGGAGAACATAATCTAGGAATAGGGGACTTACTTGATGAAATAACTAAAGACTTTTCACCAAAAGAAGATCTAAATCTCCTAGAAGATAATAAAATTAAGTTCTGTGTAATAGGTCGCCCAAATGTCGGAAAAAGTAGCCTAGTAAATGCCATTGTTAATGAAGAAAAATCAATTGTTAGCAATATAGCAGGTACTACTAGAGATGCAATTGATACACCATTTACTTATGAAAAAGAAGATTATGTTATCATCGATACAGCTGGTATTAGAAAAAGTGGTAAAATCTATGAAAATATTGAAAAATATAGTGTAATTCGTGCTATGAAAGCTATTGAAAGAAGTAATGTTTGTGTTGTAGTAATCAATGCTGAAGAAGGCATTATCGAACATGATAAACATATTGCTAGTTATGCCCTCGAAGCTGGTAAACCTTTAGTATTAGTAGTTAATAAATGGGATACTGTAAAAGATAAGACTATCGCTGAATACACTAAACTAATGCGTGCTGAATTTCAGTTTCTCTCATATGTCCCAATAGTATTCCTATCAGCTAAAACTAAAAAACGTATTCATACCCTAATGCCTGAAATCAAAAAAGTATATGAAAACAGCAAAAAAGAAATCAAAACAAGTATCCTAAATGACGTTATTCGTGATGCTGTTATCCTAAATCAACCTCCTTCATATAAAGGAAAAAGATTAAAAATATACTTTGTAGCACAAAAAGGAATAACTCCTCCAAAATTTGTCTTTAACGTTAACAGTAAAGGCCTTGTACACTTCTCTTATGAGAGATACTTAGAAAACAAAATAAGAGAATCTTTTGATTTTGAAGGAACTCCTATTGAAATAGAATTTAAAAATCGTAATGAAGAATAAATACTCCCAAAAAGAGTATTTTTCTTTTATCAACCAAGCCTCACTATCATATACTATTATCATAAGGAGGAATTATGGGATTTTCAGATAATTTTTTTAAAAAAGTAGAAAAGAAAACCAATGTAGATAAAGATACTATCTTATCATTAGCAGGAAAACTTCAAAATGGAAACATGAAAGATGAAAAAACTTTAAAGGAGGTAATTGGAACTCTCTCTGAAATGACAGGTCGCCCCGTATCTAAAGAACAAGAAGAAAAAATTATTAATGCCGTAATCAATGACAAAGTACCAACTGATATTGATAAGTATTATAACAGTTAAAACTTCATTGGAAGTTTTTTCTTTCTTATAATACTGGGCTATTATCCTAGTGATCAAAATAAATCAGTAATATAAAACAATCAATAAATCAAATACCCAGTAAAAAATAAATAAAAGATAAATTTTTCCTTTACTTTCACCAAATAATTTGCTATAATACCACTTGAACGAAAGTTCTATTACCTTGCTTGCCTGTAAAAGGCCACAAGTCCATAAGGAGGTGTAAGAATGAGAAAGTATGAAATAATGTTCATCGTAAAGCCTGATTTAGAAGAAAAAGCTGTTAAAGATACTGTTAAGAAATTAGAAAAAACTCTAACAGATAACAAAGCAACTATCACTTTATCAAAAGAACTTGGACAAAAAGAATTTGCATATGAAATTAAAGGATTCAAGTCTGGTTTCTACTTCTTATATAACATTGATTCAAATAGTGACAAGGCTGTTAAAGAATTTGACAGAATTGCTCTAATTGATGAAAACGTTGTTAGACATTTAATTCTAAATGTTGAAAAGTAGGAGGAAACATGAATAAAGTATTTTTAATTGGAAGATTATCTCGTGACCCAGAATTGCGTCACACTCCAACAGGAACTGCTGTATGTCAAATAAATGTAGCTATTTCAAGACCAGTATCTCAAGGACATGAACCTGAAACTGATTTTATAAATGTTACAGTATGGAACAAACCAGCTGAAAATGTTGCAAGATATCTAACAAAAGGAAGACAAGTAGCTGTTGAAGGAAGAATTCAAACAAGAAGCTACGATAATAATGAAGGTAAGAAAGTGTATGTCACTGAAGTAATTGCCAACAATGTTGAATTTTTAGGTTCAGTAAATGATCAAAATAGAGCTCCACAATCAGCTCCAAGGGATGATAATCCATTTGACGTAGATATGCCAGCTTCAGCAGAAACAACTTCTGTTGATAATGATCCATTTGCTAGTTTTGGCGAAAAAGTAGAAATTAGTGATAGCGATTTACCTTTCTAAAAAAGGAGGAACAAAAATGGCAGAATTTCGTAAGAAAAGAAAAAAAGTTTGCTATATGTGTATTGGAAAACCAGTTGATTACAAAAATGTAGACGTAATCAGTAAATATATTAATGATTCAGGTAAAATTTTACCAAGAAGATTCACTGGTACTTGTGCAAAGCACCAAAGACATGTAGCTGAACAAGTTAAATTAGCAAGATACATGGGATTTATACCATATACTACAAAATAAGCTTTTTAATAGAGCTTATTTTTCTATTATCCAAAATTCAAAATACATATAAAGATTATCCCTTGTAAAATAACAAATTAAAAAAATAAATATCTATAGAAAAAAGTAGTATAGGAAACGCACAGCATAAAATACAAAAAATAAAAGACAATTACAACAAATAATTTAAAGATACAAAAAGTATCTAAATAAAAAGTAAAATTTTTAAACAATCAGTAAAAACTAAAAAAGAATAGGGCAGTTATCATTGTAAAAAATAACTGCATTTATGCATAACTAGTGCATTTACCTACTATTTATGCTATAATTAAAGAAAGGAAAGTGATAAAATGAAAGTAATATTTATAAAAGATTTAAAAAAACAAGGTAAATCAGGAGATATCAAAGAAGTATCTGATGGTTATGCCACAAACTACTTAATCAAAAATGGCTATGCTGTAAAATACACCAAGACAAGTAATGAAAGATTAAATGAAGATATCAAGAATAAAGCCTTAAAAGAAAAAGAAGATATAGCTAATGCTAATACAATCAAAGAAAAACTTTCCCATGAAAATATAATCTTTGAAGTAAAAGCTGGTAAAGATGGCAAAACATTTGGTAATATTTCTACCAAACAAATAGAAGAAAAATTAACTTCACTAGGATACTCAATCGATAAAAAGAAAATCAAACCTGATAATACCCTTAACCTACTAGGAGCTCACTATGTAAAAATAGAACTTCATAAAAAAGTAACTGGAGAAGTAAAAATAACTATCAAAGAGAAATAATTATATAAAAAGAACATAACCCCTAGAACTTATCTAGAGGTTTTCTTTTATATTTTATTAAATTTTTCCACTCATTAATAATGACATATTTTTTATTTTATAGTATAATCATATATAAGAAGTCATTAAATGACATAAAAGGGTAGGTGAATACATGAATAAAGGATTGCCAAATAATATTGATGCTGAAAAAGCCCTTATAGGTTCATTGTTTTGGTCAAGATCATCCCTTCAAAAAGGCTGTGAAGACGTTGAAAAAGAATATTTCTATCTTGATAGCAATGCTAAAATATTTGAAGTAATTAAAGACTTGTATCAAAAACAAGTACCAGTTGATGTCAATACCGTAACTACTGAATTAGTTGATCGTAATCTTCTAAATCAAGTCGGAGGCGTTGAATATTTATCCGAAATAATTAATAGTGTCGCTACCGGAGCCAATGTTGAGTACTATATTGACACTGTTACTGAAAAATATACCTTAAGAAGATTAATTGAAACCGCTACTTCCATTGAGAAATCTGCTTATGATAGTGACGTAGACGTCGGAGCAGCTGTCGAAGAAGCTGAAAGGGAAATCTTAAATGTAGGTAAAACTAGAAGAACAACTGAATTTAGAAAAATCCAAGACGTCTTGAATAAAACTCAAGATGATATAGAACAATTAGTTAAAAATAAAGGCCGTATAACAGGACTAACAACCGGCTTAAGAGATCTCGATAATGTTACCGAAGGTCTCCATGAAACACAGCTAATTATCATTGCTGCGCGTCCAGCCGTTGGTAAAACAGCCTTTGCTCTAAACATTGCCACCGCTGCAGCTAAGTCCACTAAGAAGAATATTGCCATCTTCTCACTAGAAATGCCTGCTGAACAATTGGTAATGAGAATGATTAGCTCACTTGGTCAAATAGATAGCAAAAAACTTCAAACTGGCCGTCTCGAAACCGAAGACTATCGCCGTATAAATGAAGCTATCAGCCAATTAGCAGATACTAATATCTATTTCCATGATGGGACCGCTACAACCGCTAGCGAGATTCAAGCCAAATGCCGCCGTCTTTCCACTCAAGGAGAAGGCCTTGGCCTCGTAGTAATTGATTACTTACAATTAATTGACTCATCAGGAAAATATCAAGGCGCTAGACAACAAGAAATATCTGAAATATCACGTAAATTAAAAACCATGGCCTTGGAATTAAATGTTCCAGTCATTGCCTTATCACAGTTATCAAGAAATGTTGAAAAAAGAGAAGATAAGCGCCCAGCCCTAAGTGACTTGCGTGAGTCTGGTGCCATTGAGCAGGACGCCGACATCGTAGCAGCCCTTCATGCACCCGATCAAGATGTCCCACAAACTGACGATTCTATCCCAACACCGATCCAACTAATCATCCTAAAGCATCGTCAAGGACCAACGGCTACTATTGATATGCTCTTCAAAAAGAAAACCTCAACATTCCTATCTCTAAAGAAGGATGGTGGTAACAATGAAAAATAAGTCAAAAAAATGGACCTTTAGTATCATAATGGTTATCATATTATCCATTGCCAGTATCTTTTTAGTAGGATTCAAACTAACAACTAACAAAACCCCTGAAGAAGTATATGCTATTTACTTAGAAGGCCAAAAAATAGGAACAGTTAAATCGAAAGATGATTTTAATACATATATCAATGAACAAGAAGAAAAATTGAAAACTAAATATAATGTTGATAAAATATATACCCCAAAAGGTGTAGAAATTAAAAAGATAATTACTTATAATGGAAAATGCAATACCAATGAAGAAATATATCGAATGCTTGTAAATAAACAAAACTTTACTGTAAAAGGAATTATCGTTGACATCGAAAAAGAAGCAGCTAATGAAAATGATGACGCCAACAACGAAGAAAACAAAGATGAGAAAAAAACTGAAACAATTACCATCAATGTCATTGATAAAAGCCTTTTTGATGATGCTATTGTAGATATCGTAAAAGCCTTTGTAGACAATGAGGAATATACTAAATTTATGAATTCTACACAAGAACCTATCGTTGATACCGGTGAGTTAATTGAAAATGTTTATATTAAAGAAAAAGTAACTTATCGTGAAGGATATATCTCTACAGATGAAGAAATATTTACTGATAAAGCTACCTTGACAAAATATTTACTATATGGTACTGAAAAAGAACAAGATACCTACATTGTAAAAGAAGGCGACACTATTGAATCAATTGCTAATGCTAATAAATTAAATACTCAAGAATTCCTAATAGCCAACCCTGAATTTACTAGTGCTAACAACTTACTATACGAATCACAACGTGTTGTAGTAGGATTAATTAATCCAATAATAAGCATCGTCGTAGAAAAACACTCTGTTCAAGAAGAACCATCTAAATATACTACTGAAATCAAATATGATGATGAATTAGTAGTAGGGTACTCTTATACTGAAAGAGAAGGTGAAGATGGTATTGATAAAGTTACTAGAAAATATCAATATATTAATGGCCAATTAGTAGACGTTGCTATGGTAGGAAGTGTTGAAATAAAACCATCAGTTAGCAAAATACTTGTTAAAGGTGATAAATATGTACCTAACGTAGCAGACCTATCATACTGGGCATGGCCAACTAACAAACCATATACCATTACAACATATTATCAATATCGTTGGGGGTCTTTCCATGCTGCTATCGATATTTATGTTGGTTTTGGATCTCCAATATATGCTGCTAATAACGGTACTGTTCTAGCTGTCGGAAGTGGCTGCGTTCGTGGTAACACAGGCTGTAATAGTACCCGTGGAAATTA
>CAJJKI010000002.1 GCA_905188025.1 uncultured Eubacteriales bacterium | reverse complement strand
TTAGTTTATCTAAACAAGAGATCTTTGCTTCATCTGTACTTAAACTCTTAATTACTTTTGCTTTAGCGTAATCATCCCCTAGTTTATCTAAACAAGAGAGCTTTACTTCATCTGTACTTAAACTCTTAATTACTTCTGCTTTAGCGGAATCATTCGTTAGTTTATCTAAACAAAAGATCTTTGCTTCATTTGTACTTAAACTATTAATTACTTCTGCTTTAGCGTAATTATTCCATAGTTTATCTAAACAAGAGATCTTTGCTTCTTCTGTACTTAAACTCTCAATTACCGTTACTTTAGCGTAATCATCCGTTAGTTTATCTAAATAAGAGAGCTTTACTTCATCCGTACTTAAACTGTTAATTACCCTTGCTTTAGCGTAATCATCCGTTAGTTTATCTAAACAAGAGATCTTTGCTTCTTCTGTACTTAACAACTCAATTATACTTAATTTAGTGGAATCATCCCTTAGTTTATCTAAACAAGAGAGCTTTACTTCATTTGTACTTAAACTATTAATTACTTCTGCTTTAGCGTAATCCTCCGTTAGTTTATCTAAACAAGAGATCTTTGCTTCATCCGTACTTAAACTGTTAATTACCCTTGCTTTAGCGTAATCATCCGTTAGTTTATCTAAAAATTTAATTTTAAAATTATCCGGCATTATAATAATATCGTTTTCTAATACCGTATTTTTAATATGTTCAAACATTTAACATCAATCCTAACAATCTATCTAAAGCAATTATACTATAAAAAAAATAAAAAGACAAATATTCTGCTAATGTTTCCAATTGGAGTTCACATCAACAAAATATTTATCTATAAATGCCTAACGGCCACCCATTGAGCCTCCACCGCCAAATGAGCCTCCGCCGCCGCCACCAGAAGAGAATCCTCCACCACCAGAAGAATAACTCTCAGCAGCACTTCTAGCACTAGTAGCAGCATGCACACTACTTGTAGATATATTATTAACAAATACTAAAGTATTATAATCTATATTAGCAGTTTCCATCTCTTGAATAATTTCTGGATATAAATTCTTAAATTGCTTAGCAACCTTATCAGCTATACCAAATAAGTAAGCAAACATTAAGTATTCATCCCATAACTTAACTTCCATTACCTCTTTAGTATCCATTCTAGAAAATTCATCTAAATATAACTTAAGACCATATAATCTACTAGTATCTTCATATAATTTATCATCCATAACATTTTTCTTCTTGCACTCTTCTTTATTTTTTCTCTTATAGATATGCCCTTCCGTTCTTAATTTATTAACCTCGTCATTTGCAATACTAGTAAATAAACTTAAAAACTTCTCATAATGCTTCCTACACCACTTCTCAAGTTCCTTAGATTCTAGTATTCCATCTCCTGAAGCTTGATACATCATATCAAACAATTTAGTTTCAGTATCACTATCAAAAGTTGGATTCTTTGTTAAATCAATAACACTAGTCTCTTTATTAAATACTCCTTTAGTCTCATTTCTAAAACCAATCTTATCTTCTCTTATCCATTTAAGTAATATAGCTCCTAAAATATTACTCTCTTTATATTTAAATATATTAGTATTTAAACTTATAAGTCCATTAGCATAATATATATCTTTATTACATGGTATATCTCTAAACATAGAAGTATTCTTTTTATCTATCTTCTTATTACCAATATATCCATATCCTGAATTATATATAGCTACTACAATAAGTCCAAATAATCCTACTGGAAACACTATTGTTAAAAATATTGATTTAATCAAATTAAATATATATCTAACATAATACTTAAAGTCTTTCTTTATAGTATAATCATAATCAAAAGTACCATCTTCTGCCTTATTATACACGTCTTCAAAAGTATTATATCCATCTACCGTGCGACTAATCTTAAATGTATCAGTAGGAAATTTTACTAATAAAGTTACATAATCATTAGATAAACTTCCTTCATTACTCATCTTGATCTTACCATTTTCTACATAAGCATATCCCTTGTATCCATATCCCCATACGTCTAATGTATCAGGAAATTCATAATAACTAGATACTTCTACTGTAAAACTATTAATATAACTCTTAGGAAGTAATGTAAAATATACTACTTGACTATCATCAGTATTAAATACAAAATTAGATAAAGTATAACTTAAAGTAAAATTATGCGTCTTGTAATCACTCTTACCAAAACATAATTCAAGTCCTTCACTTACATAATTAATTCCATAGTATCCAGCTTTCTCACTCATAGAGCCATTTACATTCCAATAACTCTTATAAGTAAGCTCTTCTCCATCCATTAAAACCTTAAAATTAGTAAGCTCCATATCACCTAAATTATACATTTGCTTATACCATTCAGATCCACTACTAGCTTTAACATTCCATACTTCTTCTATATTAGCAGTACCATCATCTAATATATCTACTTTCATATCTACCTTATTAATAGTATCCGCACTAACTCGTAATATCGGACACAATAATAAAAGTAACAATATCATTATCTTCTTCTTCATAATTCACTCCTTATTATAAATATATTACCCCTCTCTTAATATCTTTCTCATATCTTTATATTTAGGATAATATTTACCTACTAAAGACCAAAACTCTTTTGAATGATTAGGATGAATAAAATGACTAAGTTCATGTACTATCACATAATCCAAACAACTTATCGGATACTTAACTAATTGATAGTTCAAAGTAACATTATGATTCCTTATATTACATACTCCCCATCTACTAGTCATCTTCCTAATCTTTAAATTAGGTACTGGTATATCCTCCTCAAACATTTCATAGTAGTAATTAAGCCTCTCCTGAAATACACGTCTAATCTCCTTATCCATATACTTATCTAATTCTCTCTTATTAATAACATATATCTTTCCATCACTAATATCTATCTCATTAAACCCATATATAATATCATATTCCATTCCAAAATAATAAAACTTATCATTCCTATCTTGTTTCTTATCATCATGTTCTATCATCTTAACAATACTCTTCTCATTATCTTGAATAAGCTTAATAATTCTATTCTTACTAGTCAAATAATTAGTAGTAACCACTATCTTGCCATTCTTTACCCTTATATAAGTATTACGATTATTCTTCTTAATTACCTCTACTTCATATACCTTATTATCTATCTCTATAGTCACTTCATCACCTCTAAAGAAAAAGACTTCAAAAGTCTAAACTCTTCTAGGCATCCCTAAAACTTTACTTTTGGTGTCTCTTTTTCTTTTTCATCAATCTTAAAGTATTCAAACTTTTTAAACTTAAACATATTAGCTACAATATTAGATGGGAACATCTCTACAAGATTATTAAATCCCATAGCTGAATCATTATAGAATTGTCTAGCATAAGTAATCTTATCTTCAGTATCTTTAAGATCATTTTGTAAAGACAAGAAATTTTGATTAGCTTTTAATTCTGGATATGACTCAGATAAAGCAAATAACTTATTTAATGCTCCAGTTAATTGATTATTAGCATCAATCTTATCATTAATACTAGTAGCACTAACAGCTTTATTTCTAGCTTCAATAACTGCTGTTAAAGTACCTTCTTCATGTTTAGCATATCCCTTTACTGTCTCTACTAAGTTAGGTATTAAATCAGCTCTTCTCTTAAGTTGAATATCTACTTGACTAAATTGATTATCAACCTTATTTCTAGCATTAACTAACTTGTTATAAACCCCAACTACATAGAATGCTAAAAGAACTAATAAACCTACTATTACAATAAGTATAATTGTACCAGTTTCCATGATATCATCCTCCTAAATTAATTATATATCAAAAACTATCTTTTTACTAGTATTTTTTTCTATTTTATGTAAATAATATAATTGGTGATCAAATGGAAAATATCGATATTAGAAATTATATCATTGAAAACTTTAAAGATGATAATGAAGAAAAAATTAAAGACTCCATCGAAACTACTATTAAATTTCGTGATGAAGATGCTTTAATAGGACTAGGAGTTATCTTTGAATTACTTTGGAATAACCTAACTGAAGAAGAAAAACAAACTAGCCTAACCAAAATAAGAACAGGCATTACCCATATAGCTAACCAAAACTAGCTATATTTTTTTATTATAAACATAAAATATAACATGAAAAAAATATATATTTATATCTATATCATATCATTAACAATTTTCTTCCTTATATCCCTAATAAATACCAATCATCAAACTATTCCCATCTCTTCCCCTACCTATACTAAAATAAATAAAATAGATGAATCAAACAAAACAAAAATAAAAATATATTATCCCATAACACCATATCAAAAACTAAACAAATCTATCCTATCAATAATAAATACCAGTATCAATTCATTCAAAGAAGACCTATCATATTCTCCCCATTTAGAAGACACCTATTATACATTCTATATCCTATATGATGAATATACCTATAAAGACTATCTATCATATATCTTCTATCTAGAATACTTTACCGGAGGAGCTCATCCCTATCACACTATTAAAACCATTAACTATAATACCACTACTAATAAAATAATAACTATTGAAGATCTCCTAAAAATTAATCCTCTTCTATTACCATCCCTATCAAATATATCAAGAGAAAAATTAAAGAATAATCCTAAATTCACTACCCATCTAGATATAGACATGCTAAATAATGGAACAACACCTACAAAAGAAAACTTTCAAAACTTTAACCTAACCCCTACTGGACTAAAAATATACTTTGATTATTATCAAATAGCTCCCTATTATTATGGCTACTCTGAAATAACCATTCCCTATCAAGATCTATCCCTATCACTATAAATCTTAAATCTTTCTCTTTATCTTTCTTTTCATCAAATTAAATCATAGATAAACTCCCTCTACCTACCCATCATCTCTATCAATATTAACTCAATTTCCTTATCACAAAATCAACCAACATATGATATGAATGAACGAAAAGTAACACCACCGTAGCTAACACTATCACTACCGCACTCAGCAGTAACACTATATAGAGCGCCATAACAGGATAATTATCTTCAGTAGGACTTTCTAAACTAGCACAGCTAATAATAGAATCTACATTTGGAACATAAGCTATATCATTTTTATTTTCAAAAACTATTTGTATTTCTTGTTCTTGACCAGTTTTGCTTTCATTATCTACTGACCACATTTTATATTTGTATCTTGGTATCCATACATAGTATGCTAATATATCATCTTCATTTACTGTTACACCAGTTGTATTACTTACTTCTTGAACCTTCATTAACAAGTACTACATTTGCCCATTGTTTTTTCTTATAACAAGAAAAAAGAAAATTAATTCTATATATTTTGTATATATTTTAATTTTCTTTTATTTATTTTTAATAACACTTCTAGTACTCATATCAATTAAACTAAATCCAAGATCACCAAAGCAGAATAATCCATTATTCATACCCCCTCTTAGTAGATATTCTCTATCATATGACATCCCACTACCATTATACCAAGTTGCTCCATTACTTAACTTAACTTCATAAGTAGCACTACCTATCTTATAATTACCAATAACATATTCTTGAGCTCCACCAGACATATCATATACTCCATATACATTTCTAGTAGTAGTATCTTGTTTATTATTACCAGCTTTATAAGTATCATTATTACCTATACTAGAGCATCCATCTCCATCACATACACCATATTTACTATGTGATAAATATAATACTGATCCCCATTCTAAATTATTAACTATCATACTACTAGCTTTATCACCTAAAGCATAATCATTAGTTAAATTATTAATTATATTCTTATAATTATCTAATGTATCATTACGATAACTCTCTATATCACTCTTACTTACATATCCATCATCATTCTTACTAATTTCATACTTACTAATCCAAAAACCAGTTAAATTATCTCCAAAAGCTGGATGAGTAATATATTGATCATTCTTATAACTATCTACATTAACTTTATTAACACCATTCTCAAATATAATATCTATTCCTTCATCATAAGCCTTATATGTATCATTAACACTATCTTCTACATTCCAAGTCTTATATTTGTATCTTGGTATCCATACATAATATCCCAGTATATCATTCTTATCTACTAACATACCAGTATTATTATATTTATTATTCTTAACAACTACAGCATTAGCCCACTTCTTATCACTATAACTATACCATAAATTATTCTTATCCTTATTATCTTTATCAGCTACATACCAATCACCACCTTTATAATTAACTGCTATCATATTATTATAAAGTATTGGTTTATTAGCACAAGTATTATCATAATTAGGAACTCTCTCAAACTTCTTCTTAGCTCCTCCATATAAAGCTACAAATACTTTCATACTCATCTTACTATTAGCTATACTACTTTGATCTATCTTTTCACAAGTAAGTAAATTATCACAACTTTCACTTATCCAAAATATTAAAACATATTTATCATAATCTTTATTATATTTAGGTAAATCTTCTTGTATATTAGTAAGTCTCATATTATCTCCTAATACATTCCCATCAAAACTAGGAGATAAACTACCATTAGATAATAATTTACCATTCTTATATAAATTCCACTTTGTATATTCATTAAGTAAACTACAATCTATATTCATTTCATTAAGCATTATATCATATATCAACTTATCATCTTTATTAGTAGATACTCCTCTTAATGAAAACTCTATTCTAATTACATTATCTTTAGTATCTATATTAACTAACTTATCATCCATTGGTTCTATTTCTTTAAAAGATATTTCCTTATCTCCAACATAATCTATATTATATTCTCCAGCTTTAACTTCCGTTTGTGTTTTATCATTAAGTAATTTACTAGTAGCAAATGTAATTCCTCCTACTCCTAATATAATTACTATTATTTCAAAAACTATTACTAAAAGATTTTTATTTTTAAAAGACCTTTCACTATCCATAATTATTCTCCTTTACTAAGAATATTATATTATAAATAACTTTATAAAACAAGAAAAAAGAATAATATTTATTCTCTTTACAGATATTAAAACTTTATTCTTTCTTCTATATATTTTTCTATTTCTTCTAATTTAATAGTTACTTGTTCCATAGTATCTCTATCTCTTATAGTAACCATTCCTTCATTTATAGTATTATCATCTATAGTAATAGCAAATGGTGTACCTATAGCATCTTGTCTACGATATCTTTTTCCTATAGATCCTGCTTCGTCATAGCTTGTCATAAATTTCTTAGAAAGACTTCTATATACTTCCATAGCTTTATCACTATGATATTTTTTAACTAATGGTAATACTGCACATTTATAAGGAGCTAAATAAGGATGCAATTTCATTACTTCCCTTATATCACCATTCTCTAATTCTTCTTTTTTATATCCATTACATAAAATAGTTAAAAATAGTCTTTCTACTCCTAAAGATGGTTCTATTACATAAGGTATATATTTTTCATTAGTTTCAGGATCTAAATATAATTGGCTAACTCCACTATATTCTTGGTGTTGTTTTAAGTCGTAATCAGTTCTACTAGCAATACCCCATAATTCTCCCCATCCAAATGGGAATTTATATTCTATATCCGTAGTAGCATTACTATAAAAACACAATTCTTCAGGATCATGATCTCTAAGTCTTAAATCTTCTTCTTTTATTCCTAAATCTAATAAGAATTTTTTACAAGCATCTTTATAATATTTAAACCAATCAAGTTCAGTACCTGGTTTACAAAAGAATTCTAATTCCATTTGTTCAAATTCTCTAACTCTAAATATAAAATTACCTGGAGTTATTTCATTTCTAAAACTTTTTCCCACTTGACCTATTCCAAAAGGAACTTTTAAACGCATACTTCTTTGTACATTAAGAAAATCTACAAATATTCCTTGAGCAGTTTCTGGTCTTAAATATACTGTACTTTTATTATCTTCAGTAACTCCTTGAAACGTTTTAAACATTAAATTAAATTTTCTAATATCAGTATAATCTAATTTTCCGCATTTAGGACAAACTATCTTATGATCATATATATATTTAATTAATTCTTCATCATTCATAGCACCAGCCATGTCACATCCATCATCTTCTACTAACTTATCAGCTCTATATCTAGTTTTACAATGTTTACAATCAATTAATGGATCACTAAAAGTACTAATATGTCCTGAAGCTTCCCATGTCTTAGGATTCATTAAAATAGCTGAATCAAGTCCAACATTATTAACATCTTCTTGAACAAATCTTTTCATCCAAGCATTTTTAATATTCTTTTTAAGTTCAACTCCTACTGGCCCAAAATCCCATGTATTAGCTAATCCTCCATATATTTCACTACCTTGAAATATAAATCCATATTGCTTACAATAATTAACTAATTCCTGCATATTATTATCTTTCATCTTTATCATTCCTCTCTATTTTTTATAATAATTTAACTCTTCTAAATTCTTAATATTCTCTTTAACCCAAGAATTACCAGCTACTACCTTATTTATCTTTAATGACACCTTCATTTCATTAGTAGTAATATTCATCGTATTCTCAAGTAAAATACCCTTCCTAATCTCAAACTTTATAATATTCTTCCATTCAATTAAACAACAATCTAATATATCCCAATTACCTTTAACAGGAAAAATATATATTCCTTCCCCATTAAATCCAAATAAATATGATGTAGCTTTCTCAGATGCAATAACCATTACTGGCCCCATTGGTAAAACCCATTTAACTTTATAAGTACTATGTCCTGGTACTATATTATTATCATAATTAAAACTCCATTTATTTAACTGTTCTTTTACATGTTCTAAATTAAGCATATTATCACTCCTAATTAACTACGTAATCTCTTCTTTTTCATATCAGCTAATATATATAAATAACTAATAAATTCTTCCGTCAATTTAGCTATCTTTTGTGTATCTTCAAATCCAACCTGATCAAATACTCTAGATAACTTCTTACCATTATATATTACACTATTCATATAATCAGCTAATTCATTAGAATCACTTGGTACTGGAAAAATAATCTTATCTCCATCATTTAATTTTCTATCAATACATAACATTTTATTAATCACATCATTCACTTCACTATGATCAAATCCTAATAAAAAGTTAACTATATCCTGATAAAATTCTTCATCTAAATCTATCAATTTACCAAGACTAAGCCCTATATCATACATAAACAAAAACAAATAATTATTTATCATCATATCCCCCCGAAAGATAAATAAAAAGATCCTTACCATATAAAGACGATTATCTCTAACCGCGGTTCCACTTTATTTATTCCTAAGAATCTCTCAATCTATATAGCTACTAGGTTTCCAAGCCCATCATCGCTTTTCTCATTAAATTAACACCATTATATCACTTAGTATTATCCATGTCAAACACATTTCTAACTATTCTTATTATTATCTTTAACTAATTTTCTAACTTTAACTTTGTTTACATTATTAATTGCTAATGGTAACTCATAATTATATTCAACTGTATCAATAGATTTCTTTTCATATGATACTTTTTCTTTCATATTCTCTAACTCTTTATTTAGTTCAATTATTTTTCCTTCTATTTCTAATTTTTCATCACTAAGTTGTTTCTTCTTTTTATTTCTACCTACTCTTGAACCAAATACTAAAAGACTGAATCCTTTACCCATAAGGTAACCTGTTATTCCACCAAATAAACCAAGATTTAATGGCCCAGAAAGAATTACATTCATACCACAAATATAAGCTCCACAAAGCAAAGCACCTACATTAGCCATTTTTCCATAAGAAAACTTCAATTTTAGTTCTTCAAGTTCATCTTTTATTAACTCATATTGATAAGTAGAAGTCTCAAGCTCATTTTCCACATTCAAAATATCTTCTAATTTAACTTCATCATTTTCACTTCTAACTAAAGAAACATTTCCATTTTCATCACTTACAAATGCTGAATTATCATCCATCTGTACTAAATTTTTATTCATAATTAACCTCCAAAACTATTAAATATTATAACTTAAGTTATTTATCTGATCAAGACAGTTAATAATATAATTATCTTACAAGTTACTATTATTATCTTTAACTAATCTTCTTACTTTAACTTTATTATTATTATTATTTATTACTGATAATTTCTGAGTTTCTTTCTTATAACAAACATTTTCTTTATATTCTAAGCTCTTCTCTTTCATATCATTTAATTCTTTATTTAATAAAGGCATTTCTTTTTCCATTTGTACTAATTTTTCATTTAATCTTACTCTTTTACCATATTCTTTAATTCTTGAACCAAATTTTTTATAAGAAATTAAGTTAAAAGCCAATTGACTAACTCCTAAAGCAGTTAACCCTCCTGCAAAAGAAATTGGTCTAAGTACTGTATATAATACTATTGATGTAGTTAAAAATAACGTATCAACAATTATTCTCTTTCTATTTTTAATCTTTTTATCATCAAGTCTTCTTTGTACTCTTTTATAATTTATAGATAAATGATTAATTTCCATCTCTTTCTTTAAGATTTCTTCATTCATAATATCATCTCCAAGTACCATATATTATAGCTAATAACCTTTACTAAGTCAACAATAATATATGTCTAAAATATTCTTTAACACATAAAAGTAAAAAAGATAGCATACACTATCTCTCTTGAGGAAATTAATTTATTCTACAAATTTTTCTAATGTCTCTTCAAATTTATCTACATAATAATTATACTTATATTCTTTCTTTCTCTTAGTAACTATATCATTTATAGGTATTAAAGTATAATCATTTAAAATAACATATTCATATGTAAAAGTTAATACTTCATCATAATACTTACTAGGTAACTCCATCTTTAAAGTAGTAGTCTTAACATTACCATCCTTATCATAATATTTAACTATCTCATAGAATCCCTTATCAGTTCTAATAATTCTATCATTATATATATCTAATATCTTTTCTCCCTCATAGTTACCCTCTACTTTTTCTATCTTAAAAGGTACCCACCTCTTCTCTTGATAATGATAGTATTCTTCTACTAATTCATATAAAATATTATCTTTAACATAAAACATATTACATATAATATCATAATCTACTTTTTGTTTATATCTACTTACAGTATAATTCTCTTTATTAAAAGAATAATCTCCAAATTCTCCATAAGTAGCCTTATCAAACATACTATATTCATCTTTAATATCATTATCTATATTAGTATCTCTTACTCTATACTTATGATCATCATCACTATAAAAATATATATCAGCTCCATATGGTGTTCCTATATTAACTATCTTTATATTACTAGGAATAGTATATACTAATTTATAACTAACTAATCCATTCTTTAATTTATCAGGATCAAAGATATAAGCTTTATTACCTGTAATAAAAGTATATTCATTAAACCAAGTATCCTTACTTAGTATCTCTCCTCCCATAAACTTCTTATATGGATTATCTTCCATCTTAATATTCTTATTTTTTAATACTTCTCCTAGTAATGTATCTGGATACTTACTTAGATTAATACCATTACCACCTCTATTAACTAATAATATTATTCCTACTATTACTAGTACCGTTAATAGTATCCCTCCAACTATATATATAATTTTCTTCTTCATTACTATCCACCTATTTTTTCAATATATCCACTAGTACTCTTAGTATACATATCATCAGTTACACTCTTATATCTATTACCACTATAATCATCAGTAAATCCATTATATGCTTTATATATCTCTCCAGTATCTGTATCATATACTCTTTCATATCCTAGTGTAGCATCACTTTGTTTTTGACTCATAATATCATATGTCTTACTTCTATTATTCCAAGCACTCATATATGAATCAAAAGCTGCTTGCACTTGTGCATTAATTTGTAAAGACTGTTGTGTTTGTGCATTACTATCATCTATTGTCTTCTTAACATAACTATCAGTAAATTCTATTGAATTAACACACTTCATTAATATATCTTGATAATTAATAAATTCATCTTTCTTTGAAGTAATTGCTGTAATATCATATATCATATAATAACCCATATCAACACCCATTTGATAAGAATTACCAAAATTAACTACTGTTGCCAAAAACATTCCTTCTCCAGCTTCTCCCTTACTTCCAGTAAATGTTGCTCTAAGAACTTTACTATCCATTGCCACACTCTTAAGTGATGCTTGTGATTCACTTTCTTCTAATTTAGTAAAATTATTAAATGTTGGAAATTTAAAACTAGCTAAACTTGGCTCTATATTATTTGCAAAACTACTAACATCTCCAAATACTTGGAAAAATCCCTCTGTAGTAGCACTTTCTAATACTGGAGCTTTACTAAATAGATTATATTGAGCACCTCCAGCTAGTATCGCATAATCTTGCCAAGCCTTCTTAGCAGACTGACTTTTTAATATTGGCTGTATCTTTAACATTAAAAATACTTGATTATTCTCATCCTTTGGATCAGTTACTCTAATAGCATAGTATATACCCTGACCACCTGACTGTACTGTCCAACCTTTAGGTATCTTCATTGAAAATACTTCCGTTGAATAATCTTCTAAAGTAATTTCTTGTACTTCACTCTTAACTATCTTCACCTTATCTCCCCCATTTACTCCTAGTAGTACTCCCACTACTATAATTAAAACTACTCCTATTCCCCCCAAAATATATAATAGTTTCTTCTTATCTAACTTAAAATTCACAACTATCTCATCATTCTTCTTATTATCTATTTTCTTCTTATTCTTATCTTCCATCATAACTCTCCTTTACCACTACTATCTATAGTATAATCTATTTATCAATATAAATAAATATTCTTGCCATCTAAAACAATGTTTTAACTGACAACTCTCATTTTTTATAGTATAATACCATTAGGTGATAATTATGCAATTTAAAGATATATTAAATAAATATTTAAAAGAAACTAATTCTACTTCAAAAGAACTATCTATACTCTCTAATATATCAGAGTCCGTTATAAGTAGATATCGTAGTGGTAAAAGAACCCCTAGTATAAATAGCCCTCAAATTAATTCTCTTGCTAAATCATTAAGCATTCTCTCTAAAAAAAGTAATACTCCTCTAACCGAAGATACTATCCTAAAAGAATTAACTACTTCTCTTAATAATAATTTTAATTATGAAAATCTAAGTACTAATCTCAATACTCTTATCATTACTCTAAATATAAATACAAATGATATGGCTAAATATATTTCTTTTGATCCCTCTCACATATCTCGTATTCGTTATGGTAAATCAAAACCCTCTGATCCAAAATCATTCTCTCTAAAAGTATCTAACTATATAAATTCTAAATATAATACCCCCAATAGTATTCAACTAATCTCTTCTCTCTTAGATAAATCTATCTCTATAAATAAAAAAAATATCTCTGAAGTAATCTATAATTATCTAACTAATGATTCATTCTATCAAAAAGAAAAAATTAACTATATCAGTACATTTCTAAATAATCTAGATAACTTTAATTTATCTGACTATATCAAAGATATTAAATTTGATGAATTAAAAGTACCCAACATTCCCCTCTATCGTGCTAAAACAAGGCACTATTATGGTCTTGAAGAAATGAAGCAAGGAGAACTAGATTTCTTTAAAGCTACAGTCCTATCTAAAAATAATTCTGATATCTTTATGTGTAGTGATATGCCTATGGAAGATATGGCTAAAGATATAGAATTCGGTAAAAAATGGATGTTTGCTATTGCTATGTGTCTAAAAAAAGGCCTTCATCTAAATATCATTCATAATCTAAATCGTCCCTTTAATGAAATGATGCTAGGTCTCTTAAGCTGGATCCCTATCTATATGACTAATCAAGTATCCCCATACTATTTCAAAGATAATAAAAATAATATCTATAATCACCTAAACTATGTCTCTGGAGTATGTGCCCTTACTGGAGAATCTCTTACTAATAATCATCATCTAGGTAAATATTATCTAACTACTAACAAAAAAGAACTAGCTTTCTATCAAGAAAAATCTAATATTCTTCTAAAAAAAGCCAGTCCTCTAATGGATATCTATCGTGAAGAATCTAATATTGCTTATAAATCATTCTTATCTTCTAGTACCAATATAAATACTGAAAGAGTAAGAACTTACTCAAGTCTTCCCCTCTTCACAATAAGTGAATCTCTTCTAAGAAAAATATTAAAAAGAAACAAAGTCCCAGTTCATGATCAAACTAAAATAATCTCTTACTATCATGAAGAAATATCACATACTAAAAAAATACTAGAAAATAACTCTATCACTGATAATATCTATGAAATAAATAATACTAGTACTGACAACCTTCACCTATCACTAGAAAATATCTTCTACCCAACTCCCATCACATACACTAAAAAAGAATATCTAGATCACTTAAATTCTACTATCAAATATCAAGATCAAAATAAAAACTACCATGTATCATTATCCCATCATAAAACATTTAATAATATCACTATAATTAATCTTATCAATAACTACACTATCATCTCAAAAAGTACTAATCCCACTATTCACTTTGTAATAAAACATCCTCGTCTTCGTGACTCCATCTCATCATTCACCTCTCCCATCCAAGAAAAATAAATAAAAAGATTAAGCCTTAACTACTCCTATAGTTAACTTAATCTCTTTTCTATATCTATATCTTATTGATTATATACTATTAACTTATGCTGTGCTCTCGTAATAGCTACATAATATAAATATTTCTCATCCTTAGTATACTTATTATTCTTATCCGTATATATTATTACACTATCAAATTCTAATCCTTTAGCCATATATACCGGTACTACAATAAACTTTCTATTAAACTTCTTACTACTATTATCTATCTTACTAATACCCGTATCACTAAGCATCTTATAAATCTTATCACATTCATCTTGATTCTTAGTAATTATAGCTATACTCTTACCATGAAGCTTACATTCCTCTATATCATGTCTTAACTGACTATTAAGTTCCCCTTCAACTACCTCATCTACTGGTACTGGCTTATTCCTTCTAATAGCAGTAACATGATTAAGTCCAAGTACTCTATTACTATATTCTACTATCTCTTCACTACTTCTATATGTCTTAGTAAGCTCTATATATTTACTATCAGGAAGTATCTTCTTAATATCTTCTAAACTCTCATATCTATAGTATGGATTAATAGTTTGATTAATATCTCCCAGTATCGTATAACTAGCATTTCTAAATATCTTACTAATTAACTTTAATTGTCCTAAAGAATAATCTTGCGCTTCATCAATAACTATCTCTTTAATATAAGTATTATAATTATATCCATATAACTTACACTTCATATATACATATAAACAAGCATCATCATAATGTAACATATCTTTATCATTCTTAATATAACTAATATCTTTCTTTATCTTACTATATCTACTATTAAAGAAATCTATATATATCTTAACCAAATCTCTTTCAATATTTATCCTATCATATAATTCTCTCATGATTTTTTTACTTCTAGATATACTACCATTAAAATTATTCTCACTAATCTTCTCTGCCATAAACTTAATTCTTTCCCCTAAAGGAAACTTTTCATATCTAACATTTAACATATAATCAAGTTCACTCTTCGTATAACTATAGTCTCTCATAAATAAATCATCCAAGAATCTTGCCTTCTCACACATACTATTTATATATTCATCTATATCATCATATACTCTATCACTTTGTTTATATTTAATAAACTCATAATCTTCTCTATCCTGATAACTTCTCTCTATAAATGCTGTAAATGTCTCTACATGACGAAACTCTTTAATCTCCATATCAAGAAAATCATTAATAGTAGTTTGCATCGTATTACTCTCTCCAAGCTCCGGAAGTACATTACTAATATACTCAGAAAATATCTTATTAGGAGAAAATATCAGTACATTATTAGAATTCAAATTCTCTATCTTATATAATAAGAATGCTATTCTATGAAGAGCTACTGAAGTCTTTCCTGATCCTGCAATTCCCTGTACTATCAAATTCTTATCATCAGTATTCCTAATAACTGTATTTTGTTCTGCTTGTATTGTATTAACTATATTCTTCATCTTATCATTATCCGCACTAGCTAATACTTCCTGTAATAACTCATCATCTATATTCGTATTATTATCAAATATATGTAATAACTTTCCATCTTTTATCGTATACTGTCTCTTTAAAGTAATTTCCCCTTCAATTTTCCCCATCGGAGCCATATAACTAGCCTTACCTACTTCATAATCATAAAATAAATTACATATTGGACTTCTCCAATCATGTACATAATAGTTATTATTATCATCCGTTACATGAGTAATTCCTATATATACATTATCTTTATTAATCCCATCACTAAATACTATTCTTCCAAAATATGGATTATTTTGTATCTTATATAATTTTTGTAAGTATTCCCCCTTCTTCATCATCATACTAATCTCTAAGTCATTATCACTCATCATCGTCTTTAGTTCACTAGGATCCATATCCGCTCTATTATCCCACATAAACTTCTTAAATTCTAAGACTTTATCATCTCTGTCATATAACTCTTGTCCTAGTACTGATATCTTTCCTCTTATCAGTTTAATCGTATCATCAAGTCTTTTCTCTTCTAGTCTTACCTCTTCTTTTGGTAACTCCATAAACACCTCCAAACAACGGAAAAAAACGCTTTTTTTCTCTAAAAAAACGTTTATCTATCAAATTACTTCTACTTGGGTCCCATTAAATATATCATAATTTATCCCATTATGCAAGCAATTTATAAGAATTTATCCCATTAATTCAGTATTATAGTATCTATATTTTTAAAATTTCCACTTCCAACCGGACTTTTTCATATTAAACCGAACTAATTAACTAAACTTTTCTATCTCCCCATTAACTTCTCTTATCTCTTTATTAATTCTATCTATATCAATAACTTCACTAGATATATCATTACTTATCTTATACTTATTCTTAATATTAATAATCTTTTGATAACTATTCTCTATCAGTTCATGACTAATCTTCTCTTTATCTACCATCTTATATAATTCATCATATAACTTTTTAGTATCTCTCTTCTTATATTTAATCATAAGTATATTTGATCCCGCTTGAATACTCTTATTAACCATATTTTTAATACCATATATATACTTCATCGTATTCATTCTCAAGTCATCAGTAATAATTAATCCCTGATAATTATATCTATCTATTAAACACTTCTCTATAATATTCTTATTAATACTAGCAGGTTCCCTACCATATCCTTTAACCTTTAAATGACCTATCATTATTACCTCGCATCCATTATTAATAGCATTCTCATACACTTCTAGATCATCTTCCATCTTCTTAGCATCATTAATCATCGGAATCAAATAATGACTATCTCCATTAACAAGTCCATGTCCTGGAAAATGTTTAACTACTGGTATTATTCCCATATTCTTATAATTAATCATACTAGATATACCATACTTAATAACTTCATGAAGACTTGTTCCATAACTCCTGTTACCAATAATCTTACTATCATCATAATTAATATCTAATACTGGAGCTAAATTCATATTAACTCCCACTTTATTAAGCAATTCTCCAGTTATCTCATCACATTTATTAACTATCTCTATCTTCCCAGTCTTTACCTGTCTCAAAGGACTATATATCCTCTCTATCTCATCAGGCATACGATTAACTCTACCATTCTCCTGATCAATAGCTATAAATAATGGTATATTCCCTTCATTAATCTTCTTTATCTTATTAATCAAATCCCTCATTGAATCTATATCATGATAATTCTTCTTATATAATACAATTCCCCCTATTTTATAATCTCTAATAAGCCTAATTACTTCATCATTAAGACTCTCTATATCCATACCTAACATTATCATTTGCATAAACTTATCTCTAATATTCATCACACACCTCCAGTAAAATTATTTATATTTATCAATATTTACTTATCACTTACTCATAATAATTATATCAAAAAAAGAAGAATCTTTCTATAATTCTTCTAATTATTTCATCCATAAAAGCAATCTCATTAAATTACATATAATCTAATTACTTATTCTTCATAATCTTCTTTTTTCTTTTCTCGTATAATTTCTTAAATTTCTCTACTCTTATCTTTGCATTAGGGAATGATTCTACAAATCTCTTTGTCAAGTAAGAATGATTTACCAAATAATCATGCACCTTCTTACTCATCTCTTCCGTATCATCCTTAAAGTTTTCTACTCCAGCCTTACGATATTTCAAAATTACAAAGAAAGATATAACTAAATCAGTAAAGAATATCACCATCAAGATTATTCCAAGTATTATAATAAACTTCTCACTACCCTTATCTAATAATCCTGTAAATAATGGATTAATTACATACATAATAAGTAATCCACCAAGTCCAAAAGGAATAGCAGTCTCTAAACATACTCTACCATTAATATTAAATTTACGATTACTATAATCCCACCATCTAGCATTAAATAACCATTCCATTACTAAACTAGTTAAATATTCTAGTGACATACATACAGCCATAGCTAAAACAAAAAGTACTAAAAAATTACCTGTATAATTCTTTAATAAATATATAATTAGTAATACTCCTGTACCATATATTGGACAATAAGGACCTATCATAAATCCTCTATTAATAAATCTTTTCTTTTGAATATATGAATTAATTACTTCCATTATCCATCCAAGACAAGCATACATTAAATAAAGAATAAATAAATAACATAATTTATACATTTTCTTCCTCCTTTTGTTTCATATAAGCTTCCATTACATTCATACCTAGCATAGCTACCGTCATTGGTCCTACACCTCCAGGTACTGGTGTAATATATTTAGTAGAAGGAGCCACCTCATCAAAGTCTACGTCTCCACATAATCCATTGATTCCTCTAGTAATACCTACGTCAATTACAATACTGCCCTTCTTAACCATCTCTTTAGTAATAAAATTAGCTTTACCAACACAACTAATCAAAATATCAGCTTTCTTTGTATATTTCTTTAAATCAACTGTCTTAGAATGACATACAGTAACCGTAGCCCCTGCATTAAGTAGCATCATTGCCATAGGTTTACCTACTAAATTACTTCTACCTACTACTACAGCATGACGTCCCTCTAAAGAAATATTATATCTCTTAAACAATTCCATTACCCCATAAGGAGTACAAGAATATAAAGCTTCTTTATTGTGAAATAATAATCCTGCATTATAATCAGATAATCCATCTACATCCTTACTAGGTATAACAGCATTTTGTACCTTATCAGTATTAATATGTCTAGGTAGTGGCATTTGTACCATTACTCCATTAACCTTCTTATCTTGATTAAGCTCATCAATAATCTTAAGAACTTCTTCCTCACTAACATTTTCATCTAACTTAATATGTCTATATCCATATCCTATATAATCAGCCATCTTAGCCTTTTGCTTAATATATACATTACTAGCATCATTATCCCCTATTTGAATAACTACTAAACTAGGCTTCTCTTCCATTTCACTAACTTTATTCTTAAGTTCTTCTAGTATTTGCTTTTTAATTAACTTTCCATCCATTATTTTATACATGATTCTCTTTCTCCAACTCCTTATATGCTACTTTACCTACCAGTGTTTTAGGTAATTTATCCCTAAATTCATATTCATATGGCCATGAATACCTAGCTAAATTAGTCTCACAATGACGTTTAATCTTCTTCTTTAAAGCTACTGTTAATTTTACTCCATCTTTTAAAACTATATATGCTTTAGCAACTTGTTTTTTATATGGATGAGGTACTCCAATAACTACACAACTATCTATCTCGCTTAATCCCATTAGTACATTTTCTATATAACTAGGATATACATTATATCCAGAAGATACTATCAGTCTCTTAAGTCTTTGCTTAAAATATACAAATCCATCTTCATCCATACAACCAATATCTCCAGTATGAAGCCATATCTTTCCATCACTATGTTTTACTAATACTTTCTTAGTCTCTTCTTTATCATTCAAGTATCCTTTCATAACCGTAGGACCACTTATACATATCTCTCCATCTTGATAAAAATCAGCCTGTTGTTTAGTACCAATCTTCACTATCTTAAAATCCATATTAGGCATTGGAATACCTATACTATTATCACGATATTCTCTTCTAGGATTCAAACAACAAGCCCCTGTACATTCCGTAAGTCCATATCCACATCTTATTTGTGCTTTTGATCCATGATTTCTAAGATATTCATCTATTTGTTTTTTAAATTCAGGTATTAAAGTATCTCCTCCACTAACAACACAGTTCAAATGTGTAAGTGATCTTTTTCCTAACTTTACCTTTAATAAAGCCTCATATAAAGTAGGTACTCCTGTAATAAAATTAGGATTATATTTCTTAATTAACCCACCAAACTTTCTAGGACTAAAATCTGGTACTAGAATAACTTTCATTCCTATATATAAAGGTGTATGTATTGATACTCCCAATCCAAACCCATGAAATATTGGTAAAACAGCTAATATAGAATCTCCCTCTCTAGCAGGATCACATGCTATATGACATTGCATAGCTAATGCATTAAAATTCATATTACTAAGAATTATCCCTTTAGGACTACCAGTAGTACCTCCACTATATAAAATAACAGCTTCATCATCTACACTCTTCTTTACTGGTTGTAATTCCTTATAATCTATTCCTAACTTTATCAAATCATTATAAAATATTGCTTTATCATTCTTCTCAATCTTATTCTTTCTACCTGAAAAGAACCAATACATTACTCTCTTGAAATTACTCATATCATCAGATACACTACTAACAATAATCTTATCAATACCTGTCTTATCAACAATACTCATAAGCTTATCATACACTAAATCTATTGTTAATATATATTTACTATTTGATTCATTTAAATAATATTCTATCTCACTACTACTAGATAAAGGATGTATCATACTAGCAGTAGCCCCTATATAATTAATTGCATAAAAAGTAATAATAGCTACTGGAGTATTAGGCATACATATAGTAACCCTATCTCCTTCATGTACTCCTAACTCTATAAGAGCACTAGCACACTTCTTAATCTTATAAATAAATTCTCTATAAGTAACTTTCTTTCCATAATATTCATATGCATAATTAAATGGATATGATTCAGCAGTCTTATTAATAAGTTCAAATATAGTCATATCAGGATATTTAATATCATTATTATTTCCATAATATTTATACCAAGGCTCTTTATTAGTAACTTTCTCTACTACATCACTAATAAATCTACTTATCCCTACTAATAACGATTTTATCATTTACTTTACCCTCCAACAACTTAGGATCATTAAGTATATATTCAAGTAAATTAATACTCTTAGCAAAATATACTCCATCAGCTATTCTCTCATCTAAAGTAATTCCAAAATCACATACATATCTTTTAACTATCTCTCCCTCTATTACTTTAACTTCTTCTTTTATTTCGCCAATTGTTAGTAATATTGAATTAGTACCAAAGTTAGTTAAATTATGATATATCCCATCACAATGAATACTACCCAAATTAGATAATAATACTGTACTATGATATACACTATTCTTAGTAAGAGACTGTGGTAACATATCATGATTATCAAGTCTTTTAATAATCCATACTATAATAGCCATCACCCATTTAGGTAATCTTCCTAGCTTATTAACAAAATCATCAGTATGACTCTCTTTATTACTTCTAATCTTCTTAACGTCACCCTTAATCTTTCTACTAATATCCATCAAACTATCATTAGCATCTACTTTAATAACTGTCAAAAACTCTCTAGCCGTATCCGAAAAATCTGTCTTAGCTACAAAAGATAAAGTAATATCATTTCTATCATACTTATTTCCCCCTATAATAAATCTATTAAGTAAAGGTTTATTATAAACTACTTTAGCTACTGCTGTACTAAATAAATGGAAATAAGTTAAATCTTCATTATCTTTCTTCTTCTCTTTCATATATTTAACTAATTCCGTCACATCTATACATTTAGATATATATACTTCAGAGTCACTTCTACGTGGCTTCAAATAATATAAAAATCTTTCAAAGCCACCCATCCTAAGTCTTTTACCGTCTCTTCTATCCCCAAGCCTCTTACTCATTACTACCCTCTAATATTCCTATATAATAATTTTTCTTTCCTCTTTTTACAATAATATAACTTCCATATAAGAAATCTTTATCACTAATAACATACTCTAGATCATTAATCTTTTCTCCATTAATCATAATAGCATTATTACTAATAAATTCTCTAGCTTCTCTCTTACTAGAAGCAACCCCCATCTCAAGTAACATATCTACTATATTCTTATCTTTTCCAATATTTACTTTATTATATCCTTTAAGTACTTCTTCTAGATCATTTTTATCTAACTTCTTAAAATCTCCTGTAAATAATACTTCACTCATCATTACTGCCTTCTCATATTCATCCTTACCATGTAAATCAGTAATAATCTCTCTAGCCAAAGCCTTATGTGCTTCCCTTAACTCAGGATGCTCTTTATGTTTAGCCTCTAATTCTTCTATCTCTTCCTTACTCAAGAAAGTAAATACCTTTAAATACTCAATAACTTTACTATCATCACTATTAATCAAATATTGATATATCTTATAAGCACTAGTCTTATCCTTATCTAACCAAAGAGCATTTCCTTCACTCTTACCAAACTTTTTACCAGTAGCATCTAATATAAGTGGCATTGTAAATCCAAATAAAGTCTTATTATCCATCTTTCTACCTAACTCTATACCAGTAGTAATATTACCCCACTGATCAGATCCTGCAGCCTGTAAAGTACAACCATAATTTCTATTCAAATATACAAAATCATATCCTTGCATCAAAGTATAACTAAATTCAGCATAAGTAATACCCGTATCTAGTCTTCTACTAATAATATCTTTAGCTAACATATAATTAACATTTACATACTTTCCTACATCTCTAAGAAAATTCAAGAAACTATAATCCTTCATCCAATCATAATTATTAACAAATATCGTATTTTCATCAACTAATCTCTTTACTTGATTACTAATAGCATTAAGATTCTTATTAATAGTCTCTATAGAAATAATCTCTCTCTCAGCAGTAGGTCTAGGATCTCCTATAAGCCCTGTAGCCCCTCCTACTAATAATATAAATTGATGTCCATACTTAGCTAATCTCTTAGCAGTAACAAGTGATGAATAATGTCCTAAATGTAACGAATCAGCTGTAGGATCAGTTCCCCAATAAAAAGTCAACTTATCATTATTTAACTTATCAATAAGTTCATCACTACTTATATCCTTAATTAATCCTCTCCATTTTAAATCTTCATATAATGTCATATCTATCTCCTCTTTCCTATTTATTTCAATATTATTTATAAATAAAAAGAATGATACCTAAAAGGAGTCATAAAGACGGTACCATCCTTTATTTAACTTAATTATATAACGGTATTACCCGCTTAGCTAAAGATATGTAATTCATTATTAACTATCTATTAGTTCTCACCATCCACTAACTCTCTTCAAGATATCATTAACAACTACTTCTTTATCCTTAATACTAATATCTCTTTCATAAAAGATTATATCAAATATTTATCTATTTATCAACACTAAAATTCACTAAATATCAATTATCTTTATTATCTATATTCTCAACCATTTCTCTAATTTTTCTAAAACGATGATTAAGTCCTGATTTAGTAATCTTTATACCATCTCTCTCCATCACACTACTAAGTTCACTCAAACTAGCTTCCGGATACTTCTCCCTATATTCAATAACTATCATTAGCTTATCATCAATTAAATCCATCATATCATATTCCCTAAGTTTATCTATATCCTTAAGTTGATTATTAGCAGTAAAAAATATCTTATCCATATTAGCTTGTTCACAATTATTAAGCCTATTAGTCATATTCTTATGATCACGATATATCCTAATATCTTCATAATACATTACCCCATTATAGGCCTTAATAATTCTAAGAAAATCACTTATCTTCTCAGCTTCCTTAATATATATCATATACTTCTTCTCTCTAGTAATAATCCTACTATTAAGATCCATATCATTAAGTATCTTTGATATAAATTTAGCATAATCTAGCTTATCCACTAAAAACTCTAAATGATATCTAGAAGTCTTTGGATCATTAATACTACCAGTCACTAAAAATAATCCTCTCAAATAAGCCCTCACCAAATCATCATCCGAAATAATATATTCTAAAGGAATATCTAAATATTCTGAATCTTTAACAATAGATAGATCTTCTAATATCTCTTTAACTCTACTCTTAACTATCAGTATATAACTATATCCATTATTAAAATATTTCTTTCTAACAGTAACTATTGGTGTTATATCATAAACATTCTTAAACAGTTTAAATATTCTTCTAGCTACTACATTATTTTCTATATATATTGTAACTCTATCAGAAATAACTGCACTATTCCTAACAATAGCAGACAGTTCCGAAATCAATTCCTCTCTTGAACTATCTAATCTCGTTACCTCATTCTTTATATCCAACGAAAAACTCATTATTTACTACCTCTAGTTAAATAAGTAAATACTTCCAAAGCTGTCTTAATATTATCATGACGCACCTGTTTCTTATCAGTTATTCTAAGTAAATCAGCTGTTATCAATTTAACTCCCATCTTATTAATATTATCCTTATCTATCATAATCTGTGCACTCTTCTCTTCCTTATATAACTCTAATATATCATTAGGAACATTCGTCTTATTAGCAAGTACCACATCAATAAAATTCTTATCAACATACTTATTAATTTGTTTTACACAGTCACTTACCTTAAAATCATCCGTCTCTCCATGCTCACTCATTATATTACAAATATACATTTTCTTAGCCTTAGAATTCTTTAAAGCTCTCTTCATCTCACTAGATAATAAATTAGGAATAATACTAGTATACAAACTACCTATACCTATAATTATCAAATCAGCATCATGTACTGCCTTAATTACTTGTGGAGTAACCTTTACTTTATTCTTATAATTAACTGACTTAATATGTTTACCAGCCTTAGTAATATTACTCTCTCCCTCAATTACTTCTCCATCAGTAGTATGTGCCATAAGTATTGCCTTATCTTCAGTAAAAGGTAACACTCTACCCTTAATATTAAGTATCTTAGATAAAGCCTCCAAACTCTCAGTTAAACTACCAGTAATATTATACATAGCAGTCAAAAGCAAATTACCCATCGCATGCTTATCCAAATCACTATAAGTATTAAATCTATATTGTAAAAGTTCCTCTACTAGTGGCTCAACTTCAGATAAAGCCACTAATACATTTCTAAGATCCCCTACAGCTGGAGTATCAAATTCCTTTCTAAGTCTTCCCGTTGAAGAACCATCATCAGCTACTGTTACTATTGCTGTTATATTCATTGGAAACAACTTAAGTCCTCTAAGTAAAGTAGATAATCCTGTACCTCCACCTATTACTACTACATTCTTCATCATCTCAAATCCTTTCTCGTCACATATAAATTTACTATCATTGTACCATATATATAGAAAAAAAGAAATATCAAGTTTTCTCAATATCTCAGTCTGATTGTACTACTTGTGCATGAATACTACCTCCAAAAGGTAAATTCTCATATCCATCTCCAGCTAAATATCCATCCATCCATATATATATATAATAATTACTAGTAGTTCCATTAACCGTAAACCCATCATTACTACTACCATTATAAATAGTTACATCTTTACCAATATCTCCTGCTGTAATATATCCCTTACTCAAAGCTGTTCCTGTAGTACTACTACTATTAAATACTGCATACTTTAAAGCTGTACCATTAGTTACCCAAGTACCTCCATTACTAGTACAAGTACTACTAGTAGTATAACTACTCATAGTCTCTAAAGTAGCTGTCTTCTCACAATGAGCATCTACTGTTTGCAATAACATTGAAGAAGTAGTACTCTCTATTGCTAAAAATAAAGTTCCCTTACCAGTAACATTACAACTACTATTAACACCAATAGCAACCTTTCCAAATAATCCACCATTAGCATTCTTAGTAGGAAGTAAAACTCCAGTTATATCACTAGTACCATCTCCATTATCAATATTATAATTAATCTGAAAACATTCAATAACTCCATTAACATTCCCATTATTAACACTTAAATTAGCTGTAATTAAAGCATAAGTTCCCCCTATAAGTAAAAGACAACCTATAATAACTCCTATTATTATATAGTTCTTCTTTTTTTTACCTTTTTCTAAATTATTTCCTATATTCTTTTCTTCATTCATTTCCATTTTATCTACCCACTTTATATATAAAGAATACCATATCTTTCCTTTATTTTCAACTAATATTATTTTTTTTACATTTTTTTAATTTACCTATTGACAAATATTCATTTTTCGATTAGTATATTAATCACCAATTCAAATTTTAGACGAATTGGTGCTAGTATCACACTAGCCAACCCCTTTTTATTCTTTTTGGGAGGCTGTTCCTTAGGGGGTCAGCCTCTTTTTTGTGTCTTAAAACCATTTTTATATGAATATAATTTCTTGAGGAGATCTTATGTTTAATAAACAAATTCATAAAAGAATAAAAATAATCTTATTAATAATAATATTTTGTTTCATTATAATTATTGGTAAAGTATTCTATATCCAAGTAATTGATTATAACAAGTTATCTGACTATGCTAATAATTTATGGAGTAGAAATTTAGTAATTGGAGCTAATCGTGGTCGTATTCTTACTAATGATAATGTTACTATTGCTGATAATATAACTACCGTATCTTTAGTAGTAGTACCCAATCAAATAAAAAATAAAGAAGATGTCATCAAAGATTTAGCTAAAATATTAAATGTTAATGAAACCGCTATTAGTGAACATGTCAATAAATCATCATCTGTAGAAATAATCCATCCTGAAGGTCGTCAACTATCTTTTGATATAGCAGATAAAATAAATGATCTAAATTATGAAGGAGTCTATCTCTTAAAAGAAGGAAAAAGAACCTATCCATATGATACTTTCTTATCACATACTATAGGTTATGTAGGTATTGATAATCAAGGCCTCTCAGGACTAGAATTAAAGTATGATGAATATCTAACTGGTAAAAGTGGTGCTATCAAATATTTTTCTGATGCAAAAGGAAATAAACTAGATAAAAGTAGCGTCTATGAAGAACCCACTAACGGAATGGATATATATTTAACTATCGATTATGATATCCAAGCCTCAGTAGAAAGAGAATTAAATAATGCTATGCAAAAATATAATGCTGATGGAGCTTGGGCTATCGTAATGAATCCTAATAACGGAGAAATATTAGCCATCTCATCCAAACCAGACTTCTCTCCTACTAACTATCAAAATTACAGTGTTGAAACTATTAATAGAAATCATGCTATATGGGCAACTTATGAGCCCGGTAGTACCTTTAATGTTGTACTACCCGAAAGCAATATATTTAAATGTTAATTTCTATAAACCATACATACTTGTTTGATTTTTCATTAAATGTTTTTAATAAAGATTAAACCTGTTACACTTCTTTTTTTAATATAATTTTTTAGACTAAACTTCGTTTTTAATGGAGTTTTTTCTTTTTTAGATTTATTGTTTTTATAGTAAAAATGAAAATTCCAATTTTTTTTAAAGGAAAATACATATTGACAAAATTGTATATAAATTGTATACTACCTCCAAATAAACGTTTTAAATCATCTTGATTAAATATTTATATTGGATGTGATAAATAAGTATGAAAACGAAAGAAATACCTAATATGGGGAAAATAATATTTGATAAATTTTATAATAGTTCCAATATAGTTATTACTGACATTAATATGAGTCCTATAAAAAATAGCAAATTAATCAAAATTGTAGACGAAAATGCTGCAAATAAACTTATTAATAATCACTATATATATTCATTGCTAAAAAAAAGAAAACAATATTATGTATATGAATGTAGCCCCGAAAAATTAACCTCTCGTTACAGATATGATGTCTATGTAAAATATTTTTATGTAAAAAGTTACATTGAAAAGAGTAATTATGACTTAGCTAAAAAAATATATTTATCCCATATTAAAGCCTTTAATAATTTTTTTGAGCCTGATGGCAGTAAATCTAGCCCAGATGATTTTATTGACAATTTTAACACATTAATTGAATCCATAAAAACAAAAGGTTTAAGCACAACCGTAATACCTATAAGTAAAACAGGCATTCCAATTGATGGTGCACATCGACTAGCCATTTGTTTATACCTCAAAATTAAAGTTTCATTTTTGGTTTTTGACTTACTAGATGCTAAATATGATAAAGAATTTTTTATTAATCGTGGCATGATTGATAGTTATTGTGTAGCAATTGATAATTTAGCAAAAGAAAAGGGATGGAATTTATGAAAGATATATTGTTAATAAGTTATTGGATAATAATAATTCTAGAAATTTTATGCGCATTTTGGAATATATTGAAAACATATATAGCAAAAAGAAAAATTAATAGTATAAAAATCTATGAAAATAGTAATAAACTTTTAAATTGTAAAATATTGATTATCATTCCTTGCTTACGAGAACAAAACATTATAAAAGAAACAATAGATTACTTTTTGAATTTGATAAATGATAAAGATAATATAGAATTAATAATTGTGACAACAGAAAAAGAAAAATATGAACAATTATTGGACAAGCAAAAAAGAAATAAAACAACATTTGATGTGGTAAATGAATATATTAGTGAAAATAAGATAAATAAAGTTAAACTTTTTCATTATCCACATAAAGATGGAATAATGGCGGATCAGTTAAATTATGTAATGAAGGAATACAAAAAATATAATAGCAAAAAAACATATTTTTGTGTATATAATGCAGACAGTAGACCAAACTTGGACACAATAAATAGTGTCTTGAATATAATCAAAAGCCAAGACTATCCAGAAATAATACAGCAATATTCTTATGCATTTAGTAATTTAGGAAATCTTTCATTTATCATGAAGGGATTTGCACTTTATCAAAGTAATTTTGAAATAAAGTATGGCTTGATAAATTCTTTAACTTTTTCAAATTTATTATATACTTATGTCGTCGGACACGGATTATATATTAGATTAGACATACTTAAAAAAGTTGGAGGATTTGATAATAAATTTTGGTGTGAAGACATATATATGAGTTCAATTATTAGAAACAGAAATATTAAAATTACTCCTGTTTTAAGTCTTGAAAACATGGAAACTCCAAAAAATATATCAGTATTAATTAAACAAAATGCTAATTGGTATAAAACTTCTAATCAATGGATCAAGATGATAAAAAGTAATTTAAAAAAAGATAAAAAAATTTCCAATTCATGTAAAAACTGGCTTTTTCAAAGAGTTCGTATGAATTTAAGCTGGCTATTGTTACCATTCTTTATTATTTTATCGTTTGCAATTAGTATATATTATAAAAGTATTATTTTACTTGTAATTTCAATGTTTTCCTATACATTTATGCAAATATGCGTTTATATAAGTACAATAAAAATTATTGAAAAACTGGAAAATAAAAAAATCCATAACAAATTAAGCCTAATATGTGCTGCTTGTATTTCAACATTTATATCTAATATAGGACCTTTGTATTCCATATTTAATTTTAAAATGAAAAAATATAAAACAGAAAGGTAGTGATATATAATGAAAAATTTATATGTGATAGAGGGAACATCTAATTCTGGCAAGACTACTACATCAAAAATTTTGAATGAAATTCCTAATGTCGAAATAATTGAGGAATTTATGGATCATCCACTGTCACCAAAACCATCAAAGAACATAGAAGAAGAACTAAAAAATCAACAAATTTTCTTCGAAATAGAGAAAGAGAGAATGATATTAGCATCATCATTTTTGAAACATGATAAAATAGTATTTATGGAAAGAAGTTATCTTTCAATTTTGGCGGTTTCCTATGCCTTTTTAAAATTAGATAAATACAACGGCTATGATAATGCACTTAGAATATATAGAGAAATGATAGATCAAACGTGGTATATTAAACCGGATGTAACATTTATTTTAACAGCAGATCCAAGTGAAAAGTTAAAAAGAAATCTAAGCAGAAACAAAATTTTACAAAGTAAATGGATTAAAAATGATTTTGAATTTTATCAAAACGAATTTTATGATATAATGACATTAGAATCAAAAAAAGAGTTTATTGACACAACTGGAAAAAATAAAGAGTATGCTAGCGAGCATATATGCAAACTATTAAAATTAAGGAGATGAATATATGAAAATTTTTATGATACGACATGGTAAAGCAGACTATAGTTATGGTGATTTCCATAATTTCATTGGACATGGACATGATTTGGCTAAATTAGATGAAGAGTACATTGAAGATGTAATAAAGACATCTAAAGATCCACGTTTAAAAGAAGCAACACTTATTGTGTCTTCACCATATACTAGGGCATTGCAAACAGCTGCAATTATATCAAAAGAAACAGGATTAGATATAAAAATAGAACCTGATTTGAGAGAGTGGGAACCTGATAATACATATCAATATAAGGCTAAAGAAATGAAAGAATATTATAAAGATTATATTAAAAATAATGGTATTCCACCAGTTGATAGAATAGTAAACTGGGAATCAAAAGAACATTTGAAAAAAAGAATTCAAGGAGTAATTAAGAAATATAGCAATTATGAATGTATTATTTTTGTTTTTCATCAAATGGCAATTCAATCAATAACTGGAGTCGAACGTATATCTCCAGCTGAAATAATTGAGATTATACAATAGTAACAATATGCAACATTATATGTTGGTTTTATTTCCAGTTTGTTTTGATAATTGGGAATTCATAGAAAATTTAATAAAAAACAATTTAATAGTTATTGATGAAAAGCAAAAAGAATTAGACGAAAAAGAAAAATTTAGATTAATCTATACTTTATATCAAGGAGAGTCATGGATTGGTAATGCCAATAATGATTGGGAAGGAATAAAATATAAAATGAATTCTTGTTTTAATAGTAAAATTAATTTTGTGAAACTTTTTTATGTTTTTTCAACAGAAAACAAAGTAAGAAAAATCAAACAAGAAGTAAGAAATTTCTGTAAATTAGGAAATCATTCAATACATTCAATTGATGATGAAAAAATGTCAAAAAAATTAAAAAAAACATATTTTTAAATATTAAATAAAAATGTCAAATAAAATACAATCAGTAATTAGATTTATCTTAAAATCATACACTTCCATTAGTGGAGGTGTTTTTATATGTTTGAAACTCCAAGAATAACAATCCTTGAATATGAATTGATAATAAATAAAAAATTATATGATCAAGGTGTAATAACTGAACAACAATATGATGAAGTTTGTAAAATTATTTATGAGAAAATTAATCGTTGTAGTAAAGAGGTAAAAAGTTGCTAAGGAGGTAGATTATGAGATTCTATAAAGTCAGAGAAGAAATCTTAAAAGGCAAAAATATTGCCGAACTACCTTTAAGAGTTACTTTTTATGCCCGTGTTTCTACTGAAAGTGATGAACAATTAAACTCTTTAGATAATCAAATATCTTTTTTTGAAAATTTTATAAAGTCAAATAAAAATTGGACTTATGTTAATGGTTACATAGATGAAGGTATTAGTGGTAGCACTGTTAAACGAAGAAAAAAATTTTTACAAATGATTGATGATGCTAAATCTGGCTATTTTGATTTAATAGTTACAAAAGAAGTTTCTAGATTTTCTAGAAATTTATCTGATAGTATCAAATATACACAAGAATTACTTGCTAATGATGTTGGTGTATATTTTCAATCAAATGGAATAAATACTTATGATCCTAACTCTGAATTTATACTTAATATGATGGGAAGTGTTGCTCAAGAAGAAGTCAAAAGACTTTCTTCTCGTGTTAAATGGGGACACAAAGAAGCAATAAAAAAAGGTAGAGTTTTAGGTTCTAATATAATTACTGGTTATAAAAAAGATGATGCTAAATTAGTAATTGTAGAAGAAGAAGCAAAAAAAATAAGAAAAATTTTTGAATTATATGCTACTGGTAAATATGGGTTTTATAAATTAGCAATGGAATTACACAGGCAAGGTATAAATAATTATAAAGGAAATATTTATGATAAGGATACATTAAAAAGAATTATACAGAATCCTAAATATAAAGGTTTTTATCGTGGACATACTACTGAAATTATTGATTACAGAACTAAACAAAGAGTTTATATACCAATAGAAGAACAAGTAATATATAAAGATGAATCAATACCAGCCATAATTAGTGAAGAATTATGGAATCGTGTAAATGAGATATTAGATAGCAGAAGTACACTAATGAAAGCAAGTAATGGCAATGCCAAAAGAGCCGAAAGAAAATATTGTTATACCACAAAAATATTTTGTAGTGAACACAATGTTTCTTACCAGAGAATGTCAAGCAAAAGAAAACAAACGAAGCCTAGATGGGCTTGTGGTAATTATGTAAAATATAGACTAGATGCTTGTGAAAGTCCAATAATTGCAGAAATGGACTTGAATAATATTTTTGTAATTATTATGGAACAAGTATTTAATAATAAAAATGAAATTATAAAAGAAATGTTAGATTATTATTCTAATTTAAAAAAAGATAACAATTATCAATTTGAAATTTCAAAATTAAAAAAAGAAATCAAAACTATTGAAACAAAAAAAGAAAAGTTATTAGAATTGAATATTGATGGTAGTATTAATAATCTAGAATTTAAAGAAAGAAATGATAAATATAATGAAGATATATCATCTTTAAATATAAGGATTGGAAAAATAGAACAAGAAAGAAAGATTATGTCTGATAGTTTTGGTAATATCAATATTATTGAAGATGCTATTAAAAAGCAAGTTGATTATAAAAATAATGTTAGTGAATTTGTAGATAAGTTTTTGGAGGAAATTATAGTCTATAAGGAGGACAATGATAGACATAAATTAATGTTAAAAATTTATCTGAATTTATTGAAAAAACCAATTCCTACTGGAAAATGTGCTAGACATATAGATGATGATAAATACTCGCCAATATTTAGTAAAGAAGTTGAAACATTAGATCTAGGAAGATCTGATTTCCAAAGAAATAGTTTTAAAATTAATATATACTTAAGTTGTGACATTGACTAGGTTATATGGTAATCTAGTCTTTTTTACTTTATTTAGGTATCGTTTTCGGAGGTTATTTTCAAAATAATCACCCTAGCTTCATCTGTTGAAGAAAAAACTGTTGATTTATTAAATGATACCTTCCATGATAGTGGTAGTATCAACGTAGATGGAGCTCGTATCAAATGTTGGCGTCACGGAGGGCATGGTACCCAAACATATTTACAAGTAGTCCAAAACTCTTGCAACCCAGGCTTTGTATCATTAGGTAATAAATTAGGTAAAGAAAGATTATTCAAATATATCAATAACTTTGGTTTTGGTAAAAAAACTGGTATCGATCTAAATGGTGAATCATCAGGTATTCTCTTTAATCTAAAAAATGTTGGCCCTGTAGAACTAGCCACTACTGCTTTTGGTCAAGGAATAAGTGTTAGCGCAATACAACAAATCACTGCCGTATCCGCTGCCATTAATGGAGGAACTTTATATAAGCCATATGTCGTAAAAAGAATCATCGAACCAAATACCAATGAAATAATCAAAGAAAATAAACCACAAATAGTTAGAAAAGTCATCTCAAATGAAAGCAGCCAAACTGTCCGTATGACCCTAGAAACCGTTGTAGCCTATGGTACTGGAAGAAATGCTTATATCGAAGGATATCGTGTTGGAGGAAAAACTGGTACTGCTCAAAAAGTAAAAGATGGCCATTATCTATCAGGCAACTATATCCTATCATTCATTGGATTTCTCCCTGCCGATAACCCCCAAGCCGTCGTATATGTAGCCGTAGATAATCCTAAAGGCGTAACCCAATATGGAGGAACTATCTCAGCCCCTATCGCTAAAAATATCATGATAGATATCATTGATAAATTACAAATACCAAAGTCAGATTACACCCTAGAAAAAACTTATAATTGGTATGACACTAAATATGCTACTGTCCCTAACGTTATTAACATGCCACTTGACAGCGCTAAAAAAGAACTAAAAAGCTTTACTGTAAACTATGCCGGTACTGGTACCATCATAAAAGCCATATCACCAAGTCCAAATACCATTATCCCTATAAATTCAACCATCAAAGTTCTCCTAGGAGATTGACAACAACGTGTAAAGTCTTTATAATTTTAAATATTATAATAGTTTTTATGATATAATAATCTATGAAAAGGAAGTGAATTATGCTAACTTTAACAAAATCATTATTTGCTTTAATGATTGGCTTTCTCTTATCAACAGCGTTTGGCCTAATCTTAATACCTATCCTAAAGAAAATAAAAGCAGGTCAAAGAATTAATGTATATGTAGAAGCCCATCAAAGAAAATCAGGAACTCCAACTATGGGAGGCTTAATATTTATTATTCCTACCATTATTACTGTAATTATCTTAATAGCAACTAACAAACTAAACTTTTCTGTTAACTTATTAATTGTTATGTTTGTCTTTATATCTTATAGTTTAATTGGTTTCCTTGATGATTATTTAAGTATCAAACAAAATCGTAATAAAGGTTTAACTCAAATACAAAAATTATTTCTACAATTCATCGTTGCATTAATTTTTTACATTCTATATCGTAAATACACTAATGCTACTTCAGTTTTAGAAATAACATTACTTCATATTAAATGGAATCTAGACTGGTTCTATGGAGTATTCATCTTACTATTATTAGTAGGTTCATCCAATGCTGTAAATCTAACTGATGGCTTAGATGGTCTAGCAGGTGGCTTATCCGCTATTGCCTTTCTTGCTTTTGGTCTAATTGCTTGGGGCAGCTACTGGATAGAAGGTTATCAAGATATGGGTATCTTTTGTTTCATCCTCGTAGGTTCCATCATGGGATTCCTCGTATATAACACTAATCCCGCTAAAGTATTTATGGGAGATACTGGAAGTTTAACTCTCGGAGCTACTCTAGCTACCATTGCTATTCTTACTAACCACGAATTTTCTTTAGCAGTTATTGGTGGAATATTTGTAATAGAAACATTATCCGTAATTATCCAAATCACTTCCGTAGTACTATTAAAAAAGAAAGTATTCCTAATGACCCCTATCCATCACCACTTTGAAAGATTAGGATGGCGTGAATCAGATATCGTTAAACTATTTTGGATAGCAGGATTCATTCTATGTCTATTAGCCCTAATATATGGAGTATGGTTATAACACATCATTTGATGTGTTTTTTTATTATTCATAAACATATATTTTAATAAGGATGATACTTATGAAAAAAATAGATAAATCTTTATTAATAACCGTCATTATCTTATCATTATTTGGCCTTTTAATGATATATTCTTCTTCTAATATATGGGCAAATTATAAATTTAATGATCCCTATAAATATTTAAAATCACAAGCTATCTTCTTATTTCTAGGATATATAATCATCTCTATCATATCAAAAATAAACTATCAAATATATTATAAATACAGTAATCTTATTCTCTTAATATGTACTGTTCTTTTAGTACTAGTATTAATACCAGGTATTGGTACTATCAGAAACGGATCAAGAAGTTGGTTTGGTATAGGCTCTTTTGGTATTCAACCAAGTGAATTTGCCAAGTTAGGCTTAATCATTTTTACCTCCAAATATTTAACTAATAACAAAATAAAAGATATTAAATCATCAGTTTTACCAATCCTATTAATTGTCTTCTTTCTCTTTGGATTAATCATGCTACAACCAGACTTTGGTACTGGTGTAATTCTAGTTATGACTATAATAGCTATTCTCTTTGTATCCGGAGTAAATATGAGTTTCTTCATCAAAATTGGAGTATTAGGTCTCATTGGTATTGTAGTCCTAGTAATCATTGCACCATATCGTTTAGAAAGAATTGTCTCATTCATTAATCCCTGGGCTGATCCATTAGGTAGTGGCTTCCAAATAATACAATCTCTTTATGCTATTGGACCTGGAGGCCTTCTCGGTATGGGACTAGGTAACTCTATTCAAAAACACTTCTATCTACCTGAACCACAAACAGATTTCATCTTCTCTATAATCAGTGAAGAGTTAGGCTTTGCAGGTGTCCTCATTGTATCTTCTCTATTCATAATCATTATCTATCGTGGTATCTCTATTGCTTTAAAACAAGAAGATAACTTTGCCAAATATCTAGCATTTGGTATATCATTCTCATTTGCCTTTCAAACAATTCTAAATCTCATGGTAGTAGTAGGCCTAATTCCTGTTACTGGAGTAACCCTTCCATTCCTGTCATATGGTGGATCTAGCCTTCTAGTATCTATGACCAGTATTGGTATTCTCTTAAATATTTCTAAATATAATAACAAATAAAAAGAAGAGTTTAATAATGCAAATGTTATTAAATCTCTTCTTTTATTCACTTTCTAATTCAAAAATTATATCTCTAAGTTCCATAGCCTTTTCAAAATCAAGATTCTTAGCAGCTGTCTCCATCTCCTTAGTAAGCTTATCTATTAAGTTTACTTTTTCTTTCTTACTCATCTTTTCTTTTCTTTCTTTCTTACCCTCAGTATCTTCATTAGATATTAACTCTCTAATCTCTTTAATTATAGTTTTAGGTACTATACCATGTTCTTGATTATATTCTTCTTGAATCTTTCTTCTTCTAGCCGTTTCATCTATTGCTACTCTCATTGAATCACTAATTGTATCAGCATACATTATTACTTTACCATGCTCATTTCTAGCACACCTACCAATTGTTTGAATCAAACTTCTTTCACTTCTCAAGAATCCTTGTTTATCCGCATCCATAATAGCAATAAGTGATACTTCCGGAATATCTATTCCTTCACGAAGTAAATTAATTCCCACTACCACGTCATATACTCCAAGACGTAAATCACGAATAATTTTCATTCTTTGTAAAGTTTTTACTTCATTATGTAAATAAGCTACCTTTATATCTATATCTTTCAAGTAACTAGTCAATTCTTCAGCCATCTTAATAGTTAAAGTAGTAATAAGTACTCTTTCATTCTTACTCTTACGATCATCTATCTCTTTAACCAAATCATCTATTTGATTCTTACTACCCCTTACTTCAATAATTGGATCAAGTAATCCTGTTGGTCTAATAATTTGTTCAACATATTTATCATGAACAAGTTCAAGTTCATAATCTCCAGGAGTAGCACTTACATATATTGCCTGATTAATTTTTTTCTCAAACTCATCAAATTTAAGAGGCCTATTATCAAGTGCACTAGGTAATCTAAATCCATAATCAACAAGATTCATCTTTCTAGCTCTATCTCCATTATACATTCCTCTTACCTGTGGAAGTGTTACATGTGATTCATCTACTACTAGTAAAAAGTCTTTAGGAAAGAAATCGATTAAAGTAGTTGGAGTCTCTCCTTCTCCTCTCAAAGCTAAATGTCTTGAATAGTTTTCTACTCCTCTACAAAAACCAGTTTCAAGTAACATTTCCGTATCATAATTAACTCTCTCCCTAAGTCTCTGTTCTTCTATTAATTTATTATTATCTAAAAAGTATTGTCTTCTCTCTTCTAATTCTTTTCTAATTCTATCTACTGCTTCTTTTAATTTATCATCACTAGTTACAAAGTGAGAAGCCGGAAATATTGAAACACTTTTCTTCTCTTTAAGAACTGTTCCTGTAACTGTATCAAATTCACATATACGATCAACTTCATCCCCAAAGAACTCGATCATAATACCATTCTTTCTTTCATAAGCTGGAATTAATTCTACAACGTCTCCCCTTACTCTAAATGTTCCTCTCTTTAAATCAAAACTACTTCTCTCATATAACATTTCTACTAATTTTTCTAGTATTTTATTTCTTTCAACTATATCTCCTTTATTTATAGTTAGCATCTTTTTCTTATATTCTTCAACTTCACCAATACCATATATACATGATACAGAAGCTATTACTATAACGTCTCTTCTCGATAATAAACTAGAAGTAGCTTTATGTCTAAGTTCATCTATCTCATCATTTATCTTAGCATCTTTCTCAATATATGTATCAGTACTAGGAACATATGCTTCCGGTTGATAATAATCATAGTAAGATACAAAGTATTCAACAGCATTATCAGGAAATAATTCTTTAAACTCACTATATAATTGCCCAGCAAGAGTCTTATTATGAGCAAGTATCAAAGTAGGTTTATCAACTTCTTTAATTACATTAGCTATTGTAAAAGTCTTACCAGTACCAGTAGCTCCTAAAAGTACCTGATCCCTCTTCCCCTCTTTTACTCCTTTAACAAGTTCTTCTATTGCCTTAGGTTGATCACCACTAGGTTTATATTTACTTACTAAGTTAAACATATCATCATACCTCCCACATTTTTTCTAGTTATACATAAATCATTCCTTTTTAATTTTTTACAAAATAATATCATATACTTCAACTTGTTTCAAAATAGAACAAGTTGACTTTCTTCTATAAAAGCAAAAATCTTTATAAATTGAAAATTATAAATTGAAAAGATCTATTATTGTATTTGTATTTAATTTAACACGCACTATCTTTCAAACTAAACAATTCTAAATAACTATTCCCTATTATTTTTTTCTAATAAAATTTTATTATTCTTATTATTTAATTCATCCAAACTATCAAACACTAATATTCTTTTTATACCATACACTATCTTATCATAATCTACAAAAATTTCATTATTATTTTCATCACCAATAATAAATTTATATTTATTTATAGTTATCAACAACCACTACACCAATACTACCATAACAAAATTATATTGTCAATATATTTTCATACATTTGTTTGTATTTTTATAAAATTATCCATTTGCAAAAAAATAGATCCATAATTCATGTATCTATTATGTATTCATTTTCCCAAAAATCTATCTTCTTCAAACAATCTATCTATACAAATCATTCTTCTTAATATATTCTATTATCTCTTTATCTAAATACTTCTCTACTTCATCATACTTTCCATCATGAAGTAGTCCCCTAATCTCCTTCGAAGATATATCCACTTCCTTAAACCCCTCTACTATTATAAAATTATCTTTCTTCTCATATCTACTAAAATATTTATCCATCTCTATATTCTCTCTAGGAATAACTAATATTTTTCTTTCTAATATCTTCTGATAATTCTTCCATTTATCAAAATTAATTACATTATCAGCCCCAATAATTAAATATAATTCATCATCACATTCTCTTTCTAATATATCTAAAATCATATATGTATACTCTATATCATTATATCTCTTATCAACAACAATCCTATCACTCTTATAATAGTTCCACATATCTATTCTATAATTAACAGGAATTATCCCAGTCTTATCCCAATAAGCACCAGTAGGTATCACTAAAACCTTGTCAACATAATCATTATTAAGTAAATAATCAACTACCATCTTATGACCTTTATGTACCGGATCAAAACTACCTACATATATACCTACTCTCATATCTATCCTCTATTCTTTTTATACATTGGTATTATAAATTTATGTCTACTATTATTATGCATTCTCTCTATCTTTAAAGCTATATCCTTATCAAGAGTATCATCTCCCAATATATATCTTTCAATATCATTGTAGCTTACTCCCAACTTATCTTCATCACTCATACCAGATAATCCATCACTAGGAGTCTTGTATAAAACCCCTTCAGGCACTCCCAATACTGCCCCTACCTTTATCACTTCAGATACCAGTAAATCCCCTATTGGAGCTATATCATGAACAGAATCTCCTCCCTTAGTAAAATACCCAACATATAACTCACTCTTGTTACTAGTACCCACTACCAAGTAAGGCCTCTTCTCTATATCACTTAACATAGCAGCCATATAATATAAACTCATCATTCTCATCCTAGGCTTAACATTAATATCACTATTCTTACATTCCTGATCACTAATACCAGCCTTACTAACCTCATACTTAAACTTATCATATACCCCCGATAAATCTATATTATATAATCTATTCCCATAATATTCACTAAGCATTCTCGCATCATTCATATCTTCCTCATTTGAATAACAAGGCATCGTCAAACCAACAACCCTCTCACTACCAAGAGCCTTACACAAAAGAGCCAAAACTACTGCTGAATCCTTTCCTCCACTAATACCCAATACTGCCCCATATAACTTATTCTCTTCATAATAATCTCTAATAAAATTAACTATCTCATCAGTTATCTTCTCATATTCCATAACCATATCCTCCTAATCTTATCTACATTATACCTAAAAATAACTCCTAAGTAAATTCATATCAAAAAAGTAACCATATTTTTATACATTCATATATATTTTTATATATTTTAAATATTATATATATTCTCGCATATTTAATACATTTACATAAATAAAAAGCACTTCCCTTATAAACAAAAAAGAATCATAATTCACACATTATAATTCTCTTTCATTTTTATAAATTAAAATATTCCCGTAATAATACCAGCACTATCAATATCTATTGCTTCAGCAGCAGGCACTCTAGGTAATCCAGGCATTGTCATAATACTACCAGCAAGTACTACAATAAATCCAGCACCATTCTTTATCTCAACACCCCTTACCTTAATAGTATATTCATCATCACATTTCAAATTCTTTGGATCATCTGATAAAGAATATTGTGTCTTAGCTATACATACTGGATAATTTCCATATCCTAATTTCTCTAATCTATCTATCTCTTCCAAAGCCTCACTACTATATTCTACTCCCTTAGCATAGTATATCTTCTTAGCAACTTTCTCTATCTTAGTCTTAATATCATCTTCTAGATCATACATAAATTTAAACTCTTCTGGCTCTTCTACTAAAGAAACAATCTTTTGAGCTATATCTTTAGCGCCTTCTCCACCATCAGCCCATCCTGTTACAAGACTAAGTCCTATACCTTTTTCATCTAACTTACTTCTTAAATACTCTATCTCTTTATCACTATCTTGACTATACTTATTAATAGCAACTATTACATTAAGACCAAATTTATTCTTAATATTATCTATATGTTTAAATAAGTTATCCATTCCTTGTTCCATAGCAGGAATATTTTCTTCAAATACCTTGTCTTTCTCTACTCCACCATGATATTTCAAAGCTTTAATTGTAGCTACTAATACTACCGCATCAGGTACAAGTCCATTCATTCTACATTTTATATCCAAGAATTTTTCGCATCCTAAGTCTGCTCCAAATCCTGCTTCCGTAATTACATAGTCTCCTAGTTTTAAAGCCATCTTCGTAGCTATAACACTATTGCAGCCATGAGCTATATTAGCAAAAGGTCCTCCGTGAATAATTGCTGGAGTATGCTCTAGTGATTGAACTAAATTAGGTTTAATAGCATCTTTCAAAAGTACTGCCATACTACCATGAGCTTTCAAATCACGAGCAAATACTTCCTTACCTTCTTCATTATAACCAATTATTATATTACCAAGTCTTTTCTTTAAATCATCCATGTCTTTTGCTAAACATAAAATAGCCATTACTTCAGAAGCTACTGTTATATCAAATTTATCTCTTCTAGGAACTATCTTTGCTTCTCCTGACAAACCTGTATCTACTTCCCTTAATTGTCTATCATTAAGATCCATACATCTCTTCCAAACAACTTTCTTTATCCCTAACTTATTACCAAAATACATATGATTATCAATCATTGCAGATAACAAATTATTAGCAGCTGTAATTGCATGAATATCTCCTGTAAAATGCAAATTAATATCTTCCATCGGAGCCACTTGAACCATACCACCACCAGTAGCTCCTCCCTTTATCCCAAAAACGGGTCCTAAAGAAGGTTCTCTAAGTGCCAATATTGCTTTCTTTCCTATCTTTCTAAGTCCATCAGCTAAAGCAATCGACATAGTAGTTTTTCCCTCTCCTAAAGGAGTAGGACTAATCGCCGTCACCAGTATCAACTTACCATCTTTCTTATCCTTATACCTATCATATATATGATTATCTATCTTACATTTATATTTTCCATATAACTCAATATCTTCATCATCTAGCCCTATCTCCTGAGCTACTTCCTCTATTCTCTTTAATTTAGTATTTCTAGCAATCTCTATATCAGTCATCTCACTACCTCCCTATCTATATACAATCATATCAAAAATAATAAATACCTGTCAATAATAATATTCTACACTCATATCATTTATAAATATCTATCTCTATTTCCTTACTATTATATAAACAATATTTATGAGCATACTTTTTAAAATCTATTTAGTTTCTTAAAGAACTTCCCTATACAATAAAAAAAGCCCCAGTAACATAATATAAAATTATATTTCTAAAGCCATTTCATAAAATATTCTCCTGGACATTTATATTTTGATAAAGTCTTAACCATCTTATCACTAGAAGTAAATACTTCTTCAATACTTCCTTCAACACTCTTATAGTATCTTCCATAATAATGAACTAGATCACATTTATATAAAGTAATAAATAATTCATTAAGTCTTCTTAAATTATATCTCTTAACTTTCTCTTCTTTATCTCCTCTATAATAATTATCTATATCTATCATTATAATTTCACTATCCGTAAGTATTACATTCCCATCATGTAAATCATTAACACATATCAAATTATCTCCTAGTAGTTTCATTGCTCTCTCTAATCTCAAATAATTATATATCGTATAATCTACTCCTTGACTAAAAAGATCTATATTCTCTCTTTTATAATAATCCATCATATATGCTACAAACTTATCATCCATATTAAATAGAAAATCTCTAAGTTGATATAATCCTGCTATATTTAATCCTCTAACAGTCTTCATCATTTCTAAGTCAACATTATTCTTATCATCTAGTATCTTAATACACTTATCAAGTCCTAATCGATATATTCCACTATATATCTTACTACTCTTAATATATTCCATATCACCATCATGTACTTGATAAAATTTTCTTCCCTTATTAATTATCTTAGCATTACCATCTTCATCATAATATATCATTATAATCCCCTATAACCATGCATCTTATCAACAAGTCTATTATATCTTTGTAATTTCTTCACCGTAGCATCAGGATTTAATTCAAATATATTATATGCTTTTAAAATACAATCAGTACCATAATACTTTTCCCAATTTTCTATATATAACTGTGTAAATATATATCTTAAAGCCTTTAAATTATTAAGTTCTATCCTATCACTAGAAATAAATTTACTAATAACATATAAATCAGTATCTATTATCGTTAATCCATCTCTATTAACAATAACATTATCAGGATTTAAATCTACCATAAATATCTTCTTCTCAGTAAATTCTTCTACTACTCTCTTAAGTCTTAAATAATTCTCTATCGTATAATCTATATCCATATCAAAAAAATTAATATCTTCTGGTTTATAATATTTCATTATATAAGCTTTAAATACCCCATCTTGTGAATATAAAAAGTCTCTAACTTTATAAACTCCTTCTAATCCCATCTCTTGTATACATTCTAAAGTATCTAAACTAACTAGTTTAGGATCAATTCCTATCTTAACACATTCCTGATCATTAATTAAATAAACTTTCTTACCAAGATTTTTCTTTTTCCTAAATTCTACACACTCGCCATTCTTATCATAGTATATCATATATAACCCTCCTATCTTTTAAGTGATAACACATAATTATCACTCTTCATTAACCCCTTTACTTTATCTAAAGACATTCCTCTTCTTATAAACTCTTTATCTCTATCATTAAAAAACCAACTATAATTAACCAAAGCTTGCGCCTTATATCCATAAACATTCTCTATATATCTATCCATATCTCTATCAATATAGTCATATATATTAGATAAAAGTAATATATCATAACCATCTTCTATTTTCATATTCATAAAGTTTCCTATCACAAACCTAGGCATCTCTCTTTTATTAAGTACCTCTTGTAATTTATAATAATTATCTCTATTCAAATAAGGATTCAATTCTTCCCTATCTTTCCAACTATCACAACTAGTAATTATAACATTAGGATAAAAGCATTGACTACTATATATCATATTATTAAAAGAATTAACTAAATATACATAATAATTAATCTCTTCATAATCAAGTACTTGAACAATCTTATTATATACTTCTATATCATACATATCTCTAAGTACAAATACTTTAATAAATTCTTCATAACTAAGTATCTTTATAGCTTTATATTTAATTCTAAAATATAACCATGCCGTATAATTAATATCAAATATCGTAGCGTCGCTTACTCCATATAATAAACTATTAAAGTACTGGTCTCCACTACCAAGTACTGTAAGTAATCTAGCTCCATCAAAATCATATAATTCTTTATATGACCCAATATTCTCATTAGACATTGTATATACTCTTCTATATTCTTCCATCACTAGTACCCCCGTAAATCGCCTAAATATAATACTCTATTTATATCAATTTGTCAAGAAAAAAGCCAGGAATTACTAATCCTGAGCTATCTCTAATTCATTATACATTCTCTCTAACATGACTTTCTTCTCTTGTATTTTCTCTTCTTCCATTACCTCTACTTGATACCATCCATGTCTAAACATTTCTTCATATACTTCTCTTTGTAATACAGCCATCTCAATAAAACATTCCATATACTTATCATATAATTTCTCATTACTAGCTTCACTCATCATAATAACATAATTCTTCTCCATCTCTTTAAGTATATTCAAAAGCCATGTAATATAATCCTTATCATTAAATCCTATCCCTTTACTAACCTCTACCTTTGGATTACTAATCTTACTATTCATCTTTCCCTCCTAGTATACCTAAACCCATTTCCATATTCTTCTTAAATATCTCATTTCCCTTACCTATAAGCATCTTAATATTCTCATCCTGACACTTATCTATCATTAAATGACTACTCTTAAAAGCCATATAATTCCATTCAAACATATCACTTATATAATTCAAATCCTTCCCTGTAATAACCTCAGGTACTACTTTATACTCTTCCATATAACCATTCCTTTCTCCTATAGTATGCCCACTAACCATATATCTATTCATAGAAAAATCATGTCTATTAAACATGATCTATCTACAATTAACTATATCTATCCATTCATCCTCTTTATTACTCTTAATAATATTAACTATCTTATCATTAATTATCTCATCAATACTAGTATCCATATCATTACTTCTATATACAAATTCATATCTATTACCAACTTCTATATTATTAACTACTATCTTTCTAACCTTAATATTATTAACTTGATTATCTCTATCAATAAATGTTACATACTTATAATTATCATCATCACTATCATATACCCTATCAACATAATATGTCCTAGTACCAACACACTTATATTCCATATCTTTCTTATCTAACATATAAGTATATATAATAATTATTACTATCTCTATAATAATTATCCCTAAAAATACTAATATATATTTAATAATATTATTTTTCTTCTTACTATCCATATCCCTTAATATCTCATCATAACTAATATTAAATTCTTCACTAATCTTCTCTAACTTATCAGTAAGTGGTATTACTTGATTCATCTCCCATTTACTAACAACTTGTCTAGTTACACCAATCCTATTAGCAAATTCTTCTTGAGATAACCCTAGCTTCTTCCTAAGAGAATATATTCTATCACCAATACTCTTATTCATATTCTATTTCCTCACTCTTATCAGTAATAAAATTCCATTTAACATATATTATTTTATCAACTTCTGTCTGTTTATTCTTAGTAAGTACCATCTTAATAATCATCTCAGTATCACTAGTAACTTCTTGAATACTAAAATAACTCTCTGGATACTCCTCTAAATAACTATTATCTTCCTTATAAAAATTAATCTTCTCATAATCATTTATACTATTAATCCTAAATACATATATACCCGTTGTATCCTTATTATTCTTACAATCTTCTTCACTATACTTCCTATATCCACCCCATTGATCTCTATATCCACAAGTATAATAAAAACTAAAAATATTACCACTAGGTGATGACTTATAATTAATACTTCTCCAAGCCATATCAAATCCATCTATCAAGAGTTTTATTGGATCCTTACTAAAATCATTAATATTAAACATATAAACATCTTGGTATCTAGTATTAATCGGATATCCTAAAAAATTATAGATCATAACACCCATCTTATTATTAACATCATACAGTCCATCTAATTTCTGATTATATAAATCTTTAGCAATACTCTTAATATATTCCATATCACTAGGATTATCCATATCAACATAATTCTTTATTCCTTCATCACCTGGATAATAACTAATAGAACTCTTACAAGTAAATACTTCCCCCTTCTTTAAATAATATCTAATTATTTTCTGTTCCCTTTCCATATGATATTCACTATCATATGTATCTACTGTCGTATCACAATAATATACATCAGCAAATAATGACTTATATACTATTCCTGATTCCAAAGGCACTGTATTCTTCTCTCCATCAATATAATATGCTACTACCTCCTTCTTAGCAATAAGTGGTCTAGTCCTAAAATATTTAGCACATATAAAGTCTACTAATACTATCAAAATAATTCCTATCATAACCAAACCCACAATCTTAAAAATATTTTTCTTTTTCATAATCCTCCTATCTATTCATAGTATACTCTATTACTATCATTAACAAAAGCAATTATCTATATCACTTTGTCAAATATATTTTCCATCACTTCTAAAATATATATTATTATCTATCTCATACCCTAAAGTAGTACTTACTCCATGTCCTGGATACACTACTATATCCCTTGGATACTTCTTTATCTTATCAATAGATTTAAGCATATCATCCATGCTACTACCATCTAGATCACATCTTCCAATACTATCTTTAAAAAGAAAATCCCCCGTAAACATTACCTTATCATCCTTAAAATAAATCGTAATCAAATCTTCCTTATGTCCAGGAGTATATATCACTTCAAACTTAAATCTATCTATCTCATTAACTCCCTCTAATAAATTATACCCATCATATACCTTACACTTATATTTATTAACTACTTCATCTAATGCTCCTACATGATCAAAATGATGATGCGTAATAACAACCCCAACTACTTCCCTATCACCAATAACTTTCTCTATCCTAGAAAATTCATCTCCTGGATCAATTACTAATACCCTATCATCTATATCCAATATATAGCAGTTGCATCTAAGTCTCCCTACTTTAATATTCTCTATCTTCATAATACCTCCATATATATAATATCTATCTATAATTATTTTATCATAAATCTAAATTATTTGTCGACTCCTTTATCTATCACACCATATCATTTTGTACTACAATATTACTAGGTGATAAAATGTTAATTCCAACAGTAATTGAAAAAAATAATATGGGAGAACGTGCTTATGATATCTATTCACGTCTTCTCAAAAATCGTATAATCTTATTAAGTGGGGAAATAGATGATGATCTAGCTAACGTTGTCATTGCTCAACTCCTCTACCTTGATAGTATCAGCAATGAAGATATCTCTCTATATATTAACTCTCCTGGAGGTTCTATCACTTCCGGTATGGCTATATATGACACTATGAACTTTATCAAAAGTGATGTATCAACAACTTGTGTTGGTATGTGTGCATCTATGGCTGCATTTCTATTATCATGTGGTAAAAAAGGTAAAAGATATTGCCTTCCCAATAGTGAAGTAATGATCCATCAACCCCTCGGTGGCGTCAAAGGCCAAGCTACTGAAATAGATATTGTAGCCAAAAGAATCCTTTCACTACGTACCAAGATCAATAGTATCCTATCAAAAAATACCAAAAGAAATATCAAACAAATTGAAAAAGATACCGATAGAGATTATTACATGACTGCTCCTGAAGCTCTAGATTATGGTATCATTGATAAAATACTATAAACTATATCATAAAAAGATTACTCTATAAATGAACCCCCTAAAGTTCATTTTAACAAGAGTAATCTTTTTTTTATTCATGAAAATATACTATATCTGCTATCTTTCTAGAGTTACCTACTAAAGCCTTAACACTACCATCCTTGTCCTTAAATAATAACGTTGTAGATCCTCCCCCATCTAGATTAAATCCCATCTTGCATCCTAAAGAAACCATATATTCTCCCATTCTCTTAAAACTAAATCCATTACTTCTAGATCCATCATTATTAGTAATAAAGATAAAATTATTCTTATCTATCTGACAAAATCCTTGTCTTATATTCGGAGAAGTATCACTACTAGCTACATTTCCATTATCAACAAGTACTGGATTAAATGCTATTGTATTAAGTACTCCATCACTAATAATCTTCTTTGAAGTATTAATATTATTACTACTATTAGTACCCTTCTCATATTTATAGTAGCTTAAATATCCATCTTTCTTAAGTCCATAAGTAATATGTTTACTACTAGGAATATTACCACTAGATATATCCCTAAGTACCTTTCCTTCCACTATAACTATTGGACTAACACTAGTCATATTAAAAGCTATATTAGCATAATAATATCCAACGTCATATGTATCTTTTAAAACGAATCCACTTCCATTAACTGCTACTATAATCTTATTTTGGTATCCATGACTATTAATAGCATTATTAAGTATATCTGATGCCTTCCATAACTCATTACCAAAATTATTAGGTACTGCTGTCTTCATTTGATTATAAGCATCCTTTACCCAAATATGTGATACATAATAATTAGATACTGCTTCTATCCATACATTAATTGTGTCACTAGTTACATTATATTTAACATTCTTATTACTACCTGGAGTTATCGGAGGATTAACACTACTACTAGAACTAGATGGTACTGGTGTACTCTTCTTACTCAAATTACATGTTATATCCCTACTATTACCTAACTTATCATATACCGTTACTGTTACCTTACTATATTCTTTATTAACTGTAATATTATTACTACTATAACTATTCCTATTAATAGAGTACTTCCCTATACCAGCCTTATCCTGTGCATTTACGATAATATTACTTTTTCCATCTCCATAACTTCCACTACATGTACCAGTTGGCCCTTCTCTATCAATATTAGATACAGTTATACTAGACTCTGTCCCCTTACCAGTCTTATTATAACTAATAAACTTATATTCTCCATTCTCACTAACTTTATATGTATAACTCTTATCTTTTATTTTATTACCATCAGGTAACAAAAGATAATCAAAATAATTATCCATAATATAGATATTTATTTCAACCTCTTTATTAGTATACCCATCATTATCTAAAGACAGTGATATATTTCCATCCATTACAATAACTGTTCTCTTAGCACTAGTAGTAACTCCTGTAGAATTAGTTACTGTATATACTACCTGATAAGTTCCCTTCTTACTAGTATCTATCTTATTATAAACTACTACTTTATCCGTAAGACTACTATCAATAGAATCTATTACTAAATATCCAGGTTCCTTATATTCTTCACCTATATTAAGATATATCGTATTATCTCCCTTTAAATATATATAAGTAGCCCCTACTGGCTTATCAGTAACTGTTATATATCTCTTTAAAGACTTATCATGTAAAGTATATACTATCTGATAATCTCCAATATTACTAGTGTCTACATTACTATCTATCATTACTTCTTGAGTTAGATCATTTCCCTTACTATCTCTTCCAATATATCCAGGTTCTATATATTCATTACCCTTATAAATAGTAACTAATTCTTCTCCATTAAGCTCTAAATAATAAGTAACTCTATTCTTACTACCTAGTCTAACAAAAAATACTATTCCAAATATCAAGAGAATTATTCCAACTACTATTAACAAAATATTCTTACTACTAAAATTAAAGCGAAATAATTTAAATTTTTTTTCATTAAATTCATTATCAATATTAGTATTACCTTTATTATTAAAATACATTTATATCACCACTTATCATAATCCACTTATTATAATAATATTTTATCAAATCATTACAATTTAGTCCATCACTTAAATAAATATTTATTATAATAATCTAACTATCTATCACTTAATAAAACTCCTCACTATTTTTGTGAAGAGTTTATTTATATCTAATTACTTTTCTTTCTACCAAGTTCTTCTAATATTTCTTTAATTACTACACGCTCATCAAAAGGATATCTTACTCCTTTAATTTCTTTATAATCTTCATGTCCCTTTCCAATAAGCATAATAATATCTCCCTTTTTACCATTCTCTATTGCATACTTAATAGCTTCTTTTCTATCAGGAATAATAACATGATCACATTTCTTATCAAAATTCTTCATAATATCTTTAGCTATATCATCAAATTCTTCATAACGATTATTATCTTCAGTAATTATACAAAAATCTGAATACTTAGAAGCTATTTCTCCCATTTCATATCTTCGATCTTTACTTCTATTACCACCACATCCAAAAATAGTTACTATTCTTCCTGGATCATATTTTCTAATAGTACTAAGAATACTTTTAGTACTAACTCCATTATGAGCATAATCTATTAATAAAGTAAAATCATCTGATACCCATACTGGTTCTACTCTTCCTTTAACTGAAAAGTTACTAAGAGCTTCTTTGATACAATCAGTATCTATCCCTAACATATGACATGTAAGTATAGCAGCCATTGCATTATAAGAAGAAAATTCTCCAGGACTACTAATCATAAAAGTATCATTAATTACTCCTGCTGTCTCTAACTTAATACCTACAAAATGACCATCTCTCACTAAATCTAACTTAACTGCTCTTAAATCAGCCTTTTCATTATATCCATATGTATTAATAGAGCTATCTCCTCTTTGAATCATATCATAAAAGTGATCATCATCTATATTAAGAACTCCATGATTACATTGCCTAAATAGTTTCCCTTTACTATCTATATAATCATCCATACTAGAGTGCTCTCCTGGGCCTATATGATCTTGTGTTAAATTAGTAAATACACCAAAATCAAAAACAATATCATTTACTCTATCATATTTAAGAGCTTGACTAGATACTTCCATTACCATATATTCTATCTTATCATGAACCATCTCATTCATATATTTTAAAGTATCATAAGATTCTGGAGTAGTATTCTTAATAGGATAATACTTCTTCCCAATATATACTCCTGTAGTACCTATAAGACCACATTTCTTTCCTGACATTTCAATTATTTTCTTGATCATAAAACTAACTGTAGTCTTTCCCTTAGTACCAGTTATAGCTATTGTTTTCATCTTATTTTGTGGAAACTTAAATAATCTCATTGATAACTTTGATAAAATACTTCTTGTATCTTTTACTTTAATAACTGTTACATCCCTAGATACTTCAATATCTTTAGATACTAAAACTGCTGTAGCCCCATTATCTATTGCAGATTCAATATAATCATGACCATCTTGATCATTTCCTACTATTGCTACAAATAAATAATTATCTTTCACTTGCCTTGAATCATATGCAATATCTAATATCTCCGTATCCATACTTCCCTTTAAAACTTCATTAGGAATATTTTCAAATAAACTATCTAACTTCATTTCTACCTCCTATTTAATTGTATTATCATTCATCTCATTTATTATTATTACTATCTTGAAGTCTCTTCCGGTATTATTACCTCTACCCCTTCACTAGTAAGTTCATCTTTAAATGCATCCTTAAATACTATTAACTCTTTTCTAATTACGTCCGGATATACTGCCTTAGTAGACTTAACTGCTTCATATATATGTCTAAACTTTACTTCATTACTATTATCAAATAAAGCTGCTGAAAAACATTGTCTAAGTACTGTTAAAGCTATATCAGGATATCTACTAGATATTTCATATACTCTCTTATATTCACTAGTCATATTAACTATAAATTTACATACATTCTCTTTTATAAAATCCGTATAATTAAATTTAACCCCTGTTTGAATCTCAATCTTTGGTATCGTTCTCATAAGAATTTGAACACACATTTCTTGAGTAGGTTCTGATATATCTATTCTTTCAAATCTTCTAACAAAAGCCTTATCACGAAGAATATATCTTTCATATTCATCTACCGTCGTAGCACCAATTAACTTAACTGTACCTCTACCTAATCCTTCTTTAAACATATTAGCCAAGTCCATTGGTCCTTGATTACTACCTCCCATAAGCATATGAATCTCATCTATAAAAATAATAATCTTATCTTTAGTTTGTAATTCTTTCATTAATTCCATTACTCTATTTTCACCAGTAGTACTACCTACTAATGACGGAGTACTAATCTTATATACTGAATATCCCTTTAAAGCATTTGGCATATCTCCCATTTGAATCCTATAAGCAAGTCCTTCTACTATAGCAGTCTTACCAATACCAGGCTTACCTACTAAACAAGCTGACTTCTCTGGAGTAAGTAAAACCATTACTAATTCCTTAAGTTCTTTATCTCTTGCTACTGCTGGATTTACTAAATATTTAACTTCTGTTAAATTCTCTCCATATTTCTCTAATATACTCTCATTATTCATAATACCATCTACTTTCCTAATACCATTACTACTGCAACACTAAAACTAGTCACTAGTATTGAAATTATATATAAAACACTTACATATCCTAAAGAATTATTATTTCTTGTATTATTATCTAAATTATTTCTAGGTAATTCATTATCTTCTATTAATACAGGTAATTTATTTTTCATAATAACTCCTCCAATTCATGTTTTATCTTCTCATCATCAACTTCTTTAATTATCTCTCTAATCTTCTTACTCTTCTCATACATTCCTAGTATCTTTTCATATTCATATAATTTACTACATACTGCTTTTATTCCTTTATGAATAGCATTCCTACTCTTATCAGTATTCTCTGCTATCTCTGCTAATGATAAATTATCAAAATAATATCTTTCAAAATATTCTCTTTGTTGTTCATTAAATAACTCTCCATAATAGTCATATAACATTATAAGTAATTCTTGTTCTTCCATTATCTAACCCTCATAACCATATATATTACTGCTCCTATTACTAGTAATACTCCAATAAGAAATAATCCATATAATAAAAGATACTTCTCATCATCTTTTATATAATAACAAATACTAAATATAAATAATGCTAGCCATAACATAAATGCTGATAGAAAAGCTGTATTAACAAACACAAGACCAAGTAATAATAATGCTCCTAATAAAGACATTATCATAAATATTTTTATCTTTTTCTTATCCATATCCTTTTATTCCTCTCTATAAATCTTTAAATAATCCATATATATATTTCTCTATATCAAAAGCTTCTATTTGGTTTGCTCCTTCACCTAGTCCTACATATTTAACTGGAATATTTACTTCTTCTTTAATAGCTAATACTATTCCCCCTTTAGCAGTACCATCTAATTTAGTAAGTACTATTCCTGTTATATTAGTTATCTCTTTAAAAGCTTTAGCTTGACTAATACCATTTTGTCCCGTAGTAGCATCTATCACTAATAATGTCTCATGTGGAGCTTCAGGAATAATTTTTTTAACTACTCTATTAATCTTCGCCAGTTCATCCATCAAATTACTCTTATTTTGTAGTCTACCAGCTGTATCAATAAGTACTAAATCATATTCTTCTTTCTTAGCTATCTCTAGTGCATCATACATAACTGCTGCAGGATCACTTGAAGCATTACTAATAACTCTAATACCAGTTTTCTCTCCCCATAGTTCTAGTTGTTCCCTAGCACCAGCTCTAAAAGTATCTCCTGCTACCATCATCACTTTCTTACCCTTATTCTTATACATTGCCCCTATCTTACCAATCGTCGTAGTCTTACCAACACCATTAACTCCCACAAACAAAATAACCGTAGGTCCTTCACTACTAAAATGAATCTTACTATCAATAATATTATTTCCAACATACATTACAAACAACTCATCTACAATAATCTCTTTCAAAATATTACTATCAGTTATCTTCTCTTTCTTAACCCTATCCTTTAATCTATCTACAAAAGTCATTACCGTATTAATACCAATATCAGCCATTATTAAAATATTCTCTAACTCTTCAAAATAATCTTCTGAAATATTCTTATACTTCTTAGATAAATTACTTAATTGACTAACAAACTCCCGTCTACTCTTCTCTAACCCCTTATCATAATTAACTACCTCTTCTTGTGTTTTATTACCACTAAAAGCTTTCTTTATCTTATCAAATAATCCCATAAAACCTCCTAATAATGTTTCTTTATATATCTAATAATATCTTTCTTATCATTCTTAAGTCTCTTCATTACTATCTCTTTCTCAATATCAATAAATATATCACTAATATAACTCCCAGGCTTACTATCAAGAGCCTTAGCTATATCCATAGCCTTAATATCTATATCCTTCCTAGAAGTAATAACTAAATTATGATATATATCATTAATCTCCTTATAACTAATTCCCTTAATACTTCCTACTACAGTAGATACATATAACCCATATTTATATACTGTATATTCATTAAAATCCTCTTGATTCATTCTTCTAATATTCTTAATCATCTCTTTCTCTACCTTAGAGAATGGATAACTATCATCTACTTCTAACTGACTCCATATACCAATTATATCATCACATAGAACTATTTCTTCTAAATTATTAATATCTAAATATTTATCTATTCCACTATCTATAATTAACCTTCTAGCCTTCTCCTTATTAACTGAAGAAAATATCTTATTAAGTTCTTCCTTCTTCCTAGAATATGATAAATTCTTAAGTAAATATCCATATTTTCTTATATAATTAAATGTCTTACTATCTATATCAAAATCAAGTACTCCTGCAAAACGAATTGCTCTAAGTATTCTTAAACTATCTTCTTTAATACGATATCTTGGATTTCCTACTGTCTTAATTATTCTCTTATCAATATCACTCTTAGCACCAAGCATATCTATCAAATTACCATCTTTATCAATACACATAGTATTAATAGTAAAATCTCTTCTAAGTAAATCTTTCTTAAGATCATTAATATATTTAACCTTTACAGGTCTACGATTATTTTCATACTTAATATCTTTCCTAAAAGTAGTCACATCAAAGTGATAATTCTTATATATCACTCTTACCGATCCATAATTAGTATCACTAATATTATCCGTATCAAATATTTCTATTATCTCCTTAGGAGTAGCATTAGTACAAATATCTATATCATTAGTCTTTATTCCTAATAACATATCTCTAGGATATCCTCCTACTATATATGCTATATAACCCTTATCACATAAAATATTTAATACTTCTAGTGCTCTATTATACATATAACCACCCATATAATTATATCATATTTCTCTTTATTTATATATAATATATCATTATTTTACACTATATTATCGTATTATTTTCATATAACTTATCCATAATAAACTTGAAAGGAATGATTACATGAACCATAATAGAAATTATTACTTAAATGATTATTTTGATTTATTCAATAATCCCTATCCTAAAGAAAAAGAATATATGAAAACAGATATATATGAAAAAGATAATCGTTATATCTTAGAAATGGACTTACCTGGTATAAAAAAAGAAAATATCAAGATAAACTATGATAACGGTTATCTAACTATATATGCCAATAAAAATACCCTCTCAAGTTCTCCTGATACATATATTAGAAGAGAAAGACTATATGGTGAAATAAAACGTAGTTTCTATATAGGTATTAAAAGAGAATCAGATATAAAAGCTCTATATCAAAATGGTATCTTAACTATCTCCTTCCCTAAAGAAGATCAAAAAAAGAATCTTCTCAAAAATATCCTCATCTCATAACAATATATCCATCTAAAAACCTCATCTTATCACATATCTATAAGATGAGGTTTTACTTACCCTACAATTATATTCCCTTTCATTAAGTTAAATCATAGATAAACTCCCTCTACCTACTCATCATCCCTATCAATATTAACTCAATCTCCATATACATAATATAATATGAAATCACTACGCTCCAACGAAAGAAACAACCGAACGAAATCTGCTGAGGCTGGCACTACCGTAGGTGTTGACGAAGTCGAAGGCACCCACATTAGCACCAATGTTGTAGCCACCGCTACGATTAAACCATGGATTGTTGGTATAGACAAAGCTCGCGTAATAACCATAACATATTCCTCCATCGCATGCAGTTAATGCGTTTATTGAGGTTCCATTAGCAGCTTTGTAAACGTCATAATATTTACTATCAGGAAAATCTACTCCTGTAGCAAAAGTAATATTTGCCTTTTGTGATTCACTGCTTATCCACGAAAAGTATGCTAAAGATCCACCAATTATTGTAAATATAACTGTTAATATTCCTAACACTAAAATTATCTTTTTATTCTTATCATTATCCATATACTTTTACCTTCAAAATGATAATTAAGTAGAATACTTTAGTACCATTTTTATTTTTTATAACAAGAAAAAAGAAAAAGATAACACTTCCATAAGTATTATCTTTATTGTCTTTGTAATATATATTTATCTAAATAATCTAATAAGATCATTAAATGTTACATATATAAGTAATCCTATAATTAACATAAATCCAATAGTATGTATAATATTCTCTGTCTTCTTAGATACAGGCTTTTTAAATATCTTCTCTATAAATAAGAATAATATTCTTCCTCCATCAAATGCTGGGAATGGTAATAAATTAATTATACCTACATTTATTGATAAATATGCTACTAAATATAATATAGCTTCAAATCCTTGTTTAGATTGTGAATCTACTATTGAATATATTCCTACTGGTCCTGATAATTGATTAACTCCTACCTTACCAGTAAATAAATATTTTAATGTATCCCACATACTAGTAAATAATGATATAAATTTATTACAAGCATATTTCAAAGATTTACCAAATCCATATTCTTTTTCATATCTTGTAGCTATACCAAATTTATAACTAGTGTTTCCATCTTTATCAGTTTCTTTTACTGGAGTAATTTCATACTTTTTAATTGTTCCATCAGTCTTCTCTACTTCAAAAGTAATTGTTTCTCCTTTATTAGTCTGTAATTTAACTAAAGCTGTATCCCAATTATGTATCTTTTCATTATCTATTGATAATACTAAATCTCCAGCTTGTAATCCTACTTCTTTAGCAGGATATCCATCAGCTACTTCTCCAATATAAGGCTTTGTCGAAGCCGCTCCATATATTAAAGCACTAATAAATAACATTAAGAAAGCAAATACAAAATTATTAAAAGCTCCTGCAAATAATACTAAGAATCTTCTAATAAAATTCTTATTACACATTTGTCTATCTTTAGGGATCTTTTCATCTTCAACGTCTTCTCCTGCTATCATTACATATCCCCCTAAAGGAACAGCTCTAATACAAAATTCCGTTTCTCCTCCCTTACGTTTCTTTCCAAATATTTTCTTTCCCATACCTATAGAAAATTCATATACATAAATATTTGATAACTTAGCAAATATAAAATGTCCAAATTCATGAACAGCTACTATTGCTCCTAAAATAAGAATAAACCATAAAAGTGATAACATAATCCTCCTCCTTCTCTTACATCATACTAAGTATTAATGATAAACCAAGTGATACATATATAACACTATCAAATCTATCTAATACTCCTCCATGTCCTGGAATCAAATTTGAATAATCTTTCTTATTAAAATATCTCTTTATACTACTAAACATTAAATCTCCTATCTCTGATAATATTGTTAATATCAAACATAGTAGTATTGTCATAGGTACTGATACTCCTCCTACTACATTGTAATAGTAGACACTTCCTATAAGTACTCCCATTACTGTACCTATAACACTACCCTCTATTGTCTTCTTCGGAGATATTGAAGTAAGTTTATGTCTTCCAACCAAACTACCTCCTATATAAGCATATGTATCAGTAATAAAAGCTACGATAAAAATAAATATACATTTAGCCATTTGAGTATCTCTTAAATATATTATATTCTCAAAAGATAGCCCTAAAAAATATACTATTCCAAGTACATACATACAATCATTAATACTATATAATTCATTATCATTATATATAACTATTGGTATACTTAATATAATTAATGGTAATAAGATAACTGTTCTTAAATCTAAACTATAAAATGTTTCATTTAAAGTAATCAATATCAAACTAATTATTCCTAATATCTTTATATATTTAAGTTTCTTTTCTTTATCATGATATTTTATATCAAAAAACTCATTAAATCCTAGTACTGCTACTAATAACATTACTATTCCAAATAATTTACTACTAATAACTAAACTACCTACAAGTAATATTAATAGTATGATCGCACTAATTGTTCTCTGTTTCATATTCACCATACTTTCTTCATACTAAAATTATACTAAAAAAAATCTTTATATACAATAATAATCCATTTATTTACAAAAAATATCTATCTAAGTAAAGAAAAAATAACTAGATCATTCTAATTATTTTATATCTTTATGTATTTTTAACTAAATTCCCTCTTTCACATCTATTTCCATAATGATCAATTAAATTATCATTTTTATATACTGCTACTATTTCACAGTTATTAGCACATCTTCCACAATTAACTATTTTTGTCTCTACTCTTAAGTTATCTATATCAAAGTTAAATACACTTTCTTTTTTACTTTCTTTAGCCATTATAGCTATTCCAAAAGCTCCCATCAAATGTGAATTTCTATTAACTATTATCTTCTCATGAGTTATTTCCTCAAATGCTCTAACTACTGCTGCATTCTTACTAACTCCTCCATTAAATACTATCGGAGCCATTATCTTTTTTCCTTTAGCAACATTATTTATATAGTTAACTGCTACTGCTCTACATACTCCTGCTATTATATCTTCTTTTTTATACCCTGCTTGTATTTTATGAATTAAATCAGATTCGGCAAATACTGTACACCTAGCAGCTATTGATACTTTATTTTGACTACTAAAAGCCACCCTTGCTACATCTTCAATATTCACATCCAGTCTCTTAGCCAAAGATGATATAAAAGCCCCTGTACCAGCAGCACATAATGTATTCATCGCATAATCACACACTATCCCGTTATTAACAAGTGTAATCTTTGAATCTTGCCCTCCTATCTCAAATATTGTTCTAACATTTGGATACAATCTAATCGTTCCCACTGCATGAGCCGTTATCTCATTCTTAATTGTACTAGCCCCAAGCATTGTACCAATCAACTTTCTAGCAGATCCCGTCGTCCCTACCGATACCACCTGATACTTATTTAAATCTATCTCATCCCTCATCTTCTTAACAACCATCTTCACTGCCCTTATCGGATTACCCTCCGTATATAAATAACAACTAGCTATAATATTATCATATTCATCAATAATAACTCCTTTAGTAGATATAGATCCAATATCTATTCCCATATATAACTTATTCATTTTAATCACCATCATAATTATATGCCTAAAAAAGCAAAAAAATTGTCGATTTATCCCTTGATATGTATACAATTCCTCTACATATTTTTCATTTTATTTATGAGAAAATATTTACAAGAGGTGAATACATGAATAGATATAATATTTATGATACCGTTAGATATAATATTAAGAAATACCGTAAAGCAAAGAAAATGACACAACAAGAATTAGCTGATGCTTCTGGTTTATCTCATGGATATATTCGTGAAATTGAGTCATTTACAATGGCATCAACCTTCTCTTTAGACGCCGTTGAAAGAATTGCATCCGGCTTAGAAATACCTATTAAGAAATTATTTGATGATATTCCCGAAGAAGAATAATATTAACTCACTAAGTGAGTTTTTTTGATAGATATTTAAATAATATGATATAATACTATTGAAAGGAGTCTTATATGTACGATATTCACTTATTAGAAAACGAAGAAATAATACACATAATAGATGACGTTAAAATGTATGAAAAAGATAATTACAGTACTTTTACTATCATTTTAACTAATATCCGTCTATTTGTATTAAGTAACCCTAGCAATATCAACAACTCAGAAGAAGACTTAAGATGTTCTGGAAGAATATCTCCCATAAAGAAAAAAGAAGTAATCTTTAAAACATATCTAAGTGATATCACTAAAGTAGAAAAAAATCTTGGTAGCGAATTAAAGATATATGTATCAAAAGATAACTATATTACAATAAACGATCACAACATAGCTACTATCATAAATCATATCATGATCTACAAAGCTCATTCCTCTAAGAAATGAGCTTTTTTCTTTTTATTTAATCCATTTTTTTCCATCAACTATTCTACTAGTTAACATTGCTGAAGCACTATCTCCTACTACATTAAGCACTGTAGCTGGCGGATCTATTATTGTAGCAATTATTGTTAGTATCGGTAAAGCTGCTACTGGATAACCAAGCATTGTAATAATAAGCATCTCTGATATTGTACCTCCACCTATTGGTACCGCTGTTACAAGTAATGTAGCCACTAAAGCTATTCCCATTATCTTTAGTATTGATATATCTCCAAAACCATTAAATAAATATACTAAAAACATTATCTTAAATACACTACCCATAACTGATCCATCTTTATGAAAGCTAGTTCCTAAAGATACTGTAGTCTCAGCTATATCATCAGGTACTCCCATCTTTTTAGTACACTCTATATTTACTGGCATTGAAGCTGCTGATGAACAAGTAGCAAGTGAAGTCACCGTAGAAGGAATTATATTCTTCCAAAAAGCCTTAAAGCCTTTCTTTCCTCCACTAATATAAGCATATATTGAATATACTACAAAATAGAATACTACTGAAGCCACTAAATAAATAATAAATGTCTTAAAGTATCCTACTGCTATTTGACTACCAAAAGTTCCTACTAAAGCAGCAAAATAACAACCTAATCCAATTGGAGCATAATACATAACTATCTTAATAAAATTCATAAGCACTTCCGTAGCAGACTCAATAAATTCATACATTGGCTTTGCCTTATCAGGACTCATACTCATTGCTATTCCTGTAAGTATTGCTACCACTATTAAAGCAATCATATTATCTCTAGATAATAATTTAACAAAGTCGTTTACTGATATTGCTTCTACTGTCTTATCTAAAATATTTAACTCCGTAGATACTTCTTCCTCTTCTCCCTGAATAACCAGTCCCTCTTTAATTCTCTCACCATCATCCGGATCAACTAATCTCATACTATAAGTAGCACCTATTCCTATAAATACTGCTACTACTGAAGTTATTAAAAATATTAAAAACGTTGTTCCCAATATCTTTCCAACCCTCTTAGGTTGCTTCATCTTATATATAGATCCCGTAATAGTTAAAAATATCAAAGGTACTACTATTATTAATAGCATATTTAAAAATAAATCTCCAAAAGGACTCAATACCTGAGCTCCCTCTCCCCATAATAAACCAACAAGTCCCCCTAATATTATTGCACCTATCAATATAATCATTGATTTATAATTCTTAAGCACTTTCATTTTTTCTCCTCCTATTAACAGTATATCGCTTTCATATCCATAAGATAACTTACTATAGTCCACATCATCAAAAATAATTCTTCACAATATCCACAAAATATGCTATTATATAGATAGGTGATACTTGTGACATATCTAAAATTAAATAATAATCCTAATCATTTATCTTTAGGAAATCTCTTTAATGAAATAAAAAAGAACTCTATCAATAAGTCTTCCGCTATTCAAACTGAAATATTTTGTATTCTCTTCAATATTGAAAATATTTCTGATACTACAGTAGGTAATTATTGTACTGGATATCGTGCTATTGGTAATAATTATAAACAAATATATCTTATCTATCAAAAAAAATGGTCTAAAGATAAATCAGTCTTAATCCCTATCATTAATAATCTTTTATCTATAATGACTGGTCAAATAACCTCATATGATAGCATCTCTTCCCTAAATACTTCTTCTCGTCTAAAAACTCTAGCTTACTCTATTCATCCATATATTAAAAACGATCTATATGTTCCATATAATTTCAAAAATAATTATCTCCATCTCTTAAAAGAAGAAAATTATTATGAATGTATCTGTCAAGTATTATTCTTTACTATTCTAGAAAAGAAGCAACCTATCTATGATAAAGACTTAGTAAACACTACTATTGATGAAATATTAAGAAATACTAATATATCTGTAGACAGCCTTAAAGAATATCTTGAATTAAAATTCTCTGAAGGCATCAGTCTCATCCCATCATTAAAAAGCCTTGCTTCAAAGAATAATCCTTATGCCTTAAATGAACTAGGTAATCTAGAATACATGGGCTATATTTCAGGTACTCCTAACTATGAACTAGCTTATTCTTATCATGAATTAGCAGCTAATTATAATCATCCAACTTCCTGTTGGATTCTTGCTCACATGATTCTAACTAAAAAAATAGGTTCTCTATCCAATGATGACCTATCACTAGCTTGGTCATATCTCAAAAAAGCCGAATCTCTAAATAGTGTCTCTTCTCTAAATACCCTCGGATTATGCTATCTATCAGGTACTAATCCCCATAAAGAAATAAATCTAGATAAAGCTATCTCTTACTTTAATAAAGCTATCTCTAGAAACTATCCCTATGCCTATAATAATCTAGGTAAAATATATGAAGAAAAAAAAGACTATCAAAAAGCCTTCTCTTGTTACCTAGCTAGTGCTAATATGGAAGAATCTTGGGCCTGTAATAAAGTAGGCCTCTTCTATCTAAAAGGTCTAGGTACTAATAAAGATCTATCTCTCTCATATAAATATTTCACTATTGGTTCTACTGCTCCTAAAAGTACTCTATATCCCTGGAATATAATAAACTTAGTAACTAATTTCTATATCCCTGGCTGTGCCTCTCTAGGAATAACTAAAGACTTGTCAAAATCTATCCAATTACTAGAATCAATCTCTTCCTTTGACAAAGCCCAAATCCTTCTATTAACAACCTACTATGAATTATATCTATCTAAAAAAGAAGATAGCCTTCTCTCTAAAGTAAAAGACTATCTCACTCTCTTAAATAATAATCCCCTCTTATCCAAAGAAGATAAAGATCATATTACCTCTACTATTAAAAACATATCTTCTAAAATAACTATTGATTCTATCTAATACTAAAATTTATCAATCTCTCCATTAATATACTTTTGCATTAATTCTCTATCTTTCTGATTAATCCACCCATCTTTATTAACATCAGCATATTTAAGTAAATCTTCATCCATACCTTCCCCTCTCAAATATTTATCTAAAATATCTAAATCATCTTGATTTATCTTCTCATCATAATTTAAATCTCCTAGTATTATTCCCCCTTTATTACTACATTTAATCTTATTAGTTACTTCGTTTTCATTAAATAAATACTTATCCCCACCAATACTTATCTTATCATAAATACTAAGCTTATCAATCTTCTTACTATCAAAGTATCCATCACTCTTTAAAGTACCCACTGTTACTTCTTTTATATTATCATTTAAAGAAAAATATATCTTCGCTGCATTAACTGCAAACTCTACCTGTTCATAGCATTCTTTCTCATCTCTTCTTTCTAAAGAAGCACTAATCCCCATAACTGCAGTTAATGATATTCCCACTAGTATCACAATAACCGCCAATAATTCAATCAAAGTAAATCCTTTATTATTCATATCACATCACCTACTTTATTAACTTAATCTTATCATAAATTAATGTATAAGTAAACAACTATTTTCATATCATTTACTAGGTGATCATACATGAAAGTTATTAAAATAATTGGTCTATTCTGTCTATTTTGTTTTACTTTTCTATATACTGAAAAAATAATCGATGTCTCTATGGAACAAGATGAAATAATGATAAAGATTAAAAATGAAGCTTATGATCTAAACATCGCCCCTATTGATGCTATTATCAAAGATGACACTATCATACCAGGCAATATTGGTAAAGAAGTTAATCTAGAAGCTAGCTATAAATCCATGAAAAAACTCAGTTCATATGACGCTTCTCTCCTCATCTATGAAGCCATATATCCAAATAACTCTATCTACAATAACTATAATCTCTATCTTATAAGTGGTAATCCCTATAAAAAAAATATCTCCCTCATCTATATTTTAAATAACAGTAACACCCTAGATAACATTCTAACTACTATAAATAAATATCATGTACCCATAAATTTCTTCATAGATAGCACCTATCTAAATAATAATATCAGTTTAATAGATACCATCAAAGATAATGAAATATATAATTATGGTAATATGGGTAAATATACTAAAGATAATCTCTTAATAGCTAACAATATCATCAATAATAAATCTAATAATAAATCTATCTATTGCCTATTCACTGAAAAGAATTCTACTTCCCTATCCAACTGTTCAAATAATAAAATGTCTTCTATCTATACAACTCCTACTAATCTAAATCAAATAAAAAATAATCTATCTAATGGTAGTATCTATCTCATAAACAACACTCAAGAATTATCTAGTATCATCGATTATATATTAAGTAAAGGTTACAAAATAGTACCCCTATCCCAAAATATCACAGAGTCTCCCTAGAGATTCTTTTTCATTCTTATTAACATTTCCTTGATTTTAACTTCTATTTTTTGCTATAATATGGATTGAAAGTTGTGATAAATATGAAATTATGTGAAGTAGACAAAACAAAATTAGCTCCAATGATGCAACACTATGTATCATTAAAAGAAAACAATCCCGATACAATTATTTTATACAGGTTAGGAGACTTCTATGAAATGTTCTTTGAAGACGCTGAATTAGTCAGCCATGAATTAGAATTAACTCTTACCGGAAGAAATGCCGGTTTAGAAGAAAGAGTCCCAATGTGTGGTGTTCCCCATCATGCTGTTGATATTTATATAGATAAACTTATCAAAAAAGGCTATAAAGTAGCTATATGTGAACAATTAGAAGATCCTAAAACTGCTAAAGGTATCGTTAAAAGAGATATCACTGAAGTAATATCATCCGGATCAGTCATCACTGCCAATTCCTTAAATGAAAAAGAAAACAATTACTTAGCCAGCCTCTATTCATTAGGATACTGTTACATCCTAACATATGCTGATATAACTACTGGTGAAATCTATTCAGAAGTCTTAGAACAAGATCCCAATATCATTATCAATAAAATAATCTATCTAGGTATCAAAGAAATAATTGCCAACTCTAAAGTAAATAAAGAAATTATCTCTTCATTAAAAAATATCTATAAACTCCCTATCACAATAACTGACTCACTATATGAAGAAAATAATTATAGTTATATCACTGAAAATATTACTGATGAAAGATATTTAATAGGTACTAAACACTTAATATATTATTTAACTATTAATCTAAAAAGAAATATCTCTCACTTTCAAAAACTATCTATAAGAATCAATAATGAATATTTAAAAATGGATATTCATACCAAAAGAAACTTAGAGTTAACTGAAAGTATTCGTAATAAAGAAAGAATGTATTCTCTTTTATGGCTTCTAGATGAAACTAAAACTGCTATGGGAGGCCGTCTATTAAAGTCTTGGATTGAATCCCCTTTACTTGATATAGATAAAATTAATCATCGTTATGATACCGTAGCTACTCTTCTCGAAGAATTTATTCTAAGTGAAGATCTTCGTAAGTATCTATATGACGTCTATGATTTAGAAAGATTATGTGGTCGTATCTCTCTAGGATCAGCCAACGCTAGAGATCTAATCCAACTAAAAGAATCCCTAAAAGTATTACCTGAAATTAACAAGATCCTAAGTCTTATCAACTATACAACCCTTCCTGATATCTCTAACTTATATAATCTTTTAGAGTCTTCCCTCTATGAAACACCCCCACAAACTCTAAAAGAAGGCTATCTCATAAAACCAGGCTATAATAAAGAACTAGATGAATTAAAAGATCTTCGTAGTGGTGGTAAAGACTTCATCAGTAACTATGAACAAGAAGAAAGAGAAAGAACTGGTATCAAAAACCTTAAAGTAGGATTCAATAAAGTCTTCGGATACTACATAGAAATATCCAAAGGTAACTTACCACTAGTTAAAGAAGAATATGGTTATATTCGTAAACAAACATTAACTAACTGCGAACGTTTCATCAACCCTATCCTCAAAGAAAAAGAAGATCTTGTCCTATCAGCAGAAGAAAAAATAATTAATCTAGAGTATGATCTATTCATTAATATTCGTAATACTTGTAATGAATATACTCATATTATTCAAGAAATAGCTAAAACTATCAGTGAAATAGATGTCTTATCATCATTCGCTCTTATCAGTGAAAAATATAATTATACTCGACCTACTCTAACTAAAGAACATAATCTAGAAATAATTGATGGTCGTCATCCTGTCGTAGAAAAAGTAATCAATGAAAATTATATTCCTAACGATATCATTATGGATCCTAAAACTTCCATCCTCTTAATAACTGGTCCTAACATGGCTGGTAAATCTACTTATATGCGTGAACTAGGAATAATTACCATCATGGCTCAAATAGGATGCTATGTTCCCGCTAAAAAAGCTATTCTCCCTATCTTTGATAAAATATTTACTCGTATCGGAGCTAGTGATGATTTAGTAAGTGGTGAATCTACCTTCATGGTAGAAATGACTGAAGCTGCTAATGCCATAAAAAATGCTACTCCTGATAGCCTTATCTTGTTTGATGAACTAGGTCGCGGAACAGCAACATTCGATGGTATGAGTTTAGCTCAAGCTATTCTTGAATATATCAACAACAAAATAGCATGTAAAACCCTTTTCTCTACTCACTATCATGAACTAACTGATCTAGAAAATACTCTTGATAAACTTAAAAACAAACATGTTAGTGCTGAAGAAAAAGATGGAAAAATAACATTCCTACATAAAGTAAAAGATGGCTCTATCGATAAAAGCTATGGTATAAATGTTGCAAAACTAGCTAATCTTCCTAAAGAAGTAACTGATCGTGCTGAAGAAATCTTATCAGTATATGAAAAGAAAGAAGCTAAAAGAGATATTGTTATTCAAACAACTCTCCCTCTAGATTTTGAACCAAAAGAAAGCCCTATCGAAAAAGAATTAGAAGAATTAAATATCTTAGAAATAACCCCAATAGAAGCTATGAACATTCTATATAAATTAAAAAACAAAATAAAATAAATAAAAGTCAACTTATCAAAAGAGGTTCTTTATCATTATTTTGGGTTGCACCAACTATTTGACAAAGAACCCAAAAACAAAGAGTACCAAACATATCGTAAGGTACTCTTTCACATTTAATTATTTATCTTCTACCTCTACCACTATCTTCTTCATGTAAAATTTGATTAATGCCCTGTATATTTTCTAACTGTTTATAATCAGCTTCAGCAGTTCCTCTCTTATATAAAGAAGATATACCATAAATAGCTCCAACAGTAGCCGGAGATACCGCTGTAGCAGCAGCTAATCCTATATTCTTAGCAGTATTAATATCATTCTTTAATTTAGAATAATGTTTATTAATTACTACATCAATAATCTGATTAATTTGTTGATATAAATCATTTCCATTAGATAATAATTGATTATTCTTCATATCTTTTACCATTTGAGAAGCCTCTAATAGCATATTTAATCTCTCTTCTTGTGTAAAAGAAGCAAATCTTCCATTAACTCTAAAAGAATCTAAAACAGTTTCATATTCTTTACTACTAGAAATAATTAAAGTTTTCATATATTCTTCATATTTACCATTAACTATTAAAATATAATGACTAGGTTCAATCAACCCAATTATCTTTTCTATTATATCGCTTTTATTATCATATGAATATCCCAATACTTCCATTAATTTATATAAGTAATCTTTTGCATATAGTCTCATATCATTAATTCCATCTATATTTTCAATATCTATATTCATCTTAACAAGTGGTTCCTTCTCTTTAAATTTCCATTTACCATTTATTAAATCCTGATACTCACTTCTAATTACTTTTTCTATATTTTTATCATATTCTCCACATTCAATCAAATCTATATCATCGACACTATCAAGTATTATCTTAGCTACTCTCTCACAAAAATATTCATCATTCTCTAAAATAATCTTCTCTCCTAAAAATCTCATACTATTTAATATATCATATACCCTTACCTTAGTATCTTTTAAATCAACTTCATCTATTGCTTTCTTTTCTTTACCTTTATCTACCATCTCAGTATTAACTCTAGGTCTAACTACTGGAGTAACTCTTACTGTTTTTTCTTTTTGTTTATCATCTTTTATATTGATAGGTACAATAGGAGTATCTACTCTACTACTTTCATTAACATTACTCTTATTTTGACTATTAGGAGTTCTAGCAGTACCAAATATTTTAAATATATCATCATCACTACTAACTATAGGAGTCACTTCTCTATTTATATTTATATTTATATTAGATACTGATTTCATTCTCTCATATTCTTTTTCAATAGCATCTTCTATTTGTTCATCATATTCTCCACATAATGAACTTGCTTCAGGTAAATTACCAAGTCTCTTAGCAACTCTCTCACAAAAAGCCTTATCATCAGCTATTTTATATCCCCTAAATATCTTCAAATCATTAAGTATTTCTTTAATTCTCTGATTCACAACCATCACTCCTCATCTATATGTAATTGTTCCCTTAATATTCTATCTAATTCTACTTGATTAATAGGCTTTGATAAATAATCTACAAACCCTTCTTTCAAATACATATCTTTTGATCCTTCAATAGCATTAGCTGTAAGTACTACTACTGGAGTATCAAATCCACTAACTCTCTTCTTTAAATTATATAGTGTATGTATTCCATCCATCTCAGGCATCATATGATCCAAAAATATCAAATCATATTTCTTATTTTTAGTATAATTAATACATTCTAGTCCACTACTAACACTAGTAACCTTTAAATTATATTTCTTAAGCAACTTCTCAGCTACCTTCAAATTAAGCAAATTATCATCCACTAATAGTATCTCATAATTACTTCCATCAAAATATTCATCCACAGTCTTTTTCTTAGCCTTATATTGATTTAAATCAGTAATCTTCTCTTTATCAACAATCTCTTGTTCAATAACTACCGTAAATGTTGTTCCTTTTTGATAAACACTCTCAAAACTAATCTTACCACCTAACATATCAACAAGTTTCTTCGTAATTGTAAGACCTAGTCCTGTACCTTGAATATTACCTTGTTCCTGATCCAATCTTTCAAACTTCTTAAATAGTCTATCATAATCAGATTTCTTAATACCAATACCTGTATCTATTACTTTAAAAGTAAGTGTTGTCTTATTACCAAAATTAATTGCCTCTATTTGTAATTTAATACTTCCCTTATTAGTATATTTAACAGCATTAGATAATAAATTCATAAGTATTTGATATACCTTTACTTCATCTCCATTTAATAGTTTAGGAATACTACCAATAGTCTCTACTTCAAATTTAATTGGCTTCTCCGCTAAAGATACATTAATAATATTCTTAATCTCCGCCACTGTATCCGCTAAATTATAAGGTGTATTCTTAACTGTAGTCTTTCCTTCTTCTATTCTAGTAATATCCAAAATATTATTAACTATCTCCAGTAAAGTCTCTCCTGCTTTATTAATATTCTTAATATCATCATATATATCTTTTGGTACATTACCCTGAAGTAATGATTCAGATAACCCAATAATAGCATTCATCGGAGTCCTTATCTCATGACTCATACTAGCCAAAAAATATGTCTTTGCTTGATTAGCTTCTTCAGCCTTTATCTTAAGAGCATTAAGCTCATCTATATACTTAAGATCAGGATTCTCTATCGTAAAATATATAAATATTGTAATTAAAGTTATTCCACTACCTATAACAAATATCTCATCATTAGCAAACTGTAAAAAGAAAGTAATAGCCAAGATCATTATACTTGCTAATATAGACCAACTCTTATATTTAGACAATTTTCTACTATTAACTAATAGTAGTATCGTTAAAAATAATGATCCCACTATTGCTACTCCATATACTAGTTCTACTCCTAATCCATAATACTTAACTGGATTAATACTATAATTAACTGGTAATACTACTAACATTCCTAGTAATATTATACTTACTATTAAATAAGTTTTCCCTAACGAACTACTTTTAAATAATTCATCCAACGATTCATATTTCTTATTAACTCTATTAAGTAACACATATGCCATAAATAGTATAATCCACATAAGCAAACTAATAAAATATAACTTAGATATCAGTATACAAATAACATTCTTAAATATCTCTTCTTCAATTATTAACATACTACCTATATCTAGAATTAAAGTAATCCCTGTAAATATAAGTAATGCCTTATATACTCTACTTTCTAAAAAATTATATTTTCTTTTCAAAAAATATATTAAAGATAAGATAAATACATATATTAAACTAATTATTTGTACTGCTATATCTTTATACATTTTATTCACCTACTTTTGTTATACTCTCAAATTCAGTCTTCACTTTCTTAAAACTTTCTATTATTCTAGGATTAAACTTCCTACCAGCTTCCATTATAATCAAAGAACTTACTCTCTCATAATCTATCGGATTAATTGTATTAATTAAATTACTATATTCTATTGCTACACTAGCTATTTGTACTGCTAATGGAATACTATTTCCACTAAGTCCTTCCGGATATCCATTACCATCATATCTCTCATTATAATATTTAGCTATCTCATAACAATATCTCTCATCTACTGCTTGATTATTCTTCGTAAGTACATACTTAACTATATTAGCTCCATTTATATTAGCAGTCTTTATAAGACTTCTCTCTTCTTCAGTATACATTCCTCTCTTATATAATATTGATTTAGGTAAAGTATAATTACCTAGTCCATAGTATCCTACTGACTCTGCCATCTTATCAATCATATTACTACTAATATTATATTCCCTATAATCAACCGATACCTGCATAGCTAATATCTTCGTATACTTCTTAACCATCTTCATCATTCTATCATTATCTATCTCATAAGATCCTATTAAAGAATTAACTATATTCTTCAAATCCTTATGCTGTTCAAACATCATATTATTAAGAGAATTACTAGAACGATATAAATTAATCATATTCTCTATCCTATGTCTAACTACCTGTACATTAAATGGCTTCTCTAACATATCAGCTATCTGATAACTATAAGCTCTGTTTCTAGTCTCCTTATCATAATTACCACTAATTATAATAACTGGCATCTTACACAAATAATTATTATCATTAAGATAATCCAATACACTAAATCCATCCAATACCGGCATAAGCAAATCAAGAAACATACAAGCTATATTACTCTTATTATTACTCATATCATTGTCTTTCAAATATTCAATAGCTTCCTGTCCATTATTAGCCACTATTACATCATAATCCTTATCAAATATTTTCTTAATCAAACTACAAGTCATCTTATCATCATCAACTATCATAATAGTAGCCTTTCCCTGAGCAAAAGATATATTAGCATTATTATTAATAGCATCATTAAATTCAGGAAATTCATTAGTAATACCTGCTAATATAGCTTCCACATATTCCTTCTTATTAACATTACTACTATCATTACTCATAATATTATGAATCTTCAAAATAGCTAATCCCACAAAATCAACTATCTTCTTCATCTTAATCTCTATATTAGACTTACTTTGTGATTCATCTACTATAACCTTCTTATCATTACATTTATGAACCATCACTACAAGAACCTTATCTTCACCTTGTTGATATAAAGCAATATCATTAATATATTCCTGATAACCACCAGCTTCATCTAACATTCTATAACTAACTGAAGTCTTTCCCTCACCATTCTCTAACCTAGATATAGCTAATGCATCTACATACTTATCAAGATCATCCTCATAAATAAAATTCTTACATCTATTCAAATAATCCATATATGATAACTCTTCTATCATCTTAAAATTATCATCTACATACTTATACTTATATATCTTATCCTGAAATATATCTATCACTAATATTTCTTGATAATTATCTCTAATTACCTTATCTATTATCCCTTTATATTCTTTCATAATCTATCCATCCCTTTATAAGTCATTAATATTTTATATACTCTATTAACTTCTGTTATAAGTTCATTATAATGTTCATTAACCCAAGCACTATTCCCTTGCTTACTAGCAAGTTCATGTTGATAAAACATTTCACCTGTAGACATAAATCCAAGAGTCCTACAATTACTCTTAAGAGCATGCACTATAATTTCATAATTAACCATATCATTATCAAGCTTAAATTTATTAAACTTATTAACCTCTACCGGAAAACTATCACAAAACTCTAAGAGTATCTCATTATATGTCTCAAAATCCATAGTATTCTCAATACCCTTATCCGTATCTACTCCATTTTGCTTCAAAAAATTAAGTTTATTCTCTTCCATTATAACTTCCCTACTTTCCTAATATAATTTTACAATAATAAGCCTCAAAAAGCAATAACATATTATGTAAAATAATGTGAATTTATATATAAATATATCTATTTATAAAATATCTATGTTATAATCATATTGGTGATAAAAATGTATGATGTAATTATAATCGGTGCCGGTCCCGGAGGCATCTTTGCTGCTTATGAATTAATTAAAAATAATAAAAATTTAAAAGTAGCTATTATTGAAAAAGGAAAAGCCCTAAATCAAAGAAAATGTCCTATAGATGGCAACAAAGTAAAAAGCTGTATCAAATGCCCTGTCTGCTCAATCATGAGTGGCTTTGGAGGAGCCGGAGCCTTCTCAGATGGTAAATATAATATTACTAACGACTTTGGAGGCACTCTATATGAACATATTGGCCGTGAAGAAGCATTAAAATTAATGCATTACGTTGATGACATCAATGTTAAATATGGTGGAGAATCAACTAAACTATATACAACTGCTAATAGCGATTTCAAAAAAATATGCATGCAAAATAAATTACAATTATTAGATGCCTCTGTAAGACATCTAGGTACTGATATTAACTATATCGTTTTAGAAAACATCTATAATGAATTAAGTAAACAAGTTGACATTATCTTTAACACACCAGTTACAGATATAAATATTGTTGACAATATCTATCACATAATTACTCCAAAAAATACCTACAAAGCTAATAAATGTATTGTATCAGCTGGTCGTAGTGGTAGCAAATGGATTGAAGAATTATGTCAAAAACTTGACATTGAAACAAACTCTAATCGTGTTGATATTGGCGTCCGTGTAGAACTACCTGCCCCAATATTCTCGAACTTGACAGATGAATTATATGAAAGTAAAATTGTCTATCGTACTGAAAAATATGAAGACAGCGTTAGAACATTCTGTATGAATCCTAACGGTATCGTAGTTAATGAAAATACTAATGGCATTATCACAGTCAACGGACATAGTTATGAAGATGATAAACTTAAAACTAACAATACCAACTTTGCTCTTCTAGTATCAAAAACATTCTCAGAACCATTCAAAGATAGTAATAGCTATGGAGAGTCAATTGCCAGACTATCTAACATGTTAGGAGGAGGCGTAATTGTTCAAAGATTTGGAGACCTAATAAGAGGCCGCCGCACCAATGAAAAACGTCTTAGCAAAAGTACCGTTACCCCTACCCTAGCTGCTACCCCTGGAGACTTATCACTAGTACTTCCTAAAAGATTACTAGATGATATTATTGAAATGATTTATGCCCTTGATAAAGTTGCTCCAGGTACTGCTAACGACGATACCCTTCTATATGGAGTTGAAGTAAAATTCTACAATATCGAAGTAGCCGTAGATGATAATCTAGAAACAAAATACCCAGGCCTCTACATAATTGGTGATGGTTCAGGTGTAACTCACTCCCTATCACATGCATCAGCATCCGGAGTATATGTAGCTAGAAATATTCTAGAAAAATCTAAATAACTATTCAAAATAAGCGAGAACTATATTCATAAAAATAAGAATATACCCCGCTTTTTTATTGATAATTTATCTATTTTTTGTTATTATATTATTAGAATAAAGAGGTGTTAACATGATAAAAAATATTATATTTGTCTTAATAGGATTTTATTTATTAATAAGAGGAGCTGACTACTTTGTAGATGCCATATCATCAACTGCTACTAATCTAAAAATACCCAAAATAATTATCTCATTAAGTATCGTAGCCTTTGGTACTAGTGCACCAGAATTATTTATATCATTCCAAGGATTAATAAATGGTAATAATGACGTTGTTCTAGCAAATGTAATAGGAAGTACTATTGTTAATGCTCTATTAATTATTGGTATAGCAGCAATAATCCGCCCCATAAAAATAAAAAGTGAAACAGTCAAAAATCAATTACCTCTTCATCTACTAATAATCTCAGTATTTGCTGTTCTCCTATTAGATAGTATCTTTGATAAAACAATCAACACCATCTCTCGTAGTGATGGTATAATTCTATTTTTAATATTTTTATGCTTTCTATACTACATATATAACTATCATAAAAAAACAAGAAATCTCTTAAAAGATACTATTCTTCATGATAAGCCAAAATGGCCCCTTCCAAAATCAATCTTCATTTCCATTTGTGGTCTAATAGCTATCTCCGTAGATAGTAATTTAGCCGTCGACTCCTGTGTAGCTATAGCAAGAGATTTAAATATTAGTGAAAAACTTATCACAATGGTCATCCTTGTAATAGGTACCAGTACTCCTGAATTAGTAATGGCTATTACCTCTGCTAAAAAAGGTGAATTTGATATCATCGTAGGCAATATCATTGGTACTAATATTTTTAATATTGGATTCGTCTTAGGTCTTCCAATCATAATTCTTGGAGGTATAACCACTACCGGTTTCAACCTAGTAGATATGACTATCATGGTAATATCTGGATTAATTCTTTATACATTTGCCAAAGATGATCGTAAATTAACTCGTACTGAAGGCATCATCATGGTATGTATATTCTTAAGCTATTATACATATTTATTTCTAACATAAAAAGCACTATTCATACTAGTGCTTTTTCTATGTCCTATAAATATATTCATAATTAAGTATTATATTATTATCAAAATCATAATCTACAAATATTGTTCCTAACCTATTATCTTTATAACTAGATATAGATATATACATTTTATCATCTATAATTAATACATCTCCAAACCCAAGCCCATCATAATATCCATAATCTTTAAAAGTATTTTTAAATATATCAATAATCTTATCTTCATCATTAACTATCTTCTCTAATTCATTTTTATACTTAGAATCTTTATAATCAGTTCTATAATCTATTAAGCTTCTTAGTATATATTTAAATTTATTATCATTCATAAAATCCATACCATTATTATATTTATATAGATCAATTAATCCATCAATTATCTTCATCATGTTATTATTACCATAATAGTTAACATTAGTCTCATTAGATAGAGCTTGTATTATATCTTTTGCCTCATCATAACTATATCCTATATCTAGCCATATCTTCTTAAAATATGTCTCATCTTCAAAATACCATTTTCCAATTTCATCCAAGCCATATATATATTCCAAAGCTTCTAATACTGTTGGAGCTGGTCTATAAGCTAACATTTCTTTAGTAAAATATTTTGCTGAATAAACTTCAGCTCCTGCTTCTACTATAAAATTAGTATCAAAATTAACCATTTCGCATCCATTAGAATATCCCCTTTTTATCACATATTTACCATTACAATTATTTATATAACTACTATTCTTACCATTAAAAGAATAATCTAAAAAGTGCATTAATTCATGATACAAAGAATTTTCTTCTCTTTCTCCTAGTCTTATCTTTACTTCTACAAAAGTATAAGTAGCAGCTATTCCTGCTCCTAAATCATCAGCATATTCAATACTTAACTCACCAAGCTTCTTCAATAAAGTTAATTCATTTAAATACTTTTTATTATCCACAACAACCTTAAACATATTCATTACTTGCTTCTTATATTCAAGTAACTTATCATTATTATCTACTATATAAGCATATTTAATAAATAACTCTTTATTATTTTCTATATCCTCCTTCATATCATTTAATTCATATTTACTTACCATATCATCTATATCTACTGTAACCTCTTCTTGATAATCTATATCAATATTCTTATCTTTCCCAAGAATATATATAAATGAATTAAATAACATTCTAGCAGTAATATAATCATCATTAACTTCTATTTCATCATATATATTTTTTGTAACTTTCTTTCCATCCTTATACAAAAATTTATTACTATTATCATCAGTCACAACACAGTATCCATTATCATTACAATTAGCAAACATAAACTCATCGGTTATAGTATTCAAATCTTTATCCAAAAAATACGAAACATCATTCTGAAAATCATATTTCTGATATATATCATTATTTATATAATATAATTCTTTATTCTCTTCTAACACCTTTCCATCTTTATCATATATCTTATATTCATTATTTTTTCCCTCTTGATAACTATAACCTTTAATATAATCTCCCACTTTATAAAATACATTAGCTACATTAATATTTCCATCTACATATAATATACTCTCTTTATCACTATATCCCATTATAACATTATCAAAATACTCTTCATAATAAAGCATACACTTATCAATTATTACTTTTTTATTATTATCTACTAGTTTATTTCCAACCTGACAATTATCATGACTCATATAATACTTATCATTAATCTTAGTACCATCTCTATAAAGCCTATCATTATGAATATAAATTACTTCATCACCATTTATTATATTTAAATTATCATCTATAGTAACATTTTCAAATATCGTCTTCTTCATATCAATATCTATCAACATATACTTATCATCATATCCAAGAGCTATATACCTTTTACCATTATCAAAATGTATTAATCTATCATACTTAGAATACATAACTTTTTCATCATTTAAATTCACTAAAATATTATAATCTTTATTTACAAACATAATCGTTAACATATTATTATAAATATCTAATGAATATAAATTATCATTTTCAAATATTTCCCTATAAATATCATTTGAAAATTCATATATTTCTTTAATCTCTTCATCATATATTTTATTATCAATAATTATATAATCAACTTTCCCCTCAATAGTATAAATAGGCATACCTTTCCTACCCTCTTGAACTAAGCTACCATCTTTATCTATCAATACTACTTTATCCAATGAATTAATCATAATATATTTATCCATTAGTACATTATATCCAGTTATTTCACCCTCATATTTATATATTATATTTCCTAAAAAATCATACACTATCAAACTATTATCTTTATTTTTAATATAAAAATACTTATATAAAGAAACATCTGTATCATTAATAATAATCTTCTCATTAATATTAATTTCTCCTCTAGTATCTCTATTCCTCTTATCTAATAAAAAATATCCCCCTATGCAAAATAATATTATCAATAACACTACTAACAATATCCATATCTTATTTTTATTCTTTTTCTTCATATAACCACCTACTATTAAAACTATTATATCATAAAAAAACGCTAATTATTTCTAATTAACGCTTTTTCTATATATAACACTATCAAATACATTAAATAAGATACTAGAAGAAGAATTACTATCCCCGCAAACACTAAATTCAAATTAAATACTTCCGATCCATAATTAATTAAATATCCAATACCCTCTTTTGATACTAAAAACTCTCCCATAATTACTCCAACCATACTCATACCAACATTAATCTTCAAACTATTAATAATCACATGATAATTACCAGGAATAATTAAATATCTTAACATTTGCCATTTACTAGCTCCAAAACTCTTTAAAAGTTTTATTTTATTCTTATCAGTATTAACAAATCCTGAATAAACATTACTAATTGTAATAACTATTGATATAAGTAATGCCATTATAATAATTGACTTAATATTAGCACCACATACTATAATAATTATTGGACCTAAAGCTACTTTAGGTAAACTATTAAGTACTGTTAAATATGGATCAAATACTTTATACAAAAACTTACTATACCAAAGTATTATCGCTATAAAAGTACCAAGTATTGTAGCTAAAGAAAAGCTAATAACTGTCTCATATACTGTTACCCATATATGATTAAATAAATTATGTTGTTGATATAATTCATTAATAGTTATAAATATTCTTGAAGGAGACGAATAAATAAAAGTGTTAATTATCCCTCTATTAGCAGTATATTCCCATAATATATTAAATCCTATTATTATTAGTAATTGTACACTATATACAAGTATCTTCTCTATCTTAAGTCTTCTTAAATATCTTTTATATTCATTACTTTTCATGATAATCAATCTCTTTCCATATCATATCATAATATTTTGAAAACTCAGGACACTTTCTATTATTAATAGGAGTACTTTTATCTTTCATCTCTATATTATATATTTTCTTAACACGAGAAGGTCTTTCTGTAAGTACTACTACCCTAGAAGCCATTGAAATAGCCTCCGCAATATCATGCGTTATCATAATAACCGTTTTACCTGTATCTCTAATTATTTTATATACATCATCTGATACTGCTAATCTTGTCTGATAATCCAAAGCTGAAAATGCTCAATATTATTAGTATTCAAACATTTGAAAGGATACTAAAATTATGAGTTATTGTATAAACATTAAAAAAAGAAAAAATAAACCATATTGTAAATTAATAAACAAAGAAATACAACTCTCTACTTGTAGAGAATGTAATAATAAAGAATACAAAAAGTCCACTTTTATCAAAAAAAGTCCGGTTGGAAGTGGACTATCAAATAACAGTCAAATGAGAAAAGATGTGCAATATCTGGAGAAAATATCTCCTAAGAAGGTAAAATTGCACCAGAAATCAAATAAATTAGCAAAATTAGAGAGAAATAGATATAGTGTATTCAGTAATGATACTAAAAAATGCTACTTATGTGATAGCACCTATAAACTAACTTGGCATGAAATCTATGCTGGAAAGAATAGATCAAATTCTATGGAAGATGGATTCTGTCTAAGAATGTGTCTCAATTGCCACAGAGAGTATCAAGATGATACAAATTTCAATGATTTTTGGCATCGTGAGGCACAGTTATATTTTGAAGAACATTATGGTACTAAAGAAGATTTTATTAGTAGGTATAGAAGAAATTATTTGAAATAAAAGAAGTATGCTATTGCATACTTCCTTCTTTTTCTTTTTTAGATAAAATACTCTTTACTTTTGGTTCTATTTTAAAATAATATACTATATCTTTAGCAATAGCTTCAGCTTCTTTAAGAGATAGTTCTAAATCTTTTTCTTCTGATACATAAACAGGATTATCATTTCTATCCAATAAAGGTTCATGTTCAAATTCATTTAGATTCAATTTTTTTGAAATCATATTTCCAAATGTAAATGAAAAATTAATTGTATTATCTTTATCAGGCTCAAATATAACATATTGTCCAGACTCTCTAATCTTAGATTCAAACAAATTTTGGATTACCATTTGTGCTTCTTTTAAATTTTTTGCTGGTAAATTTTTTGTTTTATCATAGTAAATTGTTGATAAAGTTCTCAAATCTATTGTTTCTTCATCATATATTCTTCTTACCAAGCATAATCTACTTTCTTTTATTTTATGTCCAGATACATTATCTACATTTTTTAACCATATTAATTGTCCTGTTTTGTACATATTTATTTACCTCACTTCTGTTATTACAACATATACTTTAAAAATTCATTATCATATGTTGCTTCTTTAATATTTTTTTCTTTTTTTAAATTATCCAAATAAACTGGGACATCATTTTTGTTTTCTTTATGTAACTTTTGTATTGTATTTTTTATATTATTCCAATCTTTGGATTCATTTTCTTGCATTTCAAAAGAAACATTTTTCCTTTTCTCTTCCATTATAATATCCCTACCTTCCTTTATGTAACCACACTTTCCTACTATGATTACAATTTAATTATAACATTGAAATAATCATATTTCAATAAAAATTTTTAATTAACTTTCTACAATTCTAGCACTCTATCAATACAAATAGCTTTTCTTTTTGGCATTTTATCCGTTTTAAAGAATGCTCTTTTATTCTTTAAATTATATTGAATAATTAATTTATTATCAGTTCTTTTTGTTAGTTTATATATAATATTTTTATCAAAAATTACCTTTTCAATCATATTATTCCCCTCTGTTGGCTATATATTATAGTATATATTGGTAAAAAAGTAAAGAAAAAAAGGTCAAGACTAAAAATCTTGACCTTTTTATGATATCTCACTAAACTGATTTTAATCTACCATTTTTTAACAATTCTAGCATTCTAGTATTCTGCTCTGCAGTTCCACGGTAATTGCTTATATCGTTAACTTCTGCAAGTTTAGCACGGTATTGATAAGAACTATCTACTCCTATTTCTTTCAAAGCATCTACGATAGAAAAGCCAGTATATGTAATATTAGATAAGTATTTAGAATTATTACTATCATTAATAATAACAGTATCATTCACCCAACCAATACGGCCATCTTCTAAAAGATATGGATTATTAGCACCTGGTAATATTTTAGTAATAACACCTTCAGTAATAGCAGGAGTTAACTTTTCTATACTTGTACTAGATATATATACACCATTTATTTTTACATGATCTCCTATTTGATATTTTATTTTTATTTCCTCGTTATAAAGATTGGAATTTATATAATTACTTGGATTAATTCTTGTACCATTTCTCCATACTTCAAAATGTAGATGACCGCCATAAGCATTGCCACTATCAGACATATAACCTAGTCTTTGTCCTTTTTTAACATAATCTCCATTTTTTACTAGCAGTCCTTTTCGCATATGAGCATACAAGGTAGCATAACCATTACCGTGATCAATTTTAACACAATTTCCATAACTGGCATTACCTGTACTGCCCTTCATGTTGCCATATCCATCTTGGCAAAATATTACCTTGCCATCACTATGAGCTACTACATAATCAAGAGTATATCCACTACCTACGATATCATTTGCATGATGGTTATCGTTATAACCTTGTGTGATTTCGCATTCTTTTTTTTCTAATACTCTACATCTCATATTATTCTACCTCCACTTTATCATTAAATTTTTCTTTTGAAATTAAAATATTTTCCCATTTTTTGTAAGCATCAAAATATATTTCGTCTTTATCACCATTATAAGTAATTTCGTAATACATTCCATCACTTACATTTGTACTTAGTAATGCTTTGCTATTTTTTAAAGTTTTGCACATCCAAACAACATACACATCTTTAATGTTGATTTTTTTATTATCTGTTTTTTCTACTTTGTTATTAAAATAATCAATAACAAGATTTTTACAAATTACCTCAAATTTATAACTATCATTCATTACTATCATTTCCTTTCTTCTCAATTCCTTTTTGATATTGTGTTCCAAAATAAAAAGCAATTATAATTTGAAATAAACTATAAAATTGCTCTCCTGTCACAACTTGTAAAAATGTTAATACTACAAATGCTATTGTCATTAATACTGTCACAAATGATTTTACATCATTTAATGCTTTTTTCATTAAATCTTACCTTCTTTCCTTAATCTTTCCCACTTGTCGTGGACATAACTATTTCCACCATGATTACCATAATAGTCATATAATTCATATGCTCTCATTTTTTGCTCTATTGAAATAATTTGTCTATCTGCAAGTTCCATCAAATCGATCAGATCAGTTTTAATACTAGACAAATTATTTTTAGCAGTTTCTTCTTTTACTTCTTTAATTTCTTTTTTAATTGGTTGTAATAGCTTGTCCAATGCATCTATAATTGCCTTTTTTAAATATACAATTGAACCAATTAATGCTACAATAAATGCCAAAGCTTTCGCTATTTCTCCAAGTGTTATATTCTCCATATTACATATCCTCTTCTACATAGATTTCTTGACACTCTTCTAAACTATTAATTTGGCATCCTAAAAATATTAATGTTGAATAATAAGGAGTATGTTCTGGTACGATGTTCCCCATTTCGTCTATATGTTCTGAAATGTACACATCTTTTTTATCTCTTAATTGTTTCCCCTCGTCAGCAATTAATAATTTTGGTTTTGTTCTTCCAATAAATTCCATTCTCTCACCTCTTTCACTACCTTACTGTCCAACCTTTTTCAGTTGCTATTGCTATTTCTTCCGCTGTCAATTTTGCTTGATTTGTTGAACCTAATTGTAAATACTGTGACTTGCACCCCTCTGTGGCTATATCATATAAATTATTAATAATGTTCATTAAACTATCATGTGTTAATTTATTTGAAGAGTTTAATGATAAAGTATATTGATAATAACCAACTGCAGAAGTTGTAGAAAATGCTTCACCTAAATTTACAAAGCCACCTACATTTTTCAAACTTTCACAATATTGAAATATACTTTGTATATTATTAACTTTACTAGCATTCAGTTGTGGTACGGTGACTAATTTTCTTTGATTGCTAAACATACCCATCATACTAGTAACTTTGCTTGTATCTAATTGTGGTATTTGTTCTAATGAACCATTTCCATAAAACATGCTATTCATATTAGTAACATTAGATGTGTTTAATTGCGGTATAGTGACTAAAGAGGTACAATTTGAAAACATACCATTCATATTAGTAACTTTGCTTGTATCTAATAATGGCACCTCAACTAAAGAAGAACAACCAGTAAATATATTATTCATACTAGTAACTTTGCTTGTATTTAATAGTGGTACACTTTCTAATTCTTTGCAATATTCAAACATACCATACATACTGGTAACATTACTTGTATTAAGTAAAGGTATAGTGACTAAAGAGGCACAATTTGAAAACATATTATTTGTTGTTGTTACCATTGCCATATTTTTTAATTGAGGTATTTCTTTTAAATTAACGCATCTAGAAAACATGTAGTTAGCACTCTTAGTGCCAGTAATAGTTAATTCATTTGGTAATTTTGTAATTATTTTATTTACTGCACTAGAATTAGCGTCGCCAAATGAAATTGTATCTTTAAAGTATTCTGTCAAATCTGCACCACTAGTGGCAACTTCAACTTCGCTATAACCATCTAAATCATCAACTATGGCTTTATATGTTCCATTATTTAATATTTTCTTTTTAGCAACTACAGGTGTATATGGAATAACTATTACTTTTGATAAACCTGTAAATCCTTTATCAGGTACTACTTCCTGTACTTGTTTACTGGGTGTGACTTCCTTTTCTTGTGTAATTGGATCAACATATATAACAGCATTATTAAGTGAACCATTCAACGATTGTTTAGTATTTAGATCGCCACTAAAATTTTGCTTTTCTTGTATCATAAGTCTGCACCTTCAGGATAAAGAATTAATTTCTTTGCACCTTCTTCATCATAGCCTATGATTGTTGAATCACCATTTAACTCTATTTCATACCAGTACTCAATAGGTTTGTTTGCCATTTCGCCTATTTTCATATCTTCACCTGATATGTCTATATCTACACTAGTAGAACCTACTGTTGGTGTAAATTCTTTTTGTAAAACTGGTGTTTTATCCAATTCTTTCTTTCTATAAATAGAGAACTTAATCTTGTCTCCATCTTTAAAAGTATATTTATCATCTCCATTATCGATAGAAAAATCTATTAGTAGCCTATCACCTCTATTTATACGAATTTCTTTTCCTATTATTTTCATATATTATCACTTTCCTTTCTATTTCCATTTGCCAATTGCTATAAAAAATACTCTATTGTCTTGACTTCCAGCACCCATCGACGAAGGATGAGCTATTCTAAATTCTTGTGATTGTGTTTTTGTCGAATGTTCACTAGATACATTTGCTTGAGTAATGATAAAAACATTATCCCCTTTTGAAATTGTCAAAACTGCGTCGGTATTTTCTAAAAATTCTTGTGGATAAGTTATCTTCAACTTTCCTGTTGCCATAAGACCCCAAAACTCAGAAAAAGTAGGCGAAAACTCTTTTGTTCCAAAACAAATCATACTACCATTCGAAAATTTTATCCAAGTACCATTTTCATTTTTACCAGTTGAAATTATTAGTCCCAAAAAATTATCTGTTATTGATAAAGCATTTAATTTATCTGCTGATAGTTCCCTTATCCATGCACCTTTGCTGTGATGTTTTTCAGTAGGAACACTATTTACAAATACTTTACTATAATCATCTGTTTCTCCTATTTTGTCAGTTGCCATAAGTTCGAAATCATAATTTTCAGTATAACTGAATGTACCTGCTATAGTGACATTATTAACTTTAAATGTATTGCCAGTATATGTTGTTGATACTGTTATCCAATTCCCCCATGTAGTAGCATTTTTTAGTTTAGATCTTACCTTAAATGCAATTGTATTACTGGTCGTTCCAATCTTACCATTGAAAAAATTACCAGTCGCATAAATTTTGCAATCTGTAGAAGTTCCTGAGCTTCGTTTTATAGTTACATCAGTCTTATTGATTGATACTTGTATGTAATTAATAAAATTGCACACTACTGGAAATTCTTCAGATTCATTTCCTCTCGAATCTACACAAGTGACTATAAATTTAGTTTTTAATACATTACTCTCTTCATAATAAGTTTGAATATCGTTTAGATTAACTACATTACTTGTTGATAGTCCACTGTCCTGAGTTCCGTTTTTTACTCTATAACCTGTAATACTTGCACCAGTTGGAGCAGTTGCAGTAATTGTAAATTTATTCTGTGATGCGTGCCTTAATACACTTGTAGTTAATGCTTTTATTTTAGTGTTTAATTCAGTTCTTGTAGCACTACTAATAACAGGTTTATCAGTTATGTATAATTTAAATGTCGCATCTTTTGAACCTATTAAAGTAGTTCCATTGTATGTTTTACAAGTAACCTTTGCTTCTACTCCACCTTTGGCATATGAACCAGTATTGGGATAAGCATTTTTGATTTGATTGATTAAAGTAGAACTCATTACCCACGGATAGTTAGATAAATTAGTCTTTTCTACAATAGTACCTGTCAATGTTCCAATCGTGTAAGTTAATGTACTAGTAAAAGTGTCTACTTTTTTACCTATTGTTATTGGTATATTTTGTCCTAAATCAGTATTAGATACCGCTATATCACTTGCACGAGGAATTGTAGTAAGTTCTACACTTCCACTTGCACTAGCACTATTAGGGTTAAATGACGTAGTTGATAAGCTTGATGAAACTGAAATAGTCTTCTTGCCATCTGAGTTATGTTCAACAGTAAATTCTTCTTCTTGAATTAATTTCCAAGCTCCAGGATTAATCCAAAATGATTGATATATCCAAGATTGACTTTTACTTCTATTATCACTTTCACATTTTATATTTGTTGTTGCACTACCACCAAAACTAGCAGTTGATTTACCACTTGCTACACCAATATAAGATTGAACAACTACAATTGACTTATTAGAAGTAATATAATAATTTGAATTACTTGAATCTTCTTCAAAATATTCATTTATTACTTGCTTCCATGTCCATGATGAACTCGAAGTTGAACCAATTTTTGTCTTGCTTTGCTTTAACACTCTCGCCATATATTAATCACTTCCTATCCAATACCAATTTTGGCACTCACCATATGTTTCATCTGTTGCTTTGTCTTTTTGGATTATGCCCTGTTCTTTTATAGTTCCTAATACTTCTAACAATTTAAATAATGCACCTGCTCTATCTACTTTCATAAGTAAGTTATACAAGTCTTCTCTCAGCTTACCATCTGATACATATAATCCTTTATTATTTAGTAAAGAAACTATATCCTCATCACTTTTTGACAATTTTAAACCATCAATATCAATTGTTACCAGAGTATTAACAAATTTTTCTACACCATTTGTATTTATATATTCAATTACACTTGCTTGCCATTCAGATTTGGTTTGAGTTATTTTTGTACTAAACTCTTCTGTAATCGTTTGCTTTTGGTCTTCTAATTTTCGATCTAACTCAGTATTATTTGTGTAATTGTTATTTAAATCTTTATTAGTGTCATTAATTTGATTTTGCAAGTCGTTTAACTCATCATCAACGACGATTAACAAATCTACTACTAACTTTTTGGAATCGGTATAAGTAGTGCCATCCTTTATATAAGAGAAATCTATTACAAATTCATTACTTAAACTTGTAATAGCAGTACTTGTTAAAACTGATAAGGTTATTTTATTGTTTGATAGTCCGAATGTTATACCTGTATTATCACTTTGAGAACTAACTGTTGATTCTACTTCTGAACCCTCGAATTTAGTACTATATCCCACTGAATAATCTTTGTTTTCAAGTGGTTTAAATTCTGCATCAACAGGTATTGTTATGTTATATATGTCTAATTCAGTCTGATATTTTGGTACTGAATTTTCAATTGTAGTAACTCTTGTGCCAACTGCTGAAATTGAACTAGACATTTCATCTACTGTTTGTTCTGTTTGGCTTTGTTTTGTTTCAAGTATTCCAATAGTTTCACCTTGTTCATTGACCAACTTAGTTGTATTAGTCATTGTAGTTTCCAATTTATCAACGTTTTCCTTTATTTCAGTAACCGTACCACTCAATATTGTTAAATTTTCTCCTACTTGGTTTGCTTTTGTATCATCGGTATACTTAGTAGCAATTATCCAGTCATTTTCTTCAAATGTTTCATCCTTTGATTTAGTGGTTTGACATCTATATAATTCTTCATTTTTAATCCATAAATCACCAACATCGTATGGTGTTATAGGCTGTACCACAAAAACTCTTCTTTTACTATCTGCAGTATCTTTAGCACTATTTGCTATTGCTAGGGCTTGAGTAACATCGTTATCTGTAATTTTTATCCAAGAATAAGTCGCATTATCAAGTGAGTATCTATAGGCGTAACCAGTATCTTTATCATAATAAAGGTCGCCCAAATGATTATTTTTTTCATTATCAGTAGACCAATTTTTAGCGGGTTCATTATTATTGGTAGGAACTCCAGAATAAAACCAGGTAGTGATGTTTCCATCCACCTGGTTTTGAAGTTCTTTTAAGTTCTTGCCTGTTGCAATCACAAAGCCATTTAACTCATTTTCTACTTTATTAAGTCCATTTTTTTGTAATTCATAGTTTTCTTTTAATTTCAAAATATCATTGAGGTTATACTTTCTTTCTAAATCTTCTGGTGTTCTAAGTTTATTTATATCTCTTTTATTTATCATTTTGTATACACCCTACCATTTCTTACTTTGAATCCTAATTCTTCTAACTCTTTGGTTTTTTCTTCTATTGATATATTCTTAGAATTGATAGCATTTATTATATCTCTATCATAATTCGTAAATCCAACAGTTTTTAATATAATTTTCTTATCATATGAAGAGCAATTTATATCATTGACATATTTAACTATTTGATTATCATATTGCTTAAAACTGCTATATTCCATTTTAATAAGCATTGCCTTTTGAGGAATACTAAGGTTTAAACTATTAATATACTTAATCACTTTATTTTTCCTAGAATTAGGTACAGTCTTGCCATTTGCATAATAATCACTCTCAAATGTTTCAGAATTAAACTTTATGTATTCTTTAATTGGTATATTTGATTGTACCAAAGCATTTAAAACTTTATCACTTGAATAATAATTGCCATATAAATATGCTAATTGTTTATCATTCAAATCACTATCTATCAAGAATTTAGTTATACTAGCCTTTTTGGTATCTTTATCAGTATTATCAATACTTTCTTTAAATGTATAATAATCTCCTATATCTCCTATTTCAGAATATTCATATGCTTTTTGATATGTATTAGAAAGTTCTAATCCTAATACATCTTTTTTAGCAATGTTATAAGAATAATTAACTATATCTTTAACAACATTTGCTTTATCTGAATCAGACATATTTGAATAAGATGCATTATTAATTAGTTTTTTGATATTGTCTTCTATTATTTTTCCAGAAGTTTTTTGATACTCAACCCTCTCCTTACCAGTAATCATAATTTTTTCGCCTTTTTGATTTATATAGTACGGTGCTACTCTAGGCATAACATCTGTCTCTCCAGTTTCTTTGTACAGTCTGTATATTTCCTCAGCAGATTCACTTATATTTTCTGTGCTAACATTGGCAGGATTAAAAAATACATTAAAGATATTATTCTTTCCACCATATTTTTGTATTTCTCTGCCCATAGTATCTACTGCAGGATTTAGAGTTTTACTTACAAAAGGTATTTTTGCCTTTATGCTATTCACCGCACTTTGAATCGGTTTTCCATATTCAAACGAAGTTCTTTGAGTACCATCTACCAAATCTGCTATTTGCTTTGAAAAAGTAGGAACTGCTCTAGCAGGTAATTCTAACACCTCGTTAATGATTCCGGATACAACACCATCATTATCATTAAGAACATCATTTATACTTTGCAAAAATGATTGTTCTAGCAAAATACTTCCAGCGCTATCTAAAGAGCCAACTATACCTTCTAATAATGCTTTAGAGTCACCACTTTTAGAATTAACCACATTAGCAGTTATTGATAGTGGTGCAGCTAATGGTTGAGCCCAATCGTAAGTGAATGATTTATCACCAATTTTAATAGAGTATGAACTAATCCCTAAAGTGTTTTTTAAGAAATTAGCAGTATCTTTATCATCATCACTATCACCGCTTGTTATACCTGCTTTTGCAAGAGCAACACCAAGTATATATAGCATAGTACCAGCAGTAGCCTTGCCTAAACTTTGAACAAACTCATGTTGCATAGTAGCAGTATATTGCCCATTAGTAAGTGATCTTTTTAAATTAATACCCTTATTTATAGTACTAACTAGACCAGCAGGAGAATAATCAACAATTGCTTTTGTTAAATTTGCTGGTGTTTTTGCAAATGGTATCAACACATCACCAAGACCATAACCATTAACATTTAATTTATTTAGTCCTTTTCTTACACCCAAAACAAATTTAGTATAATTATTATTATCATTCCAAGTTCTAGATAAAGCCTCTTGATGCGCTATATCAATCATTTCCTGTGTAATTTCTGTAGCATTGTTTAATACCAGTTGATTTCGTAATGAATTTTCAAAAGCAGCCTCACTAAATACTCTGTCTCCTGCATCCATAACATAATTTAATAATGCTTCTGTTCTATTCAATGCTTTTCCCATAGCAATTTTATCATTAAATGACTTACCATTTGATATTTCAAATCTATTACCTTCCATATCTTTAGTGTTAATGCCCATTCTATAATCATTAGTAGCTTCATAAGCACCTCTTTTAATACCTCTAATCATTGCTTTAACATTTGTAGTACCAGTTGTTCTTATGCCTGTCTTTTTAGCAATTAATTTATCCATATAACTAGAAAACAAGTCACTGAAAGAATTAACTGGCATTATTAAAGCATTACCAGCAACATTTCTTACTTGAGTCTTAGGATTAAACAACATAGATATTCTCATCCAAGATCTAATTTTTGCACCTTTTTCAGGCGGTAGTTTATCAGTCATTAATTTTTGAATTTCTGCAAGTTTAACTCGTTTATCATAACCATCATCCATATCTTGTATTTCTTTCATCGTATCCATAATAAATTCTACTTCATCAGGTTTTAAGTCAAAGTCTTCTCTATGTTCATCTATCCACTCTTTAGATTTGTTTTTAACCATTCTATCATAAGCTTCAGATAATTCAGATTGAGCATATTTGACCATACCTTCTGGTGTCATCCTCTCCATAATGTTAAATGCTTGTACTGTTTGGCCTGCTGTTGTACCTATTTCCCTAAGTTTTTTTGCAATTTCTACCATGCCATCATAATCTCCACTATCGGAATATTGCTTTAACAAAATCCATCCTTCTGCAACATCTGTAGCATTTGCATTTTTACTATCTTGCTTTACCCATCTTAATGTTTCTGAACTACCGCCATCATTTAATTTTTGGAAGGCTTTTTCTAAACTTTCTTTGTTAGTTACTTTATCATAATATCTAACATCTTCATTCGAAAGTATTTTTGCCTTTTGATCTATATTTAACATATTCACTTTTTCTTCAATATTTTTTGCAAAATGACTATCACCATCATTTACTTTGTTTGTACTTGCTTTTGTTGGTAAAATAGGTGTAGTATTAGCATCTTCCTTAGTTAATTTTGATATTTCATTTGGATTTAATATTTTGTTAGTATTTTTTTCACTATTTTGCATATTATTAATAGTAGGTAATATATCGTTATTGACATTATTGTTAGATTGTGGTATATTATCGTTAGAAAAAGCAGATTGCCCAAAAGCCGGCAAGTCGTTAGTAATATTACTAAGGTCCCCGGAGTGAGTAGTCTGCTTTTTTTGTAATCTTTGAACTCTATATTGATTTTGTCCATTATGCAAAGACCTTACATCAAATTCTAAATGATATATCTCTCCATCAATATTTAACCCATCAAAATAATAATTCCAACTATTTATATTTTCTCTATTTTTTACTTCTCGTGTTTGATTTACTAATGTTGCATGTTCAATAATATCTCCTAAATCAGAAAAAACCTGTAAATGTTCTTTTAACAAGTTTCTTTGTTTTTTATTATTAAATATTTTTTCTACACTTTCGTTTATTCCGCTTTTACTAACTGTTATTTTATTTCCATCGTTTTCAAATACTGATTTTGAATTATATTTTTTAAATATCGTATATGCTAGTTCTTTTGTTTCTTTTGACTTTAAGGTTGAAATATCAATGTCATTTAACTCAGGTATATTAGTTTCAACGCTTACTTTTCCATCAAAATTATTAACTTCATTATCAAATATTTCTTTTGCAGTTGAATATTTATTTAATAGTTCTTGATTTATAGGTATATTTCCTTTTGTCTGCTTTATTTGCAACATATCAATGGGCAATATTGCATTATTGGTATTATTTACACTAGTCACATCTACACTTCTTAGTTTTTGAAGAGCATTTCCAATTGAAGCATATTGTTGTCTAGTTAAATCTTTAGTTGTAGTAAAACTCATGTCTGGTCTTACTTCACTTACATAATTCATAGCAGTAGGCACTTTTATACCAACTTCATTTAACATTGTTTTAATGTAACTACCTTTATAACTTTCGATACTAGGATCTCCCAATTTAAAGCCTTTAATATCATTTAATATTTCTGGTTTTATTTTAGTCACATCAATCTTTATATCACTAGTTGGCATATTTAGATTAGAATTATTAAAATCGCTTGTAGTAGGCAAAATAGCCTTATCAGAATTGTTAACATTACTTTGCTGATTATATACAGGCAAATTAATATTACTTTGATTTGTTTTTTCTTGTTGAACTATATCTTGAACTGTAGGTAAATTTTCCCTTGTTGATAAAGAAATATTTGTATCAACAGTTTGGTTTTGAATAGCATTTAACTGTTTTTTTAGTTCTGCTAAATATTGTTCCTGTTGATTTGTTATGTTGTCATTTTTTTCCAATATTTCTAGTCTTTGTATTTCATTTTGTATTTGTTCTATATTATTATTGTTGTTATTATTAATATTTTGATTATTATTGATATTTTGATTATTATTGATATTTTCTCTTATACCATCTATATTTTTTTCTAGATTTTGCGATACTTTATCTCTATTTATTTTGTTATATTTCAATTCACTAACAGTACCTGGAGCCTCTAATATTCCACCAATAACACCACCTACGACAGCAGCATTCCACACTTGTTCCCAATCAATTTTTTCATTAGAACCATAAGTAGCATTTTTTAAATATGGATTAAGTATTTCAGACATTGCTTCTTCGAAGCCTTCACCTATTATATGATATCCATATTTAAGTGCAATATTTGCTACTTTTGAACTTGCTTTTTGAGTTATTTTATTTATTACCTTTTCTACCCCATAATCTAAAAAGCCTTTACCATTAGTTCCAGGAATTCCACCAGTCATCATTTCTGTAGCAAATTCTATAGCTGCACTGCCTCTAGCGTATTTTTCTGCTTGTTTAGTAGTAGCACCTTCTTGTAATGCTTGTTCATAACCGCTTCCATACGAGCTAGCATACATTGCAACATTACTAGGAGCATCTATTGCTAATTGTACTCCGATTTTTTCAAATTTACTTAAATTATCAAGTCCATCTACCTTGCCGACATTTGCTCCACCACTTAATAAAGCACCTTCGGCAATTCTAACACCTTGTTGTCCCAAACCATAAGCTATTTGACCACCTATATTGCTTTCCTTTATTATAGAACCATTTATAGATTGCTTTTCTAAATCATTCTGCATTCCTGTTTTATCCCAAATTTTTTGAGTATAGTCTTCTTTTATAAAATCATTACTACGTTCTACTTCTCTTTGTGCAAGATCTTTTCTTCCAAGTAATTTGTATGCACCACTCATTAACTTAGAGTTTGCTTTATTCATCCAATCTAATTGACTTTCAGTTTCTTTAACAGCACCTTTAGTAATTAAATTACCCATAGACTTTATGCTATTTTTAATCTTTTGCATTCCAGAATACTTTAAATTTATTGTACCATCTTCATTATTAATAATTTTTGTCTTTTTATCAAGTTCTTGCCTAGATATTCTACCATTTGAATTCGCTGTATATAAATAACCCATATTTTTCACTCCTTATCTTCCGCCAGATTTTCCATTACCTCCAAAGGAACCAGTTCCACCTCCAACGCGAGTATTAGCAAATCTTATATAATTATTTCCTTTTAAATAATACATAAATCCATCTTTTCCCTTATACACTGGATAATTTTTACCATTAATTTGAAAAACATCACCAGTTTCTTCATAATTAGAGTTAGACACATTACCTTGTGATGTATTACCATCAGAAATTTCTTGATCTCCTTTACCATTAGTTAAACTGGAATAATAGTTATTTTGGGCTGCTGCTTGTGCTTGTTGTAATGCATATTCTTTTTGCCATTGTTCATCAGCAATTCTATCTCTTTCTTTTTGATATTCCATTTGTTCATTGTATTGTCTAATTTTTTCAGCTGTTTCATTTTCGTAATTGATTTGACTTTCAACATTTTTGTACCTGTTATAATAGTTATTATTAATTGTGTTATTCCAATTCAGTCTATTATTTTCTTGTTCTGATCTATAATTAAATCCTTCTAATATAATGTTTAATTTGTTTTGTAATGCTGTTAAAGCATTCTGTGCCAATGTTTCATCATTTGATAATTGTGCCTGTCTTATTGCATTATCAAATTCTAATCCAGCATCTTGCATACTTTTTCTTGCTGTTCCAAGTCTATTTTGATAAGTATTGTACATATCAACCTTAGAACTTTCTGAATATCCACTGTTAGACAATCCATTATTAACTACATTTTCTCTACTGACACCATATTTATCTACTTCTTTTTGGTAATCAATATAAGATGCTTTCGCCTCGTTTTGATATGTTTGTTCAGCCTTTTTCCTTTGTTGTTCTATCAAATCTTTCTGATATTGAAGGTTCTTATTAGCAATATCTTTTTGAGTATTTTCCCATCTATCAACCATTTCTTGTTGTTGATTCGTAAGATTATTTCTCTCATTAATTAAATCATTATACGTTTCATTATATTTATTTAATTCACTTTTTTTTTCATTTTCTACTTGCTTAAATCTATCATCTTCATAATTAACATTCATTTCTTATCACCTCTTCACATATCCACCTACAAATGACTCTAAAGTATAACTATTTAAACCAAATGGTTTAGTAGAACTAAATTTCATTTGTAATCGTTTCCATTTTTTCTTTTTAATTCTATAAACTATATATCCTTTAACATTGGAATAATCTCCAATTTCTTCAAAATCATTATTGTCAGTTTTGACCGCTATTTTTATATTATCGCCTTTTACTTCTGCAGTACCGCCTCTTTTATTAGTGGTTTTTTGATATTCTGGATATTTAAAATCATCATGTTTAGTAGCCCAATAAGAATTTATTTCGCCAGTAGTTTTGGTCAACTTATAAATCTTATTATTACCACATAAATAAAGCACTCCATTTTTTACTGCAGTGCAACTAATATTGCAAGATAATTCCCAATAATACCATTCATATTCAATATTGATATTTTGATATCTTTGCCTACTATCAGCTAAATAAATTTTATTATCAATAATTACTAGTAGATAACCTTCCCACTCTTGTAGCATCATATTTTTATAATTAGTTTCTTTTAAAAGTTTACCATCTACCATACTAGATCTATGTGCTAATACTTGTTCACTAGTTATATCGCCACTAATAGCCTCCATCCCTCTATCAGAAAAGAAAACTATGTCATCATTAAAATTTATTCCAGTAGAAACACACCCCGTTGATATACTAGAGTGTGTGCTAGGATAAACTTTACCATAATTATTATCTAACACCGGATTATGATAAAATACTGTTGTATTAGCTTGTGATGGTTCTTTTAGTACCCATAGAGCATTATTACTAGGTATTAATGCTTTAACCTTTGCTAAATCCATTCCCTCATTATAATAATCCAAATCACTAACATATCTAGGATCTTCTAATGAACTATGAAATATTGCATTAGGATAATCTTGGTTTCCGCTAAAAAATACCCTATTGTCAAATACAGCTAACATAGTGCATTTATTGATTCTATCTCTATATCCTGGAATGGTTTTTCTAAACAATATTTCTATATTATGTTGACCATCAGTAGTTGGTTTTGCAGGAGCAGTATTAAAAGTAATACTTCCTTCTGTAACATTTACTGTTAAGTCTTTGCCTTGAACATAAGTAAGTGTGTTTAGTCCTATAGTTACTTTAGCAGTTACTACATAATCACTATCTATGTTTTCAGTATCTAGTTTAAACTTTGTCGTTACACCATCACCTATTCTTAGATTCTTTCTAAGTCCAGTAAGCAAATTTACATCTTGATATGTTGTCCCCTCCCCAGTAGGATCTCCTATTGTTGTAGTTGGAATTGTACCTTCAACTTCTTTTATTTCAGTTCCATTATATTCAAGATAATTTAAACCATCTTTTATATAAAATATATTATTAAATATAAATGCCTGACTTCTAATCAAATTCATCCCAGTAAATATTAAGGTATCATTATCATAAAGTTTAGTTCCAGAATGAACTATTTTATGAGTTGTATTACCTATATCATAAAAAAAGAGGCCAAATATGGTATTATCGTATTCTTCTACTAATTCCATATCAGGCCTTGTTTCTATACCAGCACTATTATTTTTATAATTTTTCCACATATTTAAACTATCAGGGCTTCTTGATAAATTAGTATCACTATTACTAAAATCAACGCCAGCAAAATTATCAACTTTTCTTGTTACTAATGCTCCACTAGGAACACCACTAGAACTACTATAAGAACTCACTAGTATCATCCCCTTCTAGATAAATGCTACCGGTATGAAATCTCGGATCTAATCTTTGTAACATTTGCTCATATCTATTTGAATAAACTTGTCCATAACTAGCTGATATATCAGATTTAAGTAAATCACCAGCCACACCATAAGGCATTATTTCAAGCACATCTGTTGATAAATCAAAAGCAAACTCACTATCTTTTGTATCAGCAGTTATTTGTTTAGGATACTTATAATAATACACTTTAGCAGTACCATTGCCATAGAAATTAATAGTATTACCTATAATATCATTTTCTACTCCCCTAACGATGTTAATTTGAAATAAATCCTTTGCTATCTCAGAAAAATCAACCTCATCACCTTTAGTTACCTCTAACTCTTCTTTAGCAGGTATTTTTTTTATTCTAGCAATTTCATTTTGAATCTGGTTTATAACATCGTTTATCTTATTTGCTATATCTGGATCATCGGTTAACAATGGATTTTTATCATTGATTTCCTCAATTAATCTCAATACTTTTTTCTTCATTTCTAGTAATGTCATACTATCACCTATCCTTTTGGATTAATATCTGTATTATCTTTGTATATTTCTTTAATTTCTTTAATTTCTTTTTCCAAGTCCTTTAGTTTATAAACAGGTACATTAGGAATAATATAACCATCTGTCTCGCTCCAAATTAAAATCGTTTCTTCTGGTATTATTTGAGTTAATTTACTATACTCTATACTCTTTATTCCATCATATTCATTTTCTTTATTAATTTCAGTGGTTAATATTAAATCTTTTAAAGTTTGATGCACTGTTTTATCATCTGTATATTCATCGAACTCAGTTTTCTTAGTTATAGTTCTTCCGTAATATTGTCTTAAACTTGGCTTTATTGTAAATAATTCATTGTTCATTATTTTTCCTCCTAATTGGTTGCCATACCTAGATTCGAACTAGGGAATGTTGCAGTCAAAGTGCAATGTGTTACCACTTCACCATATGGCAATGAAAAGAGGATTGCTCCTCTTATTTTACATCTCAGTTTTCATTATATAGATTTCTTTAGGGTTAACAATCTTAGCACCAAATACATATAATCCTTTTAATGCATCTTGGAAGGCTTTTTCTGGTCTATATGCTTCTACCTTTTCAATTTGTTCAGCGAAAGCAATAGCTTTTCCTGTTCTTAAGATGTTATAAGTTACATCATCAGAAGTAGAAGCAGCAGCCTTTTTACCAGTAGGTAATAGATTTTCAATGCAAACAAAAGCATTGTTAATCTTACCAACAGCACCTTTCTTGATTATTTCAGGATTATTTGTAGATAGTTCGGTTAAAGATTGTCTATAAGTAGTAAAGACTTTTGGAGATACTTCAAGATATAATGATTCTGATACTGGAACATTATTCTCATATAATTTAGTAAATCCTGCTTCAACACTAGCCATAGCATTAGTTGCAGTTAATGCAATAACTGATGAACTTTGTGCTAAAGCATCTGATGTAGCCTCTGTTGCAGTTTTTACAATAGAAGCAACATATTTATCTCCCTCTTCTTTTAATCCAATAGCAGATTGTCTTGAAGCTTCTTCCATTAAACCAGGAACTGATTGTGCTTTATCAATATCTTCAACCTCAAAATTAAAGTATCTGTATTGATTAAGTTGCAATAGTTGACTAGAATCAGTTAAACCTTCAAGTTCTATTTCTGTACCTTTAACATAATTCTTTATAGTTGGTCTAGAAACACTTAAAATCTTTACTTCTTTAGCATTCTTGCTATCCTTTTCATATTTGAAATCACAATGGTTTCTTAGAGATGTAATGGTATCCAATGCTTTTAAAATCGATTTACTCCAAATCGTTTGTTGGAAATTAGTTACAGCCATTTTAACACATCCTTTCTATATAGATAGAAATTATTTTTGAGCCATAGTCATAGATCTACGAACTGCTTCCCATATTTTAGGGTTATCAAGTTCTTCATCAGTTAATTTTCTTATTTCATCTTCTGTATAATAATCCTTAACTTTATCTTGAGCCATTGACTTCATACTTCCTATCTTTTCAACCGTTGGCTTAACAGGTTGATTTAATTTTGTATACATTTCATATACTGTTTTAATAGGTGTATTTGAATTAAATTGACTAGCAAAAGATTTAAAATTATCATCTTTTAACACATCATCTTTTACACCCAATTCTGCTAACTCTTTAACTTGTTTTTGATGAGTTAGTTCATCTGCAAGAGTATTAAACATAACTTTCTCTCTAGGTGTCATTTTGTCTACACCAATAGCAGCTAGTCTATTTGCCTCTTCTTGCATTTCTTCAAATCCTAAATCAATGATTTTAGTAGCCTCTGCTTTACCTAAAATCTTTTCATCTTCTTCAGAATATTTAGGTTTTGAATAAGCAGGTATATCAATTCCTTGTTCTTTATAAAATTCTCTCATTCTTTGATTAGATTCAGAGATATCTTTAGTTCCAAGGCCTGCCTTTAATATACTGTCAGTTTCTTCATATTTGGCTAATTTATCAGAATATTGCTTTTCCATCTTCCTTTTTTCTCTTTCGATTTTCTTCGGAAGTATGTCGTTTACTCTATCATTAACCATCTTTTCTATTTCTTCTGCAGTATAATTTTTAACTTCTTTTTTTTCTTCCTCTTGAGAAGTGGTATCAGTTAATTCTATACCTTCCTCATTTTCTTCTACTGATTGAGCTTCAGTGTTTTCAGTTACATCTGTAACAGGTGTTTGAACATCATATTCTTCGTTCATTTTTTTCCTCCTATTTTTTTAAGTGTTTGACTTCACTATTCCATCTTCTTTTAAAGTCTTACAATGCTTGGACTATTAAAAAGCAACAACTATTGTGTAGTCATTGCTTGATTAATTAATTGATTTCCATATTGCCCTATGCCAGTTATATCTTGTTGATTAGCGATAAATTTATTAGCTTGCATCTGTAATTGCTGAGCCTGCGTCTGAATATCTGCTATTCTTTGCTGAGATTCTTTCATTTTCTTTATTGCTTCTTCTAACTTAGATTTAGGCATTGAACTGTCATCATCTAGTAGACTTACATATACTTCTAGTTCTGCTAGTTTTTCAGCAGTAAAGTATCCTGCCTTTAACATATTTTCCAATGATAACTCTTGCGCATATTTATCATAAGGACTCTTAGGTGTAATATCTATCTTTACATTTGCTTGTAATTCTTGTAATACACTATAAGGTACCTTAATCGGTCTAGAACTTACTTCGCCAGTAGTCGGGTTAGATTCTTCATAGTCTATTACTAAACCATCTGTAGCATATGTTTTCCACATATCTAACCATATTCTTGCCAATCCTTCTAAAGTTGCTTTTAGTGATATTGTTTGTTCGGTTACAGGCATTTGTGAGGCTCTTTGAACTGCAAGTATCGCTTTGCCACTCGCACTTTCTGGATTAACATCACCAGTAGCTATATCTCCAGCACCTGCTAATTCTCTAGTAGTAGATATTAACTCATTCATTACCTTTTCGACATCTGCACTCATCTGTGCTGGTTGAAGAACTCCAATTGCTTTTTTAACATCATCTACAGTTTGACCATTAACTTTAATAGTACCTCCGACTTTGTCTATTGCATTAGGGTTTTGAACTTTAGATACATCAACTATCTTTTGCGGATAAGCAGTAGTTTTGGCAGATATTAATCTTCTCATTATGGTTTTGTTAATCTCTAACTGATTAGGTATTAAATATCTAACCTCACCTTCTCCCCTAGCATATCCTTCTTTTTCTTCCCAAAGCATATGCTCTAACGGATAAAGGGTTAGTCCAGTGTCCTTGTCTTCTCTAATATCACAATATCTTGTTGCTTGACTAAAATGGACTGTACCATTTTCTTTATATAGCTTAGTGATGATAGTCACCATATCATCTTTTTCTTCTCTTGAATCTTCTCCAGCCTCTTCAAAAGTATCATTATCACCAACTATATACTTTAATTTGTCCTCTGACACTCCTGATAATCTAGCCATTTCAATAGTATTAATAACTGGTTTTCTATGTTTGATTAAAATATATGGTTGGTTTTGTATATCTGAATCATTTTCATTACCATAATACACATCGTTTTTTGACAATATTTCAACTATTGGCAAATTTGTTTCTTCATCATAATCTACATAAATAGGACATTCATCATTAATAGCAGAATGTTTACTTATGGCTCTAGTCTTATAGTCCATATTGTTTTTTTCCCATGTTTTAGCAGCTAATTTATTAAGAAGTTCGCAAGTTTTATTCGCCACTTCTTTAAACTCTTTATTCTCAAAGTTTTCTGCACTATATACAGCCATAAACTCATTCTCGTTTATAACACATATTTTATATTTAACTATAGGTTTAATTATATTTAACTGAATAGGCTCTATTCCACTAATCTTTAATCCAGCCCACTGGTTGCCATTGTACATTCTATAATTCTTATCAGTATCTGAATATAGTCCTTTTAGTCGATTATAATTTCTACCTTTTTCATATAATTCCCATATATCAGTTTCTTTTACTTCGTTTAAATCCATCATGTCACCTCCTAATTAGTTAATATCTTTCTGTCCTAATCCTGTTCCATCATAGGCATCTATATTAGCCATCATAGTATCATAGGCATCTTGTTTCTTCTTTTGTTCAAAAGTTTCTATTTCATTTCTAACTATCTTAACAGGATTAATTTCAGGCATTTTTATCTCTTCATTATTCTTTAATTTTTGACCATTTTTAAGCCCTAAAGTATAAGCTAAAATTATAAAAACACCAAATAAAAAAAGTAATGCTATTGTTTCCATTACTTATCACCTTTTTTATTTTTCTTTTTAGGTTTAGTTTCTTCTAATACTTCCTCTATTGTTTCAGTTATTATTTTATTGGTTTCTTCCTCTCCAATTAATTCATTACAAGTTTCTCTTAACTTTCTTAACATTTTCTTTTTCATTATATGATCACTATCTCCTCTCCATAATCAGCCTCTAGTGGCTCTTCTGACTTGAAGTTAAATACTTGACTTACTTCTATCGGTTCAACATCAAATACTACTTGTGTCCTTGAATAATAGGCTATAGCAAGCCCCATAACCAAATCATCATGCGCTCCTTGCTGTGCCTCAGGTCTTCCCTTTTCATTTCTGACAAAAGTTAGCATTTCTTCAAGTGTTAATTTATCATTTATTAATTCAACATTTTCACGAACTATTTTAACTAGTTCTGCTATTATAACAGGTCTTGTTAATGAAGTGGTTTTGAATCCATAAGACTTGTCCATTACACCTGTATATCTATCTTCTTTCTCCCTTACGAACATATTAGGATAACCTAATCGTACTAATTCTTTATTAGTAAAACTACTAAAATTACTTTCAATACACATAAGAGCAGGTGTTACTACACCAGTTTTTAAGTTCTTATTAGCATAATACCAGCCTAAACAATACATTTGCCTTACATATAGATCCTCATCCATCTGATGTCTTAACCTTGCAACTTGTTTACCTGTTTTAGCATTAAGAACGTGTCCGGTAAACCAATCAGAGCCATCACCAGCAGTATCACCACCTACACAATATTTGTATAGGTTAGGCAATTCATATAGTTCTATATAACCATTTCCGTCGTTTACCCATTTTACATCAGTAATCTTCTTTCCAATAGGCATTGTATCATCATATTTATATTCAAAATAACCAGTCTTGATAGGCCTAGTTATTTCTTGTAATCTTCTGCTTACTGCCCTCGCATCAAATACAGTCTTTCCTAAAACACCCCATTGGCCTAAACAGTATACATTATAGTAATACTCATCAGTATACTTATAACTTTCTAGTAACTTCTTATAATCTTCATCTAAGAACTTATTATCCTTATATGTTGTATGTACTATAGTTAAATTATCTCTTGGCACATCAAAGAATTTCTTTTTTAGCCAATGATTAATATCAATCGGGTTAAAAGATATAACTATTTGCTTTTTAGTTCCTTTACCTCTTAATCTGACATCTAATTGATTAAAATCACTTTCTAGTATTTCAGAAGCTTCTTCTATCCATATATCAGTAAGTTCGCCTTTGCTAAAAGTAACTGATTTTAACTTTTCAACATCATCTAGTCCACTAAATATTATTTCATTGCCATTAAGTAAACACTTTATTCTTAGATCACTTTCATTTATTTTGAAGTGCATGCCTAAATGCCATTTATTAATAACCTGCTTGAACAAAGCAAATGTACTATCTCTATTACTCTTACCAGTAGCACGAACTGTTAATAAGTTCATTAATTTTGAATTAAGTATCTTATATATGTATCTTTCAACAACAAAGAAAGACTTTCCACTACCAGCACCACCATAAAATATCAAATATCTACTTATATTATCTAAATAAGGTATATATACATCATTAAATACCTTTTTCGATATTGATATTTTTATTTCTTTAGTCATCTAATTCAACTCTTATACTGAAATCTAAATCAGCATCTATTTTATCAACAGGTTTTTCGCCTATCGTATCTCTGATAACTTCAAATGCCTTCGTATTACCATTCATTGCTTGCTTAATCAATGCCAATGATAATTTTTCTTGAGTATTTCCCTTAGACAATAGTAATAGCAATTCTTCTTTCAATGCTTTTCTCTCTCTTCTTGCTTCACCACTTGCTTTTCCTCCGTTTTTGCCTCTTTTTCTTGCTTCTTCCTTGGTTCGCACTGGTTTTAAGTTGTTTATACTTGCCATTAATATCACCTTCTTTTATATCATCTTTGCAATAATTGTAATCACTACATACTTTACAATTAAAACTCTTCATACATTTATTCCAATTCATAATTTTACCCTTTTTGTATATTCTTCTTTTATTAATATCTTTCCTTTTTTACCTCTCTTACCGCAATATTCTCTTTCGAAACTAGTTAAAATATCATCTATATATCTTAAGTTTTCTATATCTAAATATCCTTTATTTTTCATATCTAAGAACTCACTTGTTATATCATAGAATCTTTCTTCATCCTTGCTTTCTATTAAATGCAAATAAGGATGTGAAGTTTTACCGCATAGTATCACACCATTCCAGTAAGCATATGGCCCATTGTCTCTATTAGCTACTAAGAAATGATGAAATGTATATATATCTCCTCTTTGCAGAGAATAGCCCATAAAATCGTGGTTCAACTGTTTAATCTTAAAATTATTGATTAATAGTTTAGTGACCTCTTTCATATGATCACTCCTTTGTTATATTTAATTCTCTATTGAGAATATTTGCATAATAAAAGAGACTAATAGTCTCTTTGCAAAGGAAGTTTCGTTTTAGTAAATAGTGTTAGGTATTAGCATGTATGAATTATTTATTTTCTCACGATACTAGTGTATACCTAATTTTGTCCGATTTTGTCCGAACTTTCATTTTTATATAATTTTTCTTTCATTTCAGAAATATAGTCATATACTTGACTTTTACTATATCCAACTAATTTATGAAACTTATAAACGGATCTATGTTCTATCCATCGATAAATGTATATCTTATCATATACGTCTCCTTCTTCTCTCATCTTAATTAACTTCTTCTTTAACTCATAATTTAGCATATCTCGTGTGTTTCTACTCTGATTGATTAATCTATCGACTTCATCTATTTCGCTCGTGTAATCAATTAAATTAGCATCTGGTGAAGTATTACTAGTTGCTATAATTTCCTTTGGTTTAATTGCTCCTGGCATTACAGATAATATTAATTCGCTTTTCTTTTCTAATGCTTCGTTATAGTTTCTCTCTGATTTTTTGAATTTCTTTAATAGTTCATGGTATTCTAAATACATTAATTACACCCCTTTTAATATTTTTTGTAATTCTTCCTCTGTGTATCTCCTATTTTTATAGGGACAGTTTAACTGTTTTTCCCTTTTATTTAATTCAGCTATCATTAATTGTCTATTATCTATTGTCGATGCTAATTTTGTCTTTTGCTCTTTAAATTTCATTATCCTTTCCATGTCATTTTTGATATTTCTTCTTTTTTCTCTGACATTTTTTAATTCTCTAACATATTTATAGCACCACAATATATTGATTTTATTATTTTCTATATAATGAAGTAAATCTTGTTCTCTTTCATTACATTCAGAAAGTAATTGTGATAAGCTGCTATCATAATTATCTATTTCATTTAATTTATTTACTATTTCGGTGATTGTTTTTAGTACATCCACTTGCTACCTCCTAATTTTCATACATCATACTTTCTAGCAATTCCATTGTTGTTCTTAAATCATCACTTTGTGATTGTGTTCTGATTGATTTACCTGTTTTAAGCATTGCTAAATACTTTAATGCTTTTTTTATTATGTCTTTTTTTGTCATCAATTAACTCCTCATATTCTAATACTATTTTATCTACTAATATTTTTAATGATATTATGTTTATCTTATCTTTATTTCTATCATAGAATTCAAAATAGTCATCATTGTACCTAAATGTTTTCTTTTTTACTTTCATTTTTTATCTCCAACATTCTTGTATAATTCTCTTTATATTTTCATCAACATTTTCATAAATTCTTTCAAGTATATCCCTTTCTTGTGTATATATATTTTTATTTTTAACATCATTTAAGGCTTCAATATAACCTTTTAAACGATAAATTTCATTGTTTCTTTTAACATCGCTCATAGTAGTTATATAATTAAAATCATTAAGTTTTTTTAATCGCTCTTTTTTTCTATGAATAATAGTATGTATATCTGTCATTCTTTACCTCCTAACCAATATCATATATTCCAACTATATCTTCTTTGAAAGTTTGTTGATTAGTTTGTTTTGTATTATACAATTCTCTATCTATTTTTGTTTGTTCACCAATAATCTCTCCAAATTGGCTACGTTGAACTTTATATACTTTGATTCTTCCAGAACCATCACCATCCACTCTTATTAGAATATTCCTACTAGCTCCGATGTCTCCTAAAAATTCAATATGTCTTAAAGCTTTTTCTAACTTATCTAAATCTTCTGTCCTTCCGCATATCTTATATAATCGTTCTTCCATTATTTATCACCTCCTATTATTTTTTTTTGATAATCGTATATAAGCATTATATAAATCAAAATACCTATATACTATTTCTTCTTTTTCCATACTTAATAGTGCTTTATATTTACTTCTTTCTCCTGTACAAAATGTAACGGTTTGCCCAGTAAGTAAACGATATTTATTTTCACAATCAAGTAATTCCTTATATCTTTTATTTGATATTATTTTCATCTGATACTCCTGTTATTTCTTTATCACTTAATCTTTTTAATTTATTTCTCATTAATTTACTTAATTTTCTATCTTTTCTTCTTCCTACAATATCTTCACTATAACAATGAAGGATCTTTTTTAAAAATGAATTTTTTACTATTCTCCATTGTTTGTTTCTGTCTTTTCTCGTTCTACTCATTATTTGAGACCTATTTCTTTGTATTTTTGTAAAATTTCCTTATAAATTAAATATTGAATAAAGTTTATATCATCTAATCTTAGATTTAATTCACCAATGTCCAAGTCATTTGGATTTATCAGTTTTATTTCATCTTCTAAATATTTTATAAACTCTTGTTGTTGAGTTTTTACTTTTTGAACTAAACTATCATATACTTTACTATCTTTTATTCTTCCAGAGCAATCTGTTCTATTACAATAGCAATTTTCAAGTTGTTTCTTTAATTGTCTTATTTCTTCTTGACAGCTATTTACTAAACTATTTAATTGTTCTTTTTCAAACATAGTGGTTTCATAATCTGCTACCGCATTTTCATATTTTTTCTTTAATGCCTGATTTTCTTTATCTAATTGTCTTATATAACTAGATAATTTACTGAATTTAATCATCGATAAATCTATAAATAATAATCCACCAAATCCTTTTTTATGATGTAAATTTTTTATGTGTTTTCCTAGTTCCAATATTTGATATACCTTTTCTCTTTCTTCACTCATTTAATCATCACTCTCTACTTTCTCTACTAAATCGGCTTTTATTAAATCAAATAAAGTATCTTCTTTAGTATAAAACAAATCGCTAATTCCAGTAGACACAATTAATCTAGAATTTGGATCTACTCTTAATTCAATAACTTCCCAAGTACCTTTTTTAGGTTTCCAAATCATTCCACCCTTAATTTTAAAACCAAACTTTTCTAATTCTTTCAAATCTACAAAATCTTTAATCTTTAACATTACTATTCCTCTCTTTTTCTTTTATTCTTTTTATAAATTCATCTGTATTGGCTATAAAATAGTATTTCGCTATTAATCCAAATAATCTAATTACAGGTACAAAGGATAATAATAGATAATCTATAGTTGTTCTTGCATATCCATAAATTTTAGAATTGTCATTTGTTGCCTTTCTTAGTTTATCTCTAGCTTTTATAAATTGTTTTCTTGTTAGTATTCCACTTGCAATATAAATAATGAAATATATTAATACTGTACTTAAATAAAATTTAATCATTAATATCACTTCCTTGTTCTAGTTCTTGCATTTTATCTATTGTTTCCCTATAGGCATCATATACTCCTGTTAACCATTTATCTTTATTAGGATTTATTCTATCCCCTAATTCTTTTTCTAACCATTTTTTTAATTTATTCCAATTATTTTTTAGTTGTTTATTTTCTTCAACATTTGCTTTTAAAAGTATATCGTAAGTTTGTATAGCACCATTTAATTTTTTATTTTCTTGTTGTAAGTGTTTAATTATAAGTTGTTCGGATGTAATGCCTATTTCATTACATATTTTTTCTATCATTCTGGCACCTCTTTATCTTCATAAATATTTCCTATTACTTTCATTCTATCTAAATGTTTCATAGAAGAACTAGGAATATGGCCTTTTATTTGAAAACTAGCCGTATCTTTATTCCAAGTTATAATGCCAATTTCATCAGGTTTAGTCCATTCATAATCAAACATAACTTTATCGCCTTCGTAAGCTTCTACACCATTTTTATCCTTTAAATTTGTATATTGCATTAAATCACTAAACCATTCTCCTAGACCAGTTTGCATATTATGATAATAGCCATTTCCTTTTTCATCAAAACATATAAAATCATGTGAACTATTCAAATATCTCATTTTTTTTAAATCTTTATCATATACTCTAAATTTTATTTCCCTATTCATTACTATCACTTCCTTGTAATTCTTGCATAAATTTCAAAGTCGATTTTGCATACTCACCATATATCTTATCCCATTTTGAAGATTCATCACCTAAACCATAATCTACAACAAGTTCTAAATCTTTTTTTAACTTATTCCAATTATCTTTATATTTTTTATAACTTAATAACTCATCTATATCATATTTTTTAACATTAGTTATTTTAAAACCTCTATTATTTACTTTATTAAGTCTTTCATATTCTTTAATTATCATTTTTAATTGTTGATTTTCTTGTTGTAATTGTTCCGATAATTGCTTGTAAAATTCTAATTGTTTTTTAGGATTAGTTATACTTGCTTCATATATACTCATTCTGACACCTCTTTTAATATATCTAATAATTCTTGCTTATTAAAATCGTATAAGTGATAACTATAAAATTGCATCCCATTAAAAGCATCATCACATTCATACTTAATGTGCTTTTCTATATATTCTGACACTTTATCAATTACTTCTTTTTGCTTTTTACATTGTTGTTCTAAAAACATATATTTTGTTATTAAATCTACTTGATTTTCATTAAGTAATTCTTTTGCTCTATTTCTTGCTTCTTCTTCAGACATCATTAATCTTTCATTTTTAAAATCCATTATTCTTATTTCTCCTTCTCCTAATGTAATTACAATTGTAAGTATGTATGTTTACATACCTACCTAGTTAGTAAATAAATTTATTTACTTACTTTTGATATCTTGATATCACTTTTTAAAGTTTTAATTTCTTCTTTTAATTCATTAATTTTTTTAATTGATTTACTTCTTGTTATTGATGTTATTTCTTTATATTCTTTAATCATTTTTTTAAATTGCTTATCATTTTGTTCATTAAAATAGTACGATATTTCTTTATCGTTGCTATGCCATTTTCAATCATTTCATTTATAAAGAAACTTATCATCATTATTACTATTTCATCTTTTTTATTCTTCTCTTTCATCATCATCAATCCTCACTACTACATAACAGTTATCTCTATTTCTTTTAAGTTGAGTTGGAGAGGCATAAAATTCAATTGTTTCTTTTCTTACATTTAATAACTTAGCCAAATACTCTTTAGTGCCTATATCAATGAATTTATCACCTTTATATAAGGCATATTCTTTCATTCTACTCATAATATTTCATTTCCTTTAGAAGATTAATTAAATCTTGATATGCCTGTGATTTTTTCACATATCTCACTTTCTTCCTAGCCTTGTCTTCAAAATCAGCCTTGATCTTTAATTCTGTTAACTTTCCTATCGCAAAATCAATCATTTCTTCTCTTTCTCTTGCAGTCATTAGTCATCACTCAAAACTGCTAACATTTTTTTGTAAGAATTTAACTCTATTTTATAAAGTTCAACCATTTTTTGAGAATAATCTTTAGGATTTGCTATTACTGGTAAATTTAACTTTATAAAATCGTTAATTAATTTCTTTACTGTATTTATTTTGTCTTCTCTATCTTCTAGTTTCTCTTTTAGTTTGTCCACTTCTTTTCTCAGCTGAACTATTTCACTATCTTCTTCCAATCCGTGTATTTCACTATCTGTCAAATATAAATCTCTATCTTCCATATTTTCACCTATCTAAATATCCAAACACATAAACCTATCAAAATTAACAACAAGAAACATATTGCAGCTAACAAAGCACTACTCAATTTTCCATCATTCATTCTGTCATATGTTTGAATTTCTTTAATCAACCTTTTCAACCTTACCCATATTCTTTTTAATTTTTTCATTTTATTCTCCTATTTTTTCTATTTCTAAAATCACTTTTGTAATACCTCTTTGATATTCAAATGTATCCGTAAATGCTGTAACAATTTTTCTATTATCATCACTAAGTTTTTTATATTTAACCATCGAATCTAAAATAAATTTTTTAGCAAAACATACGTTATCCCAGTCTCTTTTTTTAGTTCCCTCTATCCAATGAAAATGAATTTTAATTGGTTTATCATATCTTGGTAAATCTAATATATAACAGCCTATTAATTGTTCTATTTCAACTTTCATTTTAGCTGCAGCATATTTATTAGTTCTACATAATTTTATATAATCATTGCAACTTGGTAGTTTTTCATTTATTTCTACTCTTATCATTACTAGCCTCCATATTTTTTAACTCTAACAATTGATTTGGTGTCAATGTTTGTATTCCTAACTGTTTAGCTTCCTGAATTACTCCATCGATAAAAATGCTCATTTCTCTGGTATCGTACTCACTAATACCTTTATAAATTCTATAAATTGTAAATTCTTTGTTATTAAAGATTCTTTTTGAAGACATATCATAGTATTTAAAATATCCACTCGGATCTATTGAAGAAAGCATACTTATTTCACTTATTTGACCATAACTTTTTAACATTTCAAAATACACTTCATCTTTTGATTTCCTAAGTACATTCCCTATTTCATTCATCAATTTCCAAGCATAAGCATTTTGATCTAATGTTTTATTCTTTTTATGTTTTTCGATTTTTACATCATAAACAATATCTTTATCCAATCTAAATATTAATGGTAATAGTTCTTCTATTTTACCAGTATTATCTATCATCAAATTCTCCTACTATACATCTTGATAACTCTTCTTGACCATGAGATGCTAAATATAACCTCACAAAACCAAATTGCTCTTTATTACATTGCATCGTACCATTTGTTATAGAATATATAATACTTGCTACTAAACATCTAGGATCGTCGTAAAATAGTAATCTCATATCTGTTATATTGCTAGTTTTACCATCAACTAATTTGTTCCAATATGCTTTTTTATGTGCTTCCTCTTTTTCTTTTTCAATTTTTTCAATTGATTTATTACATTTAAAAGTTCGACATATACTAGGCCTTACTTCATATATCTTGCATACCTTGTTAGTTCTATCATAAAAGCAACATTGTAGATTAATACTGTCATCATTTTGAAAAAATTCAGGCTCTATATTATTTTTAGAAATATATTCTTTTATCTTTTTTTCCTCTGTTTTGGTAATTGGTAGTGCTGCGGCACAACATTCACCACATCTACTACAATTACCGCATTTATCACAAAAATTCATATCTTATTCCTTTCTAAAAAGGTAATTGACTTTCATCAACTTCTATTTTTTCACCAAAATTTGCATATGGATCTTCTTCTGGAATATTGTCTATTTCTTCTGCAGTATATGAAGTTTTATTGTTTTGATTTGATTCTTCGTTCTGCTTTAAATTGTTATTACCAATAAATTCAATATGATTTGCTAATACTTCAGTGACATATACTTTTTTACCTTCGTTATCATCATAGTCTCTTGTTTGAATTCTTCCTTCAACTGCTATTTGATTACCTTTTTTTTGATACTTTGCTAAATTTTCTGCTTGTTTATTCCACACAACAACATTTATAAAATCAGTTTCAGGTTCATGACCTTGAGATATTGGTCTTGAAATAGCTATTGATACTTGACATACTGCTGTTTTGCTTGGCGTATATCTTAGTTCTGGATCTTTAGTTAATCTCCCAATTAAAATTACTTTGTTAATAAGTCATCATTCCTTTCTTTATGTTCGTGCATAAATATATATTTAGAATTATTTCCCATATTTTTCATTAACCAATCGGTTGCTTTCACTTTACTTAAATGTGTTTTCTTTACTCTACTCTCATAGAATTCATTTACTGTTCTATTGTGTAATTCTTCTTCATTTTCATAATTACCCTCAATGAAGTAATAATCATAATTTTTAGCAGTAATATGTTCTAATGAGTTAGTGTCTGTTGCGTATATCAATTTATTTTCATTTATTTTTAATTTGTAACCGCATTGTGGCACATCGTGACATAAGTTTATAGGAATTACCTTAAAGTCTCTATAATCGTAAATTTTGCCTATTTTAAATACATCTATATTTTTTTTATTTACTCCACATTTTAATAAATCTTCTACCAACCACTCACAACATCCAAATCTTAATGTAGGTCTTTCAATCGCTAATTTAGAAATTGTTTTTTTATTAAAGTGATCTCCGTGGATATGTGTTAGAAGAACTATTTTTAATTGCTTATAACAATCATTTAATTTTTTAAACGATACTCCACAGTCAACAAGAATAGTATCTTCTAATATCAATCCATTTCCATCGGAACCACTGTTGATAATTTTAAAGTTCATTTATATTAACCTGTTTTACTTCTTCATTGACTTTTTGAACTTCTATGTTTAATGTTTCTCCAGTTATTATTTGTGGTGAAGTTGTTTGATTGTCAATATAGTCATAAGTTCCATCGTCTTTTACAACTGACATATCCTTTGTTAAAGCTTCTTGCATATCAATGCTCATAACTCCCCATTTAGAAATTAGTTGCCTTAACATTGTTTTAAAAGCCATTCCATTAAAATCTTTACTCCAAAACGAATAATTAGTATTTTTCTTAACATCACTTGCATATGCTTGTGAATATTCTAAAGCATGTTTTTGCATTTTTTCTTTTGACCAATACAAGTTTTTATAAAAACCATTTAGATATTCAAAATATGCCATATATCCAATTATTTCTTTGTTCTCTCTTTCAACTTCATCTTCTATGAATTCAAATTGATGTTTTCCAGTTATTCTATCTCTACCTTTGTATTCTCCTTCTCTTACTTCGATAACATCAATATCTTTGTATTGACCACTTCTTATTGCTAATTGAATATAGCCTTTGTATCCAAGTTGAAATTGTGCATTGCTTTCTATAACTTCCCATGTTTTTGTTTGTTGATTATATTGTTTTTTATCATATGGTACTAAATAATATTGGCCCAACTGAGGGCTTGGGCTTAAATTAAGTGCTTCTCCTAACAATGCTCCGCTAAGGATACTTCCAGCATCACATTGTTGTAAGCTCGCATTTGTGGCAACCGCACTACTTATTGCAGCTATGAATTTTGCTGCTCTTTTTGGATCACTCAAAGTATTGTTTATCAATCTCTTGTATTTATCACTTTGAATTGCTAAACTAAATTTTGGTTTACTCTGTAATTGATTCATATTTCATACCTCTTTCTTTCATCACACTTACTAAATATTTCAAATTTTCTCTTGTAGTGATTACTTTAAACTTTGCTTCTAATAATTCCTCATTTATTTTCTCTTCAAAATCATCGATAGTCATTTGACCATTTGGAACTTCTATCGGTGCAGATAATACTTCTTCTACTTTTTCGATAGTTTTTTCTTCTTGTGTTTTTTTCTCTTCAACTACTTCATAATCTCTTTGAACTTGTGCTAATACAACATGTCTATCGTTAACATCTTTGATTGCAAGTGATAAGTTTTTATGTTTAAGATACTCAGTAAGAATTTCTTCTTTATGCTCCATAGTACCTATAGTTTCAATGTCTCTCTCAACATTATCTACTTTTTCAATAATTGCATCTTTATATTTTTTTACTAATGCTCCTTTATCAGTTAAAGCATCTAAACCAATTGATAAATTAAGTTCTTCAAACGATAAGTAATTATCTTTGATTACTGCTTTTGAAGTTTTATATTCATCAAAGTACTCTTCTGCTAACTCTTTTGCTTTATTCTTCATACTGTTTTCAACTTCATCAATTTTTGTTTTTAACGTTAAATCTGCTTGTTGATATCTTGCTTTTATTTCTTCTTCATAAATTTTGTTGAATTCTTCATACGGTGTCATTATTTGATTTTTTATATTTTTTCTTTGATTTTCAAATTCTTTAAATTCTGCTCCTAATTGTGTTTTTAAATTTTTAATTTCTTTTCTAGTTTCTTCGTTGCAAACTAATGAATCTAGTTTTAAATCAGCAAGTCTTTTATCTAAATCTGCACCAACTTTTTCAATCTTTTCTGTTATTTTTGGTAATTGTTCTATTACTGCTATTTGCTTTTTACCATTCATTGTCTATTTCCTCCAAAAAATCTAACATTTCTCTTATTGCTTTAGCCTTATTTTTTGCTATATTTTTTGATGCACCTTTTTCTATTTCTTCATCTGTCTTTTTTGAAATTTCAAAAGCTTTTTCTAGTAAACTTTCAGGAGTGCCATTTTTTCTCATTATTTTCAATATTGTCGTTAAAATAGCTATTAGTTCTAATCCAGTTCCACAAATTAATGCGTGATTATCTGTAAACATTATTGCTGCTCTATTGTTCCCCTTCATTATTTCATCATAAAATTTTTTAATTTCTTCATTTGCATTTTTCATATTATTTCTCCATTTCTTCTTCGTAGCCGTTTGCTACTGCTTTTTCTAAGTCATCTTTTGATAGATCTATTTCTCCAAAATATGCTTGTATTAATTTTTTCTTACCAGATTTATCAGGTAGTTTTGCTTTAATTCTTTGAAGCATTAAATTATACTTTTCCCAAAATTGTTCTTCTGGCAATTTTTCCAATTTTTCTCGGCTTATTACTTGTCCGAAGTATTTTTTCATTTCTTTGATAACATATTCAATCGAATTGCATTTTCGAATATGTTTTTCAAAATGTGCTAGTGGTAAAGTGACATTACATGTTGGACATACTGTGTAGTATTCATAAGAATGTTTCTTTTCTTCACTAGTTTTTAAATATTTAATTATCCAGTTCGGCATTGGTGGTCTGTCTTGATATTCCCCTGCTAAATGCTCATCTAGTTTCATACAACAGTCATCAAAATCGTACTGTTCTAATTTTCTAGTCCACTCATCCTTAACAAGTCCGTTTATAGTGAATTGTGGATAATACACCTTTATTCTTTCTAAAAAGTTAATCACTTCTATCCTTTTCATTTTCTTCGTTTTCACATTCCTTTTTCCACTTTTCAAGAAGTTCCCAAGAACTTCCTTTACTACTTACTTTTTTTGTAATTTTAATATTATCTCTTTTTGACTTAAATTTTTCTTCTTCTGCTTGGGCTTGTTGTATTGTAGTGATATTGTTCTTTCTGTAGTTGTTCAAAATTCCTTTGACATAACCTAATGTATATTTCCCATTACTAAATGCTTTTTTAATAGCATACCTAGTCAATTCATTATCATTCCAAGTGCTAAGTTCCTCATACTCAATAGAAGATAATGTTCTTCCTAAATTTTGTTCGACAAAGTCGTATATATTACTACTACTACTATTATTATTATTTCTTACATTCTTTACATTCTTGTTTGTGTCCACTTGTTGTTCACTTGTTGTCCACTTGTTGTTCACTTGTTGTCCATTTTGTTGTTCATTTTGTTGATATTGATACCAGTTAAGTATTGTAATCAAACGTTTTTTGCTTGAAGTTTGTTGTTCAATTTGATGTTCGTTTTTGAATACTTTTAAAATTCTTTCTACTTTGCTTTCAGAAATGTTACATTTGTTCGATATCATTTTTCGTCCTGTAATTAATTGACCTTTTTTTAAAACAATTTTCTTCCCGTCGAACAATATTTCACACTCTGTATGTGTTGCATTATGTAATAGGTAATACCATACTCTAAAATAATCGTTATCTTTACATACGATAGGATTATCTTCTGTTTTTCTAAATGATTTTATATATCCATTCACTTTGTCCTCCTATCTTACATTTCTTATCAACCCAAACCCTTGACAAAAACATACTATTTTGCTAAAATTAAGTATGTAAAAAGTATTGGTGTACTTTTTATTTTTGTATATCTGTGATCTCAATACCAGCAGATATACTTTTTTCATATTGCTTGTTATTGTAGCTTATCATTAATGTTCCTACTACAATTACCAAATAAAGTAATAAAACCGCTTTATTTTTTTTAATAAATTTCATATTATCATCCCCTTCTTAAAGCTTGTCCTTGTTTTTAAAGAGATTTTCATCTCTTTTTTAATGTATAATCAATTTGAACATTTTCTTGATTACAATTTAATTTAATTAAATAATCAATTATTTCTTTTATATTGTTTTTAATATAATCATTTAATTCGTTGTTAGATTGTTCTTTACTCATATATCAATCTCCTTAATAAAATATATGATTTGATAGTTTGTCTTAAATTAATAACTATTCCAGTAGCTATCAATTATTCTTCTTTTTCTTTATTCTGCATTTTGTCATAAATACTTTTAAAAAAAATATCTAAACTTACTCCATAACAGTCTACTAATTTATCAAGTATATATAATTGCATTGAGACATTGCTATTTTCATACCTACTTATAGTATCCTTATTTATTCCAGTCTTGCTTGCCACATCTTCAATGGTCATATTTTTTTCTGCTCTTAGTCCTCTTAAACTAGCAGCAGTTTTTATATTTATCTCTGTGTGCATTATTTACCTCCTTACAAAACAAATTATACTATGACAAAAAGCAGAAGTCAAGTGCTTTTCTGCAATTTGTCATAAAAATTATTGATTTTTTTCGTTTTTTATATTATAATTTTAATGAAAGGAGGAATATCATATGAGTAATTATTTCTCAAAAAACCTAAAATACTTAAGAGAAAAAAGAAACTTATCACAAAATAAACTTGCAGATATGATTGGTGTCAATCAAACAACTATTGCAAGATGGGAAGATGATAATAGAACACCAAACTTAGATAATGCAATAGATGTATCAAAAATATTAAATATACCTCTTCCAGATTTAATTGGTAAAGACTTAAAATTTAACAGCACAAACAATCCTCCTAACGAAGAAATCAGCGAAAATTATAAACAAATGTTAAAGAATAAAGGTTTAACAGATGAAAACATAACAGAAGAAGATGCAAAAAAATTAATTGATTTTGCTATAGCAAATAAAGATTTTATAATAAAGAAAGATAAATAAAAAGAAGGAGTGTCGAATTATGCTTTTTAAAAAAAAGAATGATTTCGTTGCCATTTGTAATAATATATATGATAATTCTTTAATTATCACAGAAAAACTAAATAGAATAATTTCTAATTATGGTTATTCATTAAAAATTTCCACTCACGAACCTCTGTTTTGCTCAATTACTTCTCTATATTGTTATTTCTTTTTTGAATTAGTATTAAGAAAATACTATAATTATTCAGAGGATGAATGCTTTAAAATAATTGTTTGTTTAATATCTGAATTAACATCTCATCTAGAAAATGTAAGTTTCGACCAAACTTTTAATATATATATGGAAATTAAAAACATATTATCTACACCTCCAAAAGAACAAAGGGAAGAATTTATTTCTATCAACTATTTAGTTATGGCAATTAATTTTGGAGAAGAAGAAGTCGACACTCTATTACTGCTCGATATATATAGAGAATTTGATACAATATTAAAAAATGCTTATAGAATAAAATAATAAAATATATATTATATAGATATTTTTATATAAAACATTAGGAGAATATATGAATAACAAAATTGATAAAATAATTATAGGAATTATTATAATCTTATTTATTGTCTATTTTTATAACGTAGAAAAAGACAATAACGAAAATATGTATAAAATTGATTCAGATCCACATATGATATGCGGAAAGCAGATATATATAACTAACTTTACCTATGATAATAACCTAGATAGTGAAGAATTATTTGATGAAATAGAATGTATTTGCAAAAATGAATGTTAATTATGTAGAAAGAAGGTAAAATTATGAATGATGGAACACTAACAAATGATGCTTATTTTATTTTTACATTAATATATAAAGAATATACAAACAAAATTAAAAAAGGAATTTCAAAATCAAATGCATTAGAGTTTTCAGTAAAAAGATTGCTTGAAATATCAAATGAAGATGAAGATGATATTTACTTCGCACTAGAAGAATTAAAAGAAAACAATTTTATTAAATTATATATCACCGATGACTTTGAATTAACAAAAGATGGTATTAATTATATGGAAAACAGATTTAGCAAAAAGGTAAACAAAATTATCGAAAAAATTCCTAACATCATTAATACGTTAAAAAAAGACTAGAACTGCTGGAACAGTATCTAGCCGATGAAAAAACAACAATCTAACAACGAAACATAGCTATAATTGTAAGTCTTTTCATATACAATTATAGCATAAATTTAATTAGAAAGAAAGTGCTATAATGAAAAAAAATGAAATTAATGAAATAATAAAAGCTGCCTTATATATAAGAGTATCTACAGAAGAACAAGCAAAGCATGGATATTCATTATCTTCACAAAAACAAAGATTAATAGAATATTGTAAAGAACAAAACTATATGATAACTGACATATATATTGATGAAGGTAAAACTGCAAGAACAAAGTTAAAAAATAGAACTGAACTATTAAGACTAATTGAAGATGCCAAACAAAAAAAATTTAACAGAATAATAATATGGAGGCTTGATCGTTGGTTTAGAAATATTGCAGATTACTACAAAGTACAAGAAACATTAGAAGCAAATAAAGTCGACTGGGAATGTTCTGATGAAGAATACAATACCACTACTTCAAATGGTAGACTACATTTAAATATCAAACTTTCAATTGCGCAAAATGAATCTGATCAAACTTCCGACAGAATAAAATTTAACTTTGATAGAATGATCAAAAATGGAAATATTATTGTAGGTAAACAAGGAATGCCATTAGGCTATACTTCCAGTGGTACAGAAAAAAATAAAAGAATGATCAAAGATACTGAAACAGAAGAAATCACTGAAGATATGTGGAAAAGTATTTTAAACACAGGAAGCATTAGAAAAACTCTTATATATATAAATAAAAAATATAATTTAAATATTTGTTATGATAGTATGAGACATTATTTAATGAACGAAAAATATTATGGCCATTATAGAGAAAATGATAATTATTGCCCAGCATACATAACAAAAGAACAATTTGATGAAGTACAATCAATGATAAAAAGAAATAACAAAATGAATAAACGACATGAGTATATTTTTAGTGGACTGTTAAAATGTCCAACATGTCATAGAAAATTAGCAGGCTTTACTTCTAAAACAACAAAATCACACGGGAACAAAGTTTGTTTTAAATACCCTAGTTATCGCTGCAATTATCATTATCAAGGAAATTGCACTTACAACAAGCGACCTGTTGAGAAAACAGTTGAAACATATTTAATCGAAAACATCAAAAGCGCAATTAACGAATATATAATTGAAACTAAAAAAATAAGCAACAGACAAGAAAAAACTCCAAAAATTAATAAAGAAAAATTAAAACAAAGATTAGAAAGGCTAACTGACATATATTTGGATGGCAAAATTGACAAAGAAAAATACAATCTAGAATTTGATAAAATACATAAACAGTTAACACTGGCAAACGAAGAATTAATTGAACAAAGTAATAACAATAACAACATTAAAAGCATTGAAAAGTTATTTAACAAAAATACAATGAAATTATATGAAAATTTAACCAATGAAAATAAAAATTTATTTTGGAAAAAAATTATTGATTATATAGAAATAACACCAGAAAACAAATATAACATTCATCTAAAAAAATAATTTAATTATATGAATACTAACAATATGAAGCAAACGGCTCATCCAAAAGCAATATATCCGGCTTCATTGCTAGTGTCCTAATTAAAGCAACTCTCTGTCTCATACCCCCTGATAAACTAGTCGGATAATGATTCATAAATTCCTTAAGTCCGTAATCTTCTAAAAGTTTCTTTACATACAAAACTCTCTCATCATCAATCTCTCCACATATTTTTAATCCTATCAAACAATTATCAAGTATTGTTAACCAAGGAAATAATGAATCCTCTTGAAGCATATAACCTATCTTAACATTCTTATCAACAAGTATTTCTCCCCCACTCTTATCATCTATATTTCCAATAATATTAAGTAAAGTACTCTTTCCACAACCACTAGGACCCACTATTGCTAAATATTCCCCCTCATAAACTTTAAAAGATATATCTTCTATAGCAGTTAATTCTCTTTTCTTATCATAATACTTCTTATTTATTCCTTTAAGTTCAATTATCTCATTCATAATCTTTAAAGTACTTATCATATATTAATACTTTATAATCTACTTTATCTTGAAGTTCCCCTGATGCTTCAATTATTTCCTGAATATGATTCCATTCCTCCTCATTAATCGTAATATTCTTCTTCCAAGCTTCTCCCTCTTTATATCTATTAATAATAGTTTCCATATCACTTAAACTTGTATCAGGAAAATATTTAACTACTACTTCTGCTATTTCACGAGCACTATGACTATCTACATATTGTAGTCCTTTATTAACTGCTCTAGTAAACTTTTCAATCACATCAGGATTATTTTCAATATAACTCTTTCTAGCATTATAAGCAGTATATGGTACTATTCCTCCCAAGTCACCTACATAAGCCACTACATATCCATACCCATTTTTCTCTACCGAAGTAGCATTAGGTTCAAACAAAGTAACAAAGTCTCCATTACCACCTATAAATGCTCCTTCCATTGCAGGAAATGCTACTGAAGTATCAATATATAAGTCTTTCTTAGGATCAATACCATTTTTACGAAGAGCCCATTCAAAAGTCATCTCAGGCATACCACCTACACGACCTCCCAAAACATTCTTACCCTTTAAATCTTCTAGTTTAAAGTTATCATACTTCTCTCTTGAAACTAAGAATGATCCATCTTTTTGTGTAAGCCCTGCAAATGTCATTACATAATCTTTTTCTCCACCATTATATACATATATTGTAGCTTCTGATCCTGAAAATCCTATTTGTGCATCCCCTGATAAAACTGCCGCCATTACATTATCAGCACCACTAGTCAAAACTAATTCCACATCTAAACCCTCTTCTTCAAAGAATCCAAGACCATGAGCTACATATTGTGGAGCATAAAATACACTATGTGTAACCTCAGCTACTGTCACTTTCTTAAGACCAGTCTCTTCCTCCTTAATTCTTATAAGTGCCAAAGTTGCTAAAACAATCACCACCAGTATCGATATCAAACCAACTATTTTTCTTTTCATTATAACCTCCATTTTCATTTTAGTATATTCTAAAACATCTATAATGAAAGTTCTATTGCCTATACCAAAAATACTTATCAAAAAAATCATTAAAACATTTATAATACAAAATATAATTAATATGATAAAATATTTATAGAAAAGACCATAATATATATCACAAAAAGAAAGGAAGTATAGAAAAATGAAACTAATCTTAGCAAGCACTTCAAAATTTAAAAATGAATTATTAGATACAGCAGGCCTAACTCATAGTCAAATTGAAAGTACTTTTGAAGAATTTTCTCCTCACCAAGATAATGTTTATCAATATGTAAAAGACCTATCATATGGAAAAGCTAAAAGTATTGAAGATAAAGTAGATAAATGTATCATTTTAGGTATTGATACTATTGTATATGCTAATGGAAAAATTTTAGAAAAACCTAAATCTATCGAAGAAGCTAGAGAGAATCTAGTACTTTGCTCCAACAACACAACTTCTGTAATTACTGGAATTACTCTAATAAACAAATACACAAATGAAATAATTCAAGACTATCAAGAAACAAAAGTTACTCTCACTAATATAAGTGATGAAGACATTGATTACTATATCAAGAATGAGCCTAATATAATGTATGTTTCTGGTTTTGTCATAGAGTCATTCGTTTCAAATTTTATAAAGAACATAAATGGCAGTTACTATAACATTCTAGGAGTCCCAGTAGAAAAAATATATGAACACCTTTCAAATTGGGGCATTCACTTAAAAGATTTAGAAAAATAAATCATTAAAAAAGCAGATAGCACCAAACATGCCACACTAACTTCAGTACTAAATGGCATATCAAAATATATCTACTTTTTTTATTTTATTTAATTTTTAAAATTACTTATTTTCTTTAAGCAAATCTCTAATTTCTCTAAGTAAAACTACCTCTTCGCTTTCCTTAACTGGTTCTGGTTTTACTTCTTCTTTCTTCTTAAACTTAGCTAATACCTTAATCATCATAAATATACATAAAGCGATAATTAAGAAATCTACTATATTTTGAATAAAAGTTCCATAAGCAATAACCGCTTCCCCTACAGTTAAAGTTAACTTAGAGAAATCTAATCCTCCAATAATTATTCCAATAAGAGGCATAAATATATCATTAACAAGTGATGATACTATCTTTCCAAAAGCAGAACCAATAATAACACCTACTGCCATATCAACAATATTCCCCTTAGAAATAAATTCCTTGAATTCTCCAACTACCTTCTTTTCTTTATCTAAATTAATCTTCTTCCTTTCCATAACAATTCCTCCTATATCCTTATTCTATCACAAAAACACTTCAAAATAAAGATATAGCATACTAACTTCATACTCTATAAAGAAATATTATATTTATCAAATTAAAAATATACACTTCCCATCAAGAATCATATCTTAACTACCAGCACCCTCATAATGCTTAATACATTTATTAAAAGTAAGAATAGCTATAAGAAGTGGAATTATACATAACAAAGGACTAACCAAATACCATATATTATTACTTCTACCAAGAATATAACTAATCGGATAATAATTAACACATGCTATTGGTATCAAGAAAGTAAATACTAAAACTACTTCTCTCCTAAATAAACCCATCGGATACTGACCAAACTCTCTACTACCATCCGTAAATATATTCATAAATTCTAGCCCTTCAACCGTCTTAAAACAAAAACATGCACTAAATATAAATAATGCTATATATATCATCGAAGAAAATAACAAGAGCATACACAAATAAATAATACCTATCCATGAAATATTTTCAATATGCGAAATAGCAATTATAAACAAAACTAGTGATCCAAGAACTCTACTTATCTTTGTAAACTCTATATTACTACCAAATACCTGAACATAAATATTTCTAGGCCTTATCAACATCAAATCAAGATTACCTTTCTTAATAACCTCTTCAAATTTATCAAATCCTCTAAAAAAACATTCCGAAAAACTAAAACCAAACTGTACTATCGATACCCCTAACATCAGTTCATAAATATTATAACTATCCAAAAAATCAAATTTATCCATCAATATAAATACCATAAATGAACTAAGTGATAATGTTAATAGTTGTGCTATACATGTCAAAATAAATGATGACTTATATTCTAGTTGGCTCTTCAAATACATTCCTATATATTTAATAATTAACTTCATCTTAACCTCCTTGAACAAATACCTTTCTAAGAGATCTCTTAACTATCATATTTCCTAAAAATATCAAAACTGCTATCCATATCACCTGTAGTCCTATTGAAGTAAGACCCTCATATATACCAATATTATTTGTATACACTCTAAATGGCAAATCACTAATTAACCTAAATGGTAAGTAATAAGTTATCTTTTGAATAACTCCTGGTAACAATACCACCGGTACAAGTCCACCTGACAACACTTCCATAATACAATTAAGAATACTTCCAATACCAGCATCATTATAAGTATAAAACCCTATCGTATATACCAGTAGATTGAGTCCCGCAACCACAAATATTCCCAGTATCAAAGACACCAAAAACAAAACAAAATTACCAAAACTACTAGGAAGTACCAATCTATATGGTTCAGGTAAAAGGAATGCCAATAAAAGTACTGGCCATATTCTCAAAATTCCATTAGCCATCCTCTTTGAAACAGTCTTAATATACCACCAAAAATATAAATTATATGGCCTAACTATTTCATAAGCAACACTACCATCACGAATAGCTCCCGATATCTCACGATCATTCTGCCTCACTGATAAGAGTGCATAACAAGCCTGATGAAGCCAAGTATAAGCAATTATTTCTGTTAAATTAATACCTACTGAAGTATCAGAAGAATAAAATGCCATATAAATAAATATCATCATAGCTCCCCAAAAAAACTGAGTCATCATTCCTGCTATTGCTGAAGTCCTATACTGTAAAAAAGTAATAATCCTTAACTTAAAATAATTTAAATATAACCTCATACCTGAAACTCCGTATATAACTTATAGATAATCTCATCAATACCTGTTTCTATTACATTAATATCTTTTATCTCACATACCTTTGAATATTCATATACAATATCTGATACCCTTGTCTTCCTAGTATCTATCTTAATTCTCATAAGACCATCGGTATCCTCCACAATATCCACATCAGTACTTATCGGCTTATTCTTAATCTTCCCTTCATATATTATTTCCACTATCTTTTCATTAGAGTATTTCTTCTTTATATCTCTAACACTTCCATCATATAGTTTCTTTCCATGGCCTATCATAATTAACCTATCAGTAAGTGATTCAATATCAGCCATATCATGCGTAGTAAGTATAATTGTTACTTTCTTCTTTTTATTAATTTTCTTAATAAAATCTCTTACTATTACCTTACTAACTGCATCTAGCCCTATCGTTGGTTCATCTAAAAACAATATTTTAGGATTATGTAACAAGCTTGCCACTAGTTCACACTTCATCCTCTCTCCTAAACTAAGCTGTCTTACCGGAGACTTAACTATCTCCTCTAAATGTAATATTTCAATTAATTCTTTTTTATTTTTTTCGTATTCATCATCTGGTATTTTGTAAATATCTTTAAGTAAATCAAATGAGTCTTCAGCAGGTATATCCCACCATAATTGACTCTTTTGCCCAAATACCACACCAATTTCTTTAACATATTTGATCCTATCAACCGTAGGATCCATTCCCATAATGTTAATTGTCCCCTTATCTGGTTTCAGTATTCCACTAAGCATCTTAATCGTTGTACTCTTTCCGGCTCCATTAGGTCCTATATAACCTACTATTTCCCCCTCTTTAATAGAAAAACTTACGTTATCTACTGCCTTAACTATCCGGTAATCTCTTTTCACAAAAGATTTAAGTGCATTCTTAATACCACTATCTCTTCTTGTGACTTTGTACTCTTTACTAAGAGCATTAACTTGAATAATATCCACAAAAACTCCTTCCTAACACGCAAAAAAAGCCATCTTTTTTCTTTATAAAGTATAAAATGACTTGCAAAAATTAACTTTTTCCTCCGTATCAACATATAAAATATCATATAAAAAAATAAATTTCAACATTTTTATTGAAATTTATTTATTTTTTTCATTAATTAATTGATATATCCAAGCATTATCTTCTTCTATTATTAAAAATATTGCTTTCTTATGTTTATCCATCTCTTTAAATGATATTGGACTCTCTACCCTCTTATATACATCCAAAAGTTCTTCAAAACTATCTACATATATCAAATTATAATCTTTAGTGTTATACATTTTTGTAACATTAACAATCTCTTCTTCATAATTTTTAAGAATTCTCTTAAGCTCTCTTTTATATTTTCCTTCTTTCTTTGATACTTCAATCATCTCTTTAATAATTACTGATAAAGATGCTACTCCCAAAGAGAAATTCAAAGCTCCTATCACTAAGAATAAATAATTAACATTACTCTTCTTTGTAAATTCATAATAACTATCTATTTTATTATAATCATTAATAACTCTAATCTTAAAAGTATCATAAGTAAGAGGAATAATTATCTTTATAATCTTCTCATCTTCTATATCATTATCTATTCCTTGAAAACTATTCATCATATGTACTCTTACTTTCACAAGTAAATATCCTGATACATCTATTCCATAATCATCCTTAAAGTCTTCAATCATCTTCTTATACTTATCATAATCAATTACTACCTTATCACTTATATCTATCTCTGATACTTTATTCTGATTAACTACCTTTACCTGATCCTCTAATTCCTTATATTCTCTTTCCCATAACGGATCATTAATATCATCTTCATAAGCTACAAGACTACTACTAACTCCATATGAATAGTATCCACTAATATATTTACTAAATATAACATTATAATCAAAATTAATTTCTATATCATCAACAAGTTTACTTATATAATTCTTTCCCATATCAAGTACTTTCTCATCATATACCTGATTATCTTTCAAAATAACCTTATAATTAATATTACTCTTCTCTTGATAAGGAATATTAATCCTAATCATTGTATTTAATCCTCGATCAATAAAAAGATAAGTAAAAGCAAAAAGTATTGCTGCTAATATTATATACATAACTGTCTTCTTTTTCATCTTATCACTTACCTCTCTATCTTCTTATAATAATTCTATCACACAATAAATATATATTCAATGAGTAAAAAGAAAAAAATCAGCAAAGCTGATCTTTCTATTATTTCCATACTCCCTCTGGATATTCTCCATTATCCACAAGTTTCTTAATTTCACTAACTACTTTATCTTTATCTTCTCTATAAGTAATTCCTTGCCATACAGCATCAGTCTTAAGGACTTCTACTCTAGCTAATCCTTGATTAATTTCTTCAAATACAATAGTAGGTATTAAATATTCACACTTAAGTGGATTATCTTTGTGTTCATCTAAGAATTCTGGAAATCTTTTTTCTAAGTATTCAAATAACTTTGGAGTAAATCCAAACATATTCATAGATACAGTATCATCTCCTGATACCTTGAACTCGTCTCCGCCCTCTAATGGTGTAGCTATTAATTCACCATTTACACTCTCTATATTACTTTCAACTAATTCAGTCAAATATCCATTCTCTTCTTTACAAATACCTCTCTTAACTGCACCATTATCAGTCAAAGTATTCTTAACCTTATATCCAGCCATAGCATAATCATTAATCAATGATTTATTACCATTACTTCTTCTCAAAAATTCTCCAATAACTCTAAAAGCATCTCTTCCATAAAAGTCATCAGAGTTAATTATTGCAAAATTTTCCTTTACTACGTCTTTACAGCATAGTATTGCATGTCCTGTTCCCCAAGGTTTAACTCTTCCTTCAGGCACCGTATATCCTTCTGGTAAATTATCCAACTCTTGAAATACATATTCTACTTCAATATATTTCTCTACTCTCTTACCAACAGTATCTCTAAATATTTCATAGTTCTCCTTCTTAATAATAAATACAACCTTGGTAAATCCTTCCTTAATCGCATCATAAATAGAGTAATCTATAATAAAATTACCATATTCATCAATTGGTTCAATTTGTTTTAAACCACCAAATCTGCTCCCCATTCCGGCAGCCATTATAACTAATGTCATATATCCTCCTTTATTTACTTTAATATATCATATTTTACAAACTTTTACAATATACTTAACCATAATTGACATATGTGTAAACATAAGAAAGGAAATAATTATGAAAAAAATATTAATTTTATTTGGTGGTCCTTCTCATGAACATACCATCTCATGTAAATCAGCTGAAACCATCCTAAAAAATATCGATTACTCCCGCTACGATGTAACAACCGTAGGTATCACTAAAGAAAATATTTGGTTACTTATCCCTAACAATATCCCCTTAGAAGACTCCTGGCCCACTCACAAAACTACTGTAATATTAGATATCATTCCCTTCCTAAAAACATTTGATAAAGTATTCCCCATAATCCATGGCTCACCCTGTGAAAGTGGTGAATTATTAGCATTCTTCCAACTATTCAACATAAACTATGTCGGATCTAACTACCAATCTTCCCTTATCAGTTATGACAAAGAATTAACTAAAATAGTTCTAAGTAAACACAATATCCCAATAATTCCCTATATCACTATCAAAGAAAATAAAAAAATTAAATCTATTCCCTTGTCATTCCCCGTAATAATAAAACCAGCGAAATGTGGCTCATCCCTAGGAATAAATATTGCTACTAATATAAAAGAATTAAATAAATATCTAAAAATAGCCTTTAACTATGATGACAAAGTAATCATTGAAAAATATATCAAATCTCGTGAATTAGAGTGTGCTATCCTCAAAAATAAAAAAACTATCATATCTCCAGTCGGAGAAATTCGTGCATCCAATACCTTCTATGATTATGAAGCTAAATATAGTAAAGATAGCACCCTCATAATACCTGCCAAAATACCTCCTGAATTAGCTAAAGAAATTATTAACTTAACCATCACTATCTCTAATATCTTAGCTATATCAAATCTTGCTCGCTTTGATTTCCTCTATGACTATCATGAAGAAAAATTATATTTTAATGAAGTAAACACTATCCCCGGATTCACCTCTTCATCCATGTACCCCCTTTTATTTAATCATCTAGGAATACCCCTAAAAGATCTTATCACCATTCTCATAGATAACTAGTTGTCATTTTCTATTTAATATGCTATTATAAAAGAAAAAAGGAGAATTGTTTATGTACCTATATGATAAAAATATTAGAAAATATATCATCTATGAATTAACTGCAAAAAAAGATGCCCTCTTATCTTATAAAGAAAAAGAGTTAGATCGCTTAAAAAAAGCCAATACCCCTCTTTTCTATGATATTTATAGCTATTCAAATAATCCAATATTCCCAGATAATGAATACCCTATCTATAGAAATTTCTCTCGTCAAAGTCGTCCTGTCATAAAAAATGATACTTTCATAACTGAAGAAGATTTGTCAACTAGAGAAATAAAAATAAATGAGTATCTTAAAGATCAAAATCCTGAAGTATATTTAACTACCAATGCCTCTCAGTATATTGAATATGCCTTCTCTATGCCAGGAGACCCCATAACTGATACTTCTTGTGATATTACTTATCAAAAACTATCTAATGTCTTAAATATAGGCCGTATCCTTGGAGATCTCTTTCTTCTAGAAAACAATCATTTTAAAGAACTAACTGGTGCCTTTATCGAAGAACAATTAGCCCTCTTTGAAGTATCTAGAAAGAAAACATATTCTATTCCCGATCTAGAAGAAATGGCTAAATTACGCATTCTTAATCTAGATACAATTAATCAACAAGTAAAGTCCAGTAGACGTATTCTTACCCGTATAGCTAAATTAAAATAATTATCCAACCAAAAACAAAAGATTCCAGTCTTTTGTTTTTTTATACCCCTAAAGGTCTATTCAATTTCTTTAAAATTAACTTTCTCATAAAATCTATCGGTATCACTAACAAACTAATCATAAACATAATCATAAATTCTCTTCCCGTTAACCCATTCGTTCTAAATAACTCTCCCCCATAATATATCAAATATACCTGCATACATATCACAAATGATATTACTCCTACAAAAACCTTATTCTTAAATATATTAGCTAAAATATTAAGACGATGTGTCCTAGCAGCAAAACTATTAAATATACTAATAAATATTATAAGTCCAAAGAAAGCCGTTAATAAATCATCTCCAAATATCATATTAATTATCCTACTCTTTAAAAATATAATACACATCACCGAAGAAATAAGCCCTGTAGTCATTATTTGATTAGCCATATATCCATTAATAATACTCTCATTCTTCTTCTTAGGCATCTCCTTCATATATTCTGGTAAAGCTGGTTCATAAGAAAAAGCAAATCCTGATAAAGTATCCATAATCATATTGATCCATAACATTTGTATAACTGTAATAGGTACTGGTATTCCAATAAAAGGCCCTATAATAGATACAAATAAACTACATAAATTAATTGTTAACTGACATATAATAAACTTTCTAATACTCTTAAATATAGTTCTTCCATATAGTATAGCATTAGTAATTGAATAAAAATTATCATCAAGTATTACTATATCAGAAGCTTCCTTAGCTACTTCCGTCCCACTACCCATAGCAAATCCCACATCCGCTTTCTTCAAAGCTAAAGCATCATTTACTCCATCTCCTGTCATTCCCACTACCAAGTCTAAATTCTTTGCTATATTAACTAACCTACTCTTATCCTGTGGCATCGCCCTAGCAATTACTTTTATGTCATGAAACTTCTTCATAACCATCTCATCACTCATTCTCTTTAACATATCACTTGTAATTACTAAATCATTATTACTCTTAATAAGTCCTATATCTTTAGCAACTGCCAGTGCTGTCTCTCTATTATCTCCCGTTATCATTATCGTATGTATTCCCGCTTCATCTACTAATCTTATTCCCTCTTTAACATTCTCTCTAACTTCATCTCTAAGAATAATAAATCCCAGTAGTGTCATATTCCCCGTAGTTTCCCTATCTTCATTAATAGCAACTGCCAGTATCCTCATCATATTCATAGACATACTCTTAATCTTCTCAGATACAAACCCCTGATTAGTTATCATATGTTTAACACCCTTATAGTCATAATAACTATTACACATTTTTCCTACTACTTCATAAGCTCCCTTAACTAAATTATAAGTGTGTCCCCCCTTCCTAATCTTCGTATACATATATTTCTTCTTCGAATCAAATACCTCTTGCTTAATCATCTCATATCTATAATTAACTACTCCTACATATTCCATTATTGCCCTATCAGTAATATTACCCCCAATAATCTTCCCACTACTACTATCATAACTACTCTCATTATTAATAACCATAACCATTTCCATCTCATCATGATACTTCCCATGAATAGCTCTATATTCAAAATCATTCCCCATACCATCCATAAATCCTACTACTGATAACCTTCCCTTAGTAAGAGTACCTGTCTTATCAGTAAGTAGTACATTTATATTCCCAGCAGTCTCTATCCCAATTAACTTTCTCACTAAAACATTATCTTTAAGCATTCTCTTCATATTAGAACTAAGTACTAAAGTAATCATCATAGGAAGTCCCTCTGGTACTGATACTACTATTATCGTTACACATAAAGTTAATGCATCTAATATATATCCAAACATTACTCTTCCATTAGTAATTGTCTTAATCATTAAATCCTTATCAAAATTATTACTTATCACTATCATATATATAAGATAAGATCCTGCTACTAATAATGAACATATATATCCTATCCTACTAATACCTTGTGCTAATTTAGTAAGTCTAAGTCTAAGAGGAGACTCCGTATCATTATCCTGTAACTCCATAGCCATCTTCCCATAAAAAGTATTATCACCAACACTTCTAACAAGCATCAAAGCATTTCCCGAGTAAACCACTGTCCCCATATAAAGATTAGCCTTATCACTACCAGCCTCTTTATATACCTCCTTAGCCTCTCCATTAATCATTGCTTCATCCACTGATATCTTTCCTGTAATAATTAATCCATCAGCAGGTATTCTATCACCAGTAGACAATACTACTATATCATTAACTACTACTTCACTAAGAGGAATACTCTTAATCTTCCCCTCTCTTTTAACTCTCACATTTATCTTTGAAGTCTCTTCAGTAAGTTTATTAAAAGCTCTCATTGACCCATATTCACTAATTGAAGATATTAATGATGCCACTAGTATCGCTAATACTATTCCCACTGTCTCATACCAATCAAAATTTCTTATCAAAAATACTGTCTTAATACCTAAAGCAATAAGCAATATCTTAATAATCGGATCAGAAAAAGTTTCCAGTAATAACTTAAAAAAAGTATCTTGTTTCTTCTTAGTAAATATATTCATTCCATATTTATTTCTATTAATAATTACTTCCTTCTCACTAAGACCATTATTATTTATCATAATACCTCCTAATAAAAAGTATTATCAATCAAAATAAAAAGAACTATATCTAATAGACATAATTCTTATCTTTTACTAAATTACTTTATTTATTTAATATTTCAGTTATTATATCTTTCACATAGTTCCAAGTACTCTTTAAACTATCATAACTTAAAATATCATATACTTTATCAAATGGAGTCCAAATAATATCATGTGTATCTTCACACTGATTATCACTTTTCCCCTTATCAATTGCAAAAAACATATAACAAAAACAATTCTCTCCTCTAGGTGTAGTATAATTTTCTACAAAAGGCTTATATTCATCTATTATTTGAGCTATTCTCTTTGTCTCTTCTGCTGTTTCTCTTATAGCAGCCTCCTTGAATGACTCTCCCTCTTCAACATGTCCCTTTGGAAATGAATAATCATTATACTTATCTCTATAAACTAATGCTATTTCCTTAGTTTCTTTTCTTATTAAAAAACAACCAGCCTTTTCAATAATCATACATTTTTCCTCCCATTTTATCTATGATCACATTTTTACAAGTTTTTTGACACTTTTGATCACGTTTTTGCAGACTTTTTTAGTCATTTCATCACACTTTTGCAAAAACAACTATTTTTCAAGAAAAGAATATTCAACATTCTTTCCTTCTTTTATTCCAAAGGCTTTATTAGTAGTTTCATCATAAGATAGCATTCCATACTCATCTTGCATAATAACAAAAGAATTGTCTTCTTTATCATAAGTCAACATTAATAATCTTGTTTTCCATTCAGTTAAACTCTTATCGCCTAAATTATCACTATTAACAAACTTAACTAATTTATTTTGAACTGCCACTTTTGACATATTGTCTATACCCATTTTTTTAGCATATTCTGGGCCTCTAGCTGCTATTAGTTCTTGAACAGTAACCGTTCCACCAGTTCTCTTAGCATCAATTTTATCACCCAATTCTATTCCACTATCATTCTTAAGTATTTTTTTAATCTTAAATGAAATATAAGTATTTGGAATACCATTATTTTTTATTTCAGTTTTACCATTTGATAAAAATTCAGCTACTAAAACTACTGATGAATCTTTATATAATTCCTCAATATCACCTGTTTTATAAGAATTATTCATAGTAACTTCAAAAATTACATTCTCATCATCATTTGATACAACTATATTTTCTTCTCCATCACTACTATCTTTAAATATCTTATCCTTAATATCAGTATTTAAAGCAACTACAACACCTACTACTAGCACTAATAAAAATATCCCTAAATAATTTTTTTTATTCATTCAAATCTCCTTTTCACTAAAATATAATATAAAATGTTCTATTATACTCTATCTTTATTCAAAATTATATTAGTAGTATCACTTCTTATTACAATGAATCTTCTTTTTAATACACCATCTACCTCACACTACCATGAGTAGCTCTCTTTGCGTATTCTTCATCAATCTTCTCAGTTAAAATTCTAGTTCGTTCATCAACTAATTCCATAAGTTCACTCATCTTTTCATATCTAAATAATCCTCTATCAATACCTAACCCTTCATATTTATACCATACTTCTCCTAAAAGTTTATTAAATATATCTTGATTCCTATTATTAAAATTATTTATCATTACTGCTATCTCTTCATATATTGGATTAATACTATCTACTTCAATATCTCCAAATTCAAATAATACTCTTGTAAATTCATCACTATCTAACTTATCCTGATTTCTAAAGAATACTTCCATATATTTATTAAGTATCTTATTTCTTTTATCAGCTTCTGCTATATTACTTCCATGAAAATTACTAAAAGTATTAATATCTATATTGACATTACACTTCTTATAAAACTCTATTACTTGTCTTAACCATTCATTCATTGAAGGAATATCTAATATATCATCCTTATCTCTCTTAACAAAAGTAATCTCTCTTAATAAATTATCTAAAGATTTGTATTCATTTTTAAATTCAATAACTTTCATAATATTATTCATCTTATCACCTAACTATATTATAATATATTCTTATTAATTTATCAATTATTTAAGAAAAAGACTAAAATCTACTCAAATTTTAGTCCATATACTAAAGTAAACTTATCAACTTTATAACCATTAGAAAAAGTTTTATCAATATCATCTTGACTACATGAATTAGTCTTTACAACAAATTCTTGACTCTCTTCATGAGTACTAGGAAAACTACTAGTATAAGTTATTTCATAATGAATTTTACATGTATCTTTAGATATCATTTTTATATCTTTAAAAATATTTTTTCCTTTTCAATACCTCTATCAATACATAATGCTAAAATTAATTCTTTATTTTCATATAAATATAGATATCTTTTCATTAATTCTTCTTTAATCTTTTCATAGTTCATATCTATAACCTCCATAAATACATCTTTTTATTCACAATTTGTCTTTTTTTAAAAAATAGATTTATATATCTATATGATTTCTAGTGTTATTAGAATATTTTCATGCAAGTTAATACTATTATATTTTTTTCATACAATAAATTAAAACAAAATCATAGTTAGGATCATTATAGATTTTAATTTTCGCTAAATAAAGAATACTAGAACGCGTTTTTTCTGATATTTTTTCTATTAAATCTTCATCTAAATAATTGTTAGTATATCCTTTTTCAATAGAATATTTTTTAGAAAAAACCCAATTTGCCCCTAAAAAGACACCATTTTTTTTTAAAAAAGACCACAATTTCAAAAAATTTTCAATGTACGTATCAGCATTTACAGAAAGTCCTAATAAACCAAATTGAGTAACATTATCATATATTTCTAGTTCTATGTCATCTTTAAAAACATTTGCAATAATATATCTTATAGGAATATTCAAAGTTTTTTTCAAAGAATTTTTATATTTTTTTAAAGGATAAATGTAACTCTTAGGAAAAATTTTGCCCTTTTGTATTTCACGATTAATATCAAATGCTTCTTCACTAATATCAACGCAAGTAACTTGAGAAATACGATTTGTTGCAAGTAACCAAAAATATATATTACTACCTGAACCAAAATCTATCAAATTACCATTTAATATAAACTCGTTAATCATAGATAAAATATATTCAGTACCTTGATTTTCTTTAAATTCTTGACCATAATATATGTTTAAATACTCTAATTGTTTTAAATATTCTTTTTTATTAATCATTAACAACCTCCAAAATTAAAATAAATCTATTATTATTATTGTAAAAGTTCATTGAATAATCAGCATATACATATTTCACAACCAAATTTGGAATAGTATCTAAAATTTTAATTATATCCTTATATCTATAGTTATATAAATTAAACTTCATTTGATAGTCATTATTGTAAGTGTATAAAAAATTTATTTTATTTCTATATCGAAAATAGCTAATATTTCTCTTAATTAATTTTCCATCATGATAAAAAATACTGGAGATTTCCTTATCTAATATATTATAATAATTTAAACTATCACCACTATTTTTAAAAAAATCAAACAAATCTAAAATAAAGTACTTATTATGTTTAGAATAGTTATATATGAATTTTTTAAATTCACGATAAGATAAAAATTGCATACCTTGATTTAACACAAAAACAGCATCGGTATTTATGTTAATTTCATCATTTAAATTTCCAACAAGTGGAATAATATTATCATAGTTACATTTAGACTTTAGTTGAGAAATCATTTCATTCTCGCAATCAATAAAATAGCTTTTACTAAAAAGTTTTCTATAAATATTTATATATTTTCCAGAACCGCAAGGAATTAACATAACATTTTTTAAATCAAATGTGTCACGTACACATAATAAAAAATTTTCAAGATTTTTATCTATAACAAGTTCACTATTATAAAAAATAGCTCTTTGCTTATATGTTATCATTTTTTTCATAATACTCCCAATGCTGTCTAATTACATCATGCATTATTTTGCCATTTTCGACAATTTTAGCTCTTTCGACATCAATTGAATGTTCTATTCCTAAAGCATGCTTCGCTATTTTATAAATCCACAGTGAAGCATTATTAGAGTACGCTTGAGTAGTAGTTATTGGGTAAGCAGAAGGCAAATTATCAATTTTGCAAAATAAAATTCCATTCTTATTAATATATATTGGATTTGTAATAGTTGTATTTTTTGTTATTGCAGGAATATAACCAGGACCATAGCCACAAGTAACATCAATTACAATCGTACCAGGAGCTAGTTTTTCAATAATATCATTAGTAATTAATGGTTCAGTATCATATGTTGATATTAAAATAGCACCAATAATAACATCAACAGTTGGCAATATTTTCTCAAGATTCTCTTTAGTAGATTCAAAGCAATTAACTTTTTCATCCATCAAAACTGAAAGTTTTTTAAGTCTATTTATATTAGATCCAAACACAAAAACTTCATTTCCCAATTTAGATGCTAAATTAATGGCTGCTCCACCCACATTACCATATCCTATAATGGCAATTTTTGATGGTTCAGCACCACGCACAGCAAATAACGTTTTACCCTTACCATTAAATTGGGTTTGCATAAAATAGTTAGCATACATTACAGCCATTTTTCCAGCTATTTCTCCTCCAGGATAAGCCATTGGAAATAAACCATCAGAAGTTTCTAAAAATTCATAAGTATATGCTGTACACCCTTTCTTTAATAATTCACAAATCAATTTCTTATTTCCTTCAGCATGAAATATAGCGCATATTATTGTATTTCTATTTAAATATTTAAACTCTTGAGGTGTAGGTGCCTTATACTTAAAAACTATATCTGATTTCCAGACATTTTCTACGCTTTCAACTTTAGCACCAAACTTAACATATTCAGAATCATCTATTCCGATATCAACTGCTATATTCTTTTCTATTAAAACTAAAAAGTTTTGTGTTAAAATTTTAATATCTCTTGGAAGAAGAATTACTCTTTTTTCTCCACAAATTGTTTCTTTCAAAATTCCGATCGTCATCATTTAACTTCACGTATCCATTCATTATCTTCTTTTTTCCAAAAAATTTCAAAATTATTGTTGGAAAAAAGTTCTAAATCATTTTCAAAACCAGGAGATAAGTTTAATTTTAATAATTCGCTCTTTTTTACCCAATAATTTTTACCTTCATCACTACTTTCTGAAAGAGTACCAGTAAAATTATTAGTTTTAAATAAAAATATTACTATTTTCTCATTTTTTTCATAATCAAACCAATCTTTTATACCACAAAATATCAAGTTTTTAACATCTAAATTGGTTTCCTCCTTTACCTCTCTTACAACAGAATCATAAATAGACTCATTATTTTCGACTTTTCCACCAGGAAAAGCTACCCCCTTCCAACTTTTTTTACGTTCCTCAACTAAAACGTTATCGTTAGTATCTTCAATCATACACATGTTTTCTATTTTAAATTTTGTCATATTTATTTGTCTCCTTCATTCCATCGATTATTTTTCCATACCATATTAAATTCTTTAGAATTATTAGCACTTTTTTTCCAAATATAGTGTTCAACATCAGATGTGTTTAGTTTAAGTTCATTACATGCAGTTTCAAATAAATCAACTATATACTTATCATTTAATTTTCTACCAACAACTTCTGATATTTTATTTTTAATATGCACGTCAGGTTTGACAGTATTAGCACCTAAAAGTATTCTAATATATTGAAACGTTGCAAAACCAATACCAATAACATTAAAAGAGTCATAATCGTTAACGCTGGATTGGAAAGCCCATTTTCTTAATGAAAGTAATTCATTTTCAGTTTCGTACAAACTTGATATTTTAATCAATCGTTTGCATAAACTATATAACATTTTAACTCTATCAGGATGATTATAGTTCCAGCATTCTCTAAAGTCATTAATTCCGACATCATTTATTAGCCCAATTAAATCATTTAATTTTGTTATATTTGGATATTTATTTTGAAAATAAATAATCCTAGGTACAACAAAAGTATAATATTTTCTATTTATAGACAAAACTGCATCCAAGCAAACTAATACTGCATTTTCATAGTTGCCAAGAGATTTTTTTTCTAACTTTTCGACATCAATACTTAATAAATATTCTTTTAACAAAAACAAATCATTTTCTTTTTTCATATATCTTGTCACCTTTTAACAAATTATCAATTTTTTCCAGACATTCAGAAATCGAATTTTCTGTGTTTAAAATATAATATAATGATGGCGATTCTAAAATCAAATGTTCATACACACGCCTAACTTTTTCTTGATATATAAGAAAAGACTTTTTTCTATCAAAATTATGTGAAAATCCCGTTTCAATCAAATCAATTTTATTTTGTTTACGGTTTAGTTGAGTTGTTAAACTACAAGAGCAATAAATTATTTTATCTGGTAATGGTACAGCCTTAGACACATTCAGTGCCCATAAATAATCCATTCCTGAAGCAACATTATAAGCAATTGTAGTTGGATAATATCTGTCAACGATTACAGTTTTTCCCTCACTTAATAAAGGTACAACAATATTTTTATAACACATTATACTGTTTGCTATAGCAAGTAAAAAATGAGAGGTAATATTATAATTACTATCATTTTTTAAAATAGATATAGCAGTATCAATGGCTGGATAGCCAGTATTGATATACACCGCATCTATACCCATAACATTTAAATAATTGCAATAACTTTTAGATAAAGTACTCTTTCCAGTACCATCCAATCCTTCAAAAACTATAAAGTTAGCCATTTTTTTCACCTAAAAAATAAAATATATCATCAATAGTTGAATAAAATTCATTTAATGTAGTATTATTAAAAATTACAACATTTTTATTATTTTTGTTCAGCAAATTATAATAATTTTTACGAATTTGTTTTTGTAGTTTTGCTAATATATCATAATCATTTTCATATTTATTTCTATTTTTCAATCTTTCAATAGTGATATCAATATCGGCATCAATAAATACAGTATAATCAGCTTGTATAATTTTTCCCATTTCAATCAATCTATCAATTGTATCTCTAAAATACTTTACGTACTCCTCTGCTTTATTTTCTAAAGAAAATGCTGCAATTGCAGATTCTACAGCTAATATTGACATTACGTAATTATCATAAATAACTGTTTGACCACTTTTTAAAGCAGGAAGCACTTGTTTCTCTATATCACACAATAATTCAGAAAGGAAAAAATGAAATTCACAAATTAGTGGTAAATCAAAATAAATTTTTTGCCTGCAAAGTTTGTTACATAACTTAGTTAATTCTGAAGAATTATCTCGTATGTCATAACCGCCAAGATATAAAACATTATTATATTTTTTATTTAAATACCTAAGTAATGTAGATTTTCCACTACCGCTAATACCTTCTATAACAACGAATTTTCCTTTTCTGTTCATTTTGCACCTCCAATAATTGAACAAAATATTCAATAGAGTAATTTCTAAAAAACTTTACAGGATCAGCAACCCATTTTTCAACTTCAGAATAGATTTTGTATATACCATCATCACCAAAACGATTATAATATAAATTAAAATCTGCAAAAAGTTTTTCTATACCAGAATACTTATCATTTTCTAAATACAAAGATTTTGAGTATTTTCCACCAGACCAATCAACAATTAGTGGGGTAAAAACCCTGTTTGTAAACGTATCATATCCTAGTGCATGCATTCCAGAATAATGAATTCTTGAAGCCCATTCTCCAGACCAATCTTTGCCATCACACATTATAGTAAGAACATTATCTTTCTTTAATCTTTCATAAAATAAAACTCCTTTTGTCAAATCTCTTAACTGTGTATTAATATCAATATATGTATCATTATTTTCACTTATAATCACACTGTACTCTCCATGTTCTAAGCATTTACTCGTTAAATATATAGAGTCACCAACAATATCAAACTTAAATAAATCCGCATCTCTATTACTACAATTACACAATGGACATTTTGTTCTTAACATTAAAGTATTATTCGTTGGATCTAGTAATTTACCAAAAAAAACATAATTTTTATATACATCTATCACAGATCTTCTTATAATATTATTTGACTGAAATTCAGAATAAGTTTTAACAGTATAATTAACATCTGTTATTTTTTTTAAATATTCAAAAATAAAGATATATTTTTCCATATAAATATCTGATACACTTACATTACCAACAAAAGTATCACCTAAACTTTTTGAATAATTTTCATCACCAACTTTTTTTAGCTGATATGGACTATTCTCAAGTTCATCAAATTCAACTTCTACGGAAATATTAAACTGTTGTTTTATTCTTTTTGCTAAAGCAAAAGCACAAGATAATGTCGTTAAAGTTCCTAAATGTGGATTACTATTTGGTTGAGAAGAAGTATTGATAACAACTTTATTAATTTTATTGTCAATCTGGTCTTTGAACAAATCTGTTATGTCATTTAAAATTAATGACATTCCGCCTTTACTATAAAATACTTTCTTTGACTGCATTATTATTTTCCTCCACTACCTTTTTATTAAAAATAATCTTTTTAAATTTATCATATTTGATTTTGTTACAACTGCTTAATTCTAAATATGTTTTCTTACTTTCTGGGAATGTATGGATAGCAAAATGGCTTTCGCCAAGTAGCCAAATCGCAGTATATCCATAAGGCTTAAAAAAATGCTCTTGAAAATCAAAAATATTAAATTTACATTGTAACAAAATATCATAAAATATTTTCTTTAAATCAGATGGATTCGTATTAGTAGTCCAAGTTTGTAAACTATAAATCTCTGCTTTCATTTGTTCCTTCTATTTTTTTAAGTTCGTTGTGAAGTTCATCAATAGTATGCATAATTCTAAAATTCATGCATCCTTCGATAAACAAATTATCCATTCCAGTAAAATCTAAACTCCGATCATCAGTTTTAAAACCAATACATTTTTTTTCTAATGTAAAAGCTATCCCCAATTCTACACAAGCTCCTTCATCTGGAACTCTACCATCCAAACAAAAAAGTAAAATATCACAATCTTTAATTCCATTCAAATCAGATTCAAAAATTCTACGACTAATACTAATCTTTTCTGCACCATCCTTTGGAATAATCCTTGCAGATAAACCTGATGCCTCCTGCGGTAAAAAGACATCATATCCCCATTTTTTCAAAACATTAGATAAGTCTCTATTTCGTTGCAATTCCATTTCATTAAATAAAGGGGCAGCTAAATATATTTTTTTCATTGTTAATCACCACCTAAAGCAATTATATATTAGTAAAAGCTATTTGTCCATATTCTTTCGTCAAAATTCAAAGATTGTTGTATCATAATCAATGCAATATATTACTATAAATAAACAAGTTCAAAGTATTGATGATTATTCTGTTAATTATTATACACGAAATTTAAAAATTCCTATCAGTTATAAAACTCTTTTATTTATGATGTTCTATATCAAAATCTAAAGCATCGACATGACAAAAAAAGATTGTATTAACATTAAATTGTCAAAAATGTGATGTAGAAAAATTTATGCCTAAGAAATATTTTAAAAGATATTCTAGAAAAGAAGAAATTATTAACTCACTAAATGGCAAAGGTTTCAATAAATTTAAATCTATAATTACACATGAAAATAAAAATGTTTCTGATAAAATGAAACAAGCGTTAAAACTATTTAATAAGAATATTAAATATATAGAAAATTCATTTAAATATGATATTAATAACGGAATAATAGAAGGAACGAATAATTTAATCAAATGTTTAAAAAGAATAGCATTTGGATATAGAAAATATGATCACTTTATTACAAGAATATTCTTAATTAAATGCATGATAAAAGAGTGATTACAAAATCACTCTTTCAGAACAATTCATTATCAAATTTTATTGTTTACCAACACTATTTGACAAAGAACCACTATTCTCTTCATTAAACATTTTACCTATTCCTCTAGCAAATAATGTAGCACATGTTTTTCTAGCAGGTTGTTTATATATATCATCATATACCTGTGCTTCCCCTAGTAAATTTTTATCATATTCTCTCTCTTCAATCATATTAAAATAATTCTCTAATATCTTTCTAGCTTCATCCATAGTCTTTCCTATAAGCATCTTACTAAGTATTGAAGTACTAGATATAGCAATAACACATGCTTCTCCATAATACTTTATATCTACTATCTTATTATCTTCTATCTTAACATATATATCTATATTATCTATACAACTAACATTATTACTATTAATCTTTATATAATCATCTACATTATCAGGTATCTTTCTATTACTAGTATCTTGATAGTTGTCTAAAATAATACTTCTTTTCATATCACTATCCATTAAAGTATTTCCTCCCATATATTTTTACTATTTCTAAGTACATTAATTAATAAATCTACTTCTTCACGTGTATTATAAAAACTTAAACTAATTCTACAAGTATTAGCTATATTAAACACATCCTTTAGTATCTTAGCACAGTGATTACCTGCTCTAACACATATATTATATTTATCTAAATATATTGCTGTATCTTGACTAAATACTCCTTTAATATTAAATGCTACTATTGTACCATCATTATCTTTATTATAAATAGTTATATAATCTAACTTACTAAGTTCACTAATCAAATATTTTCTAAGATCATGTTCATATTTCTTAATATTATCAAGCCCAATCTTCTTAATATATTTAATACATGCTGATAATCCAATAACCCCTTCAATATTAGGAGTACCCGCCTCTAATCTATCAGGTAAATCTTTTAATTCCATATATCCATCTTTATTAAATATAGCATTCATTCCTCCACCATATTCTAGTGGTACTAAATCTTTAAGAAGTTCAAACTTTCCATATAATACTCCAATTCCTGTAGGACCATACATTTTATGTCCTGAAAATCCTAAAAAATCTATATCCATATCCTGTACATCTATCTTTTCATGAGCAATACTTTGAGCAGCATCTACTACTAATAAAATATTATGTCTGTGACATACTTGAGATATCTTTTTAATATCTCTCACATCTCCAATAACATTAGTAATATGAGCTATAGATACAACTCTAGTCTTATCACTAATAACACTCTCTAAATTAACTATATCTACTTCATTCTTTTCATTTAATGGAATATATTTAACTACTACACCCATCTCTTTTTGTAAAACAAACCACGGAAGTACATTTGAAGCATGCTCTGACTCCGTTATTAATATTTCATCTCCAGACTTCAAATGATGCTTAAAATATCCAAAAGCTATATCATTAAGTGCTTGTGTAGCCCCAGCCGTAAAAACTATCTCTGCATTATGCTTAGCATTAATAAATTCTTTTATCTCATCACGACATTCTTCATATAATTCACTAACTTTTAAACTATTAGTATAATCACCACGATGAATATTAGCCGTATATTTATTATAATATTCATCTATTGCATTCCTTACAAAATCTGGCTTTAAAGTAGTAGCACCATTATCAAAATATACCATCTTAGTATCCTTAAGTATCGTAAAATCTTCTCTATTCATCCCCTCACCTCCAATATCTTTCAATAATATCCATCATTTTTATTCTAACGTCAACACTAACCTCTATCTTTGATAATAAATATCCCTTAATAAGTAATTTTAAAGTATCATTATAACTAATACCCTTACTCATAAGATAAAATACCTGATCATCCTTAAAAGTACCTATTACTGATCCATGACGAGCCTCCACATCATCTAAATCAATAAACATATTAGGTTTTATCTTCGTATCACATTCACCCATAGTAACTATTCTAGTATTCTGATCTAATATAGATTTAATAGAGTCTTTAAGTACTACACTATTAATTATAAAATTAGTCTTACTATTCTTAAGAGCTACTGTTCTATTATTAATATAACTAACGGTCCTCTTCTCTCTATGATTAATATTAATAGTATATTCTTCTTCTCCTAAACATATATTAGCAAAATTATAATCTACTCTATCTCCTTCATGTAACAAATTAAAATCTATCTTTGATTCTACTTTCTTATCATTACTAAATCTATTAATTACTAAACTTCCCCCATCTATATCATACTTATTATCTATCACTATATCATTATCAAAACTACTCTCTAGTATCTTAATATTACATTTATCTATCATAAAATTAAGCTTAACTTGATCACATTCTCTATATTCTAATTCATATATTCCATCTTTATAAAAACAAATATTTCCATCACTTATAACTATCTTATCATCTTTATAATCATCTATCTTATTCTTATTCACTAATATTTTATTCATAAAATTAATCCTCTAGCATAATATTTGTCTTATCTAAGTACTTATTATATCCATCTTTTTCTATATCTAAAGCTAAACTATAATCTCCTGTAGCTACTATATTACCATGAATAACTACATGTACATAATCAGGTTTAATATATTCTAGTATTTTTGATAAGTGTGTAATAATTAATATTGAAGTATCCGGATTATCTTTTTTATACATAGCTATATTCTTAGCTACTATCTTCAAACTATCAACATCTAGTCCTGAATCCAATTCATCTAAAATAATAAACTTAGGTTTTAATAACTTTATTTGGAGCACTTCATTTTTCTTCTTTTCTCCCCCAGAAAATCCCACATTAAGTGATCGATGAATCAAATTCTTATCCATCTTAAGTTCATCAACAGCCTTCTCACATTGCATAATAAAATCATATAATCCAACATTTTTCTCACTATGACTAGACATAGCAGTTCTTAAGAAATCTTGATTACTTACACCATCTATCTCCATAGGATATTGCATTGCTAAAAATATTCCTAATCTACTCCTCAAATCAGTAGACATCTTCGTAATATCTTCTCCATTAAAAAGAATTTCTCCTGAATTAACTTTATAATTACTATCACCCATAATTACTCTTGATAAAGTAGATTTACCTACTCCATTAGGACCCATAATAACATGAATAGATCCATCTCCTATTTCTAAATTAAATTTATTTAATACTTTCTTCTCATCAACTGATACATTTAAATCTTTAATAGTTAACATATTCATCACCTACATAATATTATAACCCAAAAATAAAGATAATTCAAATAATTTGAACTATCTCTACTTAATATATTTATCAGTTACATGACTGTTAACCTTAGCATTCTTAATACGTTTCTTAAATACTTCAATAAATTCTGAAGCTGAATTAATATCATCTTCCTGACACACTAACTCATCCTGTAGAAGTACCTTTCCATATAAACTTATATTTCTCTCTTTAATATTATTCATAAACATTATATATCTACTAAGATTAATACCCTTATATCCTCTTAATATAGCTACTAATAAAGACTTACTAGGTATTTCTTTCTTATCATAATAACTAACACTAGCTGCATGTACCTCTAAATAATTATCTTCTCCTACTAGTCTTTCATCTCTAGGTATATAATCAATAACCATATCAGTAAAGAAGTCTCTCATTATACCATCTTGTTCCACTCCAATAATAAATCCAGTTCCATGATTAGGTAATACTAAATCATCTCTCTCTTCATCCATTATATTATTAAAACTACTATTAATCTTCTTTCCACCTATACATTCAGCATATATATTATTATTTAAACTAAGTATATAATACTTTTCCATTTATATCTCCCCTTTCAAAGACAGGAATTGTATTCTATCACTAAATATCCTTCTTGTCAACACCAACCACCCTATCCTCCAAAAATAAAGCTCTATACAATAAATACTATTCATCATAAAGCCCTATATCATTATATTCTCCCCATCAAAAAAAAGACCCTTTACTGTAAACCATCGTTTACTTACTAGGTCTCTTATCAAACTTACATATATCTATATAAGTCCATATCCCTTTTTATCTATATATCTATTATTCTCATCAATAACAATATCACCACGATATCTATCTCTAACATATCTAGTAACTATATTATTACCTACTCTCTCTTCCATATACTCAAATACATAATAATCTACTATCAACGCATTATCATCCTTATCATTAAAATAATTCTTCTCCTGAACCACCATAACTTCCCCAGACTCATTATCTCTAGGTAAATAATAATTACTAGCAATAAGCGCATCAAAAGTTCTTCTATCTAAATAATATTGCATTATCAAATCATTATCCATACTACGCCCATATTTAGCTTCATAGTATTTCCTAAACCCCTCATATATATCATCTTCTAAACTATGCATAAATTCCATATTATATTCATAATAATATTTTCCTTCAAGTATCTTATCCTTATATATATCCAATTCACTAAGAAATCTAATAGCCATATCTTCATCATCTATTATCTTCATTAATTCCTTCTTTATATTATTAGTATCCGTATATCCCAAATACTTCTTCACAGGTTTCTCTCCTATTATCTCTAATAAAGCCCTTCCATAATGAATTATTTGATTATATCCACTATCTTCTCCATAATAATCTTTATTATATATAGTAGTAAATACTTCTACCAAAAAAGAATTATAATTATCTTTAAATTTAGTTATAGCATGTCTCACTTCATGTCTAAGAGTCCCTTTATTAGCTTCATCAAAAGAACTAACCCCATAACAAATAATCTTCTTCTTACCAGGATTATAACTACCCAAATCCATATCTTGATTATATCTCTTAACATATTCTATATCTATATCTTCTAATACTTTATATATATATTCCCAATCAAAATACTTCTTATCATCAATAATCACTCTAATACTATCTAATATAAATTCTCTCTCCTGATTATCTAATTTATCATTCTTATCAAGTGTATTCTGAACTCTATCAAGTATTTCCTCGTCACTTAAATTAACACTCATACTAATAGCTATCTCAGTCTTAGTATCCCTAGCATAATCACTATCAAATACTAATAAACTACCATACATTAATACAAGTATAGATACACTAACAGCTATAATCCTCTTCTTAACATTCACCATTCTCTTCACATAGCCATTACCTTTATCTCTATCTCTATCATTATATTTATCCATATCATTACTATCTCTATATAAAATATCTCTATCATAATTATATAATAAATATAACTCCCTAACTTCCCTATCACTAGGACTAAATAACCTATAACCATTATCTATATCAAAGTACATTTGATATTCTTTATCTTTATATCTAACCTTCCAAATATTAATTATCTTCTTACTAGGTAATACCCTCATAAATATCTCTTTAACAAAATCTAACTCATTAGTATCTTCAAGATCTATAAATTGCTTATCTTTATTAATATATCCATATCTAATATTACCATCATACCTAACCTGATATTCCCTATCATTATCAGTAAACTTAATTAATATCCCCATCAAAACCTCCAATTATCTAGTTAACATACCAAGTCTTATTAATATTACAACTATCACTATAAGGTGTTGGATTAGGCTTATCCACAATTGTAAGTATTGGCATCTTGAATGCAGTACCAAACAATATACAACTACCTGGCATTAACATTTTAATCTTATTAACTGTCCCATCATCAATTCCCGGTACACTACTACTAACAAACTGTATATCCGCCTGATGAAACATTTTAAATATTGCAAAATTAGAACACTGACTAACCATCGTTTCACTAATCTCAGCTGGTCTTTGACTAATAATACCTAATAGTATACCATACTTTCTTCCTTCTTTAGCAATTCTTTCAAAAATATTATATCCCAGTATCTTCGTATCCGTATCATTTTGAATATATCTATGAGCCTCTTCAAGTATTATATGAAATGGCATTGAAGCTCTATTAGGTAAACTAGTTATAAAATCAAAAAGCATCTTTGAATATACCTTCACTATAACCTTAGCAAACCTATCATCTACTGAATTAACATTAAAATTAATAATCTGATACTTTCTATTATTATTATCATATAATAAATATTTAATATAATCTATCTTATTCATATATCTTTCACATTCAAAATAATTAACATAATCACTATTAATAAGAGCATTAAGTCTAATCTTCAAAATATTAGCATAATCAAATACCTTATTACTACTAAAAACACCTTCACTAATCAAAGCAAATTCGAGCGAATTATAAAAATCCTTAATTGAATACATATAACTACCATCAGGCATTGTAAGTTCAAAATCATTTACACAAAATTGTTCTAAATAATTAATAACTACTTCTATATCCGCAAACTTTCCAGTATCATCTACAAAGATACATTGCCTAATATTTCTAGTCCATCCACCCTTAGTTAAACTAATCTCTAAATTAAGATCTTTCGTATGAAACTTAGTAAGAATAGTAGTTATCTTATTTCTCACTTCATTACAGTTAGATCCTGAATATATTACGTCTAATAAGCTTCTCGCTATAATATCATTCTTTTGATTAATTACTTCTTCTTCCTCACGAGAAAAATATGATACCAACTTAAGAGCCTTCTCAATAATAGGTATCTGTCTCATATCATCTACGTCTAATAATAAACATATATCATCTACTCCTAAAAACCAAAAAGGAATAAACAGCTTCTCATAATTATTATCTTTCAAATTAGTAGTAATAACTTTATAATTTAAATTACTATTTACTTGACTAATATTATTAAATGCCTGTTGATACTCTCCATATGCATCAAACAAGAATATATTAGGATTCACAGGTAATCTTCTTGCATCATAAAATATTCCCTGTAATAGTCTAGTTACAAAGTAACTTTTTCCTGATCCAGAATTACCAAATATTGCAAAATGATTAGCAAAGAAATTATTAACATTTACACATACTGGATAATCTCTATATAAAAATGCTCTACCTAATCTAACAAAATTCT
>CAJJKI010000001.1 GCA_905188025.1 uncultured Eubacteriales bacterium | reverse complement strand
AATGAAGAATACTTGAATATGGGATTTAGTGATATATTAATTAAACCTATTAAGAGGGAAGAATTATTAGAGAAGATTGATAAGAATATTATTAAGAGAGAAGATATATTTAAAGATAAGTAAGCTATTTACTTATCTTTTTCTTTAAAATATATTAAAATATGGTATAATAGGGTTTATAAAAATTATGTTGAGGTTAATTCTTGTGAATTTATTAATACATAGATATAATATGTTGGTTAAGAGAGGTTTTTGGATGAAAAAAGAAGATTTAATTAAATTAAAAGAAAAAATTAATAATTTATCAAATGAAGAGAAAAAATTAAGAAATTTATATTTGAAAAAAATGTCATTGGGAGAATTATATGGTCCAATGATAGGGCAAGCTAGTATAGATAAGCCTTGGTTAGGACAGTATACTGATGAAGATATACTTAGTGATATAAATGATAGAAGTATGTATCAAGATTTATTGGAATATTCTAAGAATAATTTAGATAATATAGCAATAGAATATTTTGGTAAGAAGATTACTTATCGTGAATTAATTGAAAATATTGAAATAACAGCAGCATCACTAGTTAAAGATGGAGTTAAAGAACATGACAAAGTTAGTGTTAGTATGCCATATTTACCTGAGACAATATATACAATATATGCGCTTAATAAAATAGGAGCAGTAGTTAATATGATTGATCCTAGAATTAATCCACAGTTAATTACTGAATACATTAATAAAGCTGAATCTAGGTATGCTATTGTTATTGATAAAATAGAGAAAAAAATTGAAAAGATATTACCTAAGGTTAGTTTAGAGAAAGTTGTATCAGTATCTCCAATGTTATCTCATGGTAATCCATTTATTAGATTTATTAACAAGTTTAAGAAGAGTAAATTTACTAAATGGGAAGAGTTTTTTGATAAGAATGCTCAAGGAGTAGAAACTGTTAATACTAAGGGTGAAGACTTGGCGGTTATTGAATATACTAGTGGTACTTCAGGAGATCCAAAGGGAGTAATGCTTGGTAATAAATCATTTGTAGGACTTGCTCATTTTCAACATGAATCATTAAAAAATAAAGTAGGAGATAAGTTCTTGTTGATTATGCCACCATTTATTGCTTATGGATTAGTAATAGGAATGCATGATATGTTATGTCAAGGACAACATTTATTAATGATACCTAATTTTACTTTGGATAAGGCTCCTAAGATGCTAAGTAAATTAATTGATAAATATCATCCAGAGTATATTATGGGAGTTCCTAACTTTTTGACAATACTTATGAATTATAAAAATAATTTATCTTTCTTAAAAGGAATGATTATAGGTGGAGATCATTTGGATGCTGAAATAGAAAGACAAGCAAGAAAATTTTTAGCATCTCGTAATAGCAATGCTCAAATATGTAAAGGATGGGGTATGACTGAGATTGCTTCTTGTGGAACATTTACTAAAACTGATGGAATTAATAATATAGGAAGTGTAGGAATACCATTATCTAAAAATAATGTTAAAATATTGAAAGCTATTAAAGATGATAATGCTAGATATGATATTGATGAAGTAGAACTTGGATATGGTGAAGAGGGTACGTTATTTATAAGTTCTCCTACTATGACACTTGGATATTATAAGAAAGAAGAAGCTACTAATAAAGTTGTTTATGTAGATGGACAAGGTAATAAATGGATTAATACAGGTGATATATTCTCTATATCTCAAGATGGAAGTTTGTATTTTAAAGGTAGAGAAAAGAGAATAGTAGTAAGACCTGATGGACATAATATTCCTAGTAATCAAATAGAAAGTATATCTAATTCATTTGATGAAGTTAGAAATTCAGTAGTAGTAGGAGTTCCTAGTAAGAGTTATGCTCATGGTAGTATGGCTGCTGATTGTATATTAACTAAGAGTGTTTTGACTGATAAAGATAAAGAACAATTACTAAAAAAGATAGAAGTAAAATGTAAGAAAAATTTACAACCTCGTGATAGAGCTAAGTATTATGTGGTTGTAGATAAAATACCATATACTTCAAATGGTAAAGTAGATTATATTAACTTAACTAAAGAAGTATCAATGAAGTTAGATGAATTAATAGTAGATGAAAATTCTCAAGAGTCATTTTATATATTTGATAAAACTGATAAGAATGTTAAAAAGAGAGTTAGAAGAAAATAGATATAAATAATATTATTGATATATGGAGGTTATGATGGAATTAGAAGTTAGATATTATTATAATAATGATAAGCATGATGATATTATAAAGCTAATTAAAGATAGGACTAGTCTTTTGGATAAGGGAGAATTTTATGAGAAGACTATTCAATATAATCATCCGATGAAAGAATATGATTTTTATTCTAAAGAGATAGATGGAAGATTTAGAATTAGAATTACTAAAGGAAAAGATGATAGTAAATGTATGATATCTTGGAAGAAGAGAATGGGAGAGGTAAAACAGGATGATATTAATCAAGAAGAAGAAATAGAAGTTGGTATTAATAGTCAAGATTATGATAATTTGATAAAGTTAGTTAGTGATACACTTCATATGGTAAGAGTAGAAAGTTATGAAAGATATCGTCATGTATTTAAGAATGATGAAGTAGAAGTAGTTGTAGATAAATATCCGTTTGGTATTTGTTTAGAAATAGAGAATAAGATAGATAGTGATGATATTGATATGATTAAAGATAATGTTAAGAAATGGGTATCAATGTTAGGACTTAGAATAGAAGACTCTTATAAGTTATCTTGGGATGATAAATATAGTGAATTATGCAAGGAACAGGGAAAGACTATATATAGCGACGTATTATTTGATAAAGATATGCCAGAAGTGAAATAATATAAATATAGTATTTTAGATAAGTAGGTATTATGAAAGAGATAGAAATATTAGTAGAAGTATATGACGATCTAGATAGAGTTAGAGATGCTTTAAGTGAGTTTGATTATGTAGGAGTTAAGAAGACTATTGATGAATATTATTATGATCCTTTAAGAAATACTTTGAAGCCTTCAGAGAATGGAGGACTAGATCATTGTTTAAGATTAAGAGAGAAAAATCAGGAATATTCAATTACTTATAAAGATGATATTTTTGAGGGAGATAAATGGTTATATTCTAATGAATATGAAACTAAAGTAGAATCTATAGAAATTACTAGAGAGATTTTTAAGAAATTGGGATTAGTTAAATTTATAGAGATAAATAATGAGAAGGAAACATATACATTTGGAGATTATGAAATAGTTATAGAGAATGTTAAAGACTTGGGTATATTTATGGAAGTAGAGTATTGTACTTATGATGAAGTTAATGTTAGTGAAATTAAGAGTAAGATACAGGAATTTATTAATAGTTTAGGAATAAGTGTTAGTGATGAGTTAAATATGGGTAAGCCAGAAATGTATATGAAGAAGCATAATATAAGAATAGATTAGAGATAGATAATAATTTTAATAAATACTAGACAAACTATAAAAAAAGTTATATAATAATTTACGAATCAAGAAAAACTATGATTAGGACACGATTATATTATTAGATTTAGAGAGAGTTAGTGATTGGTGGAAACTAATATGAAGATAATATGATTACTACCTAGGAGTTGCTACTGAAAAGATAGCCGGGATATATGTCTCGTTAATTAAATTAAGACCAAATTAGGATGGTACCGTGTTTATATACACTCCTTATATGAGGAGTGTTTTTTATTTATATGAAGGAGAGTGAATGATATGATAAATATTAAAGAAGATGAAAAGTTAAGTGTAATGAATCATAGTTGTGCACATTTATTAGCACAAGCAGTTAAACATTTGTATCCAAAGGCAATGTTTTGGGTAGGACCAGTAATTGATAGTGGTTTCTATTATGATATTGATTTAGGAGATGAAGTAATTAAAGAAGAAGATTTAGAGAAAATTGAAAAAGAAATGAAGAAGATTAGTAAGGATGGAAAGAGAATTGTACGTCATGAAATATCTAAATCTGAAGCTCTTGGAATGTTTAAGAATGATCCATATAAGATTGATTTGATTAATCGTATGGATGAGGATGATACGGTAATTAGTTGTTATACTCAGGGAGATTTTACGGATTTATGTCGTGGACCTCATGTAGACACTGTTAAGGAACTTAAATATTTTAAATTACTTAAAGTTAGTGGAGCTTATTGGAAGGGAGACGCTAACAATAAGATGCTTCAAAGAATATATGGAGTATGTTTTGATACTGAAGAGAGACTTAAGGAATATTTAGATTTACTTGAAGAAGCTAAGAAGAGAGATCATAAAAAGCTTGGTAAAGAATTAGATTTATTTATGATAAGTGAATATGGTCCAGGGTTTCCTTTCTTCTTACCAAAGGGTATGATTATTCGTAATGAGTTAGAGAATTTCTGGTATAAAGAACATACTAAAGAAGGATATGACTTTGTAAAGACGCCAATTATGCTTAATAAAGAGTTATGGGAAGTATCAGGACATTGGTATAATTATAGGGAGAATATGTATACTTCTGAGATAGATGAGAAGACTTTTGCTATTAAGCCAATGAACTGTCCAGGGGGAATGTTAGTATATAAGAATAGTTTACATTCATATAAAGATTTACCTCTTAGAATAGGAGAACTTGGTCAAGTACATAGACATGAAGCTAGTGGAGCTTTAAATGGATTATTTAGAGTTAGAACATTTACTCAAGATGATGCTCATATATTTATGAGAGAAGATCAAATTGAGAGTGAAATAGTTAGACTTATTAATTTTATTGATAGAATGTATAAGATATTTGGTCTTACTTATGATATAGAGTTATCTACAAGACCTGAAGAGAAATATATTGGATCTATAGAGATATGGGATAAGTCTGAAGCAATATTAGAGAAGGCTTGTCATGAAGCTGGACATGATTGTAAGATTAATCCTGGTGATGGGGCATTTTATGGACCTAAATTGGATTTCCATATTAAAGATTCTCTTGGTAGAGTATGGCAATGTGGTACAATACAACTTGATATGAATTTACCTGAGAGATTTGATTTAACTTATGTAGATGCTGATGGTAGTAAGAAGAGACCTATTATGTTACATAGAGTAATATATGGATCTATAGAGAGATTTATTGGTATTTTGATAGAGCACTATGCAGGAGCATTTCCTACTTGGTTAAGTCCAGTACAAGTAAATGTTATTCCAGTTAATAATGAATATCATTTGGAATATGCTAATAATTTGATGAATAGATTGAAAGAATTAGATATTAGATGTGAAATGGATGATAGGGAAGAGAAACTTGGATATAAGATAAGAGAGAGTCAAACTAAGAAGATTCCTTATACTTTAGTTATTGGAGATAATGAAAAGAATGAAGATAAGATTACTTATCGTAAGTATGGACACAAGGATACTGAGACAGTAAGTACTGAGGAATTTATTAAGATGATACTTGAAGAGATTAAAACTAAAGGAATGAATAAATAATAGATAGATAAGAAGAATTATGAAAGTAATTCTTCTTTTTCCATTAATTGGATAGATGGATATATGTAAAATTTATGTCAAATATATAGCAAAGAATTAAAAGTGTGCTATAATTAACTTAAATGATAGTGATGGTAGTAAAACATTATCATTGTGGGAGGTGTTATCAGGGGCACACACTAAAATTAATACATAATTAAAAAGGAAGGAAAAATATGAAAAAGATAGGAAAAAGATTTAGTTATATTACCAAGATTTTTCTAGTACTAGGATTATTATTTAGTAATTTATCTGGTTTATCTGTAGTATTTGCATATGAGAATGAAGCACCATTTGGAATAGAAGTTAAGAATAACAAGATAGTTATTAATTATAATGATCAAGAAGAATTAGATGATGAAGATAATATAAAATTAACATTAAAAGAAAATTATAAGTATTTAGATGATACTACAGAAGAAGAAGTTAATGATAGTTATAATATTAGTGGTACTGAATTAAAGAATAAAGATGGATATGAGATGGTATCACCAACATTAGATAAAGTAGTATTTGATGGATTATATGAGGTAGTTATTTCATTATATGATGAGACTACTGATGAAGAGATTGGAGTAGTTAATTACTCTTATAATGTAGAGTTTGAAAAAGGACTTGATGTTAAGGTATATGACTTAGATGATAAGTTACTTACTGCTACTGATGGAGTATATGCTACTCAGGGAGATATTAAATTAGTATCAAGCATTTTACCTGGGGGACTTAAACCTACTGATACATTTATGTATGAAGGAGTAGAGTATACTGCTGAAGATTTACTTGGAATAGAAATTACTCAAGAAGTTAGTTTTGGTTCTTTAGCAGGAGTATATACATTACCTCAAGAGATTAAAGTAAATGAAGGTACTCCTCTAGAAAGAGTATTTAGTAAAGATATTGATGTAATGTACGGAGAATATGAAGATAATTCTCAGGTATTAAATGAAGTTACTACTGATAATGGCTTAGATGATAGATATTATTTCTTTAGTGATAGTGATGAAGGAATATTATATGTATATCCTAGTAATGATTTGGGATACTCTATAAATGATTTGTTTAAGATACTTGATGATGCCATATTTGATAGTGATATTAAATATATTATTAGTAATGGTGATAGTGAAGACTTAGAAGAAAGTTATCAAGAATATTTGAGTACTTTTGATGATACTACTTTAGAAGAGCCTATGACACGTGAAGAATATTATCAAGAAACTTATATTAATAATGATACGGTTATTACGTTATATAATGATTGGGTAAGTTTAACATATAAGGCTTTATTAGTGGGAGACATGAATAATGATCTAGTTATTGATGAAGAGGATGTTAAACTATTAATTAATCAAGTAGTTGGTGCAAGTGAAGAAGATACTATTACTGGTGATGTATATAAGGATGAAGAAATTAATACATTAGACGTAATTAGATTATACGGAGTATATAAGAATAATACTTGGAATGATGATTTAGCTGGTAATGATATGACTACTAAGGGTGAATTAGTAGTGGATAGTAATGATATTGTATCAGGAGATGAATTTGTTCTTAGATATGTACTAAGAATATCTAGTGATAAGATTAGTGGTCTTGGTGGCATGGTTAATTATGACAAAGAAATGTTAGAATTAGTTGGAATAGAGGCACGTGATACATTTATTGGAAATAATTATGAAGGTAAGTTCTTGTATCTAGGAGATGAAGAATTAACTGGTACAATGAATGAAGGAACTCAAGAATATGAGGAAGAAGAGTATACTGTATTAACATTAACATTTAAAGCTAAGAAAGCTGGTACTAGTACAGTTTCTATTAGTGATAATGAATTATTTAATAGTTTAGAATACTATGATACTAGTGAGATGGAAGTTAGTACAGAAGTTATTGTTAATGCTTCAGATGATAATACTTTAAGTTCATTAACAGTAGCTGGAGTAGAAATTCAATTAGAAGAGAATGTTCTCGATTATGTAATAGAAGTAGATAATGATAAGACTGAAGCTTTAGTTGAAGCAATTACTAATAATAGTACTGCGAAAATTTCATCAATAAATGCCCCTCTTGAATTAGTTGTTGGTGAAAATGAGATATCTATTACAGTAGTAGCAGAGAATGGTGATGAATTAGTATATACTGTTAAAGTAATTAGAAAAGAAGCACCTAAAGAAGAGACAGCTACAAATATGAATTATCAAAATAATGATAATGATAATAATACTCCAAATGATAATACTCCTAAACCTGATGATAATAAGAGTGATGATAATAAGAATACTGAACCTGAAGAAGAAGATGGAAAGTTATCTAGAATTATTATAATTATATTGATATTATTAGTAATAGCAGGACTTATTTATTTGATATTTAAAGATGATCAAGAAGATGAAGAAGAGAGAAAGACTAATAAGGAAATAGATAAATTGAAGAAAGAGAAAGAATTTCCTGAAGTTAAGAAAGAGAAAGTAAATAAACCTAATACTAATAAGAATAATAAAAATACTAAGAAAGGAAGATAAAATATCTTCTTTTTTCTTGTCAATTATTATGGATAATGATATAATTAAGATAATAATAGAGGGATTAGGTGATAGTGATGAATAATAAGGGACAAGCACTAGTAGAATTTGTATTAATATTACCAATATTTCTATTATTATTATTAGCCATATATGATTTTGGAAGAATATTTAATACTAAGAATATGCTTGAAGGAAATAGTAATGATATAGTAGAGATGGTTAAGAATGATAAATCTTTAGATGATATTAAGAGTATATATAAGGATATAGATATTAGTATTAGTACTGAGGAAGAATATAGGGTAATTGAAGTAAGTGATAAGATGGAGTTAATGACTCCAGGATTTAATAGAATATTTGGGGATCCATATAAGGTTATAGTGAAGAGGTATATTCCTAATGAATAAGTTAAATAATAAAGGGCAATCTTTAGTTATGTTTGTAGTTATATTACCAGTAATTATAATGATTTTGATGATGGTAGTAGATATAGGAAAGATGGTTAATTTAAAGAGTGAATTAGATAATATTAATTATATAGCTATTAGTTATGGATTAGATAATATTAGTGATGATGATATTCAGGATAAGATTAGGAAGTTAATATATAAGAATAAATTAGGAATAGATGAAGTTAAGATAGAGATAGATGATGGTGAAGTGGATATTACTTTAGTAGATGGAATAGATTTGATTTTGTTTAAGGAGAGTAATATACTTAGAGTTAGATCTAGTTATAGAGGGATAATTAGTGATGAGAAAAAGATTATTGAAAGGAATAGGTAGGTGGTAATTATGTATCATAATGGAAAGATAATTACAATATCTTCAGTAAAAGGAGGAGTAGGTAAAACTACTTTAACAATTAATTTAGCAGGATTATATTTTCTTATGAAGAAGAAAGTGTTGATAATTGATTTGGATTTGTATGCTGGGGGAATAGCTACTTGTTTAAATATAGATGCTAAGAGAGATATATATACACTTATTGATGATTTAAGTAATAATAGATCAGTAGAACTTAGAGATTATATTGCAACATATAATAGTGGAATAGATATATTAGCTAATCCGAGAGATCCAAGAGATGTATCTAAGATAGAGAGTAAATATATTAATAAGATATTTGATATAGCTAAGAGTGAATATGATGTTATTTTAGTAGATACTTCTCATTTATTAGATGAAATATGTTTAGTAGCTTTAGATGCTTCTGATATGAGTGCTTTTGTTATTACTAATGATCTAGTAGATCTTAAGAATATGAAGAGTTTGATTAGTATATTTAAAGAAATGAATAAAGAGAATTATAAGATAGTACTTAATAATTCTAGAGATACGGGAAGAGATTATATTAGTTTATTTGATATTAGAAATATGATTAAGAGAAATGTTGATTATACGATATCTAGAAATTTTTATATTAAGAATATAGATAAGTATGTACTTAATGGAGAGATATTAACATTAAATAAGGGAATTACAAGATTTAATGCTAGTGATATAGCTAATATGAATCATTTGGCAAATTCTTTGATACAGGAGAGTAAGGAGGAAGATGCTAATGAAAAGAAATAATAATGAAGAGACTAGTAATAGTGTTACTTTATTAGATGAATTTAATGTTAAGAAGAAGGAACATGTAGTAGTAGAGGATGTTAAGGATTATGATGTTATTCCTGATAAGGAGAAGTTAGATGCTCTTAGGGCTAATATAGTACAGAATCTGATTAATAATCAGATACCAGATAATGTTTCTTTGGAACAATATATTAATGATGAGATTGATAGTGTTTTAGAAGATTATAATTTGGGATCAGTTGAGAGAAATCATATATGTAATTTGATACAGAATGAGATTAATGGATATGGACCTCTTACAGATTTACTTAATAATGATGCTGTTACGGAGATAATGGTTAATGGTACTAATGATATATATGTTGAGATAGATGGTAAGCTTGTTAAGGATGAGTCAGTATCTTTTATTAATGATACGCATATTATTAGAACTATTCAGAGAATTGTACAGCCTTTAGGTAGAACTATTGATGCAGTTAATCCGATGGTTGATGCACATTTAAAGGATGGATCAAGACTTAATGCAATTATTCCACCTTTATCTTTGACAGGACCTATTATTACTATTAGAAAGTTTTCTAAGAAGATGAATAGTGTGGATGATCTTATTCGTATGGGTACGATGACTGCTAATATGGCAATGTTTTTACAGGCTTGTGTTAGAGCTAAGTTAAATATTATTATTAGTGGTGGTACTGGTGCTGGTAAGACGACTCTTTTAAATATTTTAAGTGGATTTATTGATGATGAAGAGAGAATTATTACAATAGAGGATGCAGCAGAACTTAGACTTCATCAGTCACATGTTATATCTCTTGAGACGAGAATGGTTAACTATGAGGGTGAGGGCGAGATAACGATAAGGGACTTGGTAAGAAATTCACTTAGAATGAGACCTGATAGAATAATTGTCGGAGAGGTTCGTGGTAAGGAAGCATTTGATATGTTACAAGCGATGAATACAGGACATGAAGGATCTATTACAACTTTACATGCTAATTCTAGTGAAGATGCTATTAATAGACTTGAGACAATGATGCTTATGAATGATATGGAATTACCAGTATATGCTATTAGAAATTATATAGAGAAAGCAATTGATATAGTTATTCAAATAGAGAGACTTAGTGATGGTAAGAGAAAGGTTACTTCGATATCAGAGATAGTGGGACTTAAGGATGAGAAGGTTGAATTAAAGGAAATATTCTCATTTAAGGAAGATGGAGTATCTGATCAGGGTAATGTTATGGGTGAGTTTGTGGTTTATAAGAGAGTACCAAATGTATACGATATAATTAAAAGAAAAGGAATTCAGTTAGATAATATTTTTGGTGGTAAATAATGAATGTTAGTAGATGGAAAATGGTTAGTTATATGGCAATACTAATGATTATATGTGTGTTAACTTTTTTAGTAGCTAAATATATCATTAGGAGTAATATACAGGGAGAAGAAATACCAATAGATACTAGTACTAGGATATAGAAGGATGGTGATATAATGGATGAACATTTGATAGTAATAATAATTCAAATATTATTAGTTTTTTCAATGATTACCATTATCACTTTATTTATTAGGCTTAATAATGCTGTTAAGTTAGAGAAAAGAATAGCTAAATATAGTGTTAGATATAATAAAAAAGCGAAGAATTTATCTTTCTTTGAGAAGGTATGGAATAAATATATTTGGTTTGTTAAGAGGCAAAGAAAGAAAATTAGAAAGATGCTTCCTACTTTAGTTAAGAGATATGATAAGTATGTACTTCATGAGGATGTGAAGGCAGAGGATTATGTTACTCATAAGTTTGTGATAGGATTTTTACTTATGTTATTAGGAATAATAGCGATGGCTATTCAGGGACAAGTTATTTCAATGTTTCAGTTACTTATTAGTTTTGCGATAGGATTTATGTTACTTGATATAGGGTTAGTAATTGAACAGAGAATTAATAGGAAGAAGATCGAGAATGATATTTTGAAAGCTATTATTGTTATGAATAATGCTTTTAAATCAGGTAAATCTACGATGCAGGCTGTGGAGATAGCTAGTAAGAAATTACCGGGAGCGATAGGTCTTGAATTTAAGAAAATATATGAAGAGATGCAATATGGATTATCGATAGAGACAGTTTTTAGTAGATTTTCTAAGAGAGTAAAACTTGAAGAAGCAGAGTATTTAGCATCTTCTTTGATGATTCTTAATAGAACTGGAGGAAATATAGTAGCAGTATTTAATTCTATTGAGAAGACATTATTTGATAAGAAGAAACTTAAAGAAGAACTTAAGAATTCTACGACAGTATCTAAATTAGTAGTTAGATTATTATTAGTAGTACCAATAGTATTTGGACTAATTGTATATATGTTAAATCCTAGTTATTTTGATCCATTCTTTGAAAGTACTTTAGGATATGTAATGATAGGTATAATATTTGTTATGTTTATTATATATGCTTATCTATTAGATAGAATAGTGAGGGTGAATTATTAATGAATAAAGAGGAATTAATTAGAAAGCTATATAGTGATAGATATGTTAATAATTTTATTAAGAAAGTTAGTTTACTTGGGATGAAGAGGAAGCTTGATCCATATAATACGATAATATTAAGAGCTATAACAACATTTATTATATTTGTAATTATATTATATAATTATGATTATGGATATATATGGGCTCCAGTAGGCGGTTGTGTCTACTATATATTATTTAATCAATTATTTATTAATAAGAAGATTAAGAAGAGAGGGATAAAGTTAGAGAATGAAGCAATGCATTTCTTTGAAGTATTAACTTTATCACTAGAGACAGGAAGAAATTTAGTAGAAGCTATAGACGTTACTACTTCTAATGTAATGGGAGACTTGTCTGATGAGTTTAAAGAAGCTGTAAGAGAAGTTAGTTTTGGTAAGAGTTTAAATGAAGCACTTACGGATATGCAACTAAGAATACCATCTGAGAATGTTAATAATATAGTATTATCACTTACACAAGCTAATTTATATGGAAATAGTATTATAGATAATTTATATAATCAAATAGATTATTTAAGAGAGAAGAGAAAATTAGAAGTAAAGGGAAGAATTAGTAAAGTACCAGTATATATTAGTGTAATATCAGTATTTTTCTTTATACCATTACTTTTAATGATAGTATTAGGACCAGTATTGTTAAGTTTTATGAAATAATTGTAATTTTATCTTTAAAAATAAAATAATTTATGATAAGATAAATAAATGAGAGGTGAGAAAGATGTCAGGACATAGTAAATGGTCTACAATAAAAAGAAAAAAAGGTGCTATTGATGCAGCTAGAAGTAAAGTATTTCAAAAGTTAGCTAAAGAATTATATGTAGCTGCTAAGGGAGGAGATCCTGATCCTGCTAATAATGCTAGTTTAAGAATGGTTGTAGAAAAAGCTAAGGCTGAGAATATGCCTAAGGCTAATATAGAGTCAGCTATTGCTAAAGCAGCTAGTAAGGGAGCAGGAGAAAGTTATGAAGCAGTAAGATATGAGGGATATGGACCATCAGGTATTGCTATGATGATTGATTGTCTTACAGATAATAAAAATAGAACGGCTGGTTTTGTAAGAAGTACTCTTTCTAAAAGAGGAGGAAATTTAGGAACTGATGGATCAGTTAGTTATATGTTTAAGAGAAAAGGATTAATAGTACTTGAGAATGTTTATAATGAAGATAAACTTATGGAAGATGTACTTGAGATGGATGTATTAGATATAGTAGTAGATGAAGATATTACTATATATACTGAACCAGATAAATTCCTAGAAGTAAAAGATGAATTAGATAAATTAGGATATAATAAATATATAATGTGTGAAGTAACATTTATACCAGATAATTATATAGAATTAGATGAAGAAGCTACTGAGAAAGTAATGTCACTGGTAGATGCTTTAGAAGATATAGATGATGTACAAGCAGTATATCATAATTTAGATATATAGGAGAATTATGAAGGATATAGATGAATATAGAAAAGAAAGAGATTTAATAGTAGCAGAGATAGGTGAATTTGAACCGGAAGATTTTGAGAAGTCTGGTATTACATTAGAAGAATATACTAATCCTAATGCTGATACTATTAAGAAATTAGTTGATTATGTAGCTCAAGAATATAATCAAACTACTATATATAGTGAATAGAGATAGATATTTAATATATTTATCTTTTTTTCATATTATATAGTATGAGACTAAAGGGGTATAAAAAAAAGAAGATAAGTGATTATCTTGGTAGAGGAATAATAATAATAGTTATGTCAGTTATAGGAGCTATTATATTTATAAATAGTTTTTCTAAGAGAGCAGAAGAGATACTATTACCGATGGCTGAAGCTAAATTAAGAAAGATAGTGGCTACTTTAATTAATGAGTCTACAAATGATTTAAAGTTTGATAAAGATTTATTTACTTTAGTTAAAGATAGTAATGGAGAAATAAAGATGGTTAATTATAATAGTTATGAAGTTACTAAATTAATTAATGAAGTTACGGGTAATATAGAGAGTAGGCTTGATAAGATACATGATGGGGATAGTGAAGAAGGGGTACTTGGTAATTATATTATTCAAGAGATACCTTTTGGAGTACTTATGGGAAAGAGTTTACTTAGAGGAATAGGTCCTAAGATCAGGATTAAGAGTGAGATGGTAGGAAGTATGGTTAGTAAAATTGAGACAGAAGTTAAACCATATGGTATTAATAATGCTTATGTAGAGACAAGAATACATTTAGCAGTAAGAGGAAAGATATATTTACCTTTTGTTACTAAGGACGTAGAGATAAGTAATGTAATACCAATATCTTTAAATATAGTACAAGGAAGTGTGCCGTCAGGATATATAGCTAGTTATAAATAAAAGATGTTACCCTAAGGCAACATCTAGAATCATCATGATAGTGAAACCAATAATAGTAAAGAAAGCCATTAGTTCTTTCTTTTTATTAGTTTGACTTTCAGGAATTAGTTCAGATACAATGACATAGATCATAGCTCCGGCAGCAAATGATAAGAAGAATGGTAAGAGAATTTGCATTTTTACTACTAAGAAGGCTCCGATTACTCCGAAGATAGGTTCTACGATAGCGGATAATTGTCCAAAGAAGAAAGCTTTTTTACGAGATAGTCCTTCTCTTAGTAGAGGAATGGATACAGCGGAACCTTCGGGGAAGTTTTGAAGACCAATTCCTACTGCTAACATGATAGCAGATAAAGTAGTGGCTCCAGTTAAACCATAATAAGTAGCTCCGAAAGCAATACCTACAGCAAGACCTTCAGGGATATTATGAATAGTAATTGAAGAGATAAGCATTAAGATACGCTTATTTTTTTTATCAAGTAATTTAGAGAAAATTTTATCCGCTAAAAATAATAAAATACCTCCAGAGAGAAAACCAATAGTGACAGTTAACCAGGGATTAATATTCAGATTATTCGAATGATCAATAGCAGGACCTAATAAAGAAAAATAAGAAGCCGCTGTCATAACTCCGGCAGCAAAACCTAACATAGCATCCATAACATTTTTACTAATTTTTTTAAAAAAGAAAACAATACTAGCTCCTAAAGCAGTAATACTATAAGTGAAAAGAGTAGCTATTAGAGCTTGATAAATATAATTAAGATTTAAAAACCAATTAAACATAAAACACCTCATTAATAGTGTATGAAAATGATAATATTTGGTTATGATATATAACTATATTGAAATATAAAATATTTTATGATATAGTGAGTATAAGGAGTATTGGAGGGAATATGAGTAATTATAAATTAGATAATAAAGAAGTAATATTATATGAAGGAAAAGGCTACTATGAAGAAATAAAGAAAGATATTCAATTAATATTAACTAATAAAAAGATAGTTATAGAAAGAGTGGGTGGATTATTTAAGAAAGAATTAAAATTAGTAGGAATAATACCACTAGAAGATATTAAAATATATAGAGATAAAATACAAGTAAAAAGACAAGATAATACAGTAATGATACAAACTATTGATAATAATATATCTATATCATTTGATAAAGATAAGAATGCTCGTGAATTAGAAAGAGAGATTATTAATGCAAAGAGTGGTACTACTTCATTAGATAGAAATAAGAGTAGATTTAAGAAGGTAGTTAATTTTGTTAAAGATAATAAAGAAGTAGTATCGGTATTAGCTTCAGTAGTATTAGCTTTTGCTAGTAGAAATAATGATTTAGATAGTAAAAAGTAAGGGGATATTATGAAAAAGATTAGTTTATTAATAATTATAGTTATGATGATAATGATAGAAGGATGCTCTAATAGTAAATTAAAAGATATACCTAAAGGATATATTAAAAGTGAAGAACATTTTGATAAAGATGGAATGCAAGACTATAGTGATTATGCTAAATATATATATGATAATAAAGAAGTAATTACTAATAATAAAGAATATAAAGAAATTACTATAGATGATATAGATAATGTAGTAGGTTATTTTGATGACTTTTATGGAGTAATTAAATTAGAAGGAATATATGATTTTGATACTAGTATTATAACTCAGGGGGATTATGTTAGAATAAAAACTAAAGAGGGAGAGAAAATAGGGGATTCAGTATATGGAAAGTATGATAATTATTCAGTATATTTCTTTGATAAAGAGAGTTTAACTTTATATTATATACATAATAATATATAAAATATAGATAGGTAGTGATAAAGATGATAGAAAGATATTCTAAAGAAAAAGTAGCAATAATTAATCCAAGTGATTTTGTTAAGAAGATAGGTGGTATGCCAGAGATAGCAATAGCATGTTATTCACATGTATTATTTGATAAGATAATAGAAAAATATCAAGGAGAAGTAATAGGAGAATTAGATTATACTGATACAGTTAAGAAAATATATAGAATAGAATATAAGGGAAAAAGGTACGCTATGTTTATGATGAGTGTAGGGGCTCCGGCTGCTGCTACTTGTATAGAAGATGTGCATGCGATGGGGGCTAATAAGTTTATAGTATTTGGTAATTGTGGAGTACTTGATAAAAATGTAGCAGATTTAGCTATAATTATTCCTAATAAAGCTATTAGAGGTGATGGATTAAGTTACCATTATATAGAGGATTCTTTATTTATAGATATTAATAAAAAATATAGTAATGTATTTAAAAGAATATTAAATAATAAAGGATATAGTTATGTAGAAGGTACTACATGGACAACGGATGCTTTTTATAGAGAGACTAAAGAGAAGGTTATTAAGATGAAGAATAATGGTGCTATTTGTGTAGAGATGGAAGCAGCAGCATTACAGGCAGTATGTGATTTTAGGGGAATAGATTTAATGACTTTCTTTTATGCAGCTGATAACTTAGATAATGATTACTGGGAGAAGAGAAGCTTATCAGGAAATGAAAGAGTAGAAGATAAGATACTAGTAATGGAGTTAGCTTTAGAATTAGCTAGAGAAATGTAAATATAAATAAAAATAACATATGCATCAAGTCATATGTTATTTTTTGGCGTAAAAAATATATAGAGAAACATATAGTGCTATTTTTTATCTAAACGAAATGTAGGTGAGGCTTGTGTATTATTGCCTTTGTTGTTTAGTATAAAAATTACCTAACAAGATTGCTAGGTTCAAATAGAACTAAGTGTTTCTCTAATATGAATGAAGTTTCCTTCACTTATATTCATTATAATATAAAAACTATTTTTCATCAAGTATTTAACTTAAAGTTAATTAATTTTTTGAAAAATTAACTTTAAGATAAAATGTTTGACAAGACAAAAATAACCTGTTATTATGTATGAGAACACTTAGCAGTTAGGTACTCCTTATTCTTATAAAATAAGATTGGGAGGTGATTTTAATGAGTAAGAAAGATTATATAAATATTTTCCATAGTATTATAATCCTCCTTTTACTATTAATAATCATCTTGTTGATTATAAAATAAAAAACGTACCTAACATAGTTTGTTAGGTACACAAACCAAATTGGAGTACTTAGCACACTAATACTAAGTGTTCCTTTTTATTGTATGAAGTTTCCTTCATCTATATTCATTATAATATAAAGATATAAAAATATCAATAATTTAATATTTAAAAACAAAAAATGACACTAAAGTATTCTACTTTAATACCATTTCTATCTTGATATAATTATAGCAAATATAAGGTTTTATGTAAAGATAGAATATGTTTTAAATTGATAAAAATATTATGTTTTGAAATACATTAAATTCATATAATCTCTTTATTTTCAATACCTTACAAAAAATTTCAAGTGTATTAAAGTAGAATACTTTAGTACCATTTGGAGGTAAAGCTTATGGATAATGATAAGAATAAAAAGATAATTTTAGTATTGGTAATATTGACTGTTATATTTACAATAATTGGTGGATCTTTAGCATACTTTTCATGGATAAGTAGTGAAGCGCAAAAGACTAATATTGTATTTACGGTAGAGAGAACTTTTTCATGTGCAGCAGATGGTGGTGGAAGCATTACTAATAATAGTGCAATAATTGTACCAACTTTAGTTAACAGTAGTACTTCAGCTAATTATATAAAAAGAGAAGTAAAGGTAACTCCGACAATTAATGAAAGTGGTAAAACTATATATATGGATTTATGGCTAGATATAAATAAACTAGATAGTGGTCTATCAAATAGTGTTAACTTTAAGTATGCATTTACTACGAGTAGTACTAGTAATACTACTGGAGTTATAGCTAGTGGAAACTTTAATGGTAAGAAAGCAGGAAACAAGATAAGGCTTTTAGATAGTGAAACTTTTAGTGCAAGTGACACTAGTACATATTATTTATGGATATGGTTAGATGCAAATGAGACTAGCAGTGATACGATGGATCAATCATTCAGTTTATCATTAAATGGTAGCTGTACTGATGCAATACCGGTAGAACCTAATGTACCTGATTTAGATGATGGAATGATACCGGTAGTTATATCGGATACTGGAATAACTAAAACAATATCAAAAGATGATACTAGCTGGTACAATTATAAGAAAAAACAATGGGCAAATGTAGTGCTTGTTAATAATAATTCAAGAGCAAATTATTTGAATACTACAGGGGTTACAGTAAATGAAGATGACATATTAGCATATTATGTATGGATACCAAGGTATAAATATAAAATATGGTCAGTAGATAATGAAAGTAAAACCGGTCAAGAACAGGAAATACAAATAGTTTTTGAAAATAAAAATACTAAGGCTTATGTTCCAAATGTACAAACGATTGGTAGTTGTGCTGATTTAGAAAATCCTAATCTTATTGATAATTCTGAATGTTATAATGCTCCATATAGTGTTACTGCTTTAGAAAAACAAAAGTTAATTACTTGGTTTCATAGTTTTATATCAGCTGAAATGAATACTAGCTATACTTTAGAACAAGCTACTACTGACGTAAATAATGTTTTGAATACTGGAAGTTCAATAGTACAGGGTGTAGAAGATGCAGGTCCTATTCCGATTGAAAATATGATTAACATGTATAATGAAGATAATACTGATCAAATAACTCCAACTGGTACATTTATTGAAACTAATGAAACAGTAGTTAAGAGTGCTGTTCCTCAAATAGGTGATTATATAACTCATCCAGCTTTTTGGTGGGATAATAATAGTGATGGAATACTAGAACAAAATGAGATTCTTAATGGAATATGGGTCGGTAAATTTGAAACTACTGGTATAGAGGATACTCCGACAATAAAACCAAATCTTCAGTCACTTAGAAATCAAAAAATATCAGCGCAGTTTACCACAGCACAAAAATTAGGCACAAGTGTATATGGTTCTACTTCAAAGATTGATGCTCATATGATGAAGAATAGTGAATGGGGAGCGGTAGCTTATTTATCACATTCTAAATACGGAGTGAATAGGGAAATAAATTTTAATAATTCAACTGATATGCATACTGGCCGTAGTGGTGGAAATGTTGGAGGGAGTACAGCCATAAATACTGTATATACTGACCAGACTTCTACGACGCAATATAATTGGTATGGTTTTTACACCTGGGATGGATATTTATTTGAATATAATACCGATATTAAAAGTACTACCCATGATATAAGTAAAGTGGCTAGTACAACTGGTAATATAACAGGGGTATATGATATGTCCGGAGGATCGTGGGAATGGGTAATGGGAGTATTTGCTAATTCCAATGGTACTTTATGGAGTGGAAATTCTGGATTTACTGGGTTAGTAGGAAGTAATGGGAGCTCATATACAGGAGTAGATTTTCCTGATAGTAAATATTATGACGTTTACAAGGCTGAAAATTGAACCTCAATAAATGAGTTAACTGCGTGTAATGGAGGAATATGTTACGGTCATGGATTATCAGAAGTAAACAGCTGGTATGGTGATGCCGCTGGATTTGTCTACGCCTACGATCCGTGGTTTGAGCGTGGTGACTTCTACTACAATAGTGAAACTGCTGGTGCATTTTGTTTTAGAGGTAACCAAGGCGACGCTAATACCAACTATGGGGGTGCTTTCCGTTCAGTCATATCATATGTAGGGTGATTGATAGAGAATGGATATTGATAGGGATATTTAGTGATACAGAGAGTAAAACTAGCTTTTTGCTAGTTTTTAACTGTATAAAAATAACTAGTAGTAAATAAGTTTGACATGGATAAGATTTATTGATATAGTGGGATTGTCTAGCTTTCATGTTTATAGAAGGAGAATTATGTTAAAGATAGAGAATGTAAGTAAATACTATGAATATGGAAAAAATAAAAAGATGATTTTGGAAGATATAAATATTAATTTTAAGGATAAGGGAATGGTATTTATATTGGGTATGTCAGGATCAGGAAAGAGTACTTTGTTAAATATAATAGCAGGTAATTTAAAGAGTGATGAGGGAAGAGTGTTATATGAAGGGAAGGATATATTTCAGTATAATGATAGTTGGTTAGATAGTTATAGGAATCAGGTAGTAGGATATATTTATCAGGATTATAATTTAATTGAATATATGAATGTATATGATAATGTTAGGATAGGTCTTAGTAATAATGATAAGGAATATGTTGATACATTACTTAAACAGTTAGATATATATGATAAGAGAAATATAACGGTAGATAAGTTATCGGGAGGAGAGAAGCAGAGGGTAGCTATTGCTAGATCACTTGTTAATGATCCAAGAATTTTACTATGTGATGAGCCTACGGGAGCACTTGATGAGGATAATGGGATTATGGTTATGGATATTCTTAAGAAGATTAGTAAGAATAGGTTAGTAATAGTAGTTAGTCATGATAAGGATTTAGCTAATAGATATAGTGATAGGATTATTAATATACATGATGGAAAGATAGATGATAAAGAGGGAATGGATAATGATAATTCTTTAGAGGTAATTGATAAGAGTAAGTTTATTAAGAAGAAGATAAGTACAAGGATTATTAGAAAGTTAGCTTTTTTGCATGTTAGAGAGAATAAGGGTAGGACTATTATGACGGTATTAGCTTTATCTTTAGGTATTATTAGTATGCTATTGGTGTTATCTTTATCTAGTAATTTTAATAAAGAGTTAAATGAACTGGAGAAGGATATTGTAGGGGTATTTCCTGTTACTATTAATAATTATGAATATATGGAAGATAATGACTGGGATAAGGGATATGATGATGATAAGATATATATTAAGAATAATGTTAAGTATAAGAATGAGATAACGGATGAGTATGTTAGTTATATAGAAGGATTAGGGATAGATAAGACTATTAATTATAATTATGGTGATAGGTTATATTTTATAAGTGATGGGAAGAAATTTATTGATAATAGTTATATAAAGATGATTCCTAGTAGGGAATATATAGATGATAATTACAAGGTTATAGCAGGATCAGGAATAGTTAATGAATGGAATGATGTATTACTTAAGATAGATAGTAATAATATGATTAGTAGTCAATTAGGGGAATATTTAGGAATATATGATAAGAGTGATGGTAATGGTATTGGGATAGATTATGATAGTATTATTGGTAAGAAGATAAGAGTAGTTGATAATAATAATTTATATACTAAGAATGGCTCATATTATTATATTAATAGTGATATAGATAAAATGTATAATGATAGTTATATTGAAGTTGAGATAGTGGGTATTATTCAAGAGGATGATGATAATATAGGAGGAGATTATATTTATTATGATAAGGAATTATATGATAAGATTAGGAATATTAATAGAAGTAGTGATATAGTAATAAGTCAAGTTAATAGTAATAATAATGTGTTAGGAATAGAGGGGGATAAGGATGCTACTCTTAGTTATATAGGAGGGGGTAATACTCCAGTAGGGATAGAGATATATGTAGATAGTTTATATGATAAGAAGGAATTAATAGAAGCACTTGATAAGTTTAATAAGAATCATGATAAGATAATATATGAAGATATGATGGCTAGTAGTATTGAGATAGTTAGAAACTTTATAGGAATTATTAGTATAGTATTAATTATTTTTTCGGTAGTAGCTATAGTAGTATCTTTAATAATGATTGGTATAATTACTAGTATTAGGGTACTTGAGAGAAAGAAAGAGATAGGTATTTTGAGAGGAATAGGTATTAGTAAGAAGAATATTAGAGGTATATTTAATTATGAAAATGGATTAATTAGTTTGATGAGTTCTTTGATTGGAATATTATGTTTGATGGGATTAGTGGAGCCTGTTAACAGGATAGTGTATACTACTACTAAGTTAGAGAATATGCTGGTAGTTGACTATAAGATTATATTATTAGTAGTGATAATAAATATGATTATTGTTAGATTAGCGGGTAGTATTCCTAGTAGGAGAGCTAGTAAATTAGATATTACTAAATGTATATATAATAGGTAGATATTGATGGATATAGTGAAGTGATAGTTATCTAGTTACTGATATAGAGTATATAAGATTAATCTATAATTAAATTTGATTAAAATGATTGAATATTATAATAGAAGGTTGCTTTTTATAAAAAATATGCTATGATATAGGTAAGTAAGGAGAGAGGGTTTATGGATTTGATAAATATTAGAAAAGAATTAAATTCTATAAATGGTAGTACTAAAATAGTTTTTGTTGGTATGCCACATGCTAATACTAATTTAGATAAGATTGATGCATTATTAGAAGATTTTATAAATAATCATAGACATGATTTTATGCTAGAAAATGTTAGTATTGTTAGGACAATTTTGAAAGATTGTGATGAAAAAAAATTATCTATCTTTTATCAAGATGAAAATGGTTTAGAATTTGTAGAGTATGATAATTCTAGTTTGTTATTTTATGAGAAAACTAAAGAAGAAAGTAATAAATATAGAATTAAATATGAAGCACAATATGGAATAAATTTGGATTACAATAAAACTGATATTGATGATTATTCAAGTGTTGAATTAATGTCTAAAGAAATTACTGAAATCATAAAACAAATATATTATTTGAAAAATGTTAAAGGTATTGCTTTGGATATAGATGATAAAGCGTTAATAGAAATGTACAAATTATTTTATAATGAAAATCCTGATTTTACTAATAAAGATATTAATATAAAAATTCAAACAATGGTATCTATTTTGTTAGGATTTAATATTGCTTTAGAAGGTGACTATGCATTTAGAGTGTATAAAGATAAAAAAATGCCGTTGTCGTTAGATTTACAACGAAAGATTAATAGATTATATCCTTTAGGAGAAACAGTAAGTATTTTGAATAATGTAAGGTTTGCTAAAGAGCCTAAACAAATAATTAAAGTCGTTGGAGAAACTATAAGAGAAGCAATTTCTAGTGAACCAAATCAAAATGAAGCATTAATAAACCTTAGTAGAGTTTTTTACTTTGGAAGATATCAGTTTTTCTCTAGTAGTAATGTTAATACGTTAACTTGTCAAGCAACTAATGAAAATGAATCAAGTATAAAATTATTAAGACGTATTAAAACTGAAATAGATAATCAAGTAAAATAATTTAAAATTGAATATTATGGTTTTATAGTGAAGTGATATGATAAGAGTGAATAAGATTTCTATTTAGGTATCTTTATTTAATAATAGAGCTAATAGATGATTATTAGTTCTTTTTTCTTGAGTTAAATAATATATATATAATTGTATTTGATAGATATTAATGGGAATTTAGTTAACTTTATGGGGATATTGATAAAAAATGCTTGACTAATGGGGAATTCTATTGTATTATTAAAATGTTCATGAATTTAAGTTTTGTCATGTGGCAGAACTTATATTTATAGAGAAATATGATACACCTGGATATGTGTATGATAAATGCATTAATTTATCTAGGAAAATTTGAGGGAGGAGGAATAAAAATGCCTACAGTAAATCAAATAATTAGAAAAGGTAGAGGAAACAAGAAGAAGAAAAGTAAATCACCAGCTTTATTAGTTGGAATGAATACTATTGACAGAAAACAAACTAATCAAACATCTCCACAAAAAAGAGGAGTATGTACAAGAGTTGGAACAATGACACCTAAGAAGCCAAACTCTGCTTTAAGAAAATATGCGAGAGTTAGATTATCTAATGGAATGGAAGTTACTTGTTATATTCCAGGAATTGGACATAATCTACAAGAACATAGTGTTGTTCTAATTAGAGGTGGAAGAGTTAAAGACTTAATCGGTGTTCGTTATCATATTATTCGTGGTACTATGGATACTGCTGGAGTTCAAGACCGTAAACAAGGAAGAAGTAAATACGGTGCTAAGAGACCTAAGAAATAAATAAATTAATAAATAATTTTGAAGGGAGGAAGACAATGAGAAAGAGACAAGCTACTAAAAGAGATGTACTACCAGATCCAATATATAAATCTAAAGTTGTTACTAAGCTTATCAATCAAATAATGAATGATGGTAAAAAGGGAACTGCTCAAAAGATTTTATATGGAGCTTTCGACATGATTCAAGAGAAGACTCATGAAGAACCAATGGCAGTATTTGAAAAAGCAATGAATAATATTAAACCAGCTCTAGAAGTTAAATCTAGAAGAGTTGGTGGAGCTAACTATCAAGTTCCAGTAGAAGTTAAACCAGAAAGAGCACAAGCTTTAGCTTTTAGATGGTTAATTAACTATGCTAGACTTAGAAATGGTCATAGTATGGCTGAAAATTTAGCTAATGAAATAATTGATGCATCAAATGGTGTGGGTGCTTCAGTTAAAAAGAAAGAAGATACACACAAAATGGCAGAAGCTAATAAAGCATTTGCTCATTATAAATGGTAGAAAGGATAATACAATATGGCTCGTAAAATTAGTTTACAAAATACAAGAAATATTGGAATTATGGCGCATATTGATGCTGGTAAAACTACTTGTACTGAACGTGTTTTATACCATACAGGAAAGATTCATAAAATTGGGGAAACTCATGATGGAGCTAGCCAAATGGACTGGATGGAACAAGAACAAGAAAGAGGTATTACAATTACATCAGCAGCAACTACAGCTTATTGGAAGGGTCATAGATTCAATATTATAGATACTCCAGGACACGTAGACTTTACTATTGAAGTACAAAGAAGTTTAAGAGTTTTGGATGGAGCTGTTTTATTACTTGATTCACAAGCTGGTGTTGAACCACAAAGTGAAACAGTATGGAGACAAGCAAACGAATATAAAGTACCTAGAATCATATTCTCTAATAAGATGGATAAGATGGGTGCAGACTTCTATATGAGTTTGAATAGTGTAAAAGATAGGCTTGGAGCTAAGACTGCTGCTATCGAATTACCAATTGGAGCTGAAAATGAATTTAGAGGAGTTGTTAACTTAGTTACAATGACTGCTTTAGAATTTGATGGAAGCCAAGATGAAAACGCTAAGGATATAGAAATTCCTGAAGACTTAAAAGATAAAGCTTTAGAATATAGGAATATATTAATTGAAGCTGTAGCTGATTATGATGAAGAATTAATGATGACATACCTTGATGGTGGAGAAGTATCAGTAGAACTTTTAAAGAAAGCTATTAGAGAAGCTACTTTAAAGGCAGAATTTTTCCCATTCATGTGTGGAACAGCATTAGGAAATATGGGTATTAAACCACTTCTTGACGCTGTTATTGACTATTTACCAAGTCCACTTGATGTACCTTCAATTGAATGTACTGACGCTAATGGTAATGAGGTACTTAGACATCCAAGTGATTCTGAACCATTTACAGCTTTAGCATTTAAAGTTATGACTGATCCATTTGTTGGAAAACTTACTTTCTTTAGAGTATATTCTGGTACTTTAAAGAGTGGATCTTATGTAATGAATTCTACTAAGGGTGAAAAAGAAAGAGTTGGAAGAATCTTATTAATGCATGCTAACCACAGAGAGGAAATTGAAGAGGTTTATGCTGGAGATATTGCTGCCGCAGTAGGTCTTAAGAATACTACTACAGCTGATACTCTATGTGATGAGAAGAAGATTGCAATTCTTAAGGGTATGGAATTCCCAGAACCAGTTATTTCACAAGCAGTAGAACCAAAATCTAAGGCGGATCAAGATAAGATGGGTATTGCTTTAGCTAAGTTAGCTGAAGAAGATCCAACATTTAAGATGAAGACTGATCATGAAACTGGTCAAACAGTTATTTCTGGTATGGGAGAACTTCACCTAGACGTTCTAATTGATAGAATGAGAAGAGAATTTGGTGTTGAAGCCACTGTTGGTGCTCCACAAGTAGCATACCGTGAAACAATTACACAAGCTGCTGATTGTGTTGGAAAACATATTAAACAATCAGGTGGTCGTGGACAATATGGTCACGTTGAAATTAGATTTGAACCAAATCCTGAAAAAGGATATGAATTTGTTGATAAAATTGTTGGTGGTGTTGTTCCTCGTGAATACATCCCAGTAGTTGATAAAGGTTTACAAGAAGCAATGGCATCTGGTATTCTTGCTGGATATCCAATGGTAGACGTTAAAGCTACATTATTCTTTGGATCATATCATGATGTTGACTCATCAGAAATGGCATTCAAGATTGCAGCTTCATTAGCATTAAAAGAAGCTAAGACTAAATGTAAACCAGTACTACTTGAACCAATTATGAAAGTAGTAGTAGTAGCACCAGATGAATATACTGGTGGAGTAATTGGAGATATTACTTCAAGAAGAGGTAAACCACTAGGTCAAGAATCTAGAGGAAATGCTATTGCATTTACGGCAATGGTTCCACTTGCTGAAATGTTTGGTTATGCAACAAGCTTAAGATCTAATACACAAGGTAGAGGTACATTTACAATGACAATGGATCACTACGAAGAAGTTCCTAAGTCTATTGCAGAAGAAATTATCAAGAAAAATGGTGGAAATTAAGAATAATACTTGCAAAAATTCTAAAATTTGTTAAAATTATATATGTATACGAAAGAAAGAGAGGAAATTTAAAATGGCAAAAGCAAAATTTGATCGTAGTAAACCACATGTTAACATTGGTACAATTGGTCACGTTGACCATGGTAAAACTACATTAACTGCTGCTATATCTGCACACTTAGCTGGAAAAAACGGAAATGAAAAAGTTGATTTCGCTAATATCGATAAAGCACCAGAAGAAAGAGAAAGAGGAATTACAATCAATACTGCTCACATCGAGTACAGTACTGAAAAGAGACACTATGCACACGTTGACTGTCCAGGACATGCTGACTATGTTAAGAACATGATCACTGGTGCAGCTCAAATGGATGGAGCAATCTTAGTTATTGCTGCTACTGATGGACCTATGGCTCAAACTAGAGAGCATATCTTACTTGCTCGTCAAGTTGGAGTACCTAGAATGGTAGTATTCATGAACAAATGTGATATGGTTGATGATCCTGAACTTCTTGACTTAGTTGAGATGGAAATTCGTGAATTATTAACTGAATATGGTTATGATGGAGATAATACTCCAATCATTAGAGGTTCTGCTCTTAAAGCTCTTGAAGGAGATCCTGCATGGACTGCTAAGATTGATGAATTAATGGATGCAGTTGATACTTGGATTCCTACTCCAGAAAGAGATAACGACAAACCATTCTTAATGTCAATCGAAGACGTATTTACAATCACTGGTCGTGGAACAGTTGTTACTGGCCGTGTTGAAAGAGGTATGTTAAAATTAAACGATGAAGTTGAAATCGTTGGTTTAAAACCTACTAAGAAGACAGTTGTTACTGGTATTGAAATGTTCAGAAAACAATTAGACTTCGCTGAAGCTGGAGATAACGCTGGTGTATTACTTCGTGGTATTTCTAGAGAAGACGTTGAAAGAGGACAAGTACTTGCTAAACCAGGAAGTGTTCATCCACATAAGAAATTCAAAGCACAAGTTTATGTACTTTCTAAAGAAGAAGGTGGAAGACATACTCCATTCTTTACAAACTACAGACCTCAATTCTATTTCAGAACTACAGATGTTACTGGAGTAATTACATTACCAGAAGGAACAGAAATGGTTATGCCTGGTGATAACGTAACTATGACAGTTGAATTAATTGCGCCAATCGCAGTTGAAAACGGAACTAAGTTCTCTATCCGTGAAGGTGGAAGAACTGTAGGTGCTGGATCAGTATCTGAAATTATTGAATAATTAGTTCAAAATTAAAACTACTGAATAATACTCAGTAGTTTTTTGTTATGTTGGAAAAAGATATTTAATATTTATTAAATTTATGATATATTAATTATGGTGATAAGATGATAGAAATTTTAAAATATATAAGTAGTGGACTTATAATTATTCCTTTTATATGTTACTTATTAAATATACTAATTAATAAAGGTAAGAAGATAAGTGATGATGATGGGTTTAATATTACTAAGGATATAATACAGGAATATGATATGATAAATATTATTGAAGAGAAAGGAATAGATAGTAATTATAATCTTAAGAGAGGGATAATTAAGCTTAGTAGTAAGTGTTATTATGGGAATGATTTAAGTCATATATGTATTGGACTTATGGAAGCTGGAATATCAGTAATTGATAGAAAGGGTAATAAGTATATAAATATATTTAAGAAGATAGTTAGTAATTTAAAGATATTATATATATTTCCAATAGTGACAGTGATAATTAATTTAATTACATATACTAAGGGAGATGCTAAGATAGGGTTAATACTAGTTATTATTAGTACTTTAGTTATATATATGATTAATAGTATAGTGATGGATGCTAATGATTGGGTATGTGATAATATTAAGAAAGTTAAGAATATTAATCGAGATGGTAGAGATAAGATAATTAGTTATCTTAATAATATAGTTAATTTAAATAAAATTATATTTTTAGGAGAGTTAGTTAGTATTATTACAATGGTAGCTATACTTATAGATTTTAAATTATAGGAGAGTATTATATGAAGTATGAAGATGAGATAACTGTTATGGTTTATGATGGGTGTGAAGAGTTAATTGATAAGATTATTAGTAGAGAGTTTAAAAAGATAGATGATTATATGTTACATGATATGTATATGGTGTATAAGGATGTGATAGTTAATGGTAGTGAGAATGATAAAGAGATACTTAAGATACTTAGTAAATGTGTACTTATTAGGAGTATTGATGATAGGAAACATTATATAACATATAAATATAAAGAATATGATGATGATGGGAATATCGTAGAACAGGGAAAATGTAATTGCAGGATAGAGAATGCTTCTTCAGGAGTGGAGATAGTTAAATGTTTAGGATATGATAGAGAGTTAATTAGAATAGATGATCATATAGTAGTTTATGAGAAAGATGGACTTGAATTAGCAATACAATATGTAAATGATAAGTATTTATTTATTGAAGTAGAAGCTAATCTAAAGTATGATACTGTAGATAAGTTGAAGGATGCACTAGAAAAAGTAGGAATAGAATATGATAAGAGTAATTATTTTCAGAAGAAAGCTTTATTGATGTTTAAAGATAAATATAATAGTAAAATATAGGATATGTATGATATAATATAATTGCAAGATAATAGTGAGGATGCTATTAGTTTGTAATTATTTTATTTATAAGGAGTGTATATGGAGAAGAAAAAACAAATGATAATAATGTTTATTGCTATGATATTATTAATTGGATTCTTGATAGGGGGATTTTTGATAGTTAGAAATAAGGGGAATAATAAGAATAATGATATAAAGAAAAAGTTTGATAATAAGGTTGTTAATATTGTTTTTTAAATGATGATGGGAAAGAGAATACTGGTACTGGGACTAGTGGAGGAAATAGTGGCTCAGGAGGATATGGAACATTAGAAAAATGTGATTATGTATATAGTGCTTTAACTAATGAGGAAGCTGGTAAGAAAGTGGCTTCTATGATGGGAGCTAGTGTTGGTACTGGAAAGTATTGTGATAAGTTAGCTCCTGAATCAGTTGTAGCATTATCTAATGATGGTACTTGTGTATATAAAGTAACTTTTGCTTATAGAACGCAGTCATGTGTTTATTATATAGGAGTTGAGACTGGAAATGTAATAGGTAGCCCTAATTGTACTTCAAAGTTAGTAGAAGAGGGAGAAGCTCAATGTATTGTTATGGAATCAATGGGCATTACAAAAAGAGAAAACTCTGGTATAGTTAAGAATATTGATGGCGGTAGTGAATGGGTATATGAAGTAAAAGACGTGTACGGGGCACCTGATGAAAATGGAAAGAATTATGTTTATGAATATCATGTATCTAAATATACAGGACAGATTACTAGTAAGACTGTTATTAGAGAACTTCAATAAATAGATAATAGAGATAAATGTTAATATTTAGAATTTAATTGCATAGTTTTTACTAGGTGAGAAAATGAGAAAAATATGGATATTTATCTTTTTAATTTTATTTATACCGATAACACAGGTACATGGTGAAGAGTTAAATTTAGCGGAGAATGCTAAGAGTGCTATTTTGATAGAGACTTCTACGGGAGAAATATTATATCAAAAGAATGCTAATGAGAGATTAGCTCCGGCTTCGATGACAAAGATTATGTCACTGATACTAATAATGGAGAATATAGAGAATGGTAATTTAAAATGGAATGATATAGTAGTAGTATCTAAGAATGCTTCTTCGATGGGTGGTAGTCAGATATTTCTTGAGACTAATGAAATGATGACGGTAGAAGACCTGGTGAAAGGAATATGTATTGCTAGTGGAAATGACGCTACGGTGGCTTTAGCAGAGAAAATAGCGGGTACAGAAAAGGCTTTTGTTAAGCTTATGAATGATAAGGCTAAGAATTTAGGACTAAAGAACACTAATTTTGTTAATGCTACAGGGTTAGATGCAGAGGGACATTATTCTTCGGCACATGATATGTCAGTTATGGCTCGTGAGTTAGTTAGACATGAAAAGATATTAGAATTCTCTTCGATATATGAAGATTATTTAAGGAAGAATACAGCGAAGAAATTTTGGTTAGTTAACACTAACCGATTAGTTAAATTTTATTCTTATATTGATGGGCTTAAGACTGGTTATACAGGAGATGCAGGATATTGTTTAACGGCTACAGGAAAGAAAAATGATATGAGACTTATTAGTGTAGTAATGGGAGAAGAAAATACTGATAATAGAACTACAGATACTTTAGCTATGTTAGATTATGGATTTAATATGTATAGTATTGATAAGGTTATTAGTAAAGATGATTCTTTAGGAGAAGTAAAAATTAATTTAGGTGATGAAGAGAAAGTTTCTGTGAGAGTAAAGAATGATATAACAATATTAAATAATAATCAAAAAGAAAAGAAGAATGTTACTTATGAAATAAAACTTGATAAGATTAATGCTCCGGTTAAAAAAGGAGATACTGTAGGTAGTGTTAAGTTATATGAAGATGGAAGATATATGTATTCGGAAGAGATAACGGTAGTTAATAATATTGATAAGGCTAATATATTTAAAGTATTTATTAGAAATTTGAGAGATATTATTAGTATAAATGTATAAGATGAGCAATATAAAAATGATGACTTAGTGGTCATCATTTTTGGATTGTTTATTTACTATTTTAAATATATAGTTTTTTACTTCTTCAATAGACATATTTAAAGATATAGATAATTCGTTGTATAAATATTTTTCAGCAAGTTTAAAGTAAGTGTCATCTTTTTCGCTCACTTTCTTTTTGTTATTTAATCTGTTTTCATTCCTTATATAGGTAGTTTTAATGATTTTGATAAGATCTTCATAGGTACCAGTATTTAGCAGTTCTTTATATTTTAACTCTAAATTTTTTTCATTAATATCTTTGATAGGTTCTATTTTAGTAATTTGACTTATTAATTTTTCAGCATTATCAGTAGAAATAATATTTTTTAATAGGCCCATTTTATTTTCAATGGGAATATTAATTGTTAATGTATTATCATCAATTGGAGTTAATACATAATATGTATTTTCTTTGATATCTTTAATTATATCTATATCAAGAGAACATGGTACTAATGGAAAAGAAATAGGGAGACTTGTCGCTAGTAAATTAAATATACCTTTCTATGATAAAGAAGAAATGAAAGAATTTGCTATTAAAAATAATATGATTGATACTAATTATTCTGAAGAAGAAATATATGATAATTTCTTGTCATTAGATGTGAGTAAAGAAGCAATAATTAATCAAGTTAAGGTAATTAAAGAGATTGCTAATCAAGGAAATGTTTTAATTGTAGGAAGATCGGCTGATTATATTTTAAATGAGAGTAAGAATATTTTTTTATTATATTTATATTATTGTTAAATGTTTATGTGAACCGGAAATGTTTAGTTATTATTGATACTAAATATTTTTTATAAAAATTGAAAATATTATTGACAAACAATTGTTCATGTGATATATTGGTATTGTTAAGGAAGATATGGCATATTGGTGGTGAAGTTTATGAATAAGTTATATATAGTGAGACATGGAGAAACTGATTGGAATAATAAAGGATTATTACAAGGAACTACTGATATTGAGCTTAATAAAGAGGGTATAAAACAAGTTCAAGAACTATCAAAGATAATAGATTTAGATAAGATTGATATTTGTATTTGTTCACCTTTAAAGAGAACTAAAGAGACTGCTAAAATTCTTGTTTCAAATAAGAAGAAAATAATTTATGACGAGATGCTTATTGAAAGAGATTATGGGGATTATGAAGGTAAGAAAATAAATTATGATGAAATAATTAAACAGTGGGATTATAAATTAAATAATAAATCTTATAATATAGAAAGTATACAAGAATGTTTGCTTAGAGCTAAGATTTTTTTGGATAAAGTGAAACAAAAATATGATGATAAAAATATATTAGTAGTATCACATGGTAGTTTTATTAAAGCACTTCATTTTAATTTAGTAGGATATAATGAAGATACTGATTTTTTATCTTTTAATCCTAATAATGTAATTATTTATGAATATGATATGGAATAATGTTAGGTAGGTGTTATATGTGGAAGTAATTGATATTAGAGATAATTATGAATATATGAAAGAGTATGTTAGAGATAATTATGAATATATGAAAGAGTATGTTAGATGCTGTTATTTAGAATGGTCAAATAAAGATATGGAAATATTAGATTATATTGATTATAAGATGAAGAAGATTAATGATGAAGATAATATTATAAGTGTATTGGGATTAATTAATGATAGAGAATTGATAGGATTTATATCACTTTTTAAATACGATGGTGAAGAAAAAAGAGATCTTACTCCTTGGTATGCCACTATGTATGTTAAAAATAGATATAGAGAAAAGGGATACTCTAAGATACTTAATGAAGCAATACAAGATACAGCAAGATCTTTAGGATATAAGAAAATTTATTTAAAATCTAATTTAGTTAATTATTATGAGAAGTTTGAAGCTAAATATATGGATAAATTAAAGAATGGAGAAAATTTATATTATATAGATTTATAGGAGGAATATATGAAAGACTATTATAAAGCATATGATGAAAGATATAAGCAGGTATATAAAGAAGATACTTTATGGGAAATAGATAAGCCTACTTTAGAAGTAGAGAAATATATTTGTAGATATGAAATAGATAAAGATAGTAAGATACTAGAAGTAGGTTGTGGAGAAGGAAGAGATACAAAGTATTTATTAGATCAAGGATATAATGTAATTGGAATAGATTGCTCTAAGACAGTTATTGATAAATGTATTGATAGAACTAAATATAAAGATAATTTTAAAGTGTTTGATATATTTCAAGATAAGACTTCATTGCAATTTGATTTTATATATTCAGTGGCTGTTATTCATATGTTTTTGTTGAAGGAACATAGAGATAAGTTTTATAGATTTATATATGAACACCTTAAAGATAAGGGAAAGGCATTAGTGATATCAATGGGTGATGGTGAACGGGAATATGCTAGTAATATAGATGAAGCATCTATGATTGTTCAAAGAAAAAATATTAATACAGGGAAGATGATTCAGGTAGTTAATACTTCTTGTAGAATTAAGAAATATAGTGAGATGGAAGAAGAGATTGTAAGGAATGGATTTAGGATAGTTGAAGGGCTTATTGTTTCGGATGTACCTGGATTTGATAAATGTATGAGTTTTTTGATAGAAAAAGTGTAAAGTGGATATAAATTTAGATAAACTATGATATAATGTTAGTAGGTGAGATTATGGAAGAATTTTATGCAAAAATTAATGAAAAGGAATATTTAGTACCTTATGATATAGTGGCTGTTAATGCAAGTATTTTTAATAAATATATGAGTATTATTAATGAGAAGAAGTATTTGAATATAGAGATGATGGTAAGAAATGAAGATTTCTTTGAAGTTAGACATATATATCAAACTATGAGAAATTATATTGAAGCTTATGCTATGGATATGTCTGCTACGATGAGTAGTGATAGGGAAGATCCATTAGTGAAATATATGAGTATTAAAACTAGAATTAATGATGGTGATAAGAAACTAGTACCTGAAGCTAATACTGATAGAAGTACTAAAGAAAAGATAGTTCTTGATGGGATGAGTGAATTACTAGGGCTATATGATACGATGATTGTAGATGATGAGTATGAAAGTAAGAGGGCTATGTAGCTCTTTTTTTATGCAATAAAAAAATAGCCTTGGGCTATTTATCTAGATCTTTAGTAAGTAAGCCAATATTGACTAAACCAGAGACCATTACTAAGACATAAACGATACGGGTAATGAGAGAACCATCTCCTAGTAGATATTCAACTAAATTAAAGTTAAATAAACCTACTAAGCCCCAGTTGATACAGCCAATAATACCTAGTACTAAAGTAGTTTTAAATAATGTATTCATATTATCCTCCTTGACAGTATTATTTTTACCAAAAAAGAAATAATTATTCATCATATTAAGAAAATAATGCCATATAATTTACCATAAAGATAAAAAAATGAGGTGAAGAGTGAAAAAAATATTTTTATGTTTAATTTTAATATGTTTAGTTTTGACAGGATGCGGAAAGAAGGATGAGAAAACAGTATTAAAAGAATTTCAGAATAAAGTAAATAATACTAATTCATATTATTTGTCTGGAAATATGGAACTTGTTAATAATGAGGATGTGTATACTTATAAGATAGCTGTTTCTTATGAGAAAGAAGATCATTATAAGATAGAACTTGTAAATGTTATTAATGAACATAAACAAGTAATACTTAGAAATAATGATGGAGTATATGTAATTACACCTTCTCTTAATAAGAGTTTTAAATTTCAAAGTGATTGGCCTTATAATAATTCACAAGTATATTTACTTTCTAGTTTATTAGATGATATATCTAATGATGAAGAAAAATTATTTGAAAGTACTTCTGAAGGTTATATCTTTACTTCAAAAGTAAATTATCCAAATAATGATAAGTTAGTTAATCAGAAGGTATATTTTGGAAAGGATTATTTACCAACTAAAGTAGAAGTAATGGATAAAGATGGAAATGTACAAATAAAGATGGTATTTGATAAGATAGATTTGAAGACAGAATTTAATGATACATATTTTGATTTGAATTCAATACTTAATACTGAAGAGGGAAGTAGTAGTGATGGAAATAATACTGTAAAAGATAATACTAATAGTACGAATAATAATACTAATACAAATACAAATAATAATAAGAATGATGATAAGAATACTAATAAGAGTAATAATGAAGCACAGGAACCTGATAGTAATAATAAGAGTGATGAGAAGAATAATACTAAATCAACAGCTACTATTGATGATATAATATATCCAATGTATTTACCTGTTAATACTTATTTGACTAATCAAGAGAGAGTAAGTACTGATGATGGAGAAAGATTAATATTAACTTTTACAGGAGATAAGGCATTTACTTTAGTAGAAGAGACAGCTAGTTATAGTAAGAGTCCTGAGATAATTCCTACTTATGGTAGTGTAGAACTTATAGGAGCTTCATTAGCAGTAATAAATGATAATTCAGCTAATTGGTTTAATAATGGAATAGAATATTATATAGTAAGTGACGTTATGAGTACTGGAGAATTATTACAAGTAGTAAGAAGTATTAGTGTACTTCCAGTTAGTAAATAAATAATATATAAATATGAGAAATAGTGATGAGCTGTTTCTTTTTTTGTTGATAGGGTATAGTGATTACTAGATATAAGTGAGGATGACTATATTTTATTTTAATTACAATATATAATGATAATAAAAATGATAAAAATAAGTAATTTTATGATATACTAATGTAATGAAAGAAGGTAATAGGATGGATAAAGAGACTTTAGTAGTTTTAGCTAATAAGTTAATGTTTACAATGGATGAGAGTGAATATGATACTTTATTAGAAGAATTTGATACAATACTAAAACAGATGGATTTGATAGGAAATATTCCTGATATTAAGAATGTAGAACCTTTGATATATCCGATAGAAAAGACATATGCATCTTTAAGAGAAGATGAGGTATTAGAAGAATTACCACTTGAGGATATTTTACTTAATAGTGGTAGCACTTTATATAATCAAGTTAAGTTACCAAAGGTGGTGGAATAATGAATAAGAGTATTAGTGAAATGAAAGGGATGCTTGACGAGGGCAAGATAACTAGTGAAGAGCTATTTAAAGAAGCTCATGATAAGGCTATAAAGTATCAGGATGAATATAATTCTTTTGTGACAATAATGGATGAGTATAAGATAGAAGGGGACGGGATACTTAAGGGGATTCCTTATGCTCTTAAGGATAATGTATCTACTAGAGGGATACTTACTACGGCTTCTTCAAATATACTTAGTAATTATGTACCAGTATATGATGCTACTATATATGAAAAATTAAACAAAGCAGGAGCTATACTTGTAGGAAAGACTGTACTTGATGAACTTGCGATGGGTGGTACTGGTACTACGGGACATACGGGAGTAGTAAGAAATCCTTGGTGTAAAGAGAGACTTATAGGAGGATCTTCAGCAGGATCAGCGGCAGCAGTAGCTCTTGGTATTGTACCTTTTGCTATTGGTAGTGATACGGGAGACTCTATTAGAAAGCCAGCAGGGTATGGTGGAATAGTAGGATTTAAGCCAACTTATGGAAGAATATCTAGATATGGATTATTTGCTTTTGCATCTAGTTTAGATCATTTGGGAGTAATGACTAGAAATGTATATGATACAGCAATGGTTATGAATGTAGTTAAAGGACATGATGATAAGGATATGACTAGTTTACCAGATGATGGAAAGGATTATTTAGCTACGATTAATGATAGTGTTAAGGGTAGAAAATTATTTTATATAAAGGAAGCATTAGAGAATAAGGATAATGATCCTGAATTAGAGATGGTAATAGATAATTTTAAGAAGGTTATTCAAGAGTGCGAGAAGCTAGGTATGGAGGTATGTGAGGAGTCTATTGATAAGGATTTATTATTAGCATTATATCCAACATATATGTCTATATCTTGTGCTGAAGCTACTAGTAATGATGCTAATTTAACTGGTATTCATTTTGGAGTAAGAGGAGAAGGTAATACTCCTGATGAGATTATAAAAGATGCTCGTACTAAAGGATTTAGTGAACTTATTAAGAGAAGATTTATTCTTGGTAGTTATATTCTTCAAAGAGAGAATCAAGAGAAATTATTCTTAAATGCTTATAGAGTTAGAAGACTGGTAGTAGACAGGATGAATGAATTATTTAAGAAGTATGATGGATTAATTATGCCAGCTGGATCGGGAATAGCTCCTAAGTTTGATGAAGGATCTGACAAGTTAAGTGATAAGTATTTGATACTAGATAATCATTTAGTTATTGGTAATTTTGGAGGATACCCTAGTATTACGATACCTTCTGGATTTATTAAAGATATGCCAGTAGGAGTAAATATTACGGGAAGGCAAATGGAAGATGATTTAGTACTTAATATGGCTAATATGTTAGAGCATGAGATGGGATATGCTAATCAAGTGGCTAAGGTAGGTGAAGAAAATGTATAAGACAGTTATTGGACTTGAAGTACACTGTGAGTTAAAATCTAATAGTAAGAATTTTTCAAGATCAAGAAATAGTTATTCAACAATACCTAATAGTAATGTGTCAGTAGTAGATTTGGGTATGCCAGGAATATTACCAGTAGTTAATAAAGAAGCTGTTAAGAATTCTATTAAAATGGCTCTTGCAATGCATTGTGAGGTACCTGAATATTTAACTTTTGAGAGAAAGAATTATTTTTATCCAGATTTACCTAAGGGATATCAGATAACTCAGTTTAAGCATCCGATTGGTACTAATGGATATGTTATGATTAATGTTAATGGAGAAGATAAGAAAGTACTTATACATGATACTCATTTGGAAGAGGATACGGCTAGTTTGGATCATTATAATACATATTCTTTAATTGATTACAATAGATGCGGAGTTCCGTTACTTGAGACGGTTACTGAGCCTTGTCTTAATTCAGCTGATGAGGCAGTAGCCTTTCTTGAAGGACTTAGAAGTATATTTTTGTATTGTGATACTTCATATGCAAGAAGTGATCGTGGACAAATTAGATGCGACGTTAATGTTTCTTTGATGCGTGAAGGAGATACGGAACTTGGTACTAAGGTAGAGATGAAGAATATTAATTCATTTAGTAGTGTTAAGGAAGCTATTATTAGTGAGGTTAAGAGACAGACAGAGATTCTTAATAGAGGAGAGAAAGTGCTTCAGGAGACTAGAAGATTTGATGAGACTTTAGGAGAGACTTTCCTTATGAGAAGTAAGGAAGATGCTATTGATTATAGATATTTTACTGATCCTAATTTACCTCCTATTAAGATAGAACGTGAATGGATAGAAGAAATAAGAGGAAGTATTCCTAAGCTACATAATGAGAGATTTAGTACTTATACTAAAGAATATTCTATTAATGAAAAGGATGCATATACTATTGTAAGGGATAAAAAGATATCTGATTATTATGAAGAATGTCTTAGTTTAGGAGGAAACCCAGTTAAGGTATCTAATTGGATTACAGGTAATGTGTTAGGATACTTGAATAGATGTAGTCAAACTATTGATGATCTTAAGATGAGTCCAAAGATGCTAGTAGATTTAATTAATTTAATTGATAATGGAAGTATATCTTCTAAACAAGGAAAAGAAGTATTAGAGAAGGTACTTGATACTGGTAAAGAGCCTAAGGTGATAGTAGAAGAATTAGGTATATCACAGATTACTTCTTTGGATGAGATTAGAAAAATAGTATTAGAAGTAATAAGCGAGAATATGTCTTTGGTAGAAGACTATAAGAATGGTAAGAGAGTATTTGATTACTTTATAGGACAAATTATGAAGAAGACTAGAGGAAGAGTTAATCCAACGATGGCTTCTAAAATACTAAAGGAAGAATTAGATAAATAGATGATGGAAGTATGTTATATGGCATACTTCTTTTTAGGTAAGTTTTGTTATACTTTGTGACTGATAAATATTTATATTAGAATATTTAGTAAATTTTAAAATAATTTGAAACAAATTATCCTATGATTGTTAAAATAAATTAATATTGTAACACTTATCAGTTATTATGTTTAACACAACCTTTAGGTAAAAAAACTATATAAAAAAGAAATATCAAATAAATGTTCTAAAAAAATTGACAAAATATAAAGTTTATGTTATTATAAATGTCGATTTCTTTGAAGGGGGAATAATTATGTACGAAGAAAATAGAAGATTTAGTTGGACTAATTTCTTTATTAAGGGTATTATAATAATTATTTTTGTATTATTTACAGTATGGTTATTATCTTTATCTAATAAGGGTATTAGTAATTCACTCGATGTGCTTACAGATAATATTTTTGCAGAGAATATCGATAGAATGAAAGAAGCTGGTAAGGGATATTTTACTGATGATAGGTTACCTCAAAAGGTAGGAGAAGTTAAGAGTATATCACTTGCTAAAATGTATGATGAGAAGCTAATTCTAGAGATAAAAGATAAGTATGGAAATGCTTGTTCTGCTACTAATTCATATGTATCTATTGAAAAAATGGATAATGAATACCAGATGAAAGTATACTTAGAGTGTGGTGAAGAAAGTGATTATATTATAGTAATCATGGGATGCTATACTTATTGTGAAAGCGATATTTGTGAGAGAAGAACTCCTACAGATACTGCTAAAGAAGTTGAATATGAATATAAAAAGACTACTGGTGGTAAATGGAGTGACTGGGGTAATTGGTCTGAATGGTCTAGAGTAGGAATATCTAAGACTGAATACCGTGAGGTAGAGACTAAAAAAGTTAAAGAAGAATATTCATATGATAAGACAATTTATGAAAATGAATATGTATCATTTGAGACAAGTTGTCCAAGTGGATACAATAAGACTAGTGATGGTAAGTGTGTTAAGTATGAGACTAAAGAAACTTACACTAAACCTAATGCTTGTGCTAAAGAATACAATGGTTATACTTTAGTAAGTCAGAATGGATTTACATGTAACTATAAAAAGAATACAACTGTTACTAAGGGACCTAATGCATGTCCAAGTACTTATGATGGCTATACTTTAGTAAGTCAAGATGGATTTACATGTAATTATGTTAAAACAGTAAGTACTACAGTTAGTGCTAATGCATGTCCAAGTACTTATGAAGGTTATAACTTCTATGCTCAGGATGGATTAATTTGTAAATATAGTAAGAGAGTTGTGGCTTCAATAGATTATGTATATGATTGTAATGGTGGTTGTGGTATGAAACCAGTTTATACTTATAAGTATGAATATACTACTAGTAATACAACATGTCCAAGTGGTAGTGTAGAATCAAATAATACTTGTGTAGCTTATAGTCAAGTTAAATTAGTTAAGACAGACTTAGTAAGTTGTCCAAGTGGATATAGTAAGTCAGGAAGTAACTGTGTAAAGACAAGTACAAGTACTACTAAGACTACTGTAGGATGCCCAAGTGGATATAATCAATCAGGAAATACTTGTGTTAAGAAAACAACTGTTACTAAGACAGCTGATATTATTAAGAGTTGTCCAGCTGGATATAACTTTACTAATGATAAGAGTCAATGCTACAGATCAGTAGCTTCAGTTATTAAGGTAACTGGTACTAGAGATGTGACATATTATCGTTATAGAATTAGAGAATATATTGGTGGAACAGTAGATTATAAATGGAGTAAATCTAAAGAAGATAAAACATTATTAGATGCTGGTTATGTATTAACAGGAAGAACTAGATAGTTAGTAAGGGGGGAAATATAATGAGTAGATTAGATGATTTAGATAGAATGATCAATGAATTAAATGATCAAGAACAAAAAAATGAAGAAATGATTAGAAAAGCTGAAGAAGCTAGAAAAATGGCTGAAGAGAATACTAATAAAGTTAGAGAAAATAGAAGAAAAGCTGAAGAAGCGAGAGCTAAATATGCGGAAGCTGAAGAATTGTATGCTGAAATGGGATTAAGTGATAATGTAAAAACAAATAAAAGAAGTAAGAATAATAGTGGAGCTGCTAGAATAACTGCTTTAGTATTAGCTGGTTCAATATTAACTGGATCAGTAGTATATGCTTTAACTAGAAAGTCTTATGCTGGTAAAGTTCAAACTATGCCAGTAGCTAGTCCTATGGTTAGTGATACAATGACTCCTGAAGAAGTTGAGGATATAATTACATATGATTATGAAGAATTAACTGATGAGAAGTTTGAAGAGTTATGTGCTTTAAGAATTAAGGAGTTAGCTGATAAAGAAATTCCAGTTAATGAGAAGGATGTTATTACTTATGTAATGGGTACTAATAGTGATAAATTAGCTGAAGATAATAAGGCTATTATAGGTAGTGTAGTTGGTGATAGAGCTGACGTTGAAGTATTAAATGACTTTGGTAAGGTTTGTGCTGCTATTGCTATGTATGATTTAAAAATAGCTAGAAATAGTACTACTGAAGGATTTATCTTAGTTAGTGATAGTATTTTTGGAGAACAAAAAGATTTAATGATCAAAGTAGAAAAATATGTTAATACAATAGTTAAATCACAAGGAGATAATGAGAAAGTTAATGCTACTATGGAAGAATTATTTGATTTATTAAGTAGTGGTAAGTTATCTAAATTAGATGACGGTGTAGGTTTCTCAATGGCAACATATTTAATGCTATTTGATGCAATGGATAAAGAGAGAGATATTACTTTAAATGATAGTAATAGAAGTATGCTTGATCAATTAATTACATCTGAAAAATATGTATCTGATATTTTAAGAGTATTTGGTAGTGAAGAGTGTAAAGTATTATCTAAATAATAATAAATAGAGTCTAATAATAGGCTCTTTTTCTTTATATATATGGGTAATTGTGATATAATTTAGTTGATGAGTTATGAAGAAAATGATAAAGATATTTATAAGTATTATGATAAGTTTATTTATATTAATATTATTAGTAGTTAAGATAGATAATAAGTATGATAAGAATAATTATAAGATAATAATGGATAAGACTGATATTAAGAATATTAGTTATGTGAATAGATATGGGGATTATTATATTGTACTTAATGATAAGTATTTGTATGCTATTAATAAGGAATATAAGATAGTTAGTGAAATAGATAAGATTTTATTATATGAAAATAGTGAAAAGTATGATATTATATATGATAATGAATTGTTTATGTATCTAGATGATGATGGGGGTAAGTATAGGTACTATGATATATATAGTTATAAATTAGCTAAGGAGATAGATATTGGAGGTTAATATGGAAGAGAAGGTAATAGAACTTATTAAAGATAAACCAATAGTTATTCCTAGGATACTTTTTAGTAATTATAGGAAATTAAATATTAGTGATACAGAGTTAGTTATTATTATGATACTGTTATCTTTGGGTGATAAAGTGATATATAATCCGGAAGAGTTTGCAAAGACTAGTGGATGGAAGAAACATGAGATAATGGAAGTTGTTAATAGTTTAGTACAGAAGAATATTATATCTTTTGAAGTGGAAAAGATTGATAAGAAAGCATATGAATATTTATCTTTAGATTTATTATATGAAAAGTTATTTAATTTAGTTATAGCTCCTAATGAAGAGAAGAAGAAGATAGATACTAGTGTTTTTGATACGTTTGAGACAGAACTTGGAAGAACTTTATCACCAATGGAATATGAGCAGATTAAGGAATGGATAACTAGTGGTAATAGTGAAGAGATGATTATATATGCTCTTAGAGAGGCTGTTTTGAACGGAGTTAGTAATTTAAGATATATAGATAGTATTTTAAATGAATGGAGAAAGAAAGGATATAAGAATAGAGCAGATATTACTCGTGATAGAGAGACTTATCGTAGTAAGAAAGGAAAGGTATCGGTGTATGATACTGATTGGTTAAATGAAAGATAGGAAGAAGATATGGGATTATTTAGATAAGTTATTTCCTAGTCCTAAGTGCGAACTTAATTATGAACATGATTATGAATTATTAATAGCAGTAATGCTTAGTGCGCAGACTACTGATAAGAGAGTTAATAAAGTAACTAGTGTATTATTTAAGAAGTATCCTGGTATTAAAGAGCTTAGTGAAGCACCAATAGATGATATAGAGAATATTATTAGAGAGATAGGGACATATAAGAGAAAGAGTATGTATGTACATGAGATAACTAAGAAGTTAAGGGATGATGGGTATGATTATGTTCCTAATGATAGAGACTATATTGAGAAGTTACCTGGTGTAGGACACAAGAGTGCTAATGTATTTTTAGCTAATATTTATAATGAACCGGCAATAGCGGTAGATACGCATGTAGCTAGAGTTAGTAGGAGACTGGGAGTGGCTTGTGATCAGGATAATGTTAAGGTAATTGAGAAGAAACTAGAGAAGGTTATTCCAAAAGATAGATGGAGTAAAACACATCATCAATTAGTATTATTTGGAAGATATTACTGTAAGGCAGTTAGTCCACTATGTGAAGATTGTGAATTAAATGAAATATGTAAGTATAAAAAATAGAGCTATGGTAAGCTCTTTTAATTATTCATTTATTTCTTCAATAGCACCAGTAGGGCATTGTTCAATAGCATCTTTGGCAGTATCTTCTAAATCTTTAGGTACAGGATTAGCAATACATTCAGCTAGACCAGCATCACTAAAATCAAATATTTGACTTTCTGATAAAGCTACGCAATTACCGCATCCAATACATTTGTCTTCTAAAACTTTTACTTTCATTTTTTTACCTTCCTTCTTTAATAATTATAAGTGTAAAAAGTAAAAAAATCAATAAAAATTATTTTATTTATGAGAAATATATGGTATTATATTATTAAATAGAAGGTGCTTTTATGAATAGTAGAATGGATAAATATAAAGAAGAAGTAACTAATGAAGATATACCTACAAGAAGTGATAAGTATAAGCAATTATATAGACAGGTATATGATGCTTATGATGGATTTGAAAATTTGATTGTTCCTTCTAATGCTAAAGAGATAACTCCAATGGAACTTAAAGAAGAGATTACTAGTAGAAGTGAATATCAAATGATGCAGGAGTATAAGGATATTATTAGACCTAGTGCTACTCCTAGTAATAATAAAGTAGCTAGAAAAGAAATGATTCAGGAGCAGCAAAGGCAAGAGAATGAAATATATGATATTAAGGAACTTTTGAATAAAGCAGTAGGTACTAAAAAAGATGATGAAGAGATTATTCCTACTTTGACTAATGAAGATTATTTAAAGAGACTTAAATTAGATGATAATAGAACTAATATAGAGCAAGTAAAAGAAATGTATGATGAGATAAGAAAAGAAACTATGGATGAAGAAGAGAATGATAATTTACTTAAGACAGCTAATTTATCTTTAGAAATATTATCTGATTTAAAGAGTGATAATGAAAAAACTACAGTTAGTCCTCCAATTAAAGAAGATGAATGGATAATAGATAAGGGTAATAAAGATAGTGACTTTTATAGTAGTACTTATAAATTTAGTAAGAAAGATTTTGAAGATAAGAAAGCTGATAATATAAGTGAACAGTATGATGAAGAAGATAATAATGATGATTTTCAGGAAGATAAGGGGAATAGAAAGTTTTTCTTTAAGATATTGATGCTAATATTTGGAATATCTTTAGTAGCTATAATAGTAATATATTTATTTAATTATTTTAATAGAGTATAGATATAAAGAGACATAGAAATATGTCTTTTTTTAGTTTGATAATAATTAATTATAGAGAATGATATTAAGAAGTAAAAAGATTGATATTTTTTTTAGGATATATGGTAATTTTTGTATAAATATAATTATTTATTAACATAATATTATTAGTTGGAAATAAAATTTATAGAAAAGGAGGTTTAATGGCATAAAAAGTGTAAATTTGATTGACAAGATTTGTTTGTACAGTTATAATAGTAAGTCATCTGGAGTAAAATGTAGTTATTCAGATAATACTTATAGGGAGGATTTAATAAAATGAAGAAAATGAAAAGATTTTTGGAAAAATTTACAAAGATATTGATGCTTATTAGTATGATTTTTTCTAGTTTTCAAGCTCCAATACAGGTATTTGCAGCAGAATTAGCAAATAATGATAGTGAGATACCTGTAGGATCTATTAAGTTAGGACTTGATGGAGAAATATCTAGTAATAATAGTGTTAGTACGGAAGTAAATTCTAAAAATAATGACATTTCAGTCAAGAAAACTGTTACAGCAATAGATGCTAGTAATGGTAAATATCAAGTTGAATTTGAAATTAAAGGAAAGGAAACTCCACAAGAGAAACCAGTATATGTTGTAGTAGTATTTGATAGATCTGGTAGTATGGGTGATTGTAAAAGAAATGGCTGCTATAACATGGAAAAATGGAATAATGCAGTAAAAGGTGCTAAAACATTTGCTAATTCTTTAATCAATGATGAAACTGGATTAAAGAATGCAAAGGTAGCTCTAGTAACATTTGCTGATACTGCTACTAAAGATCGTGATTTTAAACATGAAGGGTTTGTTGATAGCAATTTTGGTGAACCTAACGAGGGAACCAATTTACATGATGGGTTAGTTAAAGCTGGAGAATATTTTAGTACTATTCCAGAAGAAGATAAGGCTACAGCACTAAAATATGTAGTAGTTATGAGTGATGGAAAGCCAACATATTATAATTATACTTATACTGGTAGAGATGGTAGAGAACATACTAGTGTAGAAGGAACTGGTTCTGCTACAAGTAGTAGTATTTTAAATGCAACATTTAAAGAAGCAGATAGTCTTAAGAATAGTGGAATAACAATATTCTCTATAGGATATGGAATTAATGAAAATGATATAGCTTTAAATGAAAATTATTCTTATAAAGGAGTAGATTATAGGAATATTAAAACTAAAGAAGTACTTGAATTAGTAGCAAGTAGTAATGATAATTATTATAGTGCTAGTAATGAGAGTGAAATAGTAAAAGTATTTAGTGATTTGGCAAAAGAAATGATTGTTCCTGGAAAGAATGCTACTTTGATAGATAATATTGGTAGTAAGTTTAAACTAGTAGAAAATGTTAGTGATAATGGCAGTTATAATGAAAAAGATAATGTTTATCAAGGAGAAGTAATTGAAAAGATTACTAAAAATACACTTACTTATACATTTAATATAGAGATTGATCCAGATACTGAAACTGGATGGTATCCTACTAATGAAGGATTTAAATTAATATATACTGATAATGATGGAGTAGAACAAGAGATAAATAGTGATAAGGATCCTTATGTTTATTGGAAACAAAGAGAATATAAGTATATAGTTAATTATTATAAAGATAGTACTAGTGATGATAATAATAGAATAGCAAGTGATGAGAGAACAGCTCCAGCGGGAACAGTTATTGATATAAATAATGTAGACAAAGATAAATATTTAAATAAAGCTGGTGCAGGATATGAATTTAATAGTATTGATCCAGAAAGTATTACTATTACTAATACTGATGATGAGACTGTGATTAAAGTTTTATATACTTTAAAGAAATTTAGTTATACAGTTAATTATTATAAAGACAATAGTAATGTAGCATTTGAATCAATTAAAGTAGATAATGTAGTATATGGAACAAAAGTTGATTCAAAAGGATATTATTTAAATTTACAAGATAATAGTATCATTGAAAAATATGAATTAAAAGGATATAAATTAGATGATATTAAGAGTGATAAAAATATTGTTACTATTGATAGTGATAATAAAGTAATTAATGTATATTATATTAAGGATATGTTTAAATTTACAGTTAATTATTATTTTGATAATAATCAAGATACTGAATTAACAGAAGAGGGAACTAAAGAGTATGGAAGTACTATTAAGGCTTCAGAATATCATTTAAAGGAAGAAGTTCTTAATAATAAGGGTAATTATTTCTTAGATCCAGATAAGAATGCTTATAATTATCAAGAAAAGAAAATTGGAACAAATCCAGATGAAAATGATTTAAATATATATTATATTAAAACTGAAATTCCTTATGGAAAAGAAAGTATTAAAAAGACTACTACTAATAATGAAATAATTATAGATAGTAAGACAGTTGTTAATTATACAGTTAATTATGAGGCTGTAGTTAATAATGTTAGAAAAGATGATAAGATAACAGTTACAATTGTAGATACACTACCTGCTAAGATAGATACAAATAATAAGAGTACTAAATTAAATGATGGGGTATATGATGGAAATAATAAAGTTACTTGGATTAAAGAAATAACTGTAGAAGAAGATTTTGTAAAAGAATATACTGTAAGTGAAACAGTTAATTATAGTGTTGTTTATGTTGATTATGCAGATATATCAGCAAGTGATAATAATAAGTTAACAAATACTGTACATGGAAATGTTATGGTTAAAAATATTAATACTAATGGTGTAGAAGATAGCACAGAAGTAGAAGTTAATATTCAAGGTAATTTAACTGTTAAACATGTAGATGAAAATGGAAAAGATTTATTAGAGCCAGTTTTAACTACAAAAGCAGTAGGAACAACTTATAATGAAACAAAGAAAGAAATATATGGATATACTTTTAAAGAAGACACAGGTAATACTAATGGTAAATATATTGAAGGAACAACAGAAGTAGTATTTACTTATACTAAGAATGATGGAACAGTTACTGAGAATAGTGTAGTTAAGACTGGTCCAAAAGATATTACTAGTGTTAATGGAGTATTTAATTATACATTAACTTATAAGGGAGAAATTAAGGATTATAAAGGTACTGCTAAATTAACTTTAGTAGATAGATTACCTTATGAATTAGATGATAATTCTACTTATGAGGGATGTACTTACAATGTTCAAGATAAAACATTAACTTGTGAGAAAGAATTTACTATTAGTGAAAATAATACTAAGGTAGAAGCAAGTTTTGCTTTATCACTAAAATTTAAGAATATTGATTCTGATAAGATTACTAATAAAGTTGAATCTAAGTTAGAATATGGAAAAAATACTTCTGAAGGTAAAGATGAAACTGAAACTGAAGTATTCAAGGGTACAGTTATTGCTAGATATTTAGATGAAGATAAGAAGGAAATAGCTCCTGAAGTATCTAATACAGGACTTGGTGGATCTGAATATACTACTCATGAAAAAGAAATATATGGATATACTTTAAAAGAAATGCCAGTTAATAAGAATGGTAAATATGCGGCTAAAGAAACTATTTATGTAGATTATATATATACTAAAAATGATGGTACAGTTAGTGAAACAGTGACATCAAAGACACAAATAAAAGAAATATCTGGAATAAATTCAGAGTTTGAATATGTTCTTAGTTATAATGGTAAGATTGAAGACTATGTAGGAAGTGCTACGATTAAACTTACAGATAAATTACCTTATACTGTAAAAGAAATAAAATATGATGAAAATGCTTGTAGTTTTAATAAAGATACGAATACATTAACATGCTTTAAGACAGTTAAAATAGATGAAAAAAATAATCTTGTTAATGCAGAATTCCATGTAATAGTTAAATATCTTGGATTAACTAGTGAAACTGATTTAACAGTTAAGAATATTGTTAATGCAGAACTTACTTATGGAAACAATAAGGAAAACTCTAATGATAGTGTTGAGGATGTTATTAAAGCATCTAAAGTAACAGCTATTTATGTTGATGAAGCAAATAATACATTAGCAGATAGTGAAGAGACGACAGGACTTATTGATAGTGAATATACAACGCATGAAAAATCAATTCTTGGATATACTTTAAAGGAAATGCCAGTTAATAAGAATGGAGTATATACAGAAGAAGATATTATTGTTAAATATGTGTATACAAAGAATATTGGTACTTCAGAAGAAGAAGTTCAAAAGATAGGTCTTGAGGAAGTATCTTCAATTAATGAGGCATTTATATATACGATTACGTATAATGCAGTAATTAAAGATTATGTAGGTGATGTTAAATTAGTTATTAAAGATGTTTTACCATATGAAATAGATGTGGAAAAATCAATTATTGATACTAATAATAATATTGCTTGTAAATATATTAATTCTATGATAGTTTGTGAATATAATAAGACTATTAATAGTGAAGAAGATAATACAATTGAAGTGGTAATTAATTTAGAATTATATTTTAAAAATGTTGATAAAGAAATGGTTATTAACAAAGTAGAAGCAATGCTTACTTATGGAGATACTGAGAAGCCATCTAAGGATGAAACTGGTACTAAGGTACTTAAGGGAACTGTAATAGTTAATTATGTTACTGAAGATGGAGAAGAACTTGCTCCAAGTGAAGAGATGACTGGATTAGTAGGATCTGAATATAAGGCTAATAAGAAAGCTTTTGATAAGTATTATTTGAAAGAAGTTAAGGGTAATGAAACTGGTGAATATATGGAAGAAACACAAGAAGTTACTTACGTATATAGTTTAATACCATTGCCACCACAAACTGGATATGAAGGAAATAATACTAATAATATTGGATTATTTATTCTAGGAATAGTAATGTTATTATTCAAAAAAAGAATATAATATAGTGAGAGAAAGTAGATAAAATCTACTTTTTTTCTTTTGGTAATAGTGTCAATTCTTTTGGAAAAAGGTGTATAGTTTGTTGAAAAATAGGGGATTTTATGATATTATTAGTCTAGGTGATAGGCATGAATGAAGAAAACAATAGAATACATGAGTATGCGCTTGAAGAAATAATGGGAGAGCGTTTTGGTAAATACTCAAAATATATTATACAAGATAGAGCAATTCCGGATGTTAGGGATGGACTTAAGCCTGTTCAGAGAAGAATATTATTCTCAATGTATAAAGAAAAGAATACTTATGATAAGCCATATAAAAAGTCAGCTAGAGCTGTTGGTGACGTTATGGGTAAGTATCATCCTCATGGGGATAGTTCTATATATGATGCAATAGTTAGAATGAGTCAGGATTTTAAGATGAGAGAGCCATTTATTGATATGCAAGGAAATAATGGATCTATTGATGGGGACTCAGCTGCTGCTAGTCGTTATACTGAAGCAAGATTATCGAAGATTAGTAATGAGATGCTTAGAGATATAGATAAAGAGACAGTTAATTTTGCTCCTAACTATGATGATACTTTGATGGAGCCAACTGTTTTACCGGCAAGATTTCCTAATCTTTTAGTAAATGGTACAACAGGTATATCAGCGGGATATGCAACAAATATTCCTCCACATAATTTGAGTGAGGTAATAGATGCTACTATATATAGAATAGATAATCCTAATAGTAGACTTGATACTTTACTTAATTATGTTAAGGGGCCAGACTTTCCTACAGGAGGCTTGGCTATTGGAATAGATGGTATAAGACAAGCATATGAGACTGGTAGGGGGAAGATAACTATTAGGAGTAAGCTTACAGTAGATAAGAATAAGATAGTTATTACAGAGATTCCTTATGAAGTAAATAAACAATTACTGGTAAAGAGAATAGATGAAATCAGGATAGATAAGAAGATAGATGGTATTGTAGAAGTAAGAGATGAAACTGATAAGAATGGTTTACAGATAACGATAGATTTAAAGAAAGATGCTAATAGTAAGAATATATTAAATTATTTGTATAAGAATACGGAGTTACAGATAAGTTATAATTATAATATGATAGCAATAGTTAATCGTAGGCCAATGCAATTAGGATTAATACCAATACTTGATGCTTATATAGCTCATCAGAAGGAAGTAGTTACTAAGAGAAGTGAATATGATTTAGCTCATGCTAAGAAGAGATATCATATAGTAGAAGGTCTTATTAAAGCTATATCAATACTTGATCAGGTTATTAAGACTATTAGAGGTAGTAAGAATAAAGCTGATGCAATAGTTAACTTGGTACGTGAATATGGATTTACGGAGGATCAGGCTACGGAGATAGTAATATTACAACTATATAGATTAACTAATACGGATATTGTTACTTTACAAGAAGAGAAAGGTAACTTAGAGAAGATTATGGCTATGTTAGAGGCAATACTTGCTGATGAAGAGAAACTTAAGATGGTTATTAAGGAAGAACTTAGAAAGATCAAGAAGGAATATGGTAATCCTAGAAGAACGGAAATAGTTGATGAAGTAGAAGAAATTAAGATAGATACTACGGATATGATTCCTAAGGAAGATGCAATAGTAGTAGTTACACATGATGGATATATTAAGAGAGTTAGTACTAGAAGTTATGCTACTAATACGGATGAGACACTTCTTAAGGATGGAGACTATATAATTGGATTATATAATATTAATACAACACAAACAGTACTTGTATTTACTGATATGGGTAATTATTTATTTTTACCAGTATATGAGATACCGGAAGTTAAATGGAAAGAAATGGGTAAACATGTTAGTAATATAGTTAGTATGTCATCAGGAGGGCAAATTATTGGAGCTATGCCAGTATATGACTTTAATAGAGATGAATACATAACAGTATTTACTAAGGATGGAATGGTTAAGAGAACTAAGTTAATAGACTTTAAGGTAGGTAGATATTCTAAAGAAATTGGCATGATTAAGTTAGCTCAAGGAGATAAGGTTATTAATGTTAGTTATAGTAATAATAGTGACGTGTTTGTGGCTACGCAAATGGGATATGGACTATGGTATGACATTTCTGAAGTTAGTGTAGTAGGTATTAGAGCTAGTGGAGTTAGATCAATAAAGCTTAAAGATGATGAGGTGGTAAGTAGTTATTTATTTGATCCAAAGGATGAATATTTAACAATTATTACAGATAAGGGTACTGCTAAGAGAATGAAGTTAGAAAATATTGAGAAGACTAGTAGAGCTAATAGAGGGGTACAATTAATGAAAACTATTAAGAGTAATCCTAGTAAGATAGTAAGTAGTTATATAGTACCTAAGGATACGGAATTAGTTATTACATCAATAGCAGAAGTTAAGCCAGTAAAACTTACGGAGATAGCTATTATGGATAAGCAAAGTAATGGCTCATTTATTGTTAAAGATAGAGTGCTTGATACTTATAAGAAGAGTAAATTAGTAAGTGATGGAGATAGTAATATTTCTAATACTAGTGAAGATAAAGAGGATACTTCAAAGAAAGATACTGGTAGTGTTAATAAGGAATATAAGGCATTAAAGAATATTGATGAGAAGATTATGACAATAGATGAGATACTTGATGAAATAGAAGATAAATAGAAGAAAAGTAAGATGGTAAGGCATAATAGATAGATACTTATCATCTTATTTTGATAGGAGGAGATAAAATGAAAATATTAGTAACTGGAGGAACTGGTTATATAGGAAGTCATACAATTGTAGAATTATTGAAGAGAGGATATGAAGTGGTAGCAGTAGATGATTTTAGTAATTCTAAACCTATTGTATTAGATAGACTTAAAGAGATAACAGGGCAAGAGATTAATTTTTATGAATTAGATGTATGTGATAAGGAGAAGTTAAGAAAGGTATTTGATAAGGAAAAGATAGATGCTGTTATTCATTTTGCAGGATTTAAGGCAGTAGGAGAATCAGTAGCTAAGCCTTTAATGTATTATAGAAATAATCTTGATTCAACATTAACTTTACTTGAAGTAATGAATGAATATGGGGTTAAGAAGATAGTGTTCTCATCATCTGCTACAGTATATGGGGATCCAGAAGAATTGCCTATTAAGGAGAATGCTAGACTTAAGACTACTAATCCATATGGTACTACGAAGTTATATATAGAGGGTATTTTAAAGGATGTATATATAGCTGATAATGATTATAGTATTGCAATACTTAGATATTTTAATCCAGTAGGGGCTCATGAGAGTGGATTACTTGGAGAGGATCCTAATGGTATACCAAATAATTTAATGCCTTATATTGTTAAGGTAGCTGAAGGAGAATTACCTCATTTAAATATATTTGGTGATGATTATGAGACAAGAGATGGTACTGGAGTAAGAGATTATATTCATGTAGTAGATTTAGCTCTTGGTCATATTAAAGCTATTGAATATATTGATAAGCATACTGGAATAGATTATTATAATTTAGGTACAGGGGTAGGTTATAGTGTACTTGAGATGGTTAATGCTTTTAGTGAAGTTAATAAAGTAGATGTTCCTTATGAGATAGCTCCAAGAAGAGAAGGAGATATAGCAGAATGTTATGCTGATACTAGTTATGCTAAGGAAAAGTTAGATTGGGAAGCTACTCATGGCTTACCTGAGATGGTATCTAGTGCTTATAATTATGCAGTAAAAAATCATGAATAAGAAAGAATATATAAAAAGGGTTCCAATAGATAAAGATAATATATGTATTTATCGTGATCTAGATAGGTGTAATAATTGTGGAGCTTGTAAGGGAATATGTAATTTTAGGATGGGGGTATATGGGCACTATGATATGGAACATAGTAAGAAGCCTATATGTATAAATTGTGGACAATGTTCTTTGGTATGTCCTAATAATGCTATATTAGAGGTAGAAGACTATAAGAAGGTAAAGAAGGATATAGAGAATGGATACCAAGTAATTGTAGAAATTGCTCCGGCAACAAGATATCTTTTGGGAGATGAATTTGGATATAAGCCTGGTAAGAATGTTATTGGTAAGTTGATAACAGCACTTCATGAATTAGGAGTTAGTTATGTATTTGATACTTCTTTTGGAGCTGATCTAACTATTTGTGAAGAGGCTCAAGAGTTTGTTAGGAGACTAGAAGACGGGAGCGAGACACCAATGTTTACTAGTTGTTGCCCAGCATGGGTTAAGTATATGGAAGAATTTTATCCGGAGATGGTAGGTAATTTGTCTAGTACAAAGAGTCCTATATTAATGATGGGAGCAGTTATTAAGAATTATTTTGTTAAGAAGAATAGGATTAATAAATATAAGGTAGTAGCGATAGTGCCTTGTACTGCTAAGAAATATGAGATAACTAAGAGTGATGACGTGGATTATGCAATTACGGTTAGAGAAATGGCTAGTTGGATACGTGAAGGGGACATTGATTTTAGAAAGTTAGATAATTCAAGATTTGATGACTTTACAGGTACTTCAGCAGGACTTATTTTTGGTACTAGTGGTGGAGTTATGGAATCAATGCTTAGATATAGTTATCATCTTATTACGCATAGAAATCCTCCGAAGAGACTTCTTAATAATAAGCTAGTGAGAGGACTTGAGGATATTAAAACTAGGGTGATTAAGCTAGGTGATAAAGATATAAGAGTAGCAGTTATTAATGGTACTGGTGATGTTCCTAAATTAATGGATAGAATTAAGAATGGAGAAAAATTTGATATAGTAGAAGTAATGGCATGTGATGGAGGTTGTATAGCAGGAGGGGGAGGCAGTAAGCAGTATAAAATTACTAATATAAATAAAGAAGTTAGAAGTAAGGCAATATATCACAAAGATAAGACTGTTAAGAGAAAGAATAGTTATGAAAATCCTAAGATTAAGAGATTATATAAAGAATTGTTGATAGAGCCTAATAGTGAAGAGGCAATAAAACTATTACATGTAAATTATAGATAAAGATAATAAAGGACTATTAAAGGTGGGTAGTCCTTTATTTTTTTTAAAAAATCGTTATATTTGACTGACAAAAAGTTAATTTTATGTTATCATTATTAGGAGTGGTGATGAGAAATGACAAGACATGAACAAAGATATAAAGCAATGACTATTTTGTATCAAGCATTTTTATATAAGAATAATAATATAAATTATAATATAAAAGATATTATTCATGAACAATTAGATGAAGATAATAAATTTATAGAGATGCTTGTTAATGGAGTAATGGAGAATATTGAAGTATTAGATGATATAGCTAATAAATATTTAGAGAACTGGGATATAAATAGATTAGGATATACTGATCAAGCTATTCTTAGAATGGGTATCTATGAAATTATTAAGACTGATACTCCAGATATTACTTGTATTGATGAAGCTATTAGACTTAGTAAAGAATACTCTGATGATAAAGTATGTAAGATGATAAATGGTGTACTTGATAAAGTTTATCATAGTAAGGCGAAATAATGGTAGAGAATTATATTACTATAGGGGAAATTAATAGATATTTAAAAGATTTATTTGATAATGATAGATGCTTACAAGAAGTATATTTGAAGGGTGAGATATCTAATTTTAAAGCTCATACTAGAGGACATTATTATTTTACTTTAAAAGATGAAACTAGTAGAATTAATGCAGTAATGTTTTCTTATAGAGCTAGTTCTTTAAAATTTACTCCAAGTGATGGGATGAAGGTTTTGGTAAAAGGAAAGGTATCTGTGTATGAGGCTACTGGTGGATATCAAATATATGTTGATGAGATGCAGGAAGATGGTATTGGTAACTTATATATAGAATTTGAAAAATTAAAGAAAAAGTTAGCTCAGGAAGGATTATTTGATCCTAGTAAGAAGAAGAGAATTCCTAAGGTACCTAGAAAGATAGGGATAGTAACTGCTAGTACAGGGGCTGCTATTAGAGATATACTTACTACGATAAAGAGAAGATATCCAATATGTGAGACTATATTATTTCCTTCTTTGGTACAGGGAGTAGATGCTGCAAAGGATATAGTTAAGAATATTGAGTTAGCTAATACATATGATATAGATACTTTGATTGTAGGTAGAGGTGGCGGTTCTATTGAAGACTTATGGCCTTTTAATGAAGAGATTGTGGCAAGAGCAATATATGATTCAAAGGTGCCAGTAATTAGTGCTGTAGGTCATGAGATAGACTTTACGATAGCAGATTTTGTAGCTGATTTGAGGGCTCCTACACCAACAGCAGCAGCAGAGTTAGCGGTACCTGATATGGCTACTATTAAGACATATTTGGATAATGTTAGATCAAGAAGTACGATTAGTATTAATAGTTATATTGATATGAGAAAACAAAGTCTTGGTAGTTTAATTAATAGTTATGTTTTAAAAAAGCCTACAGCTATGTATGAAATTAAGGAACAAAATTTGGACTTTTTGATAGATAGACTTAATAAAGAGATGAAACTAGTGTTAGATAATACAAGAATTAGATTATTTAAGGCTAGTAATAGTTATGTACTTACTAATCCTGATATTTTGTATAAATTTAAGATGCAAGGACTAGAACATTTAATTAATAAACTTGAGGTATTGAATCCTATGAATACTCTTAAGAGAGGATATGCAATAGTTAAGAAAGATGATAAAGTAGTAAGTGATATTAAGAAGATAAGTCAAGATGATGTAATTAATATTGAAGTTAAAGATGGTATAATAAATACTAAGGTTTTAGAGGTGAAGTATGGAAAAGAATGAAAATAATTTTGAAGATAAGATTAGAGAATTAGAAGTAATTGTTAAGGAACTTGAGAGTGGAGAAGCTAATTTAGATGAAGCTATTGAGAAATATACTAAGGCAATGAAATTAGCTAAGGAATGCTCTGATAAATTAAATAAAGCTACAGAGAAGGTAAATAAAATATTAAAAGAGAATGGTACTTTAGAGGAATTTAAAGTAGAGGAGTAATTCTCTTTATATGCTGAAATAGCTCAATCGGTAGAGCAACTGAATCGTAATCAGTAGGTTGCGGGTTCAATTCCTGTTTTCAGCACCAGTGGGAAATTTATTTGAGCTTTGGTTCAATTACTAGCAAAATCAATTCTAGAAATGGAGTTGGTTTTTTAAATCGTTAGAAATTTGTATATATTGAAGAAGTAGAAGTATTAAAGTTTTGATTGAAAATAAATAATATTAATGTAAAATAATATATAAATTTATTGCTTTTATGTGATATAATTTGATAGGAGTTGATTTAGTTGGATATTAAAAGAGAAATAGAAAAGATACTTGTTAGAAATAAGAAGGTTGAGTTGGATAAAGAATGGGAGACTAGTTGGACGAGAAAAATATGTATTATGATACTTACATATATTGTAGTAGTTTTATATTCATTTTCTATAAATAAAATTAATAATATATTTTTGAGTTCTTTAGTGCCAGTTATTGGTTTTGTTTTATCTACATTATCATTAAATAAAATTAGAAAAATTTGGGAGAAAAAGAAAAATAAGGGTAATTAATTTGATGATATAGAATATTTTATGTTTATGATGGAGTTGATTTAGATGGATATGGATAGCAGTTTTGGTGTTTTTGATGAAGAAGATAATGATTATTTTGAAAAGAAAATAGTTGGTAAGAATATATTGATATTAGGACCGGCAAGAAGTGGGAAGACAACATTAGCAAAAAGAATTGCTAAAGAAAAGGGTTATAGTTTAATTAGTATTGATGATATAGTTAGTGGTTTTGAAGCGTATCCTGAATTACAAATACACCATGATGGAGATGCAATAGATACTGCTAAAAGATTGGCACCATTTTTAATTAAATATTTAACTGAATTATCGGAAGGTTCAACTTTTTATGATGGAATTAAATTTGTTATTGAGGGTACACATATTGATTTTGAACAATTGATACCATTTTTACAAAGTAATATGTATAGAGATAAGTATGAAATTATTGGATTAACATTTAATGATATTACGGAACAACAATTATTTGAGTGTATAAAAAAATATGATACAGAAGATGATTGGACATACTGGTGTAGTGATAAAGAGTTAAAGGAAAATGTTAGATATTTTATTGAAAGGAATAAGTATTTTGATGAAATGTTTAAAAGATATGGAATTAGGACTTTTGATACTTCATTTGATAGAGATGAAATATTAAATAGAATAATAAAGTGTGTTAAAAATAATAAAAGAGATTACAAACATAAAAATAGATAGTAAACAAAAGAATTTTTGAGTAATTAAATAGCTTTATTTTAAAGGCTATTTTTTTATTTATAAAAAAATTTAATAAAATTAGTTAATTTTCTTGACAAACATATGTTCATATGATATATTGAGGTTGTAAGTGCAACATGGGTATATAAACAGTTAAGTACTAATAATTTCATAATATATTAGAATGATAAATAAGAAGAGAATTGTTTTATTTTATAGGAACTTTTGATGGTACTAATTTTAGGAGGAATCAAAATGAAAAAGATAATTTTTGTGACAGGTAATAAGCATAAACTAGAAATAGCTCAATCAGTACTTGGATTATATGATATTAATGTTGAAAATGTAATATTAGAAAATGTTGATGAGATTCAAGATACCAATATTTAAAATATAGCATTTAAGAGTGCTTTACAAGCTTCTAGAATGATAAATCAGCCAGTTATTAAAAGTGATGTGGGATTTGAGATAGATGCTTTGAATGGTTTTCCTGGAGCGTTTGGTAAGTATGTGTTTGAACAGTTGGGAACAGAGGGAATTTTAAAATTGTTGGAAGATAAGACTAATAGACATGGAAAAGCAATTGAAGTTTTGGCGTATGCAGAACCAAACGGAAATGTTAAAACTTTTAGAATGGATACTGAGTTTGAAATTAGAATGACTCCAAAAGGAGTTGGTAGTGTTATGGATAAACTAATGAATATTGATGGTCAAAAGACTAATTATGGAAGTTTAAGTCTTGATGAAAAATTAAAATGGTGGAAAGAAACAGATAATTATTTTCATGATTTTGCTAAATGGTTTTTACATTTTTGAATTATTTTTATAAAAAGTCTCTAAATAAACATGAATATATAACTTATAAGAATTAATAGAAAGGGTGTGAATTATGTTAGAAAATAATTTTAAAAATATTATTAGTAATATTAAAGAAGAAATTATAAATACACAAATTAAAACTATGCAAGAAGTTAATAGTAATTTAATTATGTTGTATTTTAAATTAGGAAAAATTATTTCTGAAAACAAACAATATGGAAATAATTTTACGAAGCAAGTATCAACGGAACTTAAATTAACTTTTCCTAATATGAAAGGATTTTCTGAAAGAAATATAAGATCAATGAGATTATTTTATGATGAGTATGCTGATGATGAAAAATGGCAACAACTTGTTGCCAAATTACCTTGGGGACATAATTTGTTATTAATTGAAAAAATTAAAAATAAAGATATTAGGCTAATATATGCTGAAAACACTATTAAAAATGGTTGGAGTAGAAGTGTATTAGCTATTCAAATCGAAACAGAATTTCATAAAAGAATAGGAAATAGTAATAATAACTTTAATACAATGTTGCCTCCGAAAGATAGTGATTTAGTGAATAATACCCTAAAAGATCCATATATTTTTGATTTTATTACATTAAGGGAAGAATATAGAGAAAAAGAATTGGAAGCTGCATTGATAACAAAAATAAGAAATGTATTATTAGAGTTAGGTAAGGGTTTTAGTTTTGTTGGAAATCAATACAAAATTTCTGTTGACAATCAAGACTTCTATATTGATTTGTTATTTTATCATTTAGAGCTTAGATGTTACGTAGTTGTTGAATTAAAAACAAGTGAATTTAAACCGGATTATATAGGACAATTAGGATTTTATGTAACAGCAATTAATGAGATGATAAAAAGAGAATGTGACACTCCCACTATTGGTTTATTATTATGTAGAGGAAAAAATAGACTAACAGTGGATTGGTCTTTAAAATCTACAAATGTTCCTATTGGCGTTTCAACTTATAAATTAAAAGAGCAATTACCAAAAGAGTTATTAGATAAACTACCAACAGAGGAAGAAATAAATTTATATTTTGATATAGAAGAAAGTGATGATTTATAAAATATTATGAGGTATATATATGAAAATTTTTAAGAAATATGGTGAGAATTTTAATTATACGGAAATTATACAATTAGATTGCGTTTTTTCTGCAGCACATATAAATTATGGCAAATCGCCAATATTTAATAATATTAATGGTAAAACCTTTGCTGAAAAATCAAGAAAAAATAGTATTTCTAGTAAAGAAAATATAGAAAACGTTTTAGGGTGCTTATATTCATTCAATGGAACAGAGAAAGATTTGAAAAAAGAAGATAAAATTTTATTGTGGGAAAATTATTGGTTAGAATATATAAATGCATTTAGTAATCTTACAGATATACTTCCAAATTCAATAGTTACTGTCTATATTGGAAGACATGCAATTGAAATTGGAATTAAATACTTATTGCTTAAAAAAGCTGACTATGTTAAAAATGAACACAATTTAGGGGTATTGTCAAATTTGCTATTTGAAAAATGTAATATTAAAGATAACTATATGAATTGTGTAAAAGAATTTTGCAGTAATTATTGTGAATTTATTGAAGGTAGTAATTCTGAATATTTTAGATATCCAGAATATAAAAATAATGCTTTTTTTGCAGGTAATTGTTTAGATATAGAATGGATTTCATATAATTTATCACTTATTTTACTGAAACTGATACATTTTTCAAATTTAGATGAAATATTTATTTAAAAAAATACTATAGAAAATGATTAGTTGTTCGAAAGTATAAAATAGCATAGTATAAAGTCATAGTTTGCTTATCAATAGAGGGTAAAATAATATTACTAATCAAATATTAGTAATGAATTCATTTATTAAGGATAAATGGTTTTTAGAAAATAATAAATAGTATTTTATAGAGTAGAAACTTTGTGACTTGTATTTTTCTTTACACGATACTGATAGTTTGTTATAATTAAATTAGGATAGGTTTTGGTATTATAGTTATGGAGTTAGTATGAGTAGTAAAGGGAAATATTTATTTTTAATTTTTGGATTATTCCTAGTAATCTATAGTACTTTTATGACAATTTATTTTAAAAAGATAGAGAAAATGCTTGGTGAGGAGAATAATAATTATTTAAGTATACATGAAGAATTAGAGATGACTAAAGAATATACTGATTGTATTTTGAAAGGGTATTCAGAAGAAGATAATACTTTGATGATTAGTAATAAGATAGAAGAGTTGAATAATTATTTTAAGAGTAATTATAGATATAGAATTAGTGTATATTATGAAGATACTAATACTGGGTTTAGTTATGGGTATAGAGAAAATGAAATATATTATGGAGCTAGTTTAATTAAATTACTTGAGGCAATGTATATATATGATGAGGCTATTTTAGGAAGTATTAATATAAATGATGAGATGATTTATACTTCTAAATATAAGAATGATTATAGTATAGGGATGGATGAATATAGATATGGTGATAAGGTATCTTTTAAAAAGTTAGCTGATTATGTTGTTAGATATAGTGATAATACTGCTCATGCTATGTTATATGATTATATTGGAAGGGATAAGCTTATTAGATATGGAGAGAGTATAGGAGCTAAATATACTTTACAGGGAGATGATACTTATGGTAGTCAAACTGTAATGGATACTAATATGTATTTAAGACATGCTTATAAATTAATTGGTAATGGTACTGAATATGGTAAAATGTTAGAAGAATCAATGATGAATACTCTTTATAATTCTTTATATTTAACTCTTGAAGAAGAGAATAATGTAGCTCATAAATATGGATGGTATGGAAGTAATTATCATGATGTTGGAATAGTATTTGAAGATGGAGCAGTTTATAATATATCTGTTTTAACTACTTATGGAGAAGAAGATTATGAGGATATAGTGAGGGATATTCATAAGAGGGTTAATGAATTACATAATGAATTTTATAATATGAGAAAGAATGAATGTAAGAATAATTAAGAAGATATGATGGAAAAATTGTATTAATTGTGGTATTATTATATTGTTACTTGGAATAAGTGATTGGGAATGATAATATATAGAAAGAGAGGAATATGATGAAAAAGAAAAATTTAATATGGGGATTATTGTTGATAGTGATAGGAGTTATTGTAGGTATTAATGCTTTAGGAATAGGAAAGATAGATATTTTCTTTGCTGGATGGTGGACTTTATTTATAATTATTCCTTGCTTTATTGGACTATTTACTGATGAAGATAAGTCAGGTAGTTTAATAGGTATTGCTGTAGGTGTAGCTTTATTATTAGGATGCCGTGGTATAGTTAGATTTGAAGTTTTATGGAAACTATTGTTACCAGTTATTTTAATACTAGTAGGTTTATCGATTATATTTAAGGATACTATTGGTAATAAAGTGAGAAAAGAGATTAAAAAAATAAATAATAAAGATACTCAGGAATATGGAGCTATTTTTGGTGGACAAGATTTAGATTTTACAAAAGAAAAGTTTGAGGGTTGTGAACTTAATGCTATTTTTGGAGGAATTAAGTGTGATATAAGAAAGGCTATTATTAAAGATACCGTTCTTATTAAAGCTAATGCTATTTTTGGAGGAATAACTGTTTATGTTCCTAGTGATGTGAATGTTAAAATATCATCAATGCCAATATTTGGAGGAGTAGCTGATGAGAGAGAAGATAAAAACTATGATGAAAAAACAACTGTGTATATAGATGCTACTTGTATGTTTGGAGGAGTGACTATTTGTGACAAACGTGGCAAAGATGATTAAATACTTGGCTATGGGTTTTGCAATATTTTTAACAGTTAGTATTATATCTATGATATGTTATGGAGTTATGTTATTAGGAAATATAGTTGATAATGATAATTCATATGAAGAAGATACTAATTATGAGAATACTGTAGAAATAACTGAAGCTAAGATAAGTGAGAAGTTAGATATATCAGTAAAGAGAACAAATATAATTATTAAACAAGGTGATAAATTTAGTGTTGGTACTAATAATAAATATATTAAAAGTAGAATGGATAAGGATACATTATATATTTATGAAGAAGATCATAGTATGTTAGATAGATATTCTGGTGACTTATATATTTTTATTCCTAATGATTATAGATTTAAAGATATTGATATAGATAATGGTGCTGGTAAGGTAGAAATTAATGGGTTGAAAACTGAAGATTTATCACTTGAATTAGGAGCAGGAAAGGTAAGACTAGAGGATATAGAAGTATATAGTGAGATGGAAGTTAATGGAGGAGCTGGAGCTATGGAAATAGTTAAAGCTACTGTTAATGATATGGACTTGGATATGGGTGCTGGTAAAGTTACTTTTTCAGGATATTTAAGAGGAGAAAATAAGATTAATGCTGGAGTAGGGGCTTTAGTAGTTAACTTGTTTGATGATGAGTATACTGTTTCAATAGATAAAGGTATAGGTAGTGCTACTTATAATGGTGAAGAAATGTATGATGATGGAATATATGGAACAGGAAGAAATAAGATTTTACTTGATGGGGGAATAGGTAGTATAAAGATTACGACACAAAAGATAGTAAGTGTATCATAATACTTATATCTTTTTTCTTTAAATTATGATATAATTTTATGTGAGGAAGTGATATATATGAAACTTATGAATGTTAAGGGTACTTTTGATTATATGCCACAGGATATGGCTATTAGAAATAAGATTACGGATATTCTTAGAAGTAATTTTGAAAAGTATGGATATTTACCGATAGAGACTCCAATGTTAAATTATTATGATTTGCTTAGTTATAAATATAATGATGATGCAGAAATTCTTAGTGAGATATATCACTTAACTGATCAAGGAGATAGAGATTTAGGACTTAGATATGATTTGACGGTACCTTTTTGTAAAGTAGTTGGGCTTAATAAGGGATTATCTTTACCTTTTAGAAGATATGAGATAGGAAGAGTATTTAGAAATGGGCCAGTTAAGATGGGAAGAACTAGAGAGTTTTATCAATGTGATGTCGATGTAGTGGGAATAGATAATAGATATATTGAAGCAGAGCAAATACTTATGGCTATTAATACTTATCGTGAATTAGGAATAGATATATATGTTAAATATAATAATCGTAAACTTATGAGTGGTATTATTTTAGCTAGTGGAGTAGATGATAAAGATATAGATAAAGTAATTGGAGTTATTGATAAGCTAGAAAAAGTATCTAGAGAAGAATTGAATGATATGTTAAAAGAGATAGGTCTTAGTGATATAGTTATTTCTAAATTATTTGATTTATTTAGTAAGAAATTAGAAGATTATGAAACGATAGTGTTTGATGAAGATAAGATAGACGCTAAGAATTTATTTGAGGAAGGTCTTTCAGAAATTAAAGAACTTAATGGTTATTTAGCGGAATTGGGAATAATTGATGATTGTAGATTTACTCCTACTTTAGCACGTGGATTATCTATTTATACAGGTGTTGTATTTGAATTTTATGATAAATTACAAAGAATAAGTTGTGCTATTGGAGCTGGAGGAAGATATGATAAGATTATTACTAATTTTATGGATAATGGTGAAAAGTATCCAGCATGTGGATTATCTTTTGGATTAGAACCAATATTTGTTATCCTTAAAGAGAGTCAGAATACTCCTAGACTTATAGATATATATATGGTACCATTTGGGGAAGAGAATGAAAGAGTAGCTACTTTGAAATTAGCTGATGAGTTTAGAAGAATGGGATATCGTGTACTTATTGAAATGAAGAAAAAGAAGATAGGTAAATGTTTTGAATATGCTGATAGAGAAAATATTCATTATGTTATGATAGTAGGATCTGATGAAGTTAATAGTAATAACTATAAGATAAAAGATATGGATAAAAAGATAGAATATACTTATAGTTTAGAAGAACTTAAGAAATATTTGGAAGAAAATAGATAGATATTTTGGAGTACAGTAGTACTCTTTTTCTATGAGATAATCTTGACAAGCGAACGATAGTGTGCTAGAATAATTAACTGTTTTAGGGGGATATTATGATAAAAATGTATAAGGAATGCTATGATGAATTTGAAAAATGCAATTATGATTATAGTAAACTAGGAAATATATCTAGGAAGTATGATATCACTATAGATAAAGTAATTGAGTATGCTAAGAACTATTATATATATGTTTTAGGTAATAGTAGTGATAGTTGGGATATGTTAGTGAATAGCAAAAATAGTATTGATATAATTAATGTAAAAGAACTTAATAATTTAATTAAGAATAATGTAAATATGAAAAAGTTATATGAAGAATTAGAAGTTAGTAATTGTAAAGAATTTGAAATTAAGTTAGTTAAATATTGCTATGAATATTGTGAAGAAGTATTGTATGATAAAGAAATGATTCGTAATAGAGCAGTGGAATTAGGATTGTCATATAGGAAATTTATAGGTTATGCAAAGATATATACGAAAATTTTTTTGGGATTAGCTGATTTTGAATTGCTTGATAATAATTTTAAAGAAGTAGATGAAAGTAAACAAAAAGCTGCTTTTACTAAATGGCGTAGTTTTTCTTCAAGAAGGGAACGTTGTTATCAAGAACTTGGCGGAGAGACTTACCAAGAATTTAGAGAAAGATTATTAAAATGTTGTTATGAATATGCTAAAAAAGTAGGATTTGACCGTGATAAGATTAAAAATCTTGGAAAGGTTTTTGATTTAAGTTATAGTACAGTATTTGGATATATTAGGATTTATGCGAAACAGTATTTAGGAATGTCTAATGAAGAATATAAGGAACTTCTTATTAAAAAAGATAAAGATGGGCTTGATAGGAGAATAACTAATTGGATAAATGGATCTTTTGAAAGAAAGAAGGCTTATGAATGTTGTAGAGGAAATACTTATCAAGAATTTAGAGAAAATTTATATAAAATGTGTTATAACTATGCTGAGAGTGTTGATTTTGATCCAACTAAACTTAGGGAATATGCTGAAACATTGGGGATTAGTTATAGTACTTTGTCATTATATTTGAATAAATATGTACATGATGTATTAAACATCTCAGAAGACGAATGGAATAAAAAAAGAAATAAAGTTAGATATGATAAAAAACTTATTGAATGGTTAAATAAATCTAATAAGCATAAAGAGTTGTATGAATGGCTTGGTGGTGGAGAATATATAGAGATACAAGAGAAAATAGGAGAGTATTTTTATCAGGTATTATCTAAGAATAATTATAGTTATACTGATACGATAAATTTAACTAATAGATGGGATGTTCCTTATGATAGGGTTATATATTTATTAGTTGAATATGGGAATAAACATAATCATGAGTTAATGAATATTACTTTAGGAATAGAGAAAATAAAAAAAGAAAGAAGTTATGAAATATATAAACAAAAAGATGGAAAAATATCTAGTATATTAAAATTATTAGAAAGTCTTGATGATGAAATGGTAATAAAGGAATTATTTGATGGAGAAAATGTGAGATCTTTATATTCATATGTTAATGATTATGTAACGGTTCATCATAGAGATGATAGTGAAATAGTTAAGAATGAAATAGCTAATAGTTTAAAAAATAAGATATTGAATTATTTAAAAAATAGTAGATCTTCTTCGAAGAATGAAGAGAAGGAAAAAGAATACATAGAAGCATCAAATAATATGGTAAAAGTTTTTATCCATATGGAAGATTTTACTAGAATAAGTGAGTTTTGTGATAAGATGTTATTAAGTATTAATTCTTTTGAAGATATGGTAATGACAGTTAAGAAATATAATTTAAAATTATATCAAGAATATTTGAATAAGATTAATAGATTACGTAATAGAGAATATGCTATAATAATTAATAAAATTAACATGATTTTAGCTGGTATTAAATCAGGAATTGTTGAAGATGATGAAAGAAGACAGTTTGATTTGTTAGATTATTATAATATTACAAGGATATCTTTTGAAGATATGTTAAGAATAGCTAGAGAATGTATGTATAGTGATGATGTAAGAATTCTTAATCAATTTGTAAATAGATATAAAAATGTTAGAAGTATATCATTTAATGAATTGTTAGATATGAAAATAATTATTAATGGGCAAAGAGTTGCTAATGATATAAAATTTGAAGTTTTGGAATATTTAAGGGGAAGAGAATTGCCAATTAATGAATATACGTTTAACTTAGTATTAAAAAGATTTATGAATGGTAAGTATACAGTTGTTAATGGAAAGAAGTTAATTCTATATGGAAAGGAGACTTATAAGAGAAAATAAGTCTTCTTTTACTTTTATTTTTAGTGATTTTGTAGTAAAATTATAAATGAGAGAATTAAAGGAGTGAAATAATGGTAGTAAAAAGTATTATAGAAGATATGTGGGATAGTATATGGCCAATGATAACATTTATATCTATTGTAGCTGTTACTATTAGAGGAGCATATTTATTTAGAGGAAGTAAGAAGCTTGTTTTGCATAAGGAACTATTATCATGGATTTTTATTATATATATATTATGTTTATATTATATTTTAATGAGAAAGAGTAATGTAGGAATTAATTTAATACCAATAGTGGGATTATTTGATGATATTACTGCTAATTATGGATTTATAATACATAATATACTTATATTTGTTCCTTTAGGATTTTTTGCTTCATATTATCTTAGTAATAGGAAAGCAGGAACAATGCTGATGGTATCTCTTTTGGTAGCAGGGCTTACTGAAGGGCTTCAATATTATATGGGAAGAGGATTTAATATAGATATTGTAGTATTTAATGTACTTGGAGGTTTTGTAGGATATTTATTGTATGTAGGACTTATGGCTATTAAAGGGAAACTACCTAAGTTTATGAAGAGTGATGCTTTTATTAATATAGTAGTTATTTTATTAATTATATTAGTGGTATTGTTTTCTTTAGATATTAATGTATTAAATTATTTATAGGAGGGTATATGTTTGAAATTATAAATGATACTGATAATGAGGTATTAGAGTTAGAAAAATTAAATAGTTATATTGATTATGTAGTTAAAGAGTTGGAATTAGAGAAGTGTGAATTTAATATTATTATTATAGATAATGAGAGAATTCATGAGATTAATAATATGTATCGTGGAGTAGATAGGGAGACTGATGTGATAAGTTTTGCTCTTGAGGATAATATGGACGTTGAATATAAGGATTTTAGGTTGTTAGGAGATATATATATATCAATTGAGAAGTGTTATCAGCAGGCAGAAGAATATGGTCATTCTAGAGAAAGAGAGATATGTTTTTTAGCTACACATGGTATTTTACATTTACTTGGATATGATCATATGGAGCCAGATGATGAGAAGGAAATGTTTGATTTACAAAATAAATTGTTAGATGGTTATAATATTAAAAGATAGGAGCTGATTAGATGAAGGATGAATTAATTAAGTTATTGGATAAGGCTTATGCACCTTATTCAAAGTTTCAGGTAGCAGCAATAATTGAGATGAAGGATGGTAAATATATTCCAGGAGTAAATGTAGAGAATGCATCATATGGTGCTAGTATATGTGCTGAACGTAATGCTTTTACTACTGCTATTACAATGGGATATAGAAAGGGAGATTTTAAGAATTTGTATTTGATGGTTAGTGGTAAGAAAATGTCTATGCCTTGTTTTATATGTCGTCAGGTAATAACAGAATTTATGAATCCGGATGGAAAGATTATTTTGATGGATAAGGAAGGTAATAGAAAAGAATACACTGTAAGTGAATGTTGTCCATATCCATTTGATGCAAATGATTTATAGTGGGAGGTAATTATGAAGAGTGGTTTTATTGGATTAGTAGGTCGTCCTAATGTAGGAAAGAGTACTTTACTTAATGCTATTATTGGTCATAAGGTGGCAATTACTTCAGATAAGCCTCAAACTACAAGAAATGTTATTCAGGGGATTAGAACTGATGAAGATAGTCAGATGGTATTTGTAGATACTCCAGGTATTCATAAACCTAAGAATAAGCTAGGACGTATTTTGAATAAGGAAGCATATTATTCACTAGAGGATGTTGATGTGGTACTGTTTTTAGTAGATATAACTGAACCTCTTGGTAAGGGAGATATGTTTGTGATAGATGTTCTTAAAAAAGTAGAGGTACCGGTTATATTAGTTATTAATAAGATAGATAAGTTACCTAAGGAAGAGATACTTAAGAAGATAGATCAATATAAGGATTTATATAATTTTGATGAGATAGTACCAATATCTGCTAGAAAGATGGATAATGTTGATAGATTAATTACAGTACTTAAGAGTAAACTTACTGATAATATTAAGTATTATGATGAAGATATGTATACTGATAAGCCAGTTAATTTTATGGTATCAGAACTTATTAGAGAGAAGATATTGGAGTTAACTTTTGAAGAGGTTCCTCATAGTGTTAGTGTTATAACTGATTCGATGGAATATGGAAGAGATAGTGTCAATATTAAAGCTACTATTGTAGTAGATAGAGAGAATCTTAAGAGAATACTAGTAGGAAAGAATGGCACGATGATTAAAGAGATAGGTACTAGAGCAAGGATGGATATAGAACCATTTCTTGGAAGAAAAGTATACTTAGAGTTATTTGTTAAAGTTATTCCTAAATGGCGTGATCGAGAGAAGTTTTTGAATGAAATTGGTTATGAAGAATTTAATTTTGATAAATAATGTTTGAAAATAAAAAAAGATCACCATAATATTATTAGGTGATAAAGATGACAAGTAAAGAATGTTTTGATTTATTTAAAAAGACAGGTAAGATAGAATATTATTTAGAATATAAGAAATTGTCTAGAAAAGAGAAATAGAATGTTTAAGAAGATAGAGGGTATTGTAGTATCAGAGGTTGATTATAAAGAGAGTAGTAAGATTATAAATATATTAACACCAGAATATGGAATTATTGGAGTTATTGCTAGAGGTACGAAGAGGGTTAATAGTATTTTGAAATCAGTTGCTACGAAGATGACTTATGGATATTTTCATGTTAAATATAGTGAGAATGGACTTTCTACTTTGATTGAAGTGGATGTTATTGATATGTTTAAAAATATTAAGAAAGATATTAATCTTATGAGTTATGCTGTTTATTTGTTGGAGTTAGCTGATAGGGTATATAAACATGATGAATCAAGAGAAGTATATGATACGCTTATTGCTAGTTTGAAGAAGATAGACGAAGGGTATGATTATAAGATAATAGCTAATATTTTTGAACTTAAGATGCTAGATCATTTAGGTATTAGACCAGTAGTTGATGAATGTGTTAATTGTGGTAGTAAACATGATATTGTAACTATTTCTAGTTATAAGGGTGGATATCTTTGCAAGAATTGTGCAGCAGGAGAGGTTATTGTTAATATTAAGACAATTAAGCTTCTTAGAATGTTTTATTATGTAGATATTAGTAAGATAACAAAGTTGGATGTGTCAGAGAAGATTCAAAATGAATTATCACAATTTATATATGACTACTATGACAGGTATTCAGGAATATATTTGAAAAGTAGAGAGTTTTTGAAGAATTTGGAGAAAATATAAAAATCGGGGAGTCCCGATTTTTTAATTGTTGTTGCAACAGCAGTGATGATTTGGTCTTTGGTTAGCACCAGGAGTCCAAAATACGAGGAAGAGAATTAGAAGTACTATAAGGATAGCCCATACCCAGCCACCGCCATAGCCGTAACCATAGCCATATCCAGGATAACCATAACCGTAATACATAAGATCACTCCTTTCATTAATAGTATATTCTCCTAAGGAAAAGTAGATATAATGGATACCTAAAAATGAGGAGAAAAGTAAGGGCGTTTTTATTTTTTTGTAATTTTTGATTTTATTATATTTTTCTTAAAAGCATGTTATTATTTATATAAGTAAATAGAGGATAGATAAGTCACTAACTATAGCGGATACTAATAGTAATATTAGTAATCTTAAGTGTAGGAATATAAAAATATTTCGATGAAATGCCGAAGTTGTGCCGGTCGTTTACTTTTTAATCATTATTTTTTTGTCAAAGAATAGAACTTGGAGACTGCTTTATTCTATATTAACTAAGTTGTTGGGACTTAGTTTTATTTTGGCTAAAAAGACAATAAAAAAACCTAACAGAGTAGGTTATTGTTTTTTAAATGGTGGCTCCAGCGGGAATCGAACCAGCGACACGAGGATTTTCAGTCCTCTGCTCTACCGACTGAGCTATGAAGCCAAAAAAATAATGGCGGTTCCGACGGGATTTGAACCCGCGATCTTCTGCGTGACAGGCAGACGTGATAGACCACTACACCACGGAACCATGGTTGCGGGAGCTGGATTTGAACCAACGACCTCTGGGTTATGAGCCCAGCGAGCTACCGGACTGCTCCATCCCGCGATAAATATATAAATTATAAATGGCGGAGGAAAAGGGATTCGAACCCCTGCGTCGCTTTCGCGGCCTCTCGGTTTTCAAGACCGATCCCTTCAACCGGACTTGGGTATTCCTCCAACAATAAATGGTGCCTAAGGTCGGACTTGAACCGACACGAGGGTTAAATCTCGCAGGATTTTAAGTCCTGTGCGTCTACCTATTCCGCCACTCAGGCAAGATTGTTATCAAGCACTTTTCGTGTTTGCTAGTTAATTATATAATAAAAAAAATAAAATATCAACCCTTTTTATAAAAAAAAGTATAAAAAATGAGACATTTATTGCAAAATAAAGAAAAAATATAAAAATAAGAGATTATTTTAAGAAGATAATATAGGTGAAACAATTGACAAAAAGAGAAAATCTCTATATAATTAAATTGTATGATTATAAAATAGAGGTGGTTGGCAATGGCAAATTATAATAGTGGCAATGTAGTTCAATATTTAAGACAGTATGAAATGTTTTCTAATAGTTTGAATTTAGTTAAGGGTCGTGAAGAGAAAGATATGATTATCAAACAATTAACTAAATTAGAATATAAGATTATTGAAGCAACTAATGAAACATATGAAGAAGAATATTATGCATTAGCAAATAGAGAATGTGGATTACTTGATGAAGAGAAGAAACGCGTTACAATGCTAATTGATTTAATTAATCAAAGACTTTCTTATATTGAAAAGAGATGCAATGATCATTATCAATTGACGGGAGAGACTCTTAATGTTCAGGATATAGTGGGAGCCAATACACTAGATACTTTAGAATCAAGAGTTAGAATAATTGATAAATATACTAAGAATATTAAATTACAAGAAGAATTAAAGGAAGAAGTTAAAAATTTATCTAGTAAGATATCTTTAGCTAGTAAGAGAATAGATATTAATAAGAGTTTGAATATAGAACTTGAGAGTAAGTTTAAAGAATTATTAACTGATGCATTTGAAAAGAATGGATTATATGATCTATTAGATGCTAAGGATGAGATAGAGTTTGCTTATTATGAGACTGAGAAATCATTAACATTAGCAGAACTTAATTTAGAGGCTGCAAAGACTTCTCCACTTAATGTACTTAATGATTGTGAGACTATTTTAGAAGAAGTTAAAGATGATTATATTAAATATAAGGATAAACTTAGTTTGCTTAGATTAATGGAAGTATTTAATCGTGATGTAGATAGTTATGATGAATTACTTAAGAAGAGAAAAGAAGTTAATGATCTATTTAAATATATTAAGAATAAAGATTTTGTTAATATGGTGATAGATACTGTTAGTAAGCAATATAATACTATATTGATGGAACAGCAAGATATTAATACTTTAGAAGATTTAACTATTGAGAAAGAAAGAAAATTAGAAGCTTTATCTGAGATAGATGAAGAGAATAATAGTGAAGAATTTCAAGGAGTATTAAGAGTATTAATAGAGAATGAAAAGAAACGTCAAGAGAGAATACTTGAAGAGAAGAAGAAATTAGAAGAAGAAGAGAGAAAAAAGAAATTAGAAATAGAGAAGAGAAGACAGGAAGAAATTCTTAAGAGACAGAAGATAATTGAAGAAGCTAGAAAGAAAGAGATGGAGAAAAGAACTAGAATTATGTTAGAACAACAACAAAATTCTGTGCTTCAAGCTGGTAAGAAGAAAGATTTTAGTTTTGAAACTATTAAGGCTAGTACAAAGAGTAATGAAATAGAGAAACCATTAGAAGAAGAAAATAAATTAGAACTTAGAATGGATAGAAAGATAGATAAGCCAGTAGTGGAAGAGACTGTTAAAGAGAAAGAAGAACCAGTAATATTAAAAGATAAAATAGAGATAGAGAAAGAATTATTTGATGAATTTAAGAATCAAGATAAGACTGTTAAACCAAAGAATATAGATGAATTACTTAATAATAAAGTATTAGAAGAACATGATGAACCAGTTAGAGAGAAGAAATTACCTGATATATCAATAGATGAATATATGAAGAATTTTGATGCGAAAAAGATAGAAGATAATAATGAATTCTTTGGTAGTAATGATGTATTTCCTAGTATTCCAATGTAATATATAGATATATATTTTTCTGAGGAGGTGATTATGTGATAGATATTAATGATAAAGATTTTAAACTTTTGAAGATGACTGAGAGTTTACTTAGTAGAGTAGATGATGATAGATTAAGAGAAGATGCTCTTGATAGATATGCAATACTTTCTAAGAAGATTGATGAGAAGAGTTTTCAAGAGTTAGTTAGAAGAATTAAAGAATATAAGCATAATCAGACTCTAGAAGAAGAATTAGATGAATTAGAAGAAATAGATAATAGTTATATTCAGTTAGAAGAAACTCAATATAAGTTTAAAAATATATATAAAATGTATACTGATAAGAAATTGAGTCTTAGTGAATTAGATGAGATAGATATTGAGAAGATTAGGAATAGAAAGAATTTAGTTCTTGGATATTTAGTTAATAAGAAGAATATTCAAGAATTAAAGAAAGAACTAGAGGAATGGAATGAACAGCTAATTAATGAAGATAAGAAGAGAGCTAATGCTAGAGATAAATTTAAAAGATTAGAAGATGAACTTAGGAAGTCTTTTGTAAATGCTGAAGGTAGAAAAGAGACAGTATCAGCTTATACTAGTGTTAGAAATGAATATGAAGATAATGGAATGGACTTGAATAAGTTAATTCAAGATAAAGAATTTATGGATGAGACATATAGGACTATTACTAGTAGGAGACAAGAAAAAGAAGAACTACTAGAAACCGGTAAGATATGTTATGAGAGTAATCCTAGTAAAGAGAATAAAGAAATATTAGATAATTTAAGAATGGAAGCTGTTAAAGTAAGATATCAATTATCTTTGATTAAGATAGCTAGATTAATAGCTAGTGAGATGGATGAATATGATAAGTTAATTGATAAGAGAGAACAGTTATTAGATTTAATTAAGAAAAGAGTATCTTATTTAGGTACATTAGGAAAGAAATTTGTTGTTGATCCTTTTGGAAGAGTTAAGATACAAGAACAATTAGGATATATAGAGACTTCTTTAGAAGATAATTCTAAGATAATTATGAGAATTAGAAAGAGTATTAATGAAGAAAGTAATAGACTGGAAGAATTAATTAATGATAATAGTACTTTTCTTAGTGAACTTAATGCTCAAGATATGGAGTTTATTTGTGATAAGAAGAGATTTGGAGATATATTTGATACTAAAGATGATAATGATGATGAGAAGATAGTTTTAGATAATCAAATAGTTAGTGTTAGAGATACTTCTCAAGAATTTAGAACTAATATTGTAAGAGAGAAGACTTCAGGAGTTATTAGAAGGGTATATGAGATGGTTATAAATGAAGAGATACCTGATAGTAAGATGAAAGAAGCTCCACAGTTAGTTATGGAAGAAGTAGATAATGATATAGAAGATATACTTGATGATAAGACTACACAACCAGCTGATGATATGTTTGAATTAGATGATATATCTAGTGATACTTATGATAGTGATAAGCATGATGGTATTATTAGTAGTGGATCTTTTGTAGATAAAGATAATTCAAATATTAAGGAAGAAAAGCCTATAGTTAGTATTCCACATGAATATTTAGATAAGATAAATGATCAGAATCTATTTGAAAATAATGAAGGTAATCCTTTTGAAAGTATTAAGTTATTTGATGATAAGGCTAGTAATTCATTAGATAAGACTAAAGGAAATAGAGAGAACATGTCAATGGAAGATGTAGTTAGTCTTAGGGATAATAAGGATGATAGTGCTAGTTTTAAGTTAGATAGTTTTCCTCAGACAGAGAGTCAAGAATTAGAAGATGAAGGAATGGAAAAATTAGAGAGTGAATTACCTGATGCTTTTTGGATAACTAATAGTAATAGTAGTCCAGCAGAAGATAATGCTACAAAGATAGATAGTATTGATGAGCAAGTTAAAAAACTTAGGTTAGTAGCGTAGGAGGATATATGAAATTAGAATTAAATAAAATTATAACTTTAGGTAATAATGAAGAGTATTTAGTAGTTGATAAAGTAGAGAAAGATGATAAAGAATACTACTATATAGCACAAGTAAATAAAGAAGGAACTGATATAGAAGATAATTATAAAATAGTAGTAGCTACTTATAAAGATGGAGAAATATATCTAGATGAAGTACTTGGAGAAGATAAACTTAAGGAGATATTACCATTATTTGTGAAAGATTAATGCCAATTTTGGCATTTTTTCTTGACAAAATGATAAATATTTAATATAATCATAATCGGTACATTTTATATTGGATTGTTTTTCGTATTGGGAACACGAAGGACATGAAGATAAATCAAAAATAAACGAAGGAGATAAAAAATAAATGAAAACATTTATGCAAAGTAAAGAAACTGTTGCTAGAAATTGGTATGTTATCGATGCTAAAGACGTAGCATTAGGTAGAGTAGCAGCAAAAGCAGCATCAATGTTAAGAGGTAAACATAAAGTTACTTATACACCTCACATTGATTGTGGTGATTATATCATAATTATTAATGCAAAAGACGTATTATTAACTGGAAATAAGTTAACTGGAAAGAAATACTATGATCATAGTAGATATGCTGGTGGACTTAGAGAAAGAACAGCTAAGGAAATGGTTGAAAGTTATCCAGTAGAAATGGTTGAAAGAGCAGTTAAAGGTATGCTTCCTCATAATAGATTAGGAAGACAAATGTATAAGAAATTATTTGTATATGAAGGTAGTGAACATCCACATATGGCTCAACAACCAAAAGAAATTAAGGTAGGGAGAGAATAATTATGGCAAAGAAAGATAATAGTAGAGTATTTTTAGGAACTGGTAGAAGAAAAAGTTCTGTTGCTAGAGTTAGACTTGTACCAGGAAGTGGAAAGATTACAGTAAATGGTAGAGATGTAAATGAATATATGCCATTTGAAGTATTAGTTATGGATTTAAAACAACCTCTTGAACTTACTAACAATTTAGAAACATTTGATATTGATTGTAATGTTACTGGTGGTGGTTTTTCAGGACAAACTGGTGCTATTAGATTAGGTATTACAAGAGCTTTACTTGAGTATGATAAAGAAAATGAAAAGAATGAAGATAGTTATCGTAAAGTACTTAAGAGTGCAGGAATGGTTACTAGAGATCCTAGAAGTAAGGAAAGAAAGAAACCAGGACTTAAAGCTGCAAGAAGAGCTCCACAATTCTCTAAGAGATAAGATTTGGTTATTAAACTTCATAAACTTAGTTTATGGAGTTTTTTCTTGAATATAGAGAAATTTTATGAAAAGACTTGCATAATATTTAAAAATAGTGTATTATTAATATGTTCCTATGTCTTGGTGTAACGTACTCCTTACGTATACGAGGATATAGGTGAAATAAATATAAAGGAGGAAATAGAATGGCTTTAACTAAAGAAACTAAAAGCAAGATTATTAAGAAATATGCTAGAGATGAAAAAGATACTGGATCTCCAGAAGTTCAAATAGCTATTTTAACTGAAGAAATCAATGCTTTAACAGAACATTTAAATAATAATAAACAAGATAAACATTCTAAAAGAGGACTTTTAATTAAAGTAGGTAAGAGAAGAAGTTTACTTAACTACTTACTTAAGAACGATGTTAAGAAATATCGTGAAGTTGTTAAGAGTCTAGGACTTAGAAAGTAATTTATTGATTAAAGTAGGCACTCTTTTTTGGGTGTCTTTATTTTTTAGAAAAGAGGTAATGTATGGAAAAAAAAGTGTTTAAATTTAATTTCAGGGGAAGAGAATTAATTGTAGAACATGGAGAGGTTGCTAAACAAGCACATGGTGCAGTACTTGTTAGATATGGAGATACAGTAATATTATCTACTACTGTTGTATCTAATAATGCTAATTTGTTATCTGATTTCTTTCCTTTAATGGTACTTTATAATGAAAAATTATATTCTGTAGGAAAGATACCAGGAGGATTTATTAAGAGAGAGGGTAGACCTACTGATGCTGCTACTCTTGCAGCTCGTATGATTGATAGACCACTAAGACCTTTATTTCCTGAAGATTTTAGGAATGAAGTACAAATAGTTAATACAGTTTTATCAGTTGATCAAGATAATTCACCTGAACTTACGGCTTTATTTGGATCTTCACTTAGTGTATCTATTAGTAAGGCTCCATTTAATGGACCTGTAGCAGCTGTTAAGGTAGGAAGAGTTAATGGTGAATTTGTAATTAATCCTACTGTTGAACAAGCTGAAGTATCTGATTTAGATTTAACAGTAGCTGGTACTCGTGAAGCTATTAATATGGTTGAGGCAGGAGCTAATGAAGTATCTGAAGAGGATATGTTAGAGGCTTTAATGTTTGGACATGAAGCTATTAAAGAACTTATTTCATTTGAGGAAGAAATTATTCAAGCTATTGGAGAACCTAAGATGGAATATGAAAGATTAGAGATTAGTCCAGAACTTAGAAGTGAAGTAGATGAATTTTGTCGTGATAGAATAGATTCATCTTTAAGAATACTTGATAAGATAGAGAAGTATGAAGCTCTTGATAAGGTTAAGGAAGATTTGGTTAATAAGTATAAAGAATTATATGAAGATGAAATGAAACCTGATGAATATAAGGAACTTATTACTAAGGTATTGTTGGTATTTAGTGATATTGAATATGAAATATTTAGAAATATAACAGTACTTGAGAAGACTAGAGCTGATGGTAGAAGAATGGATGAGATTAGACCATTATCTACAGCAATTGATTTACTTCCAAGATGTCATGGTAGTGCTTTATTTACTAGAGGACAAACTCAAAGTTTAGCTACAGTAACTCTTGGAGCTTTAGGAGAGCATCAAATATTAGATGGACTTGGTATTGAAGATGAGAAGAGATTTATGCTTCACTATAATTTCCCAGCATTTTCAGTAGGAGAAACTGGAAGATATGGAAGTCCTGGTAGAAGAGAGATTGGACATGGAGCTTTGGGAGAGAGAGCATTATCTTATGTAATTCCTTCTGAAGAAGAATTTCCTTATACGATAAGAGTAGTATCTGAAATACTTGAATCAAATGGATCATCTAGTCAAGCTACTATTTGTGCAGGGTGCATGGCTTTGATGGCAGCAGGAGTTCCTATTAGAAAGCCAGTTGCTGGTATTGCGATGGGACTTATTACTAGTGGTGAAGAGTATACAGTACTTACTGATATTCAAGGACTTGAAGATCATTTGGGAGATATGGATTTTAAAGTAGCAGGTACTAGAGATGGTATTACAGCACTTCAAATGGATATAAAGATTAGTGGAATAAATAAAGAGATATTAAAAGAAGCTTTAGCACAAGCAAAGAAAGCTCGTATGGAAATATTAGACGTTATTCAAGCACAAATTTCTGAACCTCGTAAGGAAGTATCTAAATATGCTCCTAAGACATGTATCTTTATGATTAATCCTGATAAGATTAAAGACGTTATTGGCCGTGGAGGAGAAATGATCACAAAGATTATTCAAGAATGTAGTGGAGTTGTGTCTGTTAATGATGATAAAGCTGTTAAAGTTGATCTAGAAGATGATGGTAGAGTAATGATATATCATATGGATCAAGAAGTTATTGATAAGACTCGTGAGAGAATTGAAAATATTGCTCGTGAAGTAGAGATTGGTAAAGTATATAACTGTCGTGTAGTAGATATTCAAGACTTTGGAGCTTTTGTAGAAGTATGGCCTGGATGTGAAGGATTAATTCATATATCTCAATTAGATATTAATAGAGTTAATAAAACTAGTGATATTGTTAAAGTAGGAGATGAAGTATTAGCAATAGCTACTGGATATGATAAGAAAGGTAAACTTAACTTATCAAGAAAAGAAGTACTTCTTAGAAATAGACCTAGAAAAGAAGAGCATCAAGAAGTTAAAACTCAAGAGAAAGAAGAAGACCTATAGTGGTCTTTTTTTGATAGAGAAAATTTTAAAATGGACTTTTTGCCATGGACTTTTCTAGGTAGATTTGACATAATATAATATAATAAGATAGTGGGGGGCTATAAAGAGAATAATATTAGTAGACATAAAAATTTAGTTGTAATTTTACTTGTAGCCATGTTGATTACTTTGGTAGGAGGATCAACATTGGCTTTATTGTTGTGGATTAATGATGAAAATGATAAAACTAATGTAGTATTTACTGTTAATAGTGATACTACTAGTAATTATATAAAGAAGAAAATTGATTTAAAACCACTAATTAGTACTGCTGGTAAGATATATGTATGCAATATGGATGAGTGAGTAAATACGAACAAATACTTGACAAAATTAAAAAAATAAGTATAATATTAGTAATTCTTTTGACTTATAGGTATTATCATGTTATACTTTTATCATAGGATGAGAGGAGTTATAAAGATGGATACTAAGTTAAATGTAATTAGTGAAAATGGAGAAGGATTAACAATAGATGTAATAGATATATTTTCTCCTGAAAATACAGATAAAGAATATATTTTGTATACTATAGGGGATGATATGTATGCATCTATATTACTAGAAGATGATAGTACATTTGCACTTGAAACTATTCAGGATAGTCGTGAAATGGAATTAGTCAAAGAAAGAATTAATGAACTTATTTCATAGTTAGGGGGATAAAAATGGAACAAGAATTAATTAAAGAATTAAATAAGCAAATTATAGAAAGATTTGAAGAGACTAAGAAAATACTAGAAGAGAGAATTAGTAGCTTAAAGAGTATTATTGAAAATGAAAATACTAATGAAAAACTTAAGAGTAATGTAGAAGTAGTTCTTAAAGATATAGAGAAAGCTAGAGATAATATTACTACTGAGATTGATAGAATGAAAGATCTTGATAGTGAAGATAAAGCTGTATTCTATGGAGAAGATACTTTTGGTGAAGAGAGTAAGTATAGTGATAAGTTAACTAGTAGTATGGAAAAGAATGCATCTATTGAGGAAAAGATTGGTAATATTAGCGAACTAAAGGATAGAGTAAGCTCTTTAGGATCAGGAAAAACAGTTAGTTCAGTTAATAAGAGTTTAGAAAGTAGAATTGAAAAATTAAAAACTAAACAAGGAAAGATAGCTGCTAAACAAAGAAAGATAGTTAATAAGGCTACTGAACAAAAATTAAGAGAATATCTTGGTAGAATTAATACTAAGGATATTGAAAGACAGAATAAGAATGAAGAGAAGATAGCTAAGAGAGATGAAGAAATAGATAAACTTAATACTGAGAGAGAGACTTTAGGTGAGATTAAAGGTAATTTATTAGGTGATAAGAGTTTAATATCTAAAGGATTAGGTATTAAGGTAGCATTTAATGAAAAGTTAACACAAGCTAGAATTAATAAACTTAAAGCTAAAAGAGGTATATTAAAATTTAGAAGTAGACATATGATTCAAGCTAATGTTAATAAGAATTTAATTGCTAGAATGAAAGATAAAGTAGTTAGATTTGGTAAGGCTTTAGGTGAATCAATTAAAAGTGGTATAGCTGGATTTAAAGAAACATATGAAGAATATATGAATGATGGTTCTTATACTTCTGGTGCATATCGTGCTAGTGTTAGATAATGAATATAAAAAAACTGTATAGATTGCTATACAGTTTTTAAGTGGTTAATAACCTTTTTCTTTATATTCATCATATAGTTCTTTGAAACGATTAAAGTGAATGATTTCTCTTTGCCTTAGATATAGTAAGACATCAATGACATCTTGATCTTTAGTAAGATTGATTAGATTTTCATAAGTAGCACGAGCTTTTTGTTCAGCAGCCATGTCTTCGGATAAGTCTGCTAGAGGATCACCAGTAGCAGCAAAATATGCTACAGTGAAAGGAACACCATTTACGTCAGTAGGATATAATGCATAGCCATGTTCTGCATAGTGAGGGCCAAGGCCAGCTTCTTTTAATTCTTCAAGAGTAGCATTTTTCATTAGTTGATATACCATAGTAGAAATCATTTCTACATGGGCTAATTCTTCAGTACCAATATCAGTTAAGAGAGCTTTACCTTTATCATCTGGCATAGTGTATCTTTGATTAAGATAACGCCATGCTGCTGCTAGTTCGCCGTTGGCGCCGCCATACTGAGTGATGAGATATTTAGCCATCTTTAAATCTTTTTTCTTGATATTGATAGGGTACTGTAATGTTTTAACGTATTTCCACATTATCTTGTTCCCTCCCATGGCCAAGGACTTTTTAACCATAGCCAACTATTACCTTTTAAATAAGGACTATCTAAAGAGATAGGACCATAATTCTTTTCATATTCAAGTAAATATTTATTATATTCACTTAGATAATTATTATATAGATTAATCATATTTTGATTATTAGGATATATATCAAGATATAGATCTAACTCTTGAAGAGTAAATAGATAACTTAATACACTATATAATAATTCCTCCTTTTTATTAGATGGATTTAATCTACGATATTGATAGTTTTTATATGGATCATATAAATTATTGAATAGATTACCACGATCTAGAGCAGTTTTAGGATTAGATAATTCAGGGATAGTACTAGTAGTATTAGACTTATAAATATCAGTAGGATTAAATGTAGTATTAAATTCATTATACCAATTACTTGGTATTTCATAAAAATTATTATTCATATTTCCTCCTAGTGATATATTATGATAATGGGTATAAGTTGTATAGATAATGGCCTATATCATATAAAGATTAGTATCTGGTTCATTATAATTAGAATTATTATCAAGAGAAGATTCTAATCTATTAAGACGAAGTTCTATCTTTTTAATTCTATTTTCTAATTCATTAATCTTATAATTAATATCTTGAGGGAGCATATTATTCATCATAGGATTATTATTCATCATAGGGTTTTGAGTAGGGGGATAATTATTATTAAAATCATATAAGTTCATATAATCACTTCCGATATATTATATGCTAATTAATAGAAGTTGTTAATTGACTTAATGATAAAAATTATTTATACTAAGTATATGGAAGGTGAATTATGAGACTTAAGAATGTTAAAGGAGCTAATGAGATAATTATTAAAGGGAAGTATTATATAGATAATCCTTATGAATATATAGGTAAATGGAAGAGAGTATTTGATAATGATAATCCTATATATATAGAAATAGGTATGGGTAAAGGGAATTTTATTATAGAGAATGCTAAGAGATACCCTAATATTAATTTTATAGGGATAGAGAAGTATGATAGTGTTATAGTTAGAGCTATACAAAAATCTAATGAATTAGAATTAAATAATTTAAAGATAATAAGAATGGATGCTAAGAGATTAGGAGAAGTATTTGATAAAGAAATAGATACAATATATTTAAATTTTTCTGATCCTTGGCCTAAAGATAGACATAGTAAGAGAAGACTTACTAGTCCAATATTTTTAAATATATATGATAAAATATTTAAGGGTAGAGAGAGAATTGTTATGAAGACAGATAATTTACCATTATTTAACTATTCATTAGATAGTTTGAAGGAATATGGATATAGAATAATTAGTAGGACTAACGATTTAAATTGTTTAGATGAAAGTAATATAATGACAGAGTATGAAGAAAAGTTTTATAAATTGGGTACTAAAATTAATAGATTTGAAGGAATAAAAGATTAAAAGAAATGTAATCTTTTATTTTTTTTAAGAATTATAATAAATCTGTTGAATTTTAAAACTAATTATTGTATAATTATGATAGATAATAATATAGAGGAGGTATCGTTATGGCCTTTGGAAAGAAAATAAAAGAAATAATGACTGATGAAGATAGTAATGAAGAATCTTATTATACTACTGATAGTGTAGTTATGCCTAGTGGAAGTGGTAAGATGATATTACTTGAGCCTAGAGCTTTTTCTGAGAGTCAACAAATAGCTGATCATTTGAAAAAGAGAAATACGGTTGTAGTTAATATGAAGAGAGTTACTTCAGAACAAGCTAAGAGAATTATAGATTTCTTATCAGGAACGGTATATGCTATTGGTGGAGATTTACAAAAGATAGGTTCTGGAATTTTCTTATGTACTCCTAAGAATGTTAATGTAGAAGGTTCAATATCAGAAGAAGACAATAATAAAAAACAAGAAGAATTAGATAATTAGTGGTGAAATTATGAAAAGATTTAGTATTGTAGAACATGGTTATGATATTGATGAAGTTAATAGATTTATTGATATAGTTATTGGAAGACTAGAAAAACTTAATACTGAGAATGCTACTTATATAGCAAAGATAGATAAACTTACACAAAAATTACAAGAGAAGAATACTAATAATTATGATATAAATAAATTAGAGAAAGCTATTTTAGCAGTACAAGAGACTAATGATAAGTTAAAAGCAGTATCTAGAGAGGAAGCTAGAATAATAGTAGAAGAGGCTAGAAATAATGCTAATTCTATAGTACATGAAGCTTTAGTTAAAGCAGAGAAGATAGAACAAGAAAGACTTATGTTAGAGAAGAATATGAGAATATATAAAGAAAGAGTTAAATCTTTGATAGAGACTCAGTTAAAGATAGCTAATGATTTAGATAAAATAGAATTATAAAATATACCACAGGGCTTATAAAACAAGTCTTGTGGTTTTCTATTGGGGATATTTTAGTAAAGAAAAAAATGCTTACTTTTTAATAAGCATTTTTTTCTTTACTAGTTATTCTCTCTAACTTGTTTAAAGTATACTCCAACATATAATAAAGTACCTAAAGCTATTATCCACACTATAAATATAGCTACACTACCAGTCCTAGGATTATCTTCTACATTAGAAGAACTACTTGGTACACTAGTACTTGGTGTAGAACTAGATGATGAACTTGGATTTGATGGATTATCAGGTTTGTCTGGGTTGTCTGGAGTAGTTCCACCACTGCCAGAAGGACAATTATTGTGACTGTGAAAGAAACAATTGTCATTACTTATTGTTCCCTTGTAGTATGATACCTTTCCTTCAAAATCAATACATTTGTAGCAATCTTTACAAGCATCAGCTGTGGTGATTGAGTTTTTCGTCCATGTACTAGATGGATCGTTTGTCCATACCCTTGTTCCATTTGTGTCATTTCTAGTATAACAAGCATATGGATTGTATGCAGAATTATTAGTTTTAGTTATATCTGTTATTTGAGGATTTTTTTGTGTATACCCCTTGTTTGTACATTTATAGGTTCCTTTTAGATTTTTACTTTCAAAATATCCTGCTATCATTAGTACCATTATAAAAGTACATACAATATATAGTATGTTTGACGATTTTTTTAAATTTTTCATTTTACACTCCTTTTTAAAATGACACTAAAGTATAATTTTAAATGTCATTTTTTTATGTATAAATATTAATTAAATGTTTGTTTCACAATACTTTAAGTATATTTTGATATAAAAAAATAATAATTTTATCTAAATAAGTTGATTATTATCAATAAATATGGTATTATTTAATCATAGGTATGGTAGTTAAGTATTGTACTTTAGTGTCATTTTTAAAATAAATATAGTAAGGTAGGTAAATGTATGAAAGAAAATTTAAAGAGTTCATCAAAGACATTGTATGTAGTTTGTATGTGTATTGTCGTTTTGATGATAGTAGGCTATTTAGGTTTTGGTACGGCAAAGGGTACATATAGTGTTGCTCAAACTTGTAGTTCTCTTGACGTTCCATCAGGAAGTTGTGAAAGTGGAAGTCAAACTATAAAAACTACAAATGGTTCACTTTACTGTAATGGGTATACATATTCAAAAAAAGTTGGTGGTACATGTAGTATACCACGTAATGCAGATACTGGTGAGGAAGGTGGAGAATATACTTGGTATATTTATACACGTACTGGTACTACTGCAGCAAGTTGTTATGTAGCTAATAATAGGTATCAATGGTTTACTTCTCCTCCAACAGGTGATGATTGGAAGAAGATAAATAAGCCTCAAAACCTTTGTACTGGTTGTGTTGCTGGTTATGTGAAAAATGATAATGATGATTGTGTTTCAGCAAGTCGTAAAGTAACAATAAGTTTTAAAAATGGTAGTACTGTTGTTAAGACTGAAAGTTGTACAGTTCCGATCGATACCCCAGCTTGTATAGAAGATATCATTGCACCAGGTCCACAAACTAGTAGTGATAGTAATAAGGTATTTAATGGATGGGGAGAAAAAGATGGTTGCACTTCTGGATCTTATACTGCTAATGCTGCATTGAGGCCTGCTAAAAGTGAAACATATTATGCTTGTTATAGGGATGCTAGTGATGATGATACCCCATCAAAAGATTTTAGTACTAGTAAGTGTACTTATTCTTCTTTATATACTGTTACAAGGGATACAAGGTATTTAAATTGTAAATATACAAATATAACTTATAATAATTCAGCAACCGAAGACACAGTGGGTAATATTAAAGCTTGTTGTAGTGCTAAAGGATATAAGTGGATTGCTGAAAATTTCACTTCTAGTGGTTATGGAAATGAATACTGTATAGTGTGTGGAGGAACTACTCCAACTAATCCTGATAATCCATCTAATCCAAGTTCTACACCAAGTTCAACTCCATCAAGTACACCAAGTAGTACTCCTAGTAATCCATCAAATATAACTGATAATCCTAAGACTGGTAGTGTAGCAATATTCTTAGTATGGATAATAGCTTTAGGTACTTTAGTATATGCTGGAGTATACTTTAAACAAGCTAGAGAGAATAATTAATATAAAGATAAAGACTTATAGATAGATATTTATTTATAGGTCTTTTTTTGATATAATGATAGTGGTGATAGGATGAAGAAGTATATTAGATATATTGTACCTAGTATTATTACTTTTGTGATACTTAGTATTCTTTTTTATATGAATGGGTTATATCCTTATGGAGAGGAATCTATTGTACAGGTTGATGCTGATTATCAATTTATTCCAGTATTATATAATATATATGATTTTTTACATGGATCTAGTAATGTTATATATAGTGATATGGGACTTGGTAATAATATATATATTTCAATGATAATACAGGGAAGTTTATATAGTCCAGTTAATTTAATGTTATATTTTACTAGTAGAAGTAATATAGTTAATTATTTTAATGTTATGCTTATGGTTAAGTTATGTTTGATAAGTCTTACTAGTTATATATATATTAATTATAAGTATAAGAAATTAGATTATTTTTATCAGGTACTTGGGAATGTTCTTTATACTTTTTCTGGGTTTGTGATATTTAATTATTTTAATATTATGTGGTTAGATGGGGTAATATTATTTCCATTAATTATAATGTATTTGGATAAGATGATACATAATGAAGGGAATTTGGGATATATTATATGTCTTAGTTTATCTTTAATGATAAGTTATTATATTAGTTATTTTATTCTTTTATATATATTATTTTATAGTTTTATATATTTTAATTTATATATGGATAAGGATAAGATGAAGGAAAGGGTATGGGTACTGGGAGTTAATACGATTAGTGCTATGATGATTAGTAGTGTTAGTGTATTACCTAGTATATATCAAATGTTAATATCTAGTAGATTTGCTACTGATAGTAGTTTTATTCTTATGTCTGATACGATGGTTAAGTCATTATATATATTATTTAGTCCGTTATTAGTGATATTATTTGTGATGATGATTAGTAAGTATAAGAATGATAGAAAACAAATATATTTATATGTTGTATTATTTATTATGTTTGGTATAGGGATAGTTATTGAACCAATTAATTTAATGATACATGGAGGTAGTTATTGGGATTTTCCTTATAGATATGGATTTATTACTAGTTTTATTTTACTTAATGGGGGACTTTATTATATAGATAAGTATGATATAAGGGAAAGATGTGGATATGATCTTGTTAAGTTAGTGATATATATGATATTAATGGGGGGAATGTTATATATTAGTAAGGTTTATTTGAAGGGGATAATTAATGAGAGGATATTTTTAGATTTTTATAATAAGGAAATATATAGAGAGATAATTACTATTATATGTTTTATGTTTATGATATATATTGTTAGTTTGTGTATTAGGAATAGATATATGAGATATACTTTGATTGCTCTTACTAGTGGGGTATCTATATATATAATTTGTTCTTTTACGATGTTTTATAATGATGGGTATTATCTTAGTAAACGTATGAATGAATATAATGATAGTATAGATATTAGGAAGGATGGCAGGTATAAGGTAGACTATAGTAGTTATACTCCTGATTATGGATATATACTTAAAGTGGGAGAATTAGATAATTGGTTACATATAATACCTAGTCAAGAGATAGATATATATAGTAAGTTAGGATACTTAGTGAGCGGTACTAGTATTAAAGGATATGGAGGTACTATATTTAGTGATTGGTTATTAGGAATTAGATATATTATTAGTAATAAGATTAAGGATGAAGAGATATATCAACTAGTGGATAATAAGAATGGAAAGTATTTATATCGTTATAGATATGGTAATAATTATGGGGTATTATATAATGGTATAGGGATAGATAGTGATAGATATAGGATGAGGTTTCAGAATGATATATATCATGATCTTATGGGTAGTGATAAGGATATTATTCGAGTAGATGATTATAGTTATCAGGAAGATGATATTTATATAGATTATGATATAGATGAATTAGGAATATTATATATAGATATTGATGAATGGAAGAATATTGATTATATAGAGATAGGGGATAACTATTATAGTGAATTTGAGGATTGTATTAATGAGATAGGGGTATTTGATCAGGATATTAGGATACATATAAAGAAGAATAGTGAGGGAGTAATTAATTTTTCTTTAGGATATATTAGATATAGTGATATAAAGAATCTTAGTAGTAGGGTTAGATATGATGATGGGAAGTATTATGTTAGTGATATAGATGATGGTGAGAAGATAATAATACCTGTTAATAATGTCCCTGGTATTAAGGTTATGGTTAATGATAAGGAAGGTAGGGTAGATAGTTATTTAGATAATTTTATAATGGTTAATTTAGATAGTGGGGATAATTTGATAGATATTAAGTATGAAATGCCATTATTTAGAATTGGGATAATTATTAGTTTACTTGGAGTTATATTAGTTATATTTAATAAGAAGATAGGATGTTTTAGGGTAGGTTATAATGTTAGTTATTATGGATATATGATACTGGTATGGGTGATGATAGGGTATTATTATATTTATGCAATGATCAGGGGGATTATAGTTAGATAAATATATCTATTATTTATGGTAAGAAAGTGCAATGTTTATGAAAAGGCTAGATTTACATTTAGTCTTTTTTTGTGTATAATTATATAGAGGTGTTATTATGAGGTATTTTATGACATTTTCTTATGATGGAAGTAATTTTTCAGGATATCAAAAGCAACCTAGAGAGAGAACAATACAAAAATGTTTAGAAGATGTACTAAAAGAGATAAATGGGGGAAAGAATGTGAGTGTATCTGCTTCAGGAAGGACTGATGCGGGAGTACATGCAATTAATCAGAAGGCACACTTTGATATGGATGTTAATATTACAACGGATAAGCTTATGAGAGGAATGAATTCATTACTTCCTGATGATATATATGTTAAGAATATTAAAGAAGTTAGTGATGATTTTCATGCTAGATTTAATGCTATTGGAAAGGAATATATATATTTGATTAATATGGGAGAATATAATCCAATAGAGAGAAATTATTGTTATCAATATTCTAAGAGACTTGATGTGGTGGCAATGGAGAGAGGACTTAAGTATTTGGAAGGAGAACATAATTTTAAATCTTTTACTAAATGTACAGAAGAGATAGATGATTATGTGAGAAAGATAAGTCAGACTTCTATTGTGAGAGATAGTAAAGATATGAATAAGTTAATTATTACTTTTGTAGGTACTGGTTTTCTTAGATATATGGTAAGAAATATGGTGGGTTTACTTATTGAGATAGGTGAAGGGAAGAGAAAACCTGAAGAAATTATCGAGATACTTAAACATGAGGATAGGACTATGGCAGGTAAAACAGCACCAGCTTGTGGGCTATATTTAAGAAATGTTTTTTACTAGACTTGATTTTATAGTGAAAAAAGTGTAGAATATTTATTAGGAGGGAATTATGAAGAAAAGTGATTATATATTGATTGGGTTGGTTTTAGTTATTGTAATAGTTGCTATATTTTCTACTAAAGGTACTAAAGCTCAGGAAGATATAGAGTATCCATTAACATTAGCTGGAGAAGTTGGACTTAATCAAATAACATATAGCCAATATAAAGAAATGGTAGATAATGGAGATGCTTTCGTAGTTATTATTGAGAGAGCAGGATGTAAATATTGTCAAATGTATATGCCAATAGTAGAAGAATATGTTAAGGAGAAGAAGATAGCAATTAATTATATTGATACGGATACTTTAACTGAAGAAGAATTCCAAGAATTATCTACTAAGAATAATTATTTAAAGAGAAATAATTGGGGAACACCTACAACTTTGTTTATGCTAGGAGATAGAGTAATAGATGCTATTGGGGGATATGTTGAGAAGAGTAAGTTAGAAGAATTCTTTAAAGATCGTGTTGTTATGGGAGAATAATATGAAAAAGAGTTATGAATTAGCTAGTAAGTTTATGAAAAAATATCCAATGACGGTGGCATGGAGAGTAAAACATCATTGTAAGATCATTGATAAACATTTAAATCCTGGAGAAGAAATATTATATATGTTTGCAGGACAAAAAAATGATAGTATGGTTGATTTATTTCATACATGTGTCTTAGCTTTTACTAATAAGAGAATTATGATAGCTACGGATAGAGTTTTATTTGGATATTTCTTTAGATCAATTACACCGGATATGTATAATGATTTAACAGTTAGTAAAGGAATTATTTGGGGTAGAATAGTAATAGATACTGTTAAAGAAGTTATTACTATTACTAATGTTGATGCTAAAGCTTTAGATGAAGTAGAAACTAATATTACAGAGATCATGATTGAATGTAAAAAAGAATATATAAGAAATGATAATGATAAAAGTACTAAAGATGAATAGTACTTTTTTTAATAGTTAGCATAAATTATATTGGGAGTGATTAAATTGTATGATACATATATAGTTAAAGAAGGGGATACAATAGATAGTATTTCTTCTAAATATAATACTTCACCAGAAGTTTTACAACAATTAAATGGATATGAGTTTAGTTTGACACCGGGAATGACTTTGATTGTACCAAGAATTACTAGTAAATATTTTGATTATTATAAAGTAGGAAAGGGAGATACTTTATATAAGATAGCTACTGATAATAAAATAAATCCAAAGTTATTAGCGGAACTTAATGGAATAAATGTTAGTGATTATATATATCCTAATCAAATATTATTAGTGCCTAAAGCAGGAAGTATATTATATTTTACAGCAGTAGGAGATACTTTAGGAGAAGTAGCTAAGGGATTTAAAGTGGGAGTAGATGAATTAATTAAACAAAATGATAAGATATATTTACAACCTGAACAGCTTATTGTATATAAATATGATAAATAATAATTGTGTGAAAGAGAATTTATGATATAATTATACTAGGATAGGTGATAGAGATGGTATTAAGAAAGCCTTATGGTTTTTTGATTAAGCATTTTAGACTGATACATTTAATAATTACAGCACTTTTAGGAGTAGTTTTATCTAAATATAGAAAAGTATATACTTTTTTAGGGGAATGTATTCGTGATAGTGTTAATAGATATGATGCTAAGATGTATATAGATTATAAGATATATATATATTTGTTTATATGTATGGGATTATTTTTCTTAGTGTATTGGCTTTTGAAATATAAAGATAAACCTAGAAAGATATATATATGGGGTATTGTTGGTAGTGTCGTTATAGGAATTATTATATTACTTGTATATAGTTATATGAGTGGATTTAGTAGTAATGTAGTTTCTCAAAAAACGATAAGACTATATAGAGATATATTATTTATAGGTAATTTATGGCAATATTATATTATAATTGTTATGCTAATTAGGGGAATGGGCTTTGATATAAAGAAGTTTAATTTTGCTAAGGATGTGCAAGAACTTAACTTATCACAGGAAGATATGGAAGAAGTAGAAGTTAATATAGGAATAGATACTACTAATGTGATGAGAGGGGTAAGAAAACAAAAGAGGGAATTTGGATATTTTCTTCAGGAATATAAAGTTTATGTTATTGCTATATGTATTTTAATAGTAGGAATACTAGGAAAGATGGGATATGGTTATTTTAGTAATAAATATAAAGTATATGGAGAAGGAACATATGTAGGAGAAAGTAAATATATTAAGATAGTTAATAGTTATTATCAAATAGATACTGACAGTAATTATGTAATAATAGATTTTATGGCTATTACTGGGGGAGTTAGAGATAAGCTTAATACAGGAAATATTATTTTAAATATGAATGGAAAGAAATATACTGTAGATAAAAATATTTGTTATAATTTTAAGAATTATGGTAATTGTTATAAACAACAATATATAGATAATAGTGAGAGTGAATATATTTTGGTATATAAAGTAGATGAACTTAATAGAGATAAGGCATATATTTTATATGGGGAAAGTTATGATAAAACATTCAAAATTAAGTTAAATATGATAAATAATAAGAGTGATTAGTCATTCTTTTTATTTTTTAACATATATTTAAGTAAAAAATAGTTGATAAATGGAATTTTTTTTGATATAATTTATTTGTGCCTTGTAAAAGACATATGGACCTATAGCCAAGTGGTAAGGCGTGGGACTGCAACTCCCTGATCGTTGGTTCAAATCCGACTGGGTCCTCCAATATGATATGAAACTCGAACTAATACACTTCGAGAGTAATAAATACTAACTAGAAATAGTTAGTTTTTTTGTGCCTTTTTTTGATATATATAAAGTCAATCTAAAGGTTGATTTAAATTTTAGTTTTATTTAATATAATTTGATGATATAATAATTTATAACAAAGAACGATGATTTGTTTTAAGATTGGAGTATAAAAAATGCATGTGTTAGAAATTGTGTTTGGTCATTCTTGTTATTACACTATGAAAAGGAGTAACCTTAGTAGTAATAATATTATAATGTTTAATGTTTTATTTAACATTAGTGATTTATCTAATGTAGAAAATTTTAGAGTTAAAATACCTGAACAGTTATTTTTTGAAGAGAAGAATATTAATTTTAAGGAAGAGTATGATATTATTATTAATAATATTAAAGAAGGAAATAAAATTAGAATATGGACTAGTAGAAAAGATATTTATTCATATTTACTTATGTTATATGTTTGTAATATTATAAATACATATAATTATGAGTTATATGTATTGTATAGTGATGACTATAATAAGGATTTTTTATCTCCTAGTGTAATGATGGAAAATGAATTAGAGAAATTATCTATGTTAGAATACAAATTAACTAACAAAGAAATAAGCGATAATGCTAGTACATGGAAAAAATTAGTTTATGAGAATTCGGATTTAAGGGTAATTGAAGGAGAGAATGTAAAATCTGTTTCATTAAATTATTATAATAGTTATATTTTAGATACTTTGCAACAATTAGGAAAAGTTAAAATGTCTGAATTAGTTGGGACACTTATGAGTAATGTATATTTAAATGATATTACATATGTTTATTTAATAGAAAGATTGATAGATTCAAAAAAGATAAAAATTACTTTAAACAAAAATATTAGATATTTTGAAAACTTGGTAGAAATAAATAATTAAAAATTATAACAAGAGAGTTTAAATACTCTTTTTTAGTTTTGGATTTGTTATATGATTAATCATAAAAATGATAATTTTACTGCTTTTAGTTCTTTTTTTATTGAATATGAAATCAATTTTAACTTATATATAAATATTTTTAAAAAAACTATTGACAAACATATGTTCATATGGCATATTGGTATTGTCAATGTAATATTGGTGAGTAAAGATAGTCTTTTATAGGGATTTAAGTGAGATAGATTATTTCACAAAAGAAAGATATATTTCTTTCTTTTGATAACGTTATGAAAAAGAGAAGTGTATGTGAATTTTTCTTTCTAATATTTTAGTGTGATAATGGGGGAAGTTTTTTCTAATATTGATGATTAATTATTGTAAAAAAGTGAGAAATATGTTATTCTTATAGTAGGATAGGTGATATGAGATGAATAAATTTATGGATAAGATTAAGAACTTTTTGAGTAAAAAGAAGAACTTATATATGGTATTAGGCATAGTAGTTATCTTATTGATAGTTATAATAGTAGCAATAGTTACTAAGCGTGATAAGAGTGGATTTGCTCTTGATACGATATATGATGTGTATCCTGCTGAAGTTAGAGAATTATATAGTAATATGGTATCAGTATCTTGTGATGGTGATTTAGTTTTAGGTATAAGTAAGGATGCTGGTAGTATAGATATTACAAATATTGATCAAAAAGTTTTACTAAGTTATGCTTTAAGTTATTTAAATAAGAATAAGTTGATAGATAAAGAATTTGATAAGGGAGTAGTGGATGACGCTGCTGCTAGACTATTTTATGGAAATGTTCAATTAGGTAAATATATTGGAGGATTTACTGGTAATGGATACGTCTATAATGTTAATGAAAATGATGATAAGGTAGTTAGAGAAGAGACTGAATGTAATAGCGATAAGAAATATATATCTGATTTGTTTGGATACTCTTATAATAAGAATGAATTATCTATAGATGTTAATATGGGATATTTAGTAGATGATACATTATATGATTTAGATGATAATAAACTAGGTAAGTATGATGGTAATGCTGCTAGTTTGAGGGATTTATTTAGTAATAGTTCTCATTATAGATATACTTATGTATTAGAGAGAAAGATATATAAATTAAAGAGTGTTGAGTGGGATAGTAGAATATAGAACTTAACAATATATATTAGATAAAAATAATAGAATTTAAATAGGATTGAACGAGAGTTCTTTTCTTTACTGAGGTGGTATTATGAAGGGAAAAACGGTTGTTATTACAGGTAGTGCTAGAGGACTTGGATATGAAATGGCTAAATGTTTTAGAAAGAAAAATTATAATGTTGTTATAAGTGATCTTGATAAGAAGAATTTAAACTCTGCTAAGGATAGTCTTATGGATATTGATAGTAAAGGAGAAGTTTTAGCAGTAGTATGTGATATAACACATGATAAAGATATTGTTAATTTGATTAGTAAGAGTAAGAAAAAATTTGAAAGTATTGATATTTGGATTAATAATGCTGGAGTAAATCAACCTGATAAGATGATATGGGAATGCTCTAATGAAGAAATTAGAAGAATGATAGATATTGATTTAACTAGTACGATGGTAGCTTCTAAATATATTATGGAAGAGATGATTAAGCAAGGAAATGGAGCTATATATATGGTTGAAGGGCATGGCAGTAATGATGCACTGATACCAGGATTATCAGTATATGGAACTGCTAAGAGAGGGATTACTTATTTTGCTAAGGCTTTAGCTCACGAAGCAGAGGTAAAAGAGAAGGATATTATAGTAGGAAGATTAGCTCCTGGTATAATGATTACGGACTTTTTAGTTAATGCTTTTCGTGATAAGAAAATGGAGTTAAGTGAGAAGAATAAGAAAGTATATAATATTTTGGGTGATTATCCTGATGTGGTTGCTAAATACTTAGTTAGTAAGATGATTGTTAACACTAATAATAATGTAAAAATTAATTGGCTTACTAATAGAAAAGCTATGTGGAAGTTTATGACTTATGGCTTTAAAAAAGATAAAAAGTTAAAATAAAAGACCTGTATGTGAATACTTTTCGTAGGTATTCGTGATACAGATCTTTTTAATTTTATTTAGTTTCTTTTATGAAATATGTATCATTTGATACGTCTATGGTGATAGTGCTATTATATTTAATTTTATCTTGGATGATATTGTTAGCAATTAGAGTTTCAATATTCTTTACAACATATCTTTTGATTGGTCTTGCTCCGAAAGATTCATCGTATGAAGAATCAATGATATGTTTTTTAGCATTATCAGTTAGATTTATTTTGATTAGTTTATCTGATAGACGCATTTCAATGTTATGAATGATATTATCAAGAATTTGGTAAACAGCATCTTTATTTAATGAATTGAAGGTAATTATTTCATCGATACGGTTTAGAAATTCTGGCTTGAATGTTTGTCTTAATAAAGAGTTGATTAGATCTTTAGCATGTGGATCTTTATTTAAGATATATTCACTACCTAGATTTGAAGTCATGATGATGATGGTGTTTTTGAAATCTACAGTTCTACCTTGGGAGTCAGTAATACGACCATCATCTAGTATTTGAAGTAAGATATTGAAGACATCTTTGTGAGCTTTTTCTATTTCATCAAATAATATAATAGAATATGGATTACGTCTTACGGCTTCGGTTAATTGGCCTCCTTCATCATAACCAACGTATCCTGGAGGGGCACCAACTAATCTTGATACAGAATGAGATTCCATGTATTCAGACATATCGATACGAACAATGTGACGTTCATCATCAAATAATTCATATGCAAGAGTTTTAGCTACTTCGGTTTTACCAACTCCGGTAGGTCCTAGGAACATGAATGATCCGATTGGTCTATTTGGATCTTTGATACCAGCTCTTGCACGAATGATAGCTTCTGATACTGTGTGAATGGCATCATCTTGACCAATGACACGTTTTTTCATGTTGGCTTCAAGATTTAATAATTTATCTCTTTCAGTACCTACTAATTTAGTAACTGGAATGTTAGTCCATTTAGATACGATACTGGCAACGCCTTCTTCATCAACAGTGTTACTTAGTAATTTAGAACTACCATTTTGAAATTTTAATGTAGCTAATTCTTCTTGAAGAGTAGGAATAGTACCATGCTTTAAGACGGCAGCTTTTTCATAATCATAATCAGCTTCTGCTAATTCTAGATTGTGCATAGCTATTTCTAATTCTTCTTTTTTCTTTTTGATTTTAGTACTTAGTTGTTTTTCTTCGTTCCAACGATTTCTTAATGATGATTCTTTATCTTTTAATTCAGTAAGTTTTTTATTTATTTCTTCAGTTCTTTTAATAGACATTTCATCTTTTTCTTTTTTTAATGATTCTTTTTCAATTTCAAGAGTCATAATTTCACGAGTTAAGTGATCTAGTTCTACGGGAACTGACTCCATTTGTACTTTAATAGTGGCACAAGCTTCATCTACTAAATCGATGGCTTTATCTGGTAGATAACGATCAGTAATGTAACGATTTGATAGAGTGGCTGCTGCTACTAGAGCGGAATCTTTGATAGTAACACCATGGAATACTTCAAGACGAGATTTTAATCCTCTTAAGATGGCAATGGTATCAGAAACGGTTGGTTCAGTTACTAGTACTTTTTGGAATCTTCTTTCAAGGGCTCCATCTTTTTCAATGTATTTGCGGTATTCATTTAGAGTAGTAGCACCGATACAAAGAATTTCACCACGAGCAAGCATTGGTTTTAACAAGTTTCCGGCATCCATAGCTCCTTCCATAGCTCCAGCTCCTACTAGTAAGTGAATTTCATCAATGAAAAGAATTATTTTTCCTTCAGAATCTTTTATTTCTTTTAGAACAGCTTTTAATCTTTCTTCAAATTCACCACGATATTTAGCTCCAGCTATTAGGGCACCCATATCAAGTGACCAAATTGTTTTATCCTTTAAGTTATTTGGAACATCTCCTTTAACTATCCTATTGGCAAGTCCTTCGATGATGGCGGTTTTACCAACACCAGGAGCTCCGACGAGGACGGGATTGTTTTTTGTTTTTCTTGATAATATTCGAGTTATATTTCGAATTTCTTCATCACGGCCAATGACTGGATCAATTTTACCATCTTTGGCTTCTTTAGTGACGTCGCGACCATATTTCTCAAGAACATTTTGTAATGCTTCAGCATAAGGGTTTTCTTGATTCATATATATCACATCCTTTCTGTATTAATTATATGATATATATTAGCAATTGTCAATAGAGATTGCTAAAATTATTAAAAAAATTAGCAATTAATTAAAAAGATTGCTAAAAAGTATTGACATTTAAAGAGAGAGTGCTATAATGATAATTGAAAGGATGTGAAAAGTATGCTACCAAGTAGAATATTTTTTGATAACTTCTTAGACGATATGGAACATGAGATGGAACCTAAGAAGTTAAATAAAATGATGAGATGTGATATATATGAAGAAAATAATATGTATCATATAGTAGTAGATGTTCCAGGTTTCAAGAAAGAGGATATTCATATAGAATATGAAAAAGGATATCTTAAAATTGTAGCTACGCATAAAGAAGATGAAAAAGATCATAAGAAATATATGCGTAGAGAAAGAATTGCTACTAGTAGATGTGAAAGATCATTTTACTTAGGAGAAGGTCTTAATGAAGAAGAAATTAAAGCTGAATTTAAGAATGGCATATTAAAAGTAACAATTCCAATGGCTGAAAAAGAAGAACCTACTAAGAAAATTATAAATATTGATTAATGTGGAGAAGATTATAGATATAAGATCTATGATCTTTTTCTTTTTAGTAAGTTTTTCTTTTTTTATCAGAGTTTTCTTCTTTTGTGAAGGTTTTCTTTTTGTTGCTTTTTATATTTTTTTAACTTTTTAATTAGTTATATGATATGAATAATTTTTAATAGGTTTCTTTTGTAAACTTTTGTTATTAGGTTTGACAAAATGTGAATATTATGATTAACTTATTTTAGATGGTGGTGAACAAAATATATGGAAAAAAATTATGAATGGTTAGTAGAGGATATTAATGATAGTTATCGTTTAAAAGTTTTTTATAAAGATAGTGATGGTAATAAGAGATATGCTACATATGTGGCTACTAATATTAATAGACTTGATAATTTAGATATAGAGGCTGTTTCAGGAAATGTACAGGATATAGAGAATTTAATTAGTGGAATGGTTAGATTTGTTAATGAAATAGATGAGAGTAAGATTTTGGATATTCCTCTTAGAAATATATATATGTTAAGTGCATTACATGGAGATAAGCGATATAGTAGAGAAGTTAATTTTAAAGAATTGCAAGGTTTTACTCCAGTGGATATTGAAACGATTGAAGTTCATTATTTGAATGAGAAGAGTAAAGAATTAGAAGAGATAGAGATAATCGCTAAAGATTATTTTGGTATGGGAATGCAAGATAAATTTAATAGTATGAAGAGAGTTAATGAACTTAATGAAAAAAGAAATGTATTATTAAATCATCATACTAAGTAGAAGGGTATAGTACTATAGGGTTAGTGATGATCTTATAGTTTTTTCTTTGTGATAGATTTTTAGCTTTTAAGATGATTTTTCTTTTTAGAAGTTTTTTCTTTTTGATGAGCTTTTTCTTTTGTGAGATTTCTTTTTTTTGAAGCGATTGTGAATATGATAGGATAATTTTTTGATAAGGCTATTTTTTATGAATAGATTTTCTTTTGATATTTTAGAATTAAAAAAAATTTAAAGATATACAAACAAATGTACGGAAATATCTTGACAATCTTTTTATGATATGATAGTATTAATTTGTAAGAGAGAAGAATAGCTCTCTTTAGCTGGAAGGATATGGTATTATGTATGCAGAAGTTATTATTGAATATGGGGCAAAAGCAGTAGATAAAAAATTTACTTATATAATACCAAAAGAATATCAGAATATAATTAAAGTAGGCCATAGGGTGTTAGTTCCTTTTAATAATAGGCTTATTGAGGGATTTGTACTTGATATTAGTGATGAGTATCATGATGAATATGAACTTAAGGCTATAGAGAAGATATGTGATGATGAACCTATTTTAAATGATGAGATGCTTTATTTAGGAGAAGAGATTCAAAAGAAGATATTATGTAGTAAGATAAGTATATATCAGGCTATGTTACCTAAAGCTCTTAAGGCTAAGAGTAATACTAGTATTGGTATTAAAAGAGATAGATATGTTGTTCTTAATAAGGATAAAAAAGAGATATCAGATTATTTGAATGATTGTAAGTATGCTTTACAAAGAGAAATACTTGAAGAGTTGCTTATTAAGGATAGGATAAAAGTAGACAAGCTAACTTCTAGTATTGAGACTTTGGCGAAGAAAGAATTGATAAGATATGAGTATGAAGAGGTTAATAGATATCAAAGTACTTGTAGTGGAAAGTATCATGTAGTAGAGCTTAATCAGGAACAACAACAAGCAGCAGATAAGGTAGTGCTTGATAAGTTTAAGGCTTATTTATTATATGGGGTAACTGGTAGTGGAAAAACGGAAGTTTATATGGAACTTATTGATAAGGTAATTAAGACTGGTAAAACAGCAATTATGTTAGTTCCTGAAATTAGTTTAACTCCACAAATTGTTGATCGTTTTGTGACAAGATTTGGTAGTGATATTGCAATACTTCATAGTGGACTTAGTGAAGTAGAAAAATATGATGAATATAGAAAAATTTTATCAGGAAAAGTAAAAATAGTGGTAGGGGCAAGAAGTGCAATATTTGCACCACTTAAGAATATTGGGATTATTGTTATTGATGAAGAACATACTAGTACATATAAGCAGGATAATAATCCAAGATATCATGCAAGAGATGTAGCAATGATGAGGGGGAAATATCATAATGCTCCGGTTATATTAGGAAGTGCTACACCATCACTTGAATCTTTTGCAAGAGCATTAAATGGAGTATATGAATTGCTTACTTTAACGAAGAGGGCTGGTGCTGGAAGATTACCTAATATTGAAATAGTAGATATGAAGGAAGAAGCACGTCATGGTAATTTTATTTTATCAAAGAAATTAACTGATAAGATATGGGATCGTCTTAAGAAGAATGAGCAAGTTATTTTACTTCTTAATAGAAGAGGGTATTCTTCGATGCTTACTTGTAGAGACTGTGGTAGTGTGATAAAATGTCCTAATTGTGATATATCTTTGACATATCATAAGAGTAGTAATACTAATAGGTGCCATTATTGTAATTATAGTATTAAGAATGTTAATAAGTGTCCTACTTGTGGTAGTAGTAATATGAAGGATTATGGTCTTGGTACTGAAAAGTTAGAAGAAGAGCTTAATCGTGTGTTTAAGGCAAGAGTTGTTAGAATGGATATGGATACTACAAGTAAAAAGGGTATGCATGAGAAGATAATTAATGATTTTGGAGAACATAAATATGACATTTTGCTAGGTACACAGATGATAGCTAAAGGACTTGACTTTCCTATGGTTACATTAGTTGGAGTTATTAATGCTGATTCATCACTTAATGTGCCTGATTTTAGAAGTGCTGAAGTTACTTTTGGTTTACTTTCACAAGTATCAGGTAGAGCAGGAAGAAGTGATTTAGCAGGAGAAGTAATTATTCAAAGTTATAATCCTCAACACTACAGTATTAATTATGCTAAGCATCATGATTATTATAATTTTTATAAAGAAGAAATGAGTATTAGAAAGACACTTAATTATCCACCATACTATTATATTACTTTAGTAAATATTACTAGTAGGGACTATGATTTAGGATTTAAGGAAGCTAATAAGATAGGGGAATTTTTAAGAAAAAATTTATCTAGTGATACAAAAATATTAGGGCCATCAATGGCAAATGTTTTTAGGATAAATAATGTATATCATTATCAATGTATTATTAAATATAAGAGGGATGATAAGTTAAATAGTGTATTAACACATATTGATAATATTTATAAGATTAATAATAAGGTAGATATATCAATTGATGTTGATCCAATAAGGGTGTGATAGTTAATGAAAATAAAAATAGAGAAAATGGATCATTTAGGTAGAGGAATAGGATATAATGATGGAAAAATTGTTTTTGTACCTAAAGCTGTTATGGGAGATATATTAGATATAGAGATAATTAGTAATCATAGGAAATATGATATTGGAAAGATTAATAAAATTATTCAGTCTAGTGATAATAGGATAGTAGCAAAGTGTTCTTATTATAATGAATGTGGTGGGTGTCATATTAGTAATTTGAAATATTTTGATCAAGTTGGTTTTAAGAAAGATAAAATTGTTGATATGTTTAAAAGATATTTAAATATTGATATTAATCCGAGAGTTATTGATAGTGAGAAAGAATTTGAATATCGTAATAAAATAACTTATCAGGTAAAGAATGGAAAGATAGGACTAGTAGATATTAATAATAATTTTATTGAAATAGATAAGTGTTTACTTGTAAGTGATAGAGTTAATAAACTTTTAGGTGCATTAAAAAATGAAGATTTATCTAAGGTTACAAAAATAGTTATTCGTGAATGTAATAATGGACTTATTCTTAGTATTACTGGAGACATGAATGTAGATAATTTGGTTAATGAATGTTTAGAAATATATATTAATGGTGTGAAAAAATATTCTTTAGAAGAAGGATATTTATATATAGATAATTTAAAATATAGAGTATCTGATAAATCTTTCTTTCAAATAAATACAGGTAATATTAAACGATTATATGATGAAATTGTTAGATATGGAAACTTTACTGGTAGTGAGAGAGTAATAGATTTATACTGTGGTGTAGGAAGTATAAGTCTTTATGTATCTAGATATGTTAAGAGTGTACTAGGAATAGAAATAGTAAAAGAAGCGATAAATGACGCTAACTATAATAAAAAAATAAATAATATAGATAATGCTAGTTTTATATGTAGTGATGTATCTAAGATTATTGATAAGAATATTGACGGAGATATTTTAATAGTAGATCCACCAAGAGCTGGACTTGATAAACATATTAGAGAGATTATAAATAATGCTAATATTAAAAAAATTATATATGTATCGTGTGATCCAATGACTTTAGTGAGAGATATACAAGAACTTGATAAATATAAACTTGTTGAAGTGAGTGTAGTAGATATGTTTCCACAAACGGAGCACGTTGAGTGTGTTTCAGTACTACAACGAAAAAATCTTGAAAAATAAGATTTCTTGATTTTTGACAAAACTAAAAAAGTGATATTTTGTTGTAAAAAAATGATAAAAAAATTAAAAAATATTCTGAAAGTTGTTTGAGTATGATATGTAGAAGACACCAATATAAGTGGTGTTGGAAACATATACTAATTAACTTTTTTATAATGAATGTGCAATTTGTTTGTATATTTAACATACATAAATTATTCTTATATAATATAGATAGCAAAGAGAAAATTGTGGTTATAATATAAAAATAAAACCACTTATTAAGAATATAGATATTAAACTGATTTTAAATATCTTAATACAATTAGTGAGATTTATTCGGTTTTAAATGGTGAATGTATTTATGCGAATATGCTATGTAATTTGATTAATGAGGAATCTACTTTGAAATTAATAAGATAAACTTAATTGCATTTTTTTGATATAATAATATAAGAGGTGATTATATGAAAAGAATTAGAGATTATGGGGTTATAATTGGCGAAGGTAAGACTGGAAGGTTAAATAAGATTACGGATGTTCCTGGAGTTAAGGTTGGTCATTATACAGTTTCTAGTGATAATCATAAGACTGGTATTACGGCGATTATGCCATCGGATGATAATATTTATTTGAATAAGATGGTGGCTGCAAGTTCGGTTATTAATGGTTATGGTAAGACGATGGGGCTTACGCAAATTAATGAACTTGGGTCGATTGAGACGCCTATTTTTCTTACGAATACTTTAAATAGTGGTAAGATTTATGATGGGGTAGTTTCTTATATGATAGATACATGTAAGAAAGATGGAGTTAATGTTACCTCTTGTAATCCTATTGTTGGTGAGTGTAATGATTATCCTTTGAATGATATTAGTGAAAGGATTTTAGAAGGCGATGATGTTAGAAAGGCCATTTTAGACGCTAAGGTGGATTTTGAAGAAGGGAGTATTGGTGCTGGAGCTGGGATGAGCTGTCTTGGAATGAAAGGTGGCGTTGGTTCGGCTTCTAGGCTTACTTTGATTGATGGAAAGTTTTATACGATTGGTATTTTGGTGGTTAGTAATTTTGGTGGCTCTCGTGATATGATTTTTAATGGAAAGTATATTGGGGATGTTATTGATTCTAAGGTTACTAATTTACCTTCTTCAAAGGGTTCTATTATGATGATATTGGCGACTGATTTGCCGGTAAATGAGAGGCAACTTAAAAGGATGCTTAATAGGACATCTGTTGGTCTTGCTAGGGTAGGCTCTTATATCGGTCATGATAGTGGTGATGTGGCGATTGGATTTACTACGGCTAATCGTCTTGGTGATAAAACTTGCGGTCATTTTAGGACGTGTCAGGTTGTCTTAGAGGAGAAACTAAGTTATGTGTTTAAGATGGTTGCAGAGATGACTGAGGAGGCGGTTTTAAATTCGCTTGCGACGGCTTTTACGACTACTGGTTTTAATGGTAAGACGAAGTACTCTTTTACGGATGTTTATTTGAATAATTATTTTAAGGGTAAGAATTATAAGGCTTATATTGATGGGGTTAAATCGATTTGTCAGTTTCCTTCTTATCCTGTTGGTTGTGAATTGGTAACTTTATATATGCTTTTAAAGTATTATGGAGTTAGTGTTACGATTGATGATATTGTTTCTAAACTTAAAAAAGGTCCTAAGCCTTATTTGGAAGATGGTGTTTTATATGGGGCTGATCCTGAGATAGAATTTGTAGGTGATCCTAGGGATGTATATAGTTACGGAGTTTATGAAGGACCTATTATAGATGTGGCAAATTATTTTAAACCTGGTATTATTAATGCCAGTGGTTCTAGTTTGGATGAGGTTTTGAAACTTGTTTCTTTAGGATATCCGGTTATGGTTTGGACTTCTATTAGATTAAAGGAACCTTTTATTTCTAAGAGTTGGATTTGTAAGGAAAATGGTAAAAAAATTGATTGGAAAGCTAATCTTCATGTGGTTATTGTGATAGGATATTCGGATAATGTGGTGACAGTTTGTGACTGTGATACTTATTCTATTACTGATTATGATAGGAATAAGTTTGAAGAGGTTTATAATTATTTTGGTAAGAGAGTTTTATATTATAAAGAGAAAATTTAATATTTAAGGGGTAATTTTGTGAAAATAGTAAGGCAGTGGGGAAAACTTATTAGAAAATGTATTTATTGATGCTTTTCATAGATTATGTAATAATCAGAATATGGACAAAGAACAATTAATAAAAATAATTACTTCTGCATTAAGAGATGATAGAAATATAGAGAGTGTTAAAAGTTTAGAAAAGGAAAAAATTAATTTTGAATTTTAAATCATAAGTATAATATAATTATATATAGTGATTGAAAGCATGGTGATATAAATGTTAGAGATTAAGAAAATTACAAAAATATATAAAACGGAAGGTTTTGAACAAAAAGCACTTGATCATGTTAGTGTAAATTTTAGACAACATGAATTTGCTTCAATACTAGGACCATCTGGATCAGGAAAAACAACCTTTTTAAATATTATAGGAGGACTTGATCAGTATACTTCAGGAGATTTAATAATTAATGAAGTTAGTACTAAAAAGTTTTCTGATAGAGATTGGGATAGTTATCGTAATCATAGAGTTGGATTTGTTTTTCAAAGTTATAATTTAATTACGCATCAAACAATCTTGAGAAATGTAGAATTAGCTTTGACTTTATCTGGCTGTTCAAAAGAAGAAAGAAGAGAAAGAGCAATTAAGGCTCTTAAAGACGTTGGATTAGAAAAACATATTAATAAGAAACCTAACCAATTATCAGGTGGGCAAATGCAAAGAGTAGCAATAGCGAGAGCACTTGTTAATGATCCTGAGATAATTTTAGCTGACGAGCCTACTGGAGCTCTTGATTCAGATACTAGTGTACAAATTATGGAATTACTTAAAGAGATATCAAAAAATAAATTGGTTATTATGGTAACGCATAATCCTGACTTGGCAAGGGAGTATTCTAGTAGAATTATTAATATTAAAGATGGGAAAATTATATCGGATACTAATCCTTATGATGGAAAAATAAATACAAAAGAGAAGAAAGATATTGTTATAAGTAAAAGTAAAAAAACAAGAATGTCTTTTTTAACAGCTTTATCATTATCTTTTAATAATTTAATGACAAAGAAAGGTAGAACTTTGCTTGTATCAATAGCTGGATCAATTGGTATTATTGGAATAGCATTGATATTAGCAGTATCTACGGGATTTCAAAATTATGTTGATTCTATTCAAGAAGATACTTTGACATCTTATCCACTTACAATTATGCAGGAATCATCAGATATTACAAGTGTAATTTTATCGATGAGAAATGGTAATAGTGAAAATGATGGTACTGATAAAGTAGTAGAACAACAATATATAACGTCAATGTTGTCTAATATTAGTACTAATGATTTGAAGAGTTTTAAAAAATATTTGAAAGATAACCATAAAAAAATAGATAAAGATATTGCTAATATAAATTATATGTATAGTGTAGATCCTAATATATATACAGTGGATACTACTAATAAATTGGCAAAGATTAATCCTAGTAATTTATTTAGTTCAATGATGGGATCAAATAATTTAATGCAATCATATTCAGGAATGGCTTCAGTTTTTTCACAAATGGTAGATGATAGAACACAAATTGAGGAATCATATGATGTACTTAAAGGAAGATGGCCGGAAGAATATAATGAAATGGTGTTGGTATTGTCTGAAGCTAATAGTATATCTGATTTATTAGTATATTCATTAGGCCTTCGTGATACAGAAGAACTTACTTCAATGATAACTAAAATAATGAGTGGCGAGGGAGTAGAAATTAATAATACACCACTTACTTTGACTTATGATGATCTTATGAATGTTGATTTAAGATTAGTGATGCCTACGGATACTTATAGATATAATTCTAAATATGATGTGTATGAAGATATGACTGAAGACAAAGATTATATGCAAGGATTATATGATAAGGCAATAAAATTAAAGATAGTAGGAATAGTTAGCCCTAAAGAAGGAACAACTTCAATGGCTCTTAATCCTGGAGTGGCTTATACTTCAAAATTAGTAGATTATATTATAGATTATTCTAAGAATACAGAGATAGTAAAAAAACAATTAGATAATAGTGAAGTAGATGTTTTTTCAGGAAAGAGATTTGATAGTGAAGGAAATAATTTTGATTTTAAATTTGCTGATTTAGTAAGTATAGATAATGAAAAACTTAAAAGTGCTTTTAATATTAATATAGATAGGGAAACAATAGAAAATAATACGAAGAATTATATGAATGAGATAAGTAATAGTATTACTACTGATACGGTACCTGCTACTAAAATGTTTATGGATAACTTGAGTATTTTTTCATCTGGTATATTTGATAGTATTGATATAGAATATGGTATTGATGATATAGATACTTTAGTTGATAGTTATTTAGATAGTTATTCAGTAGGAGAAGTACTTAGTAAAATGGAAAGTGAGTATGTTATTCCAAAAGACACTTTAAAGAGTACTTATAAGGCTTTACTTAGTGGGTTATTACAAGCTTATATTGAAGGATATAATGCTTATATGACAGGTATTAATCCTGATTATCAAGTTGGTGATAAGGTAGTAGTAGTACCTGAAATAAAACAAACTGTTATAGATGGATATTTGCAAAGTGCTTTAATAGTGGGAACTTCTCAAAAGATGGGAACTGCTATGACTGAGGCCAAAGTTAAAAAACAAGTACTTACTAAAGTTGGTGAACTTACTACTAATCTTACTAATAGTTTTGCTAGTTCATTTAATATAGATGAAGATAAAATAGCTAGTGCTTTTACGCTTAATTTTAGTGAAAATGAATTAGCAAGAGTTGTTAATGCAATGATGAATCCTAAAGAGACAACGCAAAAATCTAATTTAATATCTTTAGGATATCAAGATAAAGAAGAACCTACATATATATCATTTTATTTTAATAGTTTTGATGGAAAAGAACATTTTTTATCGTTTATAGATAAATATAATGATAAAGTAGAAGAAGATAGAAAAATAAATTATTCAGATACTACTGGTATTTTAATGTCTTCGGTTAGAACGATAGTTAATGCAGTTAGCTATGTACTTATAGCTTTTGTATCAATATCATTAGTAGTTTCTAGTATAATGATTGGAGTTATTACTTATATATCAGTATATGAAAGAACAAAAGAGATTGGTATATTGAGAGCTATTGGAGCTTCTAAGGGAAATATATCTTCAATATTTAATGCTGAGACATTTATTATAGGATTATTATCTGGAATATTAGGAATAGGTATATCTTATTCTTTGATACCAATAATTAATATGATATTGCATCATTATACGGGTAATATTCCATTAGCTGCTACATTAAATATAGATAATGCAATGGTACTTGTAGTATTAGCTATTATTTTAACTTTGATAGGGGGATTAATTCCAGCAAGAGCAGCTTCTAAGAAAGATCCGGTTGAGGCTTTGAGAAGTGAATAGAAAAAACTTACACTATTTTTTGGTGTAAATATTGTTATGCTAATTATGATGAGGGTCAAGTTAGAAAAAATATACAATTACATGATCCTAATTCATCACTATTAATTGGACATATAGAAGAAGATGATATAATTAAAGAAAGATATAAATAGTTATGTATGGGAGGATATATGAGAAAGAAAATATTTATAGTTATATTAATAATAATTATATTGGTATTATTTGTGCCGTTGAAATTTAGACTATCAGATGGAGGTACTGTAGAATATAAGGCTATTCTTTATAAAGTATCTAAAGTTAATAGGATAATTAATGATGGTAATAAGATAGGACATGCTAAAGGTATTGAGATAGAAATACTTGGATATAATGTTTATAGTTCAGTTAAGGATTATATGGAAGAAGAGAAAAGAGCAGCTTTAAATGAGATAGATGAGATTACTATGAGTATAAAGGATGGAACATTAACTTCTAAAGGAGCTACTTTAGTAATAGTGGATACTAGTAATAATAAGCATTTATTTGGTAGTTGGTATAGAATTGATAAGAAAGAAAATGATGAATGGAGAGAATTAGATACAATTATTCGTGATTATGCATTTACTTCTATTGGATATAGTGTAGACGATAATGGTAAGTTGGAACTTGAGGTTGATTGGAAATGGTTATATGGAGAACTAAGTGATGGAGAATATCGTTTGGTTAAAAAAATAGATGATAGATATTTTTCAGTAGAGTTTATGATAAGATAGGATGATATTATGATATATAAGAAGATATATAGGACTCCAAAAGAATACTCTGATATGGTAATGTATAGTGATGGGGAGTATTTGATAGGACTTTGTTTTAGGATCAAGAGATATTAATAAACAAGATGATAATGCTATATTGGGAGATACAAAAGTTTTTGAAGATACTAAGAGATGGTTAGATGAATATTTTATAGGGATAGATCCTCAGTTTGTTCCTAAATATAAGATAAATAATTTGACGGAGTTTAGAGAAATGGTATTAGGAGAAATTAAGAAGATACCATATGGGGAAGTTATTACTTATAATGATATAGCTAAAGTTGTAGCTAAAAAGAAAAATATGAATAAAATGTCAGCTTAGGCAGTTGGTGGTGCAGTAGGATGGAATCCAATATGTTTAATAATTCCTTGTCATAGAGTAATTGGTACTGATGGAAGTCTTACTGGTTATGGGAGAGAAATAGAGAATAAAAAAGCTTTATTAGAACATGAAAAAAATAATTGACAAAATGGGGATATTTATATATAATACTTTGTGAAGAAAGAAAATGTTGATCAAGAAGAGTAGTTAGATTAAAGATTATAGAGAGTGATTGTTTGGTGGAAAATCATAGATGAGATTTAATGAATGGGCTTGAGAATGGATACCGAAAATAGTAGGCTATCACGGAAGTTAACCGTTATCAGATAACATATGTATGATGGTACATATTAGGTGGCATTAAAAGTAAGATTTACTCTTATCCTATATATAGGGGTAAGAGTTTTTTTATAGGAGAGTAATGATGAGTAAACGATGGTGGTATTTAGTATAATTAAATATAGATATATATAAGAAAGAAGGAAGAATATGAAAAATATAATATTAACAGGAGATAGACCTACAGGACCTTTACATATAGGACATTATGTAGGATCACTTAAGAATAGAGTAAGAATACAAAATAATGGGGATTATGATGAAATGTATGTGATGATAGCAGATGCTCAGGCACTTACAGATAATTTTGATGATCCTGGGAAGGTTAGAGATAATATACTTGAGGTAGCTTTAGATTATTTAGCAGTAGGTATTGATCCGGAAAAAGTAAATATTTTTATTCAATCAGCAGTACCGGAACTTACGGAGTTAACATTTTATTATATGAATTTGGTAACAGTAGCAAGACTTCATCGTAATCCAACAGTTAAGTCAGAGATATTAGCTAGAGGTTTTGAAGAGAGTATACCAGTAGGATTTTTTACTTATCCAGTAAGTCAAACAGCTGATATTACAGCATTTAAAGCTAATATAGTACCAGTTGGAGATGATCAGGAACCAATGATAGAACAAGCTAGAGAGATAGTTAGAAAATTTAATAGTATATATGGAGATACTTTGGTAGAACCAAAAGCAGTGTTACCGGAAAGTGCTAATGAGAGAAGACTAGTAGGAATAGATGGAGGGGCTAAGATGAGTAAATCACTTGGTAACTGTATATATTTAAAAGATAGTGCTGAAGAGATAAAGAAAAAAGTATTTATGATGTATACTGATCCTATGCATATTAAGATAGAAGACCCTGGTAAAATAGAAGGAAATGTAGTGTTTACTTATTTGGATGTGTTTTGTAAAGATGATTCATTTAAAAAATATTTACCGGAATATAATAATTTAGATGAATTAAAAGAGCATTATATGAGAGGGGGGCTGGGTGATATGAAGATTAAGAAGTTTTTGAATGATATTTTACAAGAAGAATTAGCTCCGATTAGAAAGAGAAGAGAAGAATTAGCGAAAGATACTGATAGGGTATATGAGATATTAAAGAAGGGTACGGAGAAGGCACGTTTAAGAGCGGGAAATACTTTAAGTGAAGTAAAGGCAGCTATAGGAATAAATTATTTTGAATAGAGGTTATACTTTCCTTTTTATTAGATATTAGATATAATAAATATGGAAGGTGACATGAATGAAGAAGATTAATATTAAGTCTAATAAAGATGGATTAGATATAGAAATAGCAATAATAGAACCAGTGGGAGAAGCTAGGGGAATAGTACAAATATCTCATGGAATGGCAGAACATAAAGAGAGATATTATGATTTTATGAAATATTTGGTAAAGAATGGATATATTGTAGTTATTCATGATCATAGGGGACATGGAAAGAGTATCCTAGAAGAAGGAAGATATGGAAACTTTTATACTAGGAATAGTGATTATATAGTAGATGATTTGTATCAGGTAACTAGATATATTAAAGATATGTATAAGGATAAGGAAGTTGTATTATTTAGTCATAGTATGGGGACTTTGGTTGCTAGAAATTATATAGAGAAGTATGATGATGAGATTAGTAAACTTATATTATGTGGACCTCCTACTAGGAATGGAATGGCTTCTTTAGGATTGTTATTAGGATATATAACAGGTTTATTTTATAAGGATTATCAGGAGAATAAGTTTTTGGATAAGATTACTTTTATGGGATATAATTCAGGATATGTAGGTAAAAATGAATGGTTATGTTCTGATAAGGGGGAAGTAGATAAATATAATAATGATAAGTTATGTGGATATGTATTTACTACTAGTGGATTTATTAATTTATATAAGATGATGATCAGGGCTTTTAAGAAGAATAAATATATGGTTAAGAATAAGGATATGGATATATTGGTGATAGCAGGTAGTGATGATCCAGTTATTCAAAATGAGAAGAAGTTTAATGAATTAGTTAGTTTTTTGAATAGTGTAGGATACTCTAGGATAGAGAGTAAGTTATATGAGGGGAAGAGACATGAATTAATAAATGAGACTAATAAGGAAGAAGTATATAGAGATATATTAGAGTTTATTATGAAGTGATATAGATAGAAGGGATATATATGAATAGTGATAATATTGATGTAACTTTGTTACCACATAATGAAGAAGCTTATCAAAAGTTAATAGAAGGACTTAAGGATAAGCAATTTGTATCTATTAATCATGCTACAGGTACAGGTAAGTCATTTATTATGCTTAAATATTTACTTAATAATAGAGATAAGAGAATACTATATTTAGCTCCTAATTATGCTATTTTGGATCAATTAGTTAATGAACATATTGAAGAGTTAGGTCTTGATAAGAAGGCTTTTAAGAAGTTAGATATGATGATATATAGTAGTTTACTTAGGAAGAATGTTAAGGAAATGGCAGATAATTATGATATAGTTATTTTGGATGAATATCATCGTTGTGGAGCTGAGCAGTGGGGTGAGAAGATTGATGAACTTATAGGGACTATTCGTGATAAGGGAATGGATACTAAGGTTATTGGAACTACAGCTACTGAGATAAGATACTTAGATAATAAGAAGAATATGAATGAGATATTATTTGATGGGAATTGTGTATCAAGACTTAGTTTATCTGAAGCAATGATTAGGGAGATATTACCAGTACCTGTATATGTTAATGCTAGTTATGAACTTATGAATAAGTTAACTATAGTAGAGAATAGGATTAAGAGAAGTAATTTATCTGATAGGGTTAAGGAAGCAATATATTCACAAATATATAAAGTACAAAGAGAGATAGAAGATACAATGAAATCTGAGAAGGGGATAAGAGAGTTTGTTCAAGAGAATGGTAAATATATAGTATTTTCTTCAAAAATAGATAATTTTTATAAGGATCAGTTAACGATAGAGAGTATTTTAGGACATGTAGATAATGTATATATGGTTTCTTCTGATGAGAGTAGAAAGAATAATTTAAGATATTTAAGAGAATTTAGAAATGCTCCATCTAATGAGACAACAGTTTTATATAGTGTTAATTTACTTAATGAAGGGGTACATGTTAAGGATGTTGATGCAGTATTTATGTTAAGAGCTACATCTTCTCCGATTATATATTTTCAACAGTTAGGAAGACTTTTATCTTATTCGAAGAGAAAAGATAGTGTAGTAGTATTTGATCTAGTTAATAATTATCAAAAACATGATGCAATATATCAAGTATATACAGAAGTAGCTAGTAGGGCTAGGGAACTAATTATAAGTGATCCTGATAATAGGGAGAGATATGAGAGGATACTTAATAATTTTAAAATAGTAGATTATTCTTCTAAGATATGTCAAAAGATAGATGAACTTGATAAAAAGTATTCACCTTATAATATAGCAATGCTTACTTTAGATGAGACGATAGAGTTACTTGAAGAGAATATTGATTTTAAGGATGCAGATGTGTATTTGGGATATTTAAATTTATTTAGATATCAGAAGTATGCAACGATAGAAATGTATGATAGGGTTAGTAAATTAGATATAGAGAAGCCAGGAGTGTTTGCTTCTTCTAGGGAAGAGTTTATTAAATATTTAGCAGGATATAAGAATATATATCAAAAGAATGCTAATAAGTATAAGGATTTATATAAAGAAGTATTAGATTTTTATGATAGGGGTTTTCAGTTACCAGGAGTTTTTAGTAAAGATAAAGAAGAGAGAGAATTAGCTAGAAAGTTACTTGAAGGGTTTGATAAGTTTACAGCAAAGATGCAAAGTAAGATTAAAGAATGTGTAGATGATAATTTATCCGTTGTAGAAAAGATATCTTATGGAGTAGAGAAATTACCTAGTGATAGAAGAGAATTATATAAAGAGATGGATAAATTATTTGAAGATGGGGTAATGCTTGGATATAATTTAATATCAATACTTAGACTTGGTAGTGAGAGAGATGATAAAAAATATTTAATTAAAGCAATGGCTAGTAATGATAAATTAAGTAAGAAGATATTTGATAAAGAAGATGAGATGGAAGATAATGCTAATTTACTTAAGAAGAGATTTGGTACTAGAAGTGAGATAATATATAGAGAAAAGTTTTTTATAATAGCAGATAATGTTAGAAAAGAGTTTAATGATTGTCAAGATAAAGAAGGATATATAAAGAGGCTAGTTAATGATATTACTAATTTCTTAGTAGATAATAAGAGAAAGATTAGGTTTAATAGAGGGGAAGAGATTAGTTATGAAGATATTTTATTTATTAAGAAAGTAATATTTAGTGAGTATTTAAAAGATAATGATTTTGATAAGATGCTAGAGAGATTAACTAAATCGAAGAAAGTTAATTTTGATGATCTATTTATATTTATGGATAGTCATATGGGTTGTTTACCAATAGTTAAGAGTGAAGATAAGATGGAACAAATATTAGCTAAAAGATATAATAAACATAAAGATGAGATGACTTTTAGAGATCAGGTTAAATTTAGTAAGTGTATTAAAGAACATGCTAAAGAGAGATATGATCTTGTTAGTGAGTATTTGAATTTTATTAATACTTATGGAAGAAGGCCTTTACCTTTTAATGAAGATGAGAAATATTTACATGATAGTTTTGAAAGAGTAAGAACGGTGTTACCAGAAGATTATCTTAGAAAGATAGATAAGTTACTTAGAAGGCTTGATCCTAAGATAGAGATAGATGCTATAAATAATCATATAATTAAAAGAAGTCAAAAATAATATTGTAATTTATGATAAAGTATGGTAGAATAAGTTTAGTTTTTGAAAAGCGAAAAGTAGAAGTAGTAATAAATTTAGTACTGAGAGAGATAATACGGTTGGTGAAAGTATAAGTATGAGATTTATGAACTTGTCTATTTAGCTGATTAATATCCGCAGGAATGCGTTAAAGTTAGAGTGTATAACAGTAGTTATAAAATAAGGTGGTACCGCGGAAAAAGTTCGTCCTTATATTTATAACTATTTTTATTTTATGGAGGAGATAATATGTATAATTTTACGAAGATTGAGAAGAAATGGCAGAAGTATTGGGGTGATAATAAGACTTTTGAAGCAATTACTGGTAGTGAAAAGGAACCATACTATATATTGGTAGAATTTCCTTATCCATCAGGAGCAGGTCTTCATGTAGGACATGTTAGAGGATATACGGCACAAGATATTTTAGCTAGAGTTAAGAGAATGCAAGGATATAATGTGTTATTTCCAATGGGGTGGGATGCTTTTGGGGCTCCTGCTGAACAGTATGCAATAAAGAATCATATTCATCCTAAAGAAGCTGTTAAAGAAAATATTAAGACATTTAAGAGACAAATGTTGTCATTAGGATTTTCTTTTGATTGGGATAGAGAGTTTTCAACAACTGATCCAGAATATTATAAATGGACACAATGGCAATTTTTACAATTTTATAAACATGGGATGGCTTATAAAGCTAAGACTTTTGTTAACTGGTGTCCTAAGTGTTTGAGTGTATTATCAAATGAAGATGCTGCTGGGGGAGTATGTGAAAGATGCGGTAGTAAGGTTGTTCAAAAGGAAAAAGAGCAATGGATGCTTAGAATGAGTGCTTATGCTGAAGATTTGATTAAGGGACTTGATGATACTAATTTTGCTGATAGAGTTAAGTTAGGACAAATTAATTGGATTGGTAAGTCTACAGGAGCAGAAGTTGATTTTACAGTAGAAGAAACGGGAGATAAGTTAACAGTATATACTACTAGATGCGATACATTATTTGGAGTTACTTTTATGGTATTGTCTCCAGAGCATCCAATATTAGAGAAATTATCTAGTATTATTAAGAATATGGATGAAGTTAGAAAGTATCAAGATTTTGCTAAACAAAAGAGTGCTTTTGAGAGAACGGAATTAAATAAAGATAAAACTGGTGTTAAGTTAGAGGGTATTACAGTTAAGAATCCTCTTAATGGAAAGAATGTTGCAGTATTTATATCTGACTATGTAATGATGGGATATGGTACAGGAGCTATTATGGCAGTGCCAGCTCATGATGAGAGAGACTATGATTTTGCTAAGAAGTTTGGATTAGAGATAATTCCAGTAATTAAAGGTGGAGATATAGAGAATGGTGCTTATACTGGTGATGGAGAGATGATTAACTCTGAATTCTTGAATGGATACACTAATAAGAAAGATTCTATTAAGAGAATGCTTGAATATTTAGAGGGATCAGGTATAGGTAGAGCTAAGACTAATTATCGTTTACAAGATTGGGTATTTTCTCGTCAAAGATTTTGGGGAGAACCTATTCCAATGGTATACTGTGAGAAGTGTGGATGGCAACCAATACCAGAGGATCAATTACCATTAGTATTACCTGATGTAGCGGAATATGAACCTACGGATAATGGAGAGAGTCCATTAGCTAAAATAGAAGATTGGGTAAATACGGAGTGCCCTTGTTGTCATGGAAAGGCTAGAAGAGAAACTGATACAATGCCTAACTGGGCAGGATCAAGTTGGTATTTCCTTCGTTATATGGATCCACATAATGATGAGTGCTTTGCAGGAATGGATGCAATGAAATACTGGAAGAAAGTTAACTGGTATAATGGAGGAATGGAACATACAGCTAGACACTTATTATATGCTAGATTTTGGGTACAATTTTTATATAATATAGGATTAGTACCTTCTAAAGAAATGATATGGACAAGAGTTAGTCATGGAATGATTTTAGGATCAGATAATCAAAAGATGAGTAAATCTAAAGGAAATGTAATTAATCCTGATGATATAGTTAGTGATTATGGAGCTGATACTTTAAGAGTATATGAAATGTTTATGGGAGATTATCAACAAGATGCTCCTTGGAATACAGATTCATTAAAGGGATGCAAGAGATTTATTGATAGAGTATATAGATTAAAAAATATACTTAATGATAAAGAAGGATATAGTAAAGAATTAGAAGTTATACAAAATAAGACTATTAAAGGAATAACTTATGATCTAGAAAGAATGGGTTATAATACTTATGTATCTAAATTAATGGTACTTACTAATGCTTATGAAGAAGCTAAGAGTATTACTAAAGAAGATTATAGATTATTATTAATATTACTTAATCCAGTAGCTCCTCATATAACTGAAGAACTTAATCAAGAGATGGGTTATGATATGATAGCTAATTGTAAATGGCCTATATGTGATGAGAATAAGTTAATAGAAGAAGAAAGAGAAATAGCTGTACAAGTAAATGGTAAAGTTAGAGGTACTATTAATATTAAGGTAGATGAAGATGAAGAATCTATTAAAAATAAAGCTATGTCTTGTGATAATGTTAAGAAACATTTAGAGGGATTAACTGTTATTAAGATTATGGTTATTAAGAATAAGATAGTTACTATAGTAGCTAAATAATAATATATTATATATATGTATATAAATAGAGATATTTTATTTAAGATATCTCTTTTTATTGTATAAAAAATAACTAAGATTTCTCTTGTGAAAATCTTAGTTATGACATTAAAGTATTCTACTTTATTACCATTTATTATATTTAAATAATATCATAAATACTTACATAAATACTTAGAAATATCAACGGTTTTATAGTAATTTTATATATAAAAATATATTTAATCACATAATTTAAAAATGTGATATAAAGCCTTATAAAATAAAAGAAAATTAAAGATTTTCTTTTTAAAAAATGACAGTTAAGTAGAATACTTTAGTACCATTTTGGAGGTATTTATATGGATAATGATAAGAATAAAAAGATAATTTTAGTGTTAGGAATATTGACTATTATATTTACAATAATTGGTGGATCTTTAGCATACTTTTCATGGATAAGTAGTGAAGCGCAAAAGACAAATATTGTATTTACAGTAGAGAGAACTTTCTCATGTGCAGCAGATGGAGGGGGAAGTATTACTAATAACAGTGCAATAATAGTACCTACTTTAGTTAATAGTAGTACTTCATCTAATTATATAAAAAGAGAAGTAAAGGTAACACCGACAATTAATCAAAATGGTAAAACTATATATATGGATTTATGGTTAGATATTAATAAACTAGATAGTGGTCTATCAAATAGTGTTAACTTTAAGTATGCTTTTACTACAAGTAGTACAAGTAATACTACTGGAGTTGTAGCTAGTGGAAACTTTAATGGTAAAGTAGGTAATACAAATGCTAATGAGATGACTAGTTCAAATAGAGTAAATTTACTAAGTAATAAAAGTTATAGTGCTACTACTACGGATACATATTATTTATGGATATGGTTAGATGCGGAAGAAACAAGTAGTGATACAATGGATCAATCATTTAGTTTATCATTAAATGGTAGTTGTGGAGATGCACAACCAGCTAGTGCACCTGACTTAGATGATGGAATGATACCAGTAGTTATATCGGATACCGGAGTGGTACAAACAATAAATAGTACTGATAGTAATTGGTATAATTATAAAAATAAAAAATGGGCTAATGTAGTGCTTGTTAATAATAATTCAAGAGCAAATTATTTGAATACTACAGGGGTTACAGTAAATGAAGATGACATATTAGCATATTATGTATGGATACCAAGGTATAAATATAAAATATGGTCAGTAGATGATAATGACAAAAAAGGTAAGGAACAGGAAATACAAATAGTTTTTGAAAATAAAAGTGATAGTAAGACTTTAGGAACACAAATAGGGGAATATAGAACTCATCCGGCATTTACATTTGGTAGTGATGAATTAAATGGAATATGGGTAGGTAAATTTGAAACAACAGGTACAGTTAATACTCCAACAATAAAACCAAATGTTCAGTCACTTAAAAATCAAAATATATCAACACAATTTGCTACTTCACAAAAGTTAGGTACAAGTACATATGGAAGTACTTCAAAAGTTGATGCCCATATGATGAAAAATAGTGAATGGGGAGCAGTAGCTTATTTATCTCATTCAAAATATGGAGTGAATAGAGAAGTATATATCAATAATTCAAGCCAATATTATACAGGAAGAAGTGGAGGAAATGTCGGAGGTAGTACAGCGATAAATACTGTATATACCGATAGAACGGAAACTACACAATATGTAGGTCCAGGTTTCTATACCTGGGATGGATATCTACTTGAATATAACACTCAAAATAAGACTACAACTCATGATATAAGTAAAGTAGCAAGTACGACAGGTAATATAACTGGAGTATATGATATGTCCGGAGGTACATGGGAATATGTAATGGGATACTATAGTGGAGCAAGCACAACATGGGGAGCTACTTCAAGCAATAATAATGCAGGGTTTAGTAGTAAACCAGCTAGTAAGTATTTTGATGATTATACGACTACTAATCCATTAACAGCATGTAATGGTGGAATATGTTATGGACATGGTTTATCGGAAGTAAATAACTGGTATGGTGATTCCACGTACTTTGTCAATGCCAACCGTCCGTGGTTTATTCGTGGTGGTAGCAGCAGCAATGGTGCATATGCGGGTGCCTTCGGTTTCAACTACTACAAAGGTAATGCCGGCAGCTACTACGGCTTCCGTTCGGTTGTTTCCTTCGTTGGAGCGTAGCGACTTGCTCTGAGACCACTAGATTGGTATAAGGAAATAATATGAAGATAGATAGATTAGGATTTAGATGTGTCATTTTTGCCTCTTTTTTGCAAAAATGACACGGGGTATAAATATTTAAATTGGTATTAATGTCTTTTGACATTGATATAGGGATTAAACCGTTAACGCGAACTTTGTGAATGCCGAGTATCCTTGGTTCAAACGAGGTGGTAACAACAACAGTTTCGTGTCGTTCTTTCCCCGAGACTACAATATATAAGAGAAATCTGAGCTCGTTCAACTAACTGTGTCTAGCATAAAGATTGTATAGAAAATTTACTACTAGACTTAGTAAATTTCTTTATAAATGTTAAAATTAAAATTGATAAATTTATCAGCAGAACAAGAAAGTACTCCACATTTTCCTTTGGTATCAGAGTATATGTTACATGATAAAAAATTAGATAGAAATTATATTGATAACTTTAAAATATATGAAATTAATATAACGGAAATGGCTAAGCTATGTTATAATGGTGAAAAGGAGATGTGCTTACTAGGAATGCTTGATATGGATCAGGAAGAACTAGAAAGTATAAAAGGTGATAAGTATATGGATAGGTTAAAAGAAGAAGTTGTTGAAATAAATAATGATGAAGAGATGATAAAGTTATTAAGTGATGAAGATGAAGAGAGACTATATATAAATACCATGAAAGAAATAGGAAGAGAAGAAGGGGTTAAAGTGAAAATAGAGGAAATTGATAAAGAAAAGTAATTTTCTTTTTTTTATGACAAAAAAGTATTTAATTTTTTAGAAATGTTTGGTATAATGATAGAGAGTAGGTGGAGTATGTATAAGAAAACGCTTATAATTATGATTGCCATAACTCTTATTTTGACTGGGTGTACTAAGATTAGTGATAATCTTGATGATACAGTTAATGAGATAATGAAGAAGGAAATAACTTCAGTTAATACAGTATCTACGGGATATGAATTATATGTACCAATAGGAGTAAAACAAGTTAGTGATAATGAATATAATCAAAGATTTAAGATTCATGATAGGTATATATATTTATATGTGGATACGATTAGTTATTATTATAAGAATACACTTAATTATAAGAGTGATGGAGATTATAACTATTATTATAAAGAAATTAAATTAAATGATAAGACGGGGTATATTGGAATTAATAAACTTGATGATGGGACTTTCTTTGGAGTGATAGTATATAATTATTCAAAGAGTGAGTTTTATGCTTCACAAGAAGATTTACCTGTGATAGTGGCTAATTCTTTAATTATTCAAAATAGTATTAAGTTTAATGATGAACTTATTAAGATTAGTCTTCTTAGTAGTAATACTGATGGTAGAGAAATCAGATATGAACTTGATAAACCTAAAGATAGTGAGAGTACATTTTCAAAGTATTTACAGGAATATGTTGCTGAAGAAGATAATGATGTGGAATTACCAGATGATAATTAATTTGAAAGAGGTGTAATAGTGAAACTATTAGATAAGATAAAAGATTTATTTATGGATGAAATTCAAGAAGATGATGAAGTAGAGTTAGAAGAAGAGAATAAAAATGAATATAAAGAACCTCCTAAGGATGTACTACCTAAAGTAATGAGGGACACTATTAAGAAGGAAGAGGAAAAGGTAGAGTTAAGGATTAAACCGGAAGAGTTTGTTAAAAAGGAAGTAAGACAAGAGGTTAAACTTGAGGGTATGCCTAGAGAAAATAATACTGAACCAGTTAAGAAGTTTACTTTTCCAATAGATTTTGAAGATGAAGTACCTAGTAGAAATAATAGTAGGCAAATGAGTAATGTTAATGTTTTGAAGGTAGAAAAAGAAGAGAAAAGAAAGGTAGCAGAACTTTATCCTAAGAAAGAGGAAGTTAAGGAGAAGCCTAAGTTTAAGGCTACGCCAGTAATTAGTCCAGTATATGGAATACTTGATAAGAATTATCATAAGGATGAGGTTAAAGAGAAGACGGAAGAAGTTACAATGAAGAGGCCTTCTAAGAAAGTAGATTTTGAGACTGTTAGAAAGAAAGCTTTTGGTAATTTAGCTGATGATATAAAAGATAATTTATTATGTGAGAATTGTGAATTATATAAAGAAGTTAAAAAGATTAGTTCTTTAAAAGAAGATGATTTATTATATGATATGACAGTAGACTCTGAAGAGGATAAAGAGGTTACTATTGAGAAGGCATATGATAATTATGAAGAATTTGGAGTGACTTATGAACCTAAAGGAAAACATGAAGATATAAAACAAGAAGAAGAAAATAATCAAGAAGAAGTATTAGTTAATAATAATGTAGAAGTAGCTACACCTGAAGAAGTAGTTATTAAGGAACCAGTAGAAGAAGTTCCTTCTAGAAGTAATAGAGTAGAAGAAAAAGAAGAGAAAGATACTAAAGTAGATGCAGACTTTTTTGATTTAATTGATTCAATGTATAAAGAAAGGTCGGATGATTAATGGCAGAAGTATTATCAATAATATTATATATTCTTGGTTCTATTTTACTAATAGTATTAATAATATTAGGTATAAAAATGATTATTACAATGAATAAAATTGGAGAAATTACCGATGATATTAATACGAAGTTAAAATCACTTAATGGATTCTTTTCAGTGATAGATTTTACTACTGATAAGTTAGCTACTATTACTGATAAATTTGTAGAGGGAGTTACATCACTCATAAGAAGAATATTTAAGAAAAAGAAAGAGGAGGAATATGAAGATGAGTAGAAAAAGTGGTGGATTATTTAAGTTTATAGCTGGTGTTGGTATTGGCGTAGGAGCTGGAATGTTACTTGCACCAAAGAAAGGTGAAGAGCTTAGAAAAGATTTAAAGAAAAAGATTGATGAATTATTAAATAAAGCTAAAGAGATTGACGTTAAGGAAGTATCTGATGATTTTGTTAAAAGAATTAATGAACTTAAAGATGAAATTGAAGATTTAGATAAAGAGAAAGCTTTAGCTATTGCTAAGAAAAAGGGAGAAGAATTAAAAGTTAAAGCTAATGAATTATTAGATTTAGCTCGTGAGAAAGGTACTCCAGTAGTAGAAAAAGCAGTAGAAGAAGTTAGACAAAAAGCTATTCAAGTAACTAAAGAAGTGTTAAAAAAATTAGAAAAAGAAGAAACTAAAGAAGAAAAATAGTTTCTTTTTTGTTTATTTTATTATATAATTATATTAGGTGATAGGATGAATAATAAAGGTTTCACATTAATAGAATTAATTGCTACGATAGCTTTGTTAGCGATAGTGGCTCTTATATCTTTTGTATCTATTACTAATGTACTTGAGGATAGGAAGAATGCTGATTGTAATACTTTAGTTAATAATATTAGGATGGCTACTAAAGAATATGTGAGTGATAATAGATATAATGGTATTTCTGAGAAGATTACAGCTAAGGAATTAATTGATGAGAAATACCTTAAGGGAAATATTATTAATCCATATACTAGGGAAGAGATGGATAGTAAGAGTATTAGTATTAGTATAGAGTTAAATGCTGATTATACTGTTAAGAATATTACAGTAGGGGGAATTAGTTGTAATAGTTAGATATAATTAATAGAAGTGTTAATTTTGAATAGAATATTAAAGATATGTATTTATTAATATTAATAGATATGTTAGAATGGAGATAAGTAGGTGAATAGAATGGAAGAAAATGATATTAAGAAAGTAATTAGAGAAGTAAGTGAGAGTATGAAAGAGATGGGATATAATCCTGTTACACAAATAGTAGGGTATTTGATCAGTAATGATTTAGGATATATACCTGACTTTGATGATAATAGGAATAAGATTGCTAAATTAGATAGGACATTAATACTAGAGAGTATGATGAGTGAATATTTGAAATGAGATGCTTAGGATTAGATTTAGGTAGTAAGACATTGGGACTAGCACTTAGTGATGCTACTAATTGTATTGCTTCTGTATATACAACATTACGTTTTTTAGATGAGGACTATAATAGTTTAATAGAGCCTCTTAGGGAGATAATTTTGAAAGAGAATGTTGGTACTTTAGTGTTAGGGCTTCCAAAGAATATGAATAATACTTTGGGAGAGAGAGCAATGATTACTTTAGAGTTTAAGAAACTACTTGAAGATAATTTTAATATTCCGGTAGTTATGGAAGATGAAAGACTTACTTCAGTTATATCAAATAATATATTAATTAGTGCAGATATGTCTAGAAATAAGAGAAAGAAGAAAGTAGATGGAATAGCTGCAGAGATAATTTTACAAGGATATTTAGATAAGATTAAAAGATAGGATGGTAGAAATGGAAGAGAAACAAAATTTTGTAGTATTAGATGAAAATGGTAAAGAGATAGTATGTGAACCACTATTTACTTTTGAATCAGAAGAGACAAAGAAACAATATGTAGTGTATACAGATAATTCTAAGGATAAGGATGGAAATATTAGAGTATTTGCTTCTATATATAAGATTAGTGATAAGGGAAGAGAATTGTTACCAATAAAGACTGATAAGGAATGGAAAGTTATTGAGACAATACTTGAGACTATTCAAGAAGAGAGTAAGAAAACTGGAGAGTAAGCAAGATGAAGAAGTTAAAGATAGGAGTAGTGATCTTGCTAGTATTATTAGCAATGATATTTTTAGGGGGATTTATATATAATTATGAATTATCTCCAGTATCTAGAGATAGTGAGAAGGTAATTGTAGAAATTAAAGAGGGAAGTATTTATTCGATAGGAGATACTTTATATAAAGAGGGGTTGATTAGAAATACTTTAATATTTAAAGTGTATGTTAAGGTGAATGGAGTTAATTCTTTGAAAGCTTCTACTTATGAATTAGATAAGAATATGAGTTTGAAAGAGATAATTAAAGTATTAGAGGCTGGTAATGGATATAATCCTGATGAGATTACTATTATTTTTAAAGAAGGACTTAATGTGAGAAAGATAGCTAAGTTAGTGGAAGAGAATACTAATAATAGTTATGATGACTTTATGAAGTTGATGAATGATAGTGATTTTATTGATAAGAAGATAGATGAATATTGGTTTTTGACTGATAGTATTAAGAATAGTAAGATATATTATCCGTTAGAGGGATATTTGTTTCCTGAGACTTATGCCTTTTTGAATAAGGATGTAACAGTAGAAGATATAGTTGATACGATGCTTAAAGAGATGGGTAAAGTATTAGAGGGATATAAGGATAAGATAGAGAATAGTGAATATAATATTCATGAACTTATGACTTTAGCTTCAATAGTAGAATTAGAGGGAGCTAGTGCTGATGATAGAGCTTCAGTAGCAGGAGTGTTTTATAATAGACTTCATGATGGATGGGTATTAGGATCAGATGTTACAACATATTATTATTTGAAGATAGATGATTTTAAGCAGTCACTTAATGGTAATAAGAATTTATATACTTGTGATAATGCTTATAATACTAGGTGTACTTCTTTTGTTGGTTTACCAGTAGGACCTATATCTAATCCTGGTAAGGAATCTATTGATGCAGTTATTAATTATAAGAAACATAATTATTATTATTTTGTAGCTGATTGTAATAAAAAGACTTATTTAAATAAAGATGCTACGGGGCATTATAATACAATTCAAAAACTTAAGAATGAAGGTAATTGGTGTGCTTAAATAGTGCATCTTTTTACTTAAACAAAATACAAACAAATGTATGAAAATATTCTTGACAAATAAATAATAGTGTGATATGATAAGAGTACATTTTCGGTATAAAGAGATTATTATGTTTAAATACTTAGTTATTTGTGATATGATATATATTAATGTTTTGACTTGGAGGTGAAAAGATGGAAGATAAGTTAAGAGAGATAGAAGAATATGCTAGAGAGAAAAATGTACCTATTATGATTTCTGATGGGATAGATTATTTATGTAATTATATTAAAGAACATAATATTAAGAAGATATTGGAGATAGGGAGTGCTATTGGATACTCTGCTATTAGGATGGCTTTAGTAGATAAGGATATAGAGATAGTGACTATAGAAAGAGATATTGATAGATATAATGTGGCTATTAAGAATATAGATGAATTTAATTTGAATGGACAAATAAATATTATTTTAGGAGATGCTATGGATACTGATATAGAGGGAATATTTGATTTGATATTTATTGATGCATCTAAGGGACATAATACTTATTTTTTTGAGAAGTATAAGAATAATTTAGCACCTCATGGAGTGATTATTACGGATAATTTATCTTTTCATGGTTTAGTAGAAGATGAGCGTTTAGCGGTTACGAGGAATCAAAGAGGAATAGTTAGAAAAATAAAGAGTTTTATTGAATTTTTGGATAATAATGAAGAATTTAAGACGGAATATGTTCCTGTTGGAGATAGAATAGCTATTTCATCGAGAAAATAGATTATTGGGGGTTATGATGAAGGTTTTACAAATAAATGATAGTGATGAATTTCAGAAGTTACAATTAAGAGATAAAAGATATGTTTATCAAGTAATGGATGATTTTTTTAAGAAATATCCTAAGGAGTATAGAAGAAACTACGATCGTAATTTAAGTGAGACGAGTTTATTATTAGTAGACGAATTAGGAGGGCAAGTAAGGGCGGAATATTATGCTGACGTTGATAAGATAGCATATAGTGATAGCGATTATATTGTTCATGAACTTATGCATATGGCACATTATGATAGAGATAAAGATATTATGGCAATTGAACAAAAAAATAATACAATGGGAGATTCTTTGATAGAGGGAGCTGCTGAATATTTAGCTAGTCAAGCTATGGGAGTGGCTAATGATGGATATATATTTCAAACTTTTGTTATAGATATGTTATCGGATATAGATAATTTTTTTGAGCCATTTTTTATACCTAATTATAAGAAGTTTATTAGATTATTTAGAAGAAGAGATATTTATGATTTAATGTGGGGATTAGATTATTATCATAATAATTATGATATAGAGTATGAAGATGATAGATATATAGAAGTTAGTAAGAAGCTGGGAGTAGCTATTAGACAAGTAATAGATAGTCTTATTATGATAGAAAAAAGAAGAAATAGAAGTATTTATGATAAGAAGAAGTATTATGAGAAGTTTATGGATTTGTTAAGTGATGATATTATTAAAATTAATTTAGAATATTATTTTGATGAATATAGAGATTATACTAATAGAGAGATTAAGAGTAAGATACTTAGGAGGTAATTATGAGTAAGATACTAGTGAGTGTTAATTCTAGAGAATGTTTAGAAGAAGTATTAAATAAAGATATAGATGGGATTATTTTGTATATAGATAAACTTAGTGTTAATAGTAGTTTTTATTTAAATATAGAGGAATTAAAAGATATAAAGACTACGAAGGAAGTATTTGTTTGTATTAATAAGCTTATGCATAATGATGATCTAGATGAGTTAAGAAGAGTTATGAATATTCTTAAAGATAGAGAAGAGAGAATATTGTTTTATGATATGGCTGTATATAGAATAGCTTCTGAATTAGGGATGAAAGATAGATTGGTGATATATCAAGATCATTTAAATGCTTCAATATTATCTAATCAATTTTATTATGATTTAGGGATAAGGGGAAGTTTTATTACTAATGATATTACGGGAGAAGAATTATTAGAGATAAAGAGAAATAGTAAGATGGATATTTTCTTTTTAGGATATGGATATCAACCAATATTTTATTCTAGAAGATATTTAGTTAAGAATTATTTAAAGTATATAGAAGAGAATAGTGGTAATGAATATAATATAATTAGTGATAATGGAGTAGAATATCCAATTAAGGAAGAAGAGTTTGGTACTACTATATATAGTCCTGGAGTTATTAATTTAGTTAATTATATGGATATGTTAGATGAGATAGATTATATTGTTTTGAATGAAGAAAAGACGGAACATGATAAGTTTATGGAAGTAATAGATAAATTTATTAAGAAAGAGAAGACTCAAGAGGATACTTATTTAGGGTTCTTTAAAGTTAAGACTATTTATAAGGTTAAATAGGTAGTTAGGAGGGACTTAGATGGAAAGAGAGAAAGTAGAATTATTAGCACCAGCTGGTAGTATAGAGAGGCTTAAAATGGCTTTATTGTATGGAGCTGATGCAGTATATATTGGGGGAAGAGATTATAGTTTAAGAGCTAATGCTAAGAATTTTAGTATAGAAGAGATTAAAGAATCTTGTGATTATGCTCATAAATTAGGAAAGAAAGTTTATGTAACAGTAAATATTGTTTTTCATAATGAAGATACTGAAGGATTAGTAGAATATTTGAAGAAGTTAGCAGAATGTCAAGTAGATGCTATTATAGTATCTGATCCATTAGTAATAAAAATAGTTAAAGAGAATAAGATTAATTTAGCTATTCATATATCAACACAATATTCTTCAGTTAATTATGAAGTAGTTAACTTTTGGAAAGAAATGGGAGCTACTAGAGTTGTTTTAGGAAGAGAGACTTCTAGAGAAGAGATTAAAGATATTATTGATAAGACTGGTATGGAAATAGAGATATTTATTCATGGAGCAATGTGTGCAAGTTATTCTGGAAGATGTGTCTTATCAAATTATTTTACAAATAGAGATGCTAATAGAGGGGGATGTGCGCAAATTTGCAGATGGAATTTCGATCTTGAAAAAGATGGAGAAGTTATTCATGATAAGACGAGATTTACAATGTGTTCTAAAGATTTGTGTATGCTTAAATATATTCCGGATATTATAGATATAGGAGTATGTAGTTTAAAAGTAGAAGGAAGAATGAGAAGTGTTTATTATATAGCTACAGTAATTAATACTTATCGTAGAGTAATTGATGATTATTATGCAGGTATTTTAGATGAGAAGAGAGAACTAGGATATTTAAAAGTACTTAATAGAGTAGCTAATAGAGATAATGCAGTACAGTTTTATGATAAGGCTCCAGGAGTAGATGAACAATATTTTGGAGAAAGAGAAGAAGTATCTAATCAAGATTATTTAGGAATGGTAATGGATTATAAAGATGGATATGTTATTTTACAAGTTAAGAATTATTTTAAACCAGGAGATGAAGTAGAAATTATTTCTCCAGATAGAGATGCTATAGGATTTAAAATAGAAGAGATATATGATGAAGAGGGAAATGTTTTAGAATGTGCTAATCATCCAGAAGATATAGTTAAAATTAAATTACCAATAGAAGTAGATAAATATGATATGATGAGAATTAAGATAAAATAGAGAAATATGCTTGACAAAAATTTAAATAACTAGTAAAATGTTGAAATGTTAAAAGAGGTGAAATTATGAGTAATAAAGTATATTTAACTAATGAAGGCTTTTTAGAAATAGAAGAAGAATTAAATCATTTAAAGGATGTGAAGAGACCAGAAGTTATCAAGGCTTTGAAGGATGCTAGAGCTTTAGGAGATTTATCTGAGAATGCAGATTATGATGCTGCTAGAGATGAGCAAGCTAAAGTAGAAGGAAGAATAGCTGAACTTGAAAAGTTACTTGAAACAGCTGAACTTATAGAAAAGAGAGATACTGATAAAGTAGGTCTTGGAGCAACTGTTAAGATTATGTATGATGATGATCCAAGTGATACTGAAGAATATAGAATTGTAGGATCTAAAGAAGCTGATCCTTCAAATAATAAAATTTCTAATGAAAGTCCATTAGCTAAGGCTATTATGAATGCTAAAGTAGGAGAAACTTGTACAGTAGAGAGTCCTAATGGCAATTATGAAGTTAAAGTTTTGGAAATAAAATAAGGAGTAGAAAATGAGAGAAGAATTTAATTTTAGTGTAAAAGGAATAGATTGGGAAAAATTACAAGATGAAGCTTTTGAAAAAGTAAATAAAAAAGCAAAGATTGATGGTTTTAGACCTGGTAAAGCTCCTAGAGCAGTATATGAAAAGAAATATGGAAAACAAGATATTTTATTTGAAGCTGCTGATATAGCTATTAAGAAAGAATATGAAAGAATTATTAAAGATGAAAAAGTTATGCCAGTAATTGAACCAAAGGTTGATTTAGTAAAATGTGATGAAAAAGAATTAGAAGTTAAATTTGTTTTCGTTGGAGAACCTAAAGTAACTCTTGGTGAATATACTAATCTTGGAGTAAAAAAAGATAAAGTAAAAGTTACTAAGGAAGAAGTTAAAGAAAGAATAGATGCATTACTTAATGAATATGCTGAACTTGAAGTAAAAGATGGAAAAGTAGCTGATGGAGATATCGCTATTATCGATTTTAAAGGAATGAAAGATGGTGTAGCATTTGAAGGTGGTACAGCTGAAAATTATTCTTTAACAATTGGTAGTAAAACATTTATTCCAGGATTTGAAGAAGCTGTTATTGGAATGGCTAAAGGAGAAGAAAAAGATATTGATTTAACTTTCCCTGAAGATTATATGGCTCCTGAACTTAAAGGACAAAAAGTAGTATTTAAAGTAAAAGTTAATGAAATTAAGACTAGAGTAGTTCCTCAAATTAATAAAGAATTCTTTGAAGATTTAGGAATGGAAGGAGTTAACTCTAAAGAAGAATTAGAACATGAAATTACTCATGAATTAGAGCATCAAAAAGAACATGAGTTAGAACATGTTTATGAAGAGAAATGTCTAGAAAAAGCTGCTAATAATATGAAAGCTGATATTTGTCAAGAACTTATTGATGATGAAGTAGAACATATGTATAAAGAATTTATGCAAAGAATGCAAATGCAAGGTATTAGTGAAGAAATGTACTATGAATATACTAAGAGTAAGAAAGAAGATATTACTAAACAAATGGTAGAAGATGCTACTAAGAGAATTAAATATCGTTATTTACTAAAAGAAATTATTAAGAAAGAAAAAATTAAAGTTACTGATAAAGAAGCTAAGGAAAGAGTAGCTGAAATGGCTAAAATGTATAATGTTCCTGAAGAAACTATATTAAAAGAAGTATCTCTTGAAAATATTAAATTTGATAATATGTATCAAAAAGCATTAGATATAGTATGTGCTAATGATACTAAGAAAGAAGAAAAATAAGTTATCGTTTGATAACTTATTTTCTTTATGTTATAATTATTATAGGAGGAAGATATAATGGAGAAAAATAATAAAGGAGTAATAGTTTTTCTTATAGGAGTAATTATTTTGCTTATAGTATTATGTATATTGCAAGCTAAGGGTATTGTTAATTTTAATAGGAAAGATAGTAATAATGATGAGGATACTTATAATAAATTAGTAGGTACTTATACATATAAGGGTGAATATTATGATAAAGAAAGTGTAGCATCAGGAGAAGGTTTTAATGATGAGAATGCTTATGTTTTAGGGAAAATGACATATGAGGTGTTAACTTTAAATAGTGATGGTAGTGCTATAATGGGTGTTAGTAATGCTCGTGGTAGTGGAAGCTCAGGTAAAGGAAAATGGACGGTAGTAGGCGATAAAATATTAGTAGATAATGATGAGTGTGTAGAAAATGGTAATTGTCAAGCAGTGTGGGTATATTCATATGTAGAGACTAATGAAGAGATTACTATTAAATCTAGTAATAGTAATGTAGCTATTGTATATTTGATTAAGGATAAAAATGATGATAGTAATTCTAAAAATAATGAAGTTAGTGAGGCAGTTAATTATAAAATAACTTTAGGGGAAGTTTCTATTAACCTTGCTGGTGTTAACTCTAAATTGTATTTAGATGGAACATTAGATTTATCATATGATAGTAATGAATATTTAGGAGCAAAGATTACAGGATATTGTCTTGGTAGTGATAATGAGAAATATCTTATACATGGACCTGGTGATGGGGCTACATTATATTATAATGTTAGTGGTGGTAAGTTGTTTTTTACTGAGAATGTACCACAAGATATAGAGTATAATGATGGAACAAAGAAAGATACATCAGAAATTGACTGGAATAGTGTTAAGATTAAATATTGTAAGATAGATAAAATTACTTTTATAGGTATTAATGGAAATGATAATTTAGATATGGATATAAATATAGAGAAGTATTTTGATTAGTCATATGGTTTATGTGTAAAGTTTATTAAAATATATTGGATATATTTAAGAGTATGATATAATTATATATAGTTAGTTAGGAGTGATAGAGATGGCTAGTCAATTAGCTAGTAATTTAGTAGATGCTTTTAGTGGACTTACAGCGTTAAAATATGGAAAAGAATTAATAGTATTTATTATATCAATGTTACCAATATTGGAACTTCGTGGGGGACTTATAGCAGCAACATTATTAGGACTTAAAGGAATACCTAGTTTTATTATTTGCTTTTTAGGGAATATTTTACCAATACCTTTTATTTTATGGTTAATTACACCGATATTTGATTGGTTAAAACAAAGGAAAATGTTTCGTGGATTAGTTACTAAGATAGAGAATAAGGCTATGAGTAAGAAGGATCAAATAGAGAAGTTACAATATATAGGACTTATGTTATTTGTAGGTATACCATTACCGGGAACAGGAGCTTGGACTGGATGCTTAATAGCAGCATTGCTTGATATGGATAAGAAAAAAGCTTTATTATATACAATATTAGGAGTACTTATGGCGGGAGTTATAATGATGATTTTGTCATTTGGTATTCTAGATAACATAATTCATTAAAAAAATTACAAAAAAGACTTGAAAAATGTTTATTTTGATGATATAATCTTAATTGTCTTTGCAAAAGATAATTAGTGGGCTGTTAGCTCAGTTGGTAGAGCAACTGACTCTTAATCAGTGGGTCTAGGGTTCGAATCCCTAACAGCCCACCATTAATTTTTTTGAAAAAGGCAAACAAAATACTTGATATATTACTTATCATATGTTATAATCAAGAAGCAGAACGCAAAATGGGCTTGTAGCTCAGGTGGTTAGAGCGCACGCCTGATAAGCGTGAGGTCGATGGTTCAAGTCCATTCAGGCCCACCATTTTGTTTGTTTTGGCCCGTTGGTGAAGTGGTTCAACACACATGCCTTTCACGCATGCATTCATGGGTTCAAATCCCGTACGGGTCACCAATTAGTAAATATCCCTTGAAATATTCAAGGGTTTTTATTTTGTCTTTTAAGGTATTTCGACATATTTCTTGATAGAGATGACATATAATTAGTTATGGTGATTATATGAATAATAGAGATATAGAATTAGAATTTATTAAAAGATATAGATATTTATTTTTAAATAGTAAGATTATTTTAGCAGGACTTAGTGATAAGGGAAGAATTAAATATCAAGACGAATATTTAGAAGAAGAGATGCTTAGATATTTGGTAGGTGATAATAAGTTACAGGATAGTCAGTTTTATTTAAGAATGGAAGAATTAAAGCATAAGAAAGTATTTTTAGATATGGCAGGAAGTGGATATGATAAAGTTAGAAAAATGGATGAAGGGGTTGACTCTAATACATGGATAATACTTAGAATAGTTAGAAATTATATTGTTAATAATTATGATAAAGATATTAATAGAAGACAATGGTTAGATACAATGGATGAATACTTTAGGATGAATAGAACTGATAGGAATGGACGAGTATATGTATCAGGATATTATTTAGAATTTGAGGATATAGATACGATATTTAGATATATTAATAATAAATGTAGAATAAGAGACGAATATTATATAGATAAGAAGAATACTTTAGTAGGAGATAATATATTTAGTAGTTATTTTTCAGTAGTAGATAATAATGGAAATGATAAGATGAAGGGGCTTATTTCTTATGAAGAGGTAAGGCAAGTATATTTAAGTTTACATGATATGATAGGATATGATATAAAAGTATATTGTGGAGATAATGAGGAAGAGATAGATAATATTAGTGATAAGATAAGGATAGTGAATAGAGGAGGGGCTTGTTATAAAGAATTTAATTTGATGGAAGAAGAGATATTTACTGATTTTATGGGAAATTATTATCAATTATGTCCATTATGTGGATATATAACAAGGATTAGTGAAGAGATACTTAGTGAAAAGATACAAGATAGGATAATAGATAAGAGTAGAAGAGAAGATATACTTAGTAAGAAGATAGATGAAGGGCTTATTATTAGAAAGAAGAAGAAATTAATTAGATAGAATAGACTAATATAAAGTGATATGAAATAGATATGGATTATTTATGATTACTTTATAATAGTCTTTTTTTCTTGGATATGGTATAATTGATATAAGAATGGAGGATATAATGAAAGAAAAATATTTAGTAGTTAACTGTGGTAGTTCATCTTTGAAGTTTTCTTTATATGAGATGCCAGAAGAAAAAGAGATAATTAATGGATATGTAGAGAAGATAGGACTTGAAGATAGTTTTTGGACTATAAAGATGAATGGAGAGAAGAGAAGTGATAAGAGATATTTAAAAGATCATACTGATGCAGTAGAAGTAATGATTGAAGAATTATATAAGAATAAAGTTATTGAATCATTGGATGAGATAGTTGGTATAGGACATAGGGTATTGCATGGAGGAGAATTTTATCATGATTCAGTTAAGATAGATGGGGAAGTATTAGAGAGAATAGAAGGGCTTGTTAAATTAGGACCTTTGCATTTACCTGGAGAAATATCTGGTATTAAGGCAATGATGGAAAAGATACCCGGAGCTAGTCAAGTAGCAGTATTTGATACAGCATTTCATCAAACTATGCCTAAACGTAATTATGTATATGCTTTACCGTATGTATTTTATACAAAGTATGGAGTTAGAAGATATGGATTTCATGGAACTAGTCATAAGTATATAACTGAAGTTATGAAAGAGAAGTTAGGTCGTGATGAAGTTAATTTAATTATTTGTCATGTTGGTAGTGGAGCTAGTGTTTCATGTATTAAGAATGGTAAATGTTATGATACTTCAATGGGACTTACACCATTAGATGGACTTATTATGGGTACTCGTTCAGGAGAGATTGATCCTTCAATTATTAGATATGTAATGAAAGAGGGAGAGATGAGCATTGATGAAGTAGATAATATAATGAATAAAGAGAGTGGTCTTTTAGGTATATGTGGAAAGAGTGACTTTAGGGATGTAGTGGCTTTACGTGATGCGGGAAACGAACAGGCTACTTTAGCGTATGAAATGTATATGGATGCGATAATTAAACATATTGGAGAATATTATTTTGAACTTAATGGGCATGTAGATGCAATAGTATTTACAGCAGGAGTATTAGAAAATAATGCTATGTTAAGAAAAGATATTATTAATGAGATGAGGGATATTATGAATATTGAAGTTAATGATAGTGTAAATGATAATATTGGATATGGACATGATTTTAAGGAAGGAATAATAACTACTAGTGAATCTAAGATACCTTTTTATGTAGTACCTACTTCTGAAGAGATAATGATAGCAAGAGATACTTATAGAATAACTAAAGGAAATTAATAGATAAATATAGATAAGAAAAAGACAACTGATTAAGAGTCAGGTGTCTTTTATAGTGTATGGGTTTTATTTTCAAGATAAGCTTCAGTAGGATTATTAGGGTTATAGATATATGGGAAACTACTTAATAGTTCTTCTTCATTTATTTTTTTAGTTTTATTAATCCAAGTAGATAGCTCTTCAGGGGGTAATTTATTAACTTTTTCTTTACTAATAGAAGCGGCATCGATAATGGTATTTAGACTTACTTCTTTATTGACTAGAGGAAGCATGTATTCATAATATTCTTCAAGAAATTCATTGATTATTTTAAGGACTTCTTCAGCATTATCTTTGATACGATAACTATGTTTAGCACTTTGTAATTTTTCATTATATTTATCGTAGAAGTAGCTATATTTTGGATAATCTAATTCTTTTAGATGATCTAGTATTTTATCATAGATGGATGAGAAGATATACTTTAAGTCAGGTTTGATTTTAATATTTTTTTGACGAGATATTTTTCTTTTGATATAGTATGATACTTTATTGGATAATTCATCTCTATTATGGAAATCCATTAAGAGATCTTCATCTTTTAATTCTTCTAGGCGATCAGCTTCTTTTTTATGATCAAAAGTCATGAGGCTATTTAGATAGTAATCTTCTTCTAGAACATTATCCCAGGTACTATCGGCGATATAGATACCATGAATATTATATTTGTCATCATCTATTTTAATAAGATTTCTAGCATGACCAGTTATCTTTAGTGGGGTATCATCCATTTTTTTATTTTTATCATATGAAGTATCAACTCCTACGGATAAATCTGATACGGGAATGTTTACTCTTCTTAAGAGATCAGTTAATAATTTAGAGAAACCTACACATACAATATATTCGTTATCAAGAATGTATTTGAGATAGCGTGAATCATTAGTATTGTTGGGATTTTCTTTATATTTTTTAAATTTTTTGACAATATCATATACTGCGAGATATCTTTCTAATGGAGTAAGATTAGCTTCAATGATGGGAGCTACTAGTTTATCTAATTTAGATTCTTCTTCAGTGAAGGTACTAATATCATATGTATTAAGATCACTTTTAATGAATAGGGTTACATTAGAAGGAATATTTGATAAGGCTTTTGATTCTTTTAAGAGAGAACGGTTATCTACTTCGAAGGTTATTTGGTAAGAATTGTTATGAGTTGATAATATTTCTAGGATATGTTTTATCATATAGAAGTTAGATAATTCATCTTGTTTTTTAGTATAGGGAAATCTTAATTCTATTTTAGTGTTTGGTGAGATATAGATAAAGTTTTCTATTTCTTCGTCACTTAGAGGGATATTTAGTAGTATATTATCTAGATTTTGTAATGTTTTAAGAGTATAGTGCCCGAATAGAATACTAGTACTTATTTTATTTATGCCTTTTTTGTTTTTGATATTGAATTCTAGATGATTGGCTTTTATATTTTGAATGTCTTCTTCTGGTAAGGGGATGGATGATTCTACGTAATAGTATCTTTTATCTTGAAGAGATGATAATGGTATATTTAGATGCTCTTCTTTGATAATGTTTTCTATGGTAGTTTTGTGATATAGATAGTCAGGTATATAGATACAAGAGGAATCAGATAATAAGTCATTTATTAGTACATGACGGGCTTCTTCAATAAATAAGGGAAGGTTTTCTTCAAAGAGAGATTTATTTATTACTGTTGGGATATAGCCTTTAGGATCATACATGATAGGATGATCTTTATCTGTATATATGAGAGTAATGTCTGACTTTAAAGCAGCTGTTTCAAGATATGTTTCTGGTTCTTCACCAAGAGTATATTTTTCTTTAAATGATAGATATGGAACAGTAGATTTATTTCTTAAAGTATCTAGATATTCTTTAATACTAGTGAAATAGATATAATTATCTTTTTGTTTAGACTCCCATAAGTTTACTACTTTCATATATATCACTTCCTATTATAAGTATAACATAGATAGAGAGGAAAATATATGATATAATGATAATGCAACTGAAAGTTTACAAAAAACAACTGATAGTTGGTAGATGGCTACTTAAAAATATAATAGAATGGCATTAGAGGTGAAAAAAATGAAATTTAGTGATAAGTTACAAAAATTAAGGAAAGAGAATAATATAACTCAAGAAGGATTAGCGGATAAGCTTAATGTATCAAGACAAGCTGTTAGTAAGTGGGAGAGTGGTACAGGGTATCCGGATACGGAGAAGTTAATTCAACTTAGTAAGATATTTAATGTTACAATGGATGAATTAGTTAATGAAGAAGAAATTAAGAAAGATACTAAGGAAGATAAGATAGGGATTAGAGATATTATTAATAAGATAATAGATTTTATAATGAAAAGTATTAATATGTTTGGAGCAATGAAGTTTAGTGATAAGATTAAATGCTTGGGAGAGATGGCTGTTAGCGTGCTTCTTATATATATAGTAGCAGCTGCTACGGAGATTATAGGTAGTGAGATAGTTAGAAGGATATTTATGTTTTTACCTGGTAGATGGTTAATGATAGTAGGTAATATTATAGAAACTATATTTTATATAGGATGGCTTGTACTTGGAATGATTATAATTATTAAGATATTTAAGATGAGATATTTAGATTATTATGTAGTTATTAATGATAAGAAGATAGAACAGGTAGAGATAGAGAAACCGATACCAGAGCTTAAGCAAGATAGGAATGTGAAGGTAGTTATTAGGGATCCTAAGGATAGCAGTAATTCAATATTTAAATATATAGGTAATATGTTAATAATAGTATTTAAAGGGATATGTTTATTTATAGGGATACCAGTAGTAATATTCTTTATATTATTAGTAGGAATGATGATAATTAGTTTATTTTATATTAGATATGGATTATTATTTACAGGGATTAGTATAGCACTACTTGGAGGGATATTATTTAGTTTTATTATTATATGGTTTATATATAATATAATTAATGATCAAAAGCAAAATTTTAAGAAAATATTTATAGTATTTATATTAAGTATTAGTTTAATGGGTATAGGAGGGGGATTATCTTTTAGTGATATAGATAGTTTTGATATAGATAAAGGGGTAGAATATACTGAGAATAGAATAGAGATAGAGATGAATGATAATTTATTATGGCATCAATTAAATGAAGTATCTGAGAATAAGATAGTAATAGATAATGATAGGGATAATATACTAGTAGAGATTAGGAATAGTCAGGGAATGAATGCTATGGTTAGTAGTTATATGATATGGAATAATGATAATAAGTATAAGGCTGTTAATATATATAATACAGTAGATAGTATGGATTATTATAGAATGGTTATAGATAAGTTAAAAGAGAAGAAGATAGTATTATGGGATAATACTTATGAGATAGAGAAGGTATATATATCAGGAGATAACTTGACAAAGATAAGAAATAATTATAGAAATTATTATGATTAGTATTAAAATATAGGAATATTTGATATAATTAATATGAATAGATATTTAGGAGGAATAGTATGTTAAGGCTAAAGAATGTATCTAAATTTTATTATAATAAGGGAGTTATAGCTACTGGATTTAATAAAGTTAGTATTGAATTTAATATGCATGAATTTGTGGCGATAGTAGGAGAATCAGGATCAGGAAAAAGTACACTTCTTAATGTAATATCAGGACTTGATAGTTATGAAGAAGGAGAAATGTATATTAATGGAGAAGAGACTAGTCATTATAAAGAGAGTGATTTTGAAGAGTATAGGAAGAGATATGTATCAAATATATTTCAAAATTTTAATTTAGTTAATAGTTATACAGTATATCAAAATGTTGAATTAGTGATGCTTCTTAATGGATATAAAAGGAAAGAGGTTAAGAAGAGGGTATTAGATTTAATTGATAAGGTAGGGCTTACTAGATATAAGAATACGAAGGCTGCTAAGTTATCTGGAGGACAGAAACAGAGGGTAGCGATAGCGAGAGCACTTGCTAAAGAGACACCGATAATAGTATGTGATGAACCTACGGGAAACTTGGATAGTAAGGCTGCTAAGGGGATTATTAAGTTACTTAAAGAGATTAGTCAGGATAAATTAGTAATTATTGTTACACATAATTTAGAACAGGTAGAAGAATACGCTACAAGGATTGTAAGGATGCATGATGGAAAGATAGTTAGTGATAAGATACTAAAGGATACTTCTAAGAATGGTAAGTTAGGGGTGCCTGAAGGAAAGAATATTGGAATATATAATATTGTTAGATTAGGACTTAGAAATACTTTTAATATAATACCTAAATTTATCTTGTTATTTATTGTATTTTTGTTTATGGCTACTAGTTTGTTAACGGAATATGGTTCTCTTAAGAAGAGTGAATATGAAGAAGGGAAGAATGGTACTAACCATTATTTTAGTGATACTAATGATAAGAGAATAGTTATTAAGAAGAAGGATAAGAATAGTATTAATCAAGATGAATTTGACGATATTAGTAAGATAGAACATGTTGGAAATATTATTAAGAGTGATATTTTAGTGGATACTAGTATATGGTTTCAAAATGATAGTGGGGAATTTTATTTGAATGGACTTCTTAATAATATAGATATGTTAGATAAAGAGATAGTTCATGGTAGGAAGCCTGAAGAGTGGAATGAGGTAGTATATGCTACTAATGAATATGATTATTCTTTTAATGATAGATGGGAAGACGCCATGAGTCAAGAATATTTTTATGAAGGGGATAAGGAAGGCATCAAGATTAAAGTAGTAGGAATAGTTTATTTAACAGGAAATGATTATACTAGTAAGATATATGGACAGGAAGAATTACTTGATAAGTATATGGGGATAGTTAATAGGAAATATAGTGAAGTTATTATTAATATTAATGGAAAGAATTATAAAAGTTATAATTATATAGGAGATAATTTTACGATAAGTCCTAGTAGTCATGTAGGTAAGGGCTGTGCTTATGTAGCAGAAGATATTAATTATACTTGTAAAGATTATAACTGTAAGAATAGAGATATGAGTATTAAAGTAGATAATTTATACTATAAAGATGGACTTAATTTAAAGATATGTCAAGTATATAATAAGAAGAATGTTAATAATTTATTAGGAATAGATAAAGATAGTCAGAGATATGGAATTATTTATGTTAATGAAGAAGAATATAATAATTTATTTAATAAGGATAGTTATCAGGCTTCAATATATGTAGATGATATTGATAATATAGATATGGTTAGTGATAAGTTAGAAGAGATGGGATATAAGACACTACAAATTAGACATACTTTTGATAAGGGTAGTAGTGATATGACTAAAATGTTTAAGATAGTTAAATTAGTAGTAGTTATATTGATGGTAGCAACATTATTCTTTATATCTTATTTTGTGATTAAGCTTATTTTAAAATCTAGGAATGTATATTTTTCTACGCTTAGAATACTAGGAGGTAATTATAGGCAGATTAAGAAGATTACAGATATAGAGTTACTTATGGATGCTACTTTAGGATATGCTTTTTATATAGGTATTTGTGTACTTGTTAGATATAATGTTATTAATATTAAGATGATTAGTAATGTGATGGATTATTTAAAGATAAGTGATTATATATTAATGTATTTAATACTTATTGTGATAAGTTATTTGATATCTACGAGATTTTCTTCAAAGTTATTTAAGAAGAGTGCAATGAAGAGTTATAGGGAGGAAGTATAATGATTAGGATTAATGAACTTAATAAATATTATAATAAGGGTAGACGTAATCAGATACATGTTATTAATAATACTAATTTAGAACTTCCTGATAAGGGACTTATTGCATTGCTTGGACCATCTGGTTGTGGAAAGACAACACTTCTTAATGCTATTGGAGGACTTGATAGGGTTAATAAGGGTAGTATATATATTAATGATAAGAAGATTACTAGTAGATGGAGTTATAAGGTTGATAAGATAAGGAATCTTAATATTGGATATATATTTCAGGATTATAAACTTATTGATGATATGAGTGTTTATGATAATGTAGCAATAGCTCTTAAGATGATAGGAATTAAGGATAAGAAAGAGATTAAGACTAGGGTTGAATATATCTTAGAGAGAGTAGGAATGTATCGTTATCGTTATAGACCTTGTGGTATGTTATCTGGAGGAGAAAGACAAAGGGTTGGTATAGCTAGAGCGTTAGTAAAGAATCCAGATATTATTTTAGCGGATGAACCTACAGGAAACCTAGATAGTAAGAATACAATAGAAGTTATGAATATTATTAAGGCAATATCTAGAGATAAGTTAGTAATATTAGTAACTCATGAAGTAGATATAGCTAAATTTTATGCTACTAGAATATTAGAGATAACTGATGGAGAAATAGTAAAAGATTATAAGAATAAGCAAGATGGAAAGATAGATTATAGGATAGATAATACAATATATTTAAAAGATTTTAAATATAAGTATAATAATCATGATAATAATATAAATATAGATTATTATAGTGATGAAAAAGATAAACTTAATTTGATAGTAGTATTTAAGAATGGAAATATATATATTAAGAATAAAGATAATGAGAGAGTAGAAGTAATAGATGGAAGTTCTTCAGTAGAAGTAGTTAATGATCATTATAAACAACTTGATAAGAGTGTATATGAGAAATATTCTTTTGATTATGATAAGATAATTAATAAGAATATTAAGCATAGATATAGTTCAATATTTAATTTAGGTAGTATTATTCGTCATGGATTTAAGAAAGTATTTGGATATAGTTTTGTTAAGAAATTATTACTTGGAGGATTCTTCTTATCAGCAATATTTGTTACTTATTCAGTTAGTAATATAATGGGATTATTAACAGTAGAGGATAAGGAATTTATTAAGACTAATAAGAATTATTTGAAGATAGAGAGAAATAAGATTAAAGTAGATGATTATATTAATTATGAAGGAATGGATAATATTATATATATGATTCCTGGAGATAGTCAGGTAGGAATGAAGATTAGTAATCAAGAATATTATCAAACTAAAGATAGTAATATTATAATTAATGGATCTATAGCTAGCTTGGAGATGATACAAAAAGAGGATATTATATATGGAAGAATGCCTGAAGGAGATAATGAGATAGTTATTGATAAGATGGTATATGATAATACTCAAGGATTAGAGATGCTAGGATACTATGAAGTAGAGAGAATGATAGATAGTAAGGTTGTTACTAATAAAGAATATACAATAGTAGGAATAGTTGATATGGGTAGTCCTTCTATATATAGTAGTAGAGATGAAATAATTAAAATTATTATGAATAGTAAAGGGGATAATAGTTTTGATGATGATTTAGGATTTATGGTAAGAAATAATGTTATGATGGAAATGGCAACTGATAATAATGGAATATATAATTATGAAGATTATCATGATAAGATAACTATTACTAAAGGAAGAGAACCTAGTGGGGATTATGAAGTAATAGTTAATGAGAGTTATCAAGAAGAATATAAATTAAATAAAGAGATAGATTTAAAAGTTAATGATAAGAAATTAAAAGTAGTTGGATACTATAAATCTGAAGATGATATTAATAGTTATTTTGTTAGTGGGAATACTAAGAAATATAATTTAATAGAGAATAGTAAAGGGATCATGATATATGGTAGTGATAAGAAGAAGATAGAAGAAGAATTTAAAGATATAGGTATTAAGACAGTGGATGTATATAAGAGTGATAAAGAAATGTATACTAGTAGTATTCGTGATAGTGTTAATGCTAGTTTAATAGTAGCAGGTATTATGTTAGGAATATCTTTGATAGAGATAGTACTTATGGTTAGATCTTCATTCTTATCTAGAATTAAAGAGATAGGTATATATAGAGCTATTGGAGTAAAGAAATTAGATATATATAAAATGTTTACTTCAGAATCATTTGCTATTACAACACTTGCTTCAGTACCAGGAGTACTTATAATGAGTTATTGTATGAGTGTACTTAGTAGCATTAGTTATATAGGAAAGAATTATGTTATGAATATATATATAATGGTACTATGTATTATACTTATGTATATATTTAATATAATAGTAGGATTAATACCAGTATTTAATACAATTAGAAAGAGTCCTGCTAAAATACTTAGTGGTAAAGAAGTTGATTAGATATAAACTTCACTAGTGATAGTGGAGTTTTTTCTATTAATTGATTTAAAAATTATTTACTTTAAAGTAATGTTTTGATATAATTATATTAGTGTATTATTATGATAGTAAAGAGTATCATTGGGGTGATATAAATGAAGAAAAATAAGATAAGAATACTATTAATAGCAATTATGTTAATTATAGGTATTGTTACAGGTGGGACATATGCTTATTATATATGGCATTCTTCAGAGGGACAGAAAGTTAATATAGGATTTACAGCTGCTCCTAATTTGAGTTGTTCAGCACAGGGAGTAGATAAAGTTAGTGCTTCAGCGGCTTCAATTATTCCTACTGATTGTACTGATTCAACAAAAGCTAGTCATGTTATTAAGAAAGAGATTACTACAACAGTTAATGGACAAGGTGTAGCATATACAGATATGTGGCTAAATGTTAATGAAATAGGAACATATTTAGCTAGTTCAAAATATTTTATGTATTCTTTGACTACTGATGGAACTAATTGTAATAGTGGAATAGTATCTAAAGGTAACTTTAAAGATTTAACGGTTGGTGATAAGGTATATTTATTAGAGAGTGAGAAATCTAATAATACAACAACTGCTGATACTACGAAAAAGACATATTATTTATGGATATGGTTAGATAAAGAAGAAACTACTCCAGCACCAGTGGATACGGCTGCTAGAAAGTTTAATTTATCACTTGATGGAGCTTGTAATAATGGTACGATAACAGAAGATTTTGAAGTATCAACTATTAGTAATAATAAACAAGTAATTAATGCTACTGCTACGAATAGTATTAGAAATATTGTTGCTTATGCGGTTACTACTAGTAGTACGGTAAGTGATAGTAATTGGGTTCAAATTACAGATAATATTGGTAAAACATATGATTTAGTGTATCCAGTTAGTTCAGCAGGAACTTATTATGTATGGTTTAAAGATGCAGCGGGAAATACAGTAAGTGATTCAATTACAATTACAGCTAGTCAAATAGACAATACTAAACCAGTATGTACTTGGGGTGAACCTAGTAAGACAATGGTTACTGGAGGAGAAAATATTACAATTACATTATCTTGCGTAGATGCTGAGAGTGGTATTTATGATGAGATAATAGCTCCAAGTAGTATGCAACTTACAAATAATATTTTAACTTTTGGTAGTAGTGTAGATAGAACTGCTATTACTAATGGATATCAGTATACATTTACATTAACAGCAGGTTATACTGATGGAAGTACTGAGGTAGTGTTACCAGCAAATGTAGTAAGGAATGGAGCTTTGCTTTATTCAGATGGTGTAACTTCGCAGACAAATATTATAGTAAATAATGCTGTACCTATGGGTGAACTTACAGTTACTTTAAATAGTAATAGTTTTAATTATACAGGTAATGAGATAAAACCTACAGTAACAGTAAAGGATGGTAGTACTACTCTTAATGAGGGAACTAATTATTCTTTAACTTATGAAAATAATATTAATGCTGGTATAGCTACAGTTACGATTACTGGTAAAGGAAAGTATGCTGGTAGTATTACAAAGACATATACAATTAATAAGATACAAGCTACTTGTACGATTAGTAATTTACCTACTTTAGCATATCCTGGTAATAAGAGTGGTACATTTGCTTATAATTGTACAGGAGATGGGGCAATAACTGTATCTGGTGGTAATAATATTATTACTGTTAGTAAGTCAAGTAACACTAGTGGAACAATTACTGCTAATAATGTAGGTAGTTCTTCAGTTATAGTTAATCAGGCAGAAGGAACTAATTATTATAAAGCTAATGCTACTAAAGATATTACAGTTACTGCTAGTGCATATACAGTTACTTTTGATGGAAATATATTTAGTATTAACAGTGGAACCGCTAGTGGGGTTACGGCTACTTATGACTATAGTGCCTCTACATTAACTCTTAATGGTACTGCTACTGCTACTGAAGCAACATTGCCTATAATGTATGGATATAGTTTCACTTCAGGGGATACTTATACGTTAACGCTTACTTATATATCAGGTAGTTATGTTTATACAAATGATGGTAATAATGGTTATGCAAGATTTTTGATGAGACCTACTACTAGTGCTGGAACATTAGTAACGGTAAAAAATACTACACCTAGAAACTTTATACAAGGATATTACCCAAGTAGTAGTGAGACAGTTACAACAAGACAGATGACAGTAGACAATAATGTTGCTAATACAGGTGCTGGATTTAGAGTTGGTCTTTGGAGTACAACAGCTAATCATTTAACATTTACTAATTATAAGATAAAAGTAGATTTATCAAAAGATGAGAGTAAAACAATTAGTTATGGAAGTAGTTATGGTATAATGCCTACTCCGGTTAGACCAGGATATAGTTTTAAGGGATGGTATACGGGAGAAAATGGTACAGGAACAGCAATAACTAGTACAACACAATTTACTGGTACTGCTAATCAAAAATTATATGCTAAGTGGACTGATAATATAGCTCCTTATGGTAATGCAAAGTTAGCTTTTGCTAATGAAAAATTTACTTTATCATTGACTGGTCAGGGTGATGATGGTTCAGGACTTAATACGACATATGGATTTGCTTTAACTAGTGGTACTTGTGAATCGGCTACTTATACTAATCAGACTGCTACTACGAAAACTTATAATAGTGGGCTTACTGCTGGTACAACATATTATGGATGCGTTAAGGTAAGAGATAAAGCTGGTAATACAGGATATTTAAGAAGTATTGGTATACCATTTAGCAAAGCAACAGGCTCAGATAATTTATATACTTCATCTGGTGAATACAGTTATGTGGTTCCTGTTACTGGTGAATATAGACTAGAAGTGTGGGGAGCTCAAGGTGGCGGCCACAGTAATATTTTAGGTGGTTATGGTGGATATTCAAAGGGTTCAATTACTTTAACTAAAGGTACGACTTTATATATAAATGTTGGTGGAGAAGGTTCATCAATGACACAAGGCTCTACTGCTGGTGGATACAATGGTGGAGGAGGTTGTGGTAATGATAACTCTGCTCAATACAATAAAAGATGGTTTGGTTGTGGTGGAGGAGCTACTCATATAGCTACCAAATCTGGTTTATTAAAGACATTAAGTAGTTCAACTTCATCAGTTTTAATCGTAGCTGGTGCTGGCGGTGGAGGATTTTATTCTACTTCAGGCACAAATAATGCTAATGGTGGAAATGGTGGTGGATACCAAGGAGTAGATGGAGTTACACCTGGTGTAGGTGGTTGGGGTTCTTATGGTTCTGGAGGAACACAGACTGCTGGTGGATACAATGTAATTAATGCTTCTACATGTAGTAATTGTAATTCATCACTATATGGTAATAATGCTGTAGCTGGTTTTGGTTATGGTGGTGCTAACGGGGGACCTTCTACTGGAGGCGGTTCTGGCTACTATGGCGGTGGAGGTTCATACCACGTTCAAGCTTCTGGAGGCGGCTCTGGTTATATAGGAAACTCTTCATTAACTGATAAATATATGTACTGTTATAAATGTAGTACTTCTTCAGCAGCATCTACTTTAACATATAGTACTACTAATGTATCATCAACGCCAACACCTAATTATGCAAAGAGTGGTAGTGGAGCAGCAAAGATTACTTTATTAGCTGCTAATAGTGTTAAATTAACTTATAATAATAATGGTGGAAGTGGATGCTATTCAACTTCTGTAGTAACAGGTTCTACTTATGGTACATTATGTATTCCTACTAGAGATGGATATTCATTTGATGGATGGTATACAGCTGCTATTGGTGGTAATAAAATATCTTCAACTACAACTGTATCAAGTGCTAGTGATTTTACAATATATGCTCACTGGAATGCTATTGTAGCACCATCTATTACATTTGGTACTAATGGAAATAGTAGTTATGTGGCTGGTACTGTTAGTAGTACGATTACAGTTACTAAGGGAAATGCTAATTTAGATAGTTCATCATTTAAATATATTTGGTCTACTAGTGATTCAGCTACTCCAAATACTACTTTCACTAGTGGCTCTACAGTTTCTATTAGTTCAAAAACTGGTAAATATTATTTGATAGCTAAAGCTTGTGGGGTAGATGGTGCTTGTACTACTAAAGTAAGTAATCCATTCTATGTAGATAATACAGCTCCTACAGGATCAGTTACAGCAACACTTAACTATTCAACAATAGAAGCTAAGGTAACAGCAAGTGATAGTGGAAGTGGAATTAGTTCTTATGGATATTTAATTCAAACAAGTAGTAGTTGTCCTACAACTGGTTATACTTCTTCTACTAACTCTAATTATAGTTTTAATACTCCTTCATCTGGAACATATTATATATGTGTTAAATTAACTGATAAGGTAGGAAATAGTAGTTATGTTAAATCTTCAGCTATTTCAGTTACTAGTGGATCTAGTTATCTTATAGATAAGTTGCCTACTGGTCTTACTAAGATTGGTAATGATTATAGGTATCAAGGGGGCTATGTTAATAACTATGTATCATTTAATGGTGAGTTATGGCGTATTGTAGGAGTATTTAATATAAATGGCACAAATAAGATAAAGATAGTTAGAAATAGTTCTATTGGAACAATGAAATTTAGTAATCAAACTTCTAATGCTTCTACTTGGTCTACTTCGTTAGTTAAATCAACACTGGATACTTATTATAGTAATTTAGGTACAGCTGCTAAGGCGATGGTAGATAGTGAGACATGGTATTTTAGTAATAGTGTTACGATTGATATGATGACTACTGAAGCATATGCGGCTGAACGTAATGGTACAGCTAATACTGGTTATATTGGAATATTGTATCCAAGTGATTATGGTTATGCTACAGCTAGTTATACTTCATCTAGTTGTAAGATAAGATATTATGGATTATATGGAAGAAACTGTGCTTATAATAATAGAACTAGTACAGATTTAAACTGGATATATAGAATGTTTTATGGTACTTTCTACTGGTTTATGGGTGGTAATAGTACTTCTACAGTATTAGCATATAGAGGATCTACTACTATTAGTGGTGTATCTTATCCTGGTAATGTTGAAGCTGATACAGCTAATTCAGTATCATTTGCAGTAGCTCCTTCATTATATTTAAAGAGAACTGTAACAATAGCATCAGGTAGTGGAACTTCTTCTGATCCATTTGTATTAGGATAGATATATGAAAAGGCTTCATTTTGGTGAAGTCTTTTTTTGTTCTATATAAGTTTAGTGTGGAGTAAAGTTAAGAATTATTTAATGATTGATTTTACAAAACAAAACAATAAAATTTAGTGTGGAAGAGGATAAGAAAAATAGTATGATATAACCATACTATTTTTTATGTTTTGTATTTTATTTTTTGGTTTGACTAATCATCCAGTTGATTAGATTGAAATTATCATCTCTAAATACGGAATAATTATCAGTAACGATATTGTGTGGTTTACCATCTAGAGTATTTGCTTTAGCATTTCCTCCGGCAGCATTTATTTGTTTTGCGAACCAAGCAAAGCTTCCAGTACCGTTACCTGATCCTTCACCAGCTCCAGTGATTGCCCATACGGGAAGAGTGGTGAATGGAGAGACATATTTGCTATCACATTTACAGCCCATTAGAACGGCTGCTGAGAAATAGTTTTGATGACCATTAACAAATGATAGAGTTCCATAGCAACCATGAGATAAGCCAGCTATAGATATTTTATTTTTGTTGATACTGTAAGATTTTGAAATGAGGCTGATTAATTCAAGTATACTTTTATCATAGCCATATACAGTTTGTCCTTGTGGTACTTGAGGTACTAGGATGATAGCATTGAATTTTTTACCATGTTTTCTTACATCATTTAAAGGGCTACTTTTAATACCTAGATAATTATTATGACTTTTAACTACATAGTCATTACCTAGTTCTCCTTTACCACTTAGATATAATACTAGGGGCATATTACTTTTAAGATTCTTTGGTACATATAAGTAGTATGAGAATTGTTTTTTATCTGATCCTATGTAATAACCTAGACCGATAGTGTCAGTAACAGTATACATTTCTCCATTGATATTAGTATTACCTGATGGAGCGCTTCCACTAGAAGATGGTTTACTAGATGATGATTTTGATGAACTAGATGAACTACTAGTAGATGATGGGGTGGGAGTAGTTTTTTTAGTTAATTTACATGTGATATCACTACTGTTACCTAGTTTATCATATACGGTTATAGTGACACTATTATATTCTTTATTTACAGTAATAGTATTACTAGTATAGTTAGTTCCGTTAAAGTTATATTTACTGATACCAGCTTTATCTTGTGCACTTATGGTAATAGTACTTTTGCCATTACCATATGATCCAGAGCATGATCCGGTTGGGCCTTCTTTATCAATATTAGATACAGTTATAGTGGATTCAGTTCCTTTACCGGTTTTATTGTAACTAATAAATTTATATTCTCCGTTACTAGTAACTTTATATGTATATGATTTATCTTTTATTTTTGTACCATCTGGTAAGAGGAGATAATCAAAGTAGTTATCCATGATATAGATATTTATACCTACTTCTTTATTGGTGTAGCCTTCGTTATCTAATGATAGGGAAATGTTACCATCCATTACGATTACAGTTCTCTTTGCACTGGTAGTGATTCCGGTAGAATTAGTTACGGTGTATACTATTTGATAGGTACCTTTTTTGCTGGTATCTATTTTATTATAGACAGTTACTTTATCAGTAAGACTACTATCAATGGAGTCTATTACTAGGTAACCAGGTTCAATGTACTTATCATTTATATTTAGATAGATAGTGTTAGATCCTTTTAGATAGATATAAGTAGCACCGACTGGTTTATCAGTTACAGTGATATATCTTTTTAATGATTTATCATGGAAAGTGTAGATTATTTCATAATCTCCAGTAGTGGTGGTATCTAGATTACTATCGATAATGACTTCTTTTGTGAGATCATTACCTTTATTATCTCTAGCTGTGTAACCGGGCTCAATATATTCATTATTTTTATAGATAGTGATTAGTTCATCGCCATTTATAGAGAGAAAGTAATTAACTTTATTCTTAGTATTTAGAGTGATTAGAAAGATTATTCCAAATACTAGGAGGATAACACCGATAATGATAAGAAGAATATTTTTATTATTTAGATTAATATGAGGGAGATTAAATTTAAATTTATGATTATTAAATTCATTATCAATATTAGTGTTTTCTTTATCTTTAAAATACATAGTTATCAATCCTTTTCTTATATATTTATTATATAATTAATAAGATAATTTTACAAGAAAAAAAGTAATTATCTTTGGCGATAATTACACTACATTTACTTATTATAGAGAATAAATAAAGAGAAGTCAAGAATTATTTTATGGGAATATTTGGATGGTAAAAAAAGTCTGTAAAAAATGTGTCAAATCTATTGATATATAGATAAAATTGATTAAAATAGTTAGTCAAGAAGAAGGAAGTGACAGTTATTATAAAATATAAATATATTTAATAATAACAGTTACTTTGTTTTTGAAAGTAGGTGATTATGATGGTGGAAACTAATTTACCAATACTTTTTTTAAGAGATGTAGTATTACTTCCATATAATGAACTTAGAATAGAAGTATCATCTGAACTTGAAAAAAGAATATTAGATATTAGTGAAAGACACCATGATAATCATATTTTATTTATTAATTTAAATGATACAGTGGAAGAAAGACCTAATACTAGAAAATTACCTAAGATGGGAGTGTTAGGAAAAGTTAAAACAAAACTAGAACTTCCTAATGGGATAATTAGATTAGTAGTAGTAGGAATAGATAGAGTAGAAGTACTTAATTATATAGAGAATGATGATAATACTTATGAAGCTTTTGTTATACCTACTAAAGAATATGATTATAATGAATTAGAAGCTAATGCATTAAGAAGAATATTACTTAAAGATCTTAATGATTATATAGAAATATCTTCATATATATCTAATAATGTATTAGGGAGAATTAATGGGGTTAATAGTTTAGCTAGATTATCTGATATAATAGTAGCTGAATTGCCAATAGATTATAAAGAGAAAATTAAGTATATAGATATGCCTAATCCAATGAATAGAATTAAATATATATTAGAAGATTTAAATAGAGAGATGGAGACAGTAAAGCTTGAGAATGAGATAGAAGAGAATCTTAAGAATAAGCTTGATGAAGATCAGAAGAATTATATACTTAAAGAGAAGATTAAGTTAATTAAAGAAGAGATTAATGAAGTAGATATTAAAGATAATGATATAGAGAAATTGGAAGATAGGATTAAGAGGGAAGAATATCCTGATTATGTTAGTGAGAGACTAGAAGAAGAGATGAATAGATATGAATTAACTGCTCCGACTAGTCCTGAATTATCTATTATTAGAAATTATATTGAATGGGTAGTTAGTTTACCTTGGAATAAATATACTAAAGATATAAGTGATATAGATAAAGTTATGAATAGTCTTAATGAGACTCATTTTGGATTACAGTCTGTTAAAGAGAGAATTATTGAATATATAGCAGTTAATGAGAAGAGGAAGTTAGATAAGAGTCCTATATTATGTTTGATAGGGCCTCCAGGTGTTGGTAAGACAACACTTGCTAAGTCTATAGCTAAGGCTTTGGGTAGAAAGTTTGTTAAGATTAGTGTAGGAGGAGTACATGATGAGGGAGAGATAGTAGGACATAGAAGAACTTATATAGGGGCTAGTCCTGGTAGAATTATACAGGGACTTAAGAGAGTTGGAGTTAATAATCCAGTATTCTTAATTGATGAGATAGATAAATTAACTAAAGATTATAAGGGTGATCCGGCTTCGGCTTTATTAGATGTACTTGATAAAGAACAGAATAGAATGTTTTGTGATAATTATATAGAGTTGGAATATGATCTATCTAAAGTTATGTTTATACTTACAGGTAATGATGAGAGTATGATACCGGAAGCATTAAGAGATAGATTAGAGATAATTGATCTGTCTAGTTATACTATTAATGAGAAAGAGAGTATTGCTAATAGTTATATTATTCCTAAGTTAGAAGGGGAATATGGGATAAAGATTAATTTTAGTAGTAGTAATATTAAGAATATTATATTTAATTATACTAGAGAATCTGGAGTTAGACAGTTAGAAAGATGCTTTGATAAGATATTTAGAAAGGTACTTATACAGGGAGAATGTGAAGATAGGATCGATATTAAGAAGTATTTAGGTAATTATAAGTATAGAGAATTAGCTAATGAGAAGGAAAGTTATGTAGGAGTAGTTAATGCTTTAGGATATACTCCATATGGAGGATGTGTACAAAAGATATCAGTATTAAGATATTCAGGTGATGGGAATTTAATATTTACTGGGATGCTAGGAGACTCTATTAAAGAGAGTGGATATGTAGCTGTTAGTTATATTAAAGGAAATGATAAATTAATGGATATAGATAGTAGTATATTTATTAAGAATGATTTTCATATACATTTTGAAAATGGGGGTATACCTAAAGATGGGCCTTCTGCTGGAGTAGCAGTAATTAGTGCAATAATTAGTTTAATTAAAAAGATTCCAATAGATAGCTCTATTAGTATGACTGGAGAGATTACTTTGAGAGGTAAAGTATTACCAGTAGGAGGTATTAAAGAGAAAGTATTGGCTGCTATTAATAATAATATTAAAACAATATATATACCTATTGATAATAAAGAAGATTTACAAGATATACCTAGAGAAGTACTTAAAGGAATAAAAATTAAATATATTAATAGTTATTTAGAGATATATAATGATTTGTTTTAAAAATAGTTTTCCTTTTACGATTAAAACAAAGATAATTTAATCGTGAAAGGAAAAGAAAAAAGAAGATAAACAGTTTGAAGTTTATCTTCTTTTTGTTAGTATTTTTATTTCTTTAACAGAAGTTATTTCCTTATTATATATATTAGATACAATATTAGTTAATTCAATAAAGAAACCTATAGGATCAGTATAGAGAAATTCTTTTTCTAAATGATGAATATTACAGAAAGAACGAAGATCATCATTAAATAAATAATCCCAGAAATTATTAAAGAATACTTTAATATTTTCTGATTCTATAAAAGATGGATCTTTATCCATAAGAGTAAAATCTATAGGATCTATACAGTGAAAACCAGTACTATTAATCATTATGTTACTAATAAAATTATCATATGCAAATATACCATTATTAGATATTTTATTAGTATCATCTAAAAATATACTAATAAAATATAGAAGAGTAGATATAGATAATTCATTAAAATTATAACGAGATAACTTTTCTCCACGAATAAAAGGCATAGTATAACAGGTAATAAGATGATTATCATTAGTACCTACTTTATTAACAAAATTATAAGAACTATTACCATATTTATCATGGGGTATATAAAGTTTATCTTGGGGAGATTTACAAGTTATTTCAAATAATTTAAT